>NZ_JAIOHK010000070.1 GCF_019913785.1 Altibacter sp.
TGGAGCCGGAGAGGACCGAGCGTTAAAAAAATACCCGGTGGGTATTTTTAGCGAAGGGGCCAGCTTGCCGCGTTGGCTTTCGAATCCCGAAGGCGGAATGCAAAAAACCACCCGTGGGTGGTTTTTAAAGTGGAGCCGGAGGGAGTCGAACCCTCGTCCAAACGCGTAACAATACTACTTTCTACATGTTTAGTTTTCATTTCGGTTTTCGTGGATTTGCCGGTCGAAAACTACCAACGCACCCCTTAGCTTCAATTTGGGTTTCGCAAGTGTATCAAAGCCCTACACAAGCTAGGTTTACTTTTACGAAGTCACTATATCAAAAACCGCAAACCAAGGTGTTTGAGTGACTTCCTGCTTGTCCGCCTTGCGGACCGAGGCATTATCCTACTGTAATTCGGATTATGCAGCTAGGGCGTAGTTATTCTCGCCGTTTAAAAAGTGTGAATCATGAGATTTACGAGCTGTGTTCCAGCGCTCGACATGCTTACAGTACCATTAGACCCGCTGTCAAAACCAGTCGGCCCCTGTATTTTCAAAGATCATTTGGCGGGTTCTCGTTGCTTTCGCAACGCGACCGGGCTTTCGGCTTTACACGGTAAATTGCCTCAATCCCTACCCGAAATGGAACGCAAAGATACACTAAAAACACTATCTTTGCCGCCAATAAAAAGCAACAAAAAGTATTCCAAATGGCTATCACCTTCGCAATTATCAAAGAACGTAAGAATCCGCCCGACCGTCGTGTCGTTTTTTCACCCGAAAAGTGTCAAGAAGTCATACATCAATTCCCCAATGCCAGAATCATTGTGGAAGCTTCAGATATTCGGGTTTTTTCGGATGAAGCCTATCGAGCAGCCGGATTTGAAGTGAAGGAAGATGTTTCGGAAGCCGATGTAATGCTAGGTGTTAAAGAAGTGCCCGTTGAGGCACTAATTCCGAATAAAAAATATTTCTTCTTCAGCCATACCATTAAAAAGCAACCCTATAATCGAAAATTGCTAAAGGCAATTCTCGAGAAAAAAATTGAATTGTTCGATCACGAAACCATCGTTAAGCAGAATAATTCTCGTTTAATAGGTTTTGGTCGCTATGCCGGATTGGTAGGAGCCTATAACGCCTTTAGAGCACTGGGCTTACGGGATACGCTTTTTACCCTGCCTAAAGTAGAAACGCTAAGCGATTTGGATGCTGTTAAAACACAATTAGATAATATTGAGTTGCCAAAAGGATTGAGGATTATTTTATCGGGAACAGGAAAAGTGGCCAAAGGAGCGAAAGAAATTCTGGACCATTTAAAGATTAGAGAAGTTACCGATGCAAACTATCTTTCAAAAACTTTCGATGAACCCGTGTATTGTCTTATCGATGTGACCGAATACAATCGCAGAAAAGACGGCGGAAAGATGGTCAAGCAGGAATTCTACAAAGACCCGTCGGGGTATGAAAGTGATTTTATGCGTTATGCCAAAGTGAGCGATGTATTTATCGCCGGACATTTCTACGGAAATGGAGCACCTTATTTGTTCACGCGAGAAGATGCCAGACATCCCGATTTCAATATAAATTTGGTGGCCGATATTTCTTGCGACGTAGACGGACCTGTGGCGAGTACGATACGTGCCTCAACCATCGCCGATCCCTTTTATGGATACGACCCAAAAACTGAAACAGAAACGAAATTCAATACTCCGGGAGCTATTGCAGTAATGGCGGTGGATAACCTTCCCTGCGAGTTGCCAAAAGATGCTAGCGAAGGCTTTGGAAATATGTTTTTGGAAAATGTGATCCCGGCTTTCTTTGATGGGGATAAACGCGGTATCCTTGAACGCGCCAAAATGACAACCAGTGATGGAACGCTTACCGAGCGGTTTGCCTATTTACAGGATTATGTGAATCAGGGAAATTAACCTGCTTTCTTTTTTAACACTATAGGTTCCTTGGTTTGAATATCAATAATATTTGAAAAGTACGATTTTAAAAGATCGTAGCTAGCTGCGGTGAATCGACATTCGGACAATTTAATATTTAAACGAATATTTATTTTTCCATCTACTTGCGAATACGCTATAGAATATTCGCCGGTCTCTTCGGGGAGTTTTAATACCCTACTCTGAGGCAGTTCTAATACCTCGTAAACTTCAGCCAAATCGATTGATACCAAATAAGTATTCGTAAGCGGGAATCCAAAATCCAGGGGATACTTTCGCTCTTTTAATGTAAACGGATTTTCAGTAAAATAGGTGGGCATAAAAAAGGGGTATAAAAATGTTTTTCCGCCCACAACTTCGGTTTCTACTAAAACATCATAAGATTCTTTTAAGGAGGCATCTATATCATCTCTATTTTCAAGCATTAAATTACTAATTTCTATATTGGTTTTTGAGTTGTGCTTAGCGTTGGCATAGTTTTCTAATGATTGGTCTATAAGCCTTTTTCTTGTATTCATGGAAATATAACCGGTGGATACTTCATTCACTTTTCCATTGAAATCACCATTTGAATCGGCCGCAATCTGTGCATTGATATAATAAATGTTTTTATTAAAAGGATCGATAGGGTGCCAGTAGCTACCTTCTTTAAAGTCCATAACCCTTCCCTGTACGTTTAGCACTTTAAACGGAACCATGCCAAAAGGAACCAGCTTGTCCGTCGCATCCAAAATGATTTTGACTCCACCAATAGTCACGACCGCCACTATATAATCAAAGTCAGTCAAAACAGGATATAACAAAGTTGGGAGTCCGTTCTCTCTTGTGGACAGCAGCATCATTTTAGCATCGAGTTGGGCTGCTTCCATAGCATTTATTAAGGCAAGGTTAATTTCGGAAATCGTGCCGGTTTTCTCTTCAAAAGCTTCCTTAACCCGGGCTTCCGAATACATTCTGTAGCTTCCATTCCAGGTAAAATGTTTTTGAATAAATGTATAGACGGCTTTGGCGCGTTCTAATGGATCTGGAATTAAGAGTATGGCACTTGGAAGATGTTCCTCGAAAAAGTTTGCATACTTCAATTGACGCCCAATGTCCTTGTCGTATCGAAATTCCTTATCCACATCTTCCCATTTCTTAGTAAAACTTTCCCTTTGTCCATCGAAGCTTGTCCAGTCCCTCAATTCATAGGCCACCCTAGCCAGGTAATTTTTCTTTGCAAGCATATAACTTTCTTCTTTAAAGGCTGGGACATCTTTCATCGCATATTGCGCTACTTCACAATCGGCCATGCCTGAAGAAGCACTCACCGAAAAACAATTGGGTTTGATATACACATCACTTTTATCCAGCGTTTCATAGCCGTAAAGTGCTCGGTTATATTTAAAATTTCCCGGGAGTTCAGAATTAAATTCAGAATATATTTTTGGTAAATTCCCTTGAAATTCCCAACCTCCAAAAGTGAAAAAGTACGGAGAGACTATACGATAGGTATATTCTAAAATACTTCCTTCTTTAATGTTGGGGAACGTAAATTTTTTTACGGAAAGATTTGCGTTTAAATTCACATCGAAAACAGATTCTTCAAGCACATAGGTCTTCAAACTTCCATTGTGGGTTAATGCCTGTAGGTGTTCAATACGTTCACTTCTATTGTTTTCACGGTAGTAATAAATTTCTACAGTGCCATTGTTAAACGTTGCCGGATCAAAGACCTTGATTTTCCGGTGCACCTCTTTAATTAACCGTATGTTATTGTCTACCAACTCAACATAATTTTTACCGCGCTCATATAATACTACACCGTTGGCCAGAGGGTCTTTCGGATAGTTTTTGAGCGCTAGCTCTGATTGGGAGGGTTTTCCAAATTCGGCCTTTTTCTTATGTTGTGCGTTAAGTGTAGCAATAGAAATTAAACACAGTCCTAAGGTGATTTTTTTAAGCGTATTCATACAAATGCTGTTATCTATATTGACGATCCCAAAATACATTAATTTGTGAGAAACTGGAAGCGTTTAGAAATCATTATTTTGAAACATACGCTCAAAAAGAATTATTAAAAGAAAGCCAATAATATAGGCAACTATGTCCCACCAATCGAATACTGAACCAATAACGGTACGAAGTATTTTAGATTGAATTTCAAACAACTCAACTGGTTTAAAAAGTTGTAGGACTTCAATAAAAAATGCAAATCCCAGTACATATAAGGCGATTTTAGTCGAGTTCGTTTTTAAGAATATTTTCAGGAAGCTATAAATTAAAAGGATGACGAGCACATCCCCTACAAAGCCTCTAATGACAGGATGAAAGTTGAAAACAGCAATACCGATTTCTAAAGTGAGAAGTAAAATAAAGGCTGTAGCATACCTAATTGAGCAGTTTCTCATAAACAGATAAGAAGTTCGGTTAGCGTTTGCATTTAGTTTCCATTTATTATACTAATGCGACATGGAGTGCTGCATTTTCGGAAAGGAAAAAGACTTCCTTTCTTGTTCTAAAAAATTGGGTTGTCCTTCAACAATTTTGATAAAGACTCCTGTTTTTGAACTGCCGTAATCAATAAATTCAAATATTCCATTGGGCCAGTTTACCGCAATGCTGGTAATGGATTTACAATTACCTAATCCAATTTCAGCCTGTAAACTATTGGCGCCGAAACTCCCTCCCGAATTCAGGGTATTGTAAATATGTCTTGTGGCTCCGTTCTCGTCTTTCACAGTGACCCTAATGCGCGCTCCAATGGCCGATCGATTTGAAGCAGTTCCTTGTAATTGGATGGTGATCCACTGATTGTTATTTCCGGGGTTCTCGAATAATGCATTCTGAAAAATATCCCCTGAAACCGAACCGCCCATGACGGCATAAATATCCTGGTCACCATCGTTGTCCAGATCGGAAAACCCAATCCCGTGCCCTTTTTGGATATGGCCAAAATTACCTGCATAGGTAACATCTTGAAATGTTTTTCCCGCATTGTTTCGAAACATACGGTTGGGAACAATAGCCCTGTAATCGGGTGCTCCGGTTCCAATATAAAAATCTAAATATCCGTCATTATCCAGATCGCCATAATTACAACCCATGGCGGGTAGGATATGGTTTAACTGTGTGCTTGCAGTTACATTGGTGAAGTTTCCGGCACCTGTATTCTTGTACAAACGAGGAAGATCTGCCTTTGGTTGCTGACCAAGATAGTCTGCGGCAACTTCAAAGGCTTGTTGTCCTAAGGAATATCCATCAAAACAGGTCACAAAAATATCTTCCCAACCGTCGTTGTCATAATCGAAGAACCAAGTTGGAAAACTTTCCAAGGGTTCTGCGACGCCTGCTTTTTGTGTTATATCTTCAAACTTCCAGCTTTCTATGGATGTCCCACCTCGATTGACCAATAGTTTATTGGGACCATTGAGAATTGAAATGTACAAATCCATCAACCCATCATTATTTATATCACCGCTGTTTACTCCTTTGATATATTCCGTAAAATTGAGTCCTAGTTGTGGTGCTATATCTTGGAAGGTTCCATCTTTTTTGTTCAGAAAAAATTGCGCCGGATTTAGTTCTTTTTGGGAATGCGTTTCATTACCGACAAATAAATCAAGCCAACCGTCGTTGTTAAAATCAACCCAAACTGCCGACTGAGTTGGGTTAGGGGCATACATACCGGATGCTATCGTAACATCGGTGAATGTGCCATCTCCGTTATTCTTTACCAGCGAATTAGGTAGTTGACCCATCCAATCAAATCCGCTCCACGCACTGCGAAGAATATAGAAATCTAGAAACCCATCATTGTTATAATCGGCTTGAATTAAATTCAATCCCCCGGTCAAATCTTGTAATCCCGAAGGCTCTGTTTTTTCCGTGAAAGTACCATTGCCGTTATTTTCGAAAAAATGTAGTTTTCCATATAGCCCCCAGGAGGAGACCAAAATATCTAAAAATGAATCGTTGTTGAAATCGTCAACGATCACGCCTCCGGCCAATTCATTTACGTCCAATCCTACATTCATAGAAATATTTTCGAAAACCGGTAAATCGTATTCTGGTTTAAACACGTTGGGTGAAATCAGTTGCCCGGCTGGGACGCCTTTGGGGTATTCATCCAGCGTCATATAGGCCAGGTTTAACAACCACCGGCTTTGCAGGTCGTCCGGAAAAACTTTTAAGATTTCTTTATAAATGGCGATCGCTTTTTCTGAACCCTGTCTGTCGGTGTGTATTCCCGATCCTTTTATGGGAAACAGACAAGATTCGGACGAGTGATTATCACGACAATTGACTTGTTCCCCTAATCGCATATAGGAAATTGCCAATGCATCGTGCAACCCCTTGGTGGTTGGAGTGATCACTTTATTTTCGGGCAATTTGTCGAGTAAGGTTTCAAAGACATCGATGGCATCTTGAGATCGCCCTGCATTCAGTAAGGTCTTGCCGTATTCAATATAAAGTGCGATCGTTATTTGATTATTTGTTTTTGCCAAGGTAACTTCTTGTTCGACACGCTTCAATTTTTCGGCGCTTTCGTAGGGATGGTTTCTGAAATTGACAGCTCCTTTGATGGCTCGTATGCTATCCATCATTTGAAGCGTCTCCATCCTAAAAGGCTTTTCCTCGGAAGAAATTTCAGAAATATTTATTTCTTTTGAAGGATTATTACAGGCCCATAAAAGCAGGAGAATTATGCTATATCTTATGTTTAATGCCATTTAGATAAATTGAAGAATTGATATATGACAATGTAAAACTAAATATACAGGATTTCAAAACGAAATATAAAAGAATGGACGGGTATTTTGAAAACAAAGAAACCCCCTTCTAAAAAACAGGGTTTTCCCCCTTGTACGTTGTTTATTTCTATCGCATCTTTGTTTAGCTTAATTAATTGAGGAGTTAAAAAGCAAATAAAGGGGTTGTTCATTTTTGAGCAACCCTTTTAGTTTTTAACAACGAAAAGGCACTGTAGTGAACAAATAGGAAAAACCCCGTTTTAATTACAGGAAAAATCCTGTTGTATTACATATTGGATAAGTTGCATCTTTGAGTGTCTTACGGAAATGATCTATTCCGGCCATAAGGCACTACAATTAATCGTTATATAAATTAATTGGGGAGTTAATGAAAAACGATTGTATAAAAGTTGCTCGTTAAGGGCAACTTTTTTTTACAGCCATTTGTAAATACAGGAAAAAACCTATTCAGAAAGGGTGATATGCCCCTTGTTTTGAGCCCTGATTCTTTTCATCTTTGTATAGCTTAATTAATTGGGGAGTTAAACAAAGCGATTATAAAGGACTATTCTTGATTGAGTAGTCCTTTCATTTAAAAATCTAATTGAATGTAGCCAAGTTCTCATTAGTAAAAAGCCTTGTCAACAATATTGACAAGGCTTTTTTTATTTATGTATTTTAGCCGTGATGAAACCTGCCGAAGCCTACATATTAAAACAATCCGAACCTTTTCGATCTATCTTATTGCAGCTACAGCTTATCATTGAATCGACAGTGGATGATGCCGAATTGCTGTATAAATGGGGGCTCCCTTTTTATTATATCGATGGGAAGCAACCTTTCTGTTATATGAATTGTTCAAAAGGCTATGTGGATCTGGTGTTTTGGCATGGCGCGCATCTTACACTACATCTGGATTCGCTGGTAGGTGGTCGCAAGCATTTCAAATCGTTGCGCTACACCTCTTCGGAAGCATTGGATGAAGAAATAGTAATTGAACTTTTACAAGAGGCCTATTCGGTACGAGATAGAGAGTACTACAAATGATTGATCGCCTTTCGAATCGCAACCAGATCGGTGAGTAATTTTTCCAGTTTTTTTAGATCCAACATATTGGCGCCATCACTTTTGGCATTGGCAGGATCGAAGTGTGTTTCTATAAAAAGGCCGTCTACCCCGGTGGCAATTCCTGCACGGGCAATGGTACTGATCATTTCGGGTCGTCCACCGGTAACTCCCACCGATTGATTGGGTTGTTGTAAACTGTGGGTGACATCGAGTACCACAGGGGCGTATTGCTTCATGGTAGGGATGCCTCTAAAGTCCACAATCATATCTTGGTAGCCAAACATGGTTCCTCTGTCGGTAATCATTACCTGATCATTTTTACAGTCGGTCACCTTTTTTACGGCGTGTTGCATGCTTTCCGGACTCATAAACTGTCCTTTTTTAAGATTGACCACCTTGCCCGTATTTGCCGCTGCCACCACCAAATCGGTTTGACGTACTAAAAAAGCCGGGATCTGTAGGACATCGACATACTCGGCAGCCATGGCGGCGTCACTTACTTCGTGAATATCGGTCACCGTAGGAACATCGAAGGTCTCTGAAACCTTTCTAAGAATCTTCAAGGCTTTTTCATCCCCAATTCCTGTAAAGCTGTCTATCCGACTTCGGTTTGCCTTCTTAAAACTTCCCTTAAACACATATGGGATTTGAAGTCGGTTAGTAATGGCCACAATCTTTTCGGCAATGAGCATCGCCATATCTTCGCCTTCAATGGCACAGGGGCCTGCGAGCAGAAAGAAGTTGTTGGACTGCGTGTGTTTTATCTTTGGAATTAATTCTAATTGCATACCGTTATGTTAAGAATACAAAGATATGGAATTAAAATGGTGGAGGAATTTTATTTGGGATTCCTATAACTATGCTTTCGTTTTAAAATCTTTGCGTTAGGGATAGTAGCGGCATCCCCCAATTGGATTGGGGATACAGCGGATAGCCCGCCCCGCCATTGGCGGGAACGCCCAAAAAATAATTAACGCTTTGTTATGCTTTAATCGGTTGAGAAACACTACTTTTGCACCCGCCTTAAGAAAGAGCACTATTATGAAGATTAAAAACATCGCTATCATAGCACACGTTGACCACGGAAAAACCACCTTAGTGGATAAGATCATGCACCATTGCAGTCTGTTTCGTGCCAATGAACATACCGGAGACCTTATTTTGGACAATAACGATCTGGAACGTGAGCGAGGTATTACCATTACGTCTAAGAACGTTTCGGTGGTGTATAAGGATACGAAGATCAATATCATCGATACGCCAGGT
The DNA here is from genome assembly GCF_019913785.1 of Altibacter sp. GTDB lineage: Bacteria > Bacteroidota > Bacteroidia > Flavobacteriales > Flavobacteriaceae > Altibacter. Next base: position 8,999 of record NZ_JAIOHK010000070.1, read on the forward strand.
CACGCCGATTTTGGAGGTGAGGTAGAGCGTGTATTGAACATGGCCGATGGTGTGTTGTTGTTGGTAGATGCTTTTGAAGGGCCTATGCCGCAGACACGTTTTGTATTGCAAAAGGCGATTGACTTAGGATTGAAACCTTGCGTGGTCATCAATAAGGTAGATAAGGAAAATTGTACTCCCGATGAGGTACACGAAGGTGTTTTCGACTTGATGTTTGAATTGGGCGCTGAAGAATGGCAGTTGGATTTTCCTACGGTATACGGATCGGCAAAGCACAATTGGATGAGCGAGGACTGGAAAAATCCTACCGACTCTATAGAACCGTTGTTGGATATGGTGTTGGAACACGTTCCGTCCCCAAAAGTTTCGGAAGGTAACGTACAGATGTTGATTACTTCTTTGGATTATTCATCGTTTACGGGTCGTATCGCGATAGGACGTTTGCAACGAGGAGTGCTAAAGGAAAATATGCAGGTGACCTTGGTAAAGCGTGATGGCAGTACTACAAAATCGAAAATTAAAGAATTACATACGTTTGAAGGTCTTGGCCGTTTAAAAGTGAGTGAGGTACATGCAGGAGATATTTGTGCTTTGGTAGGTTTGGAAGGTTTTGAAATTGGCGATACTGTTGCCGATATTGAAAACCCGGAGGCCTTGAAAACCATTGCTATCGATGAGCCTACCATGAGTATGTTGTTTACGATTAACGATTCGCCTTTCTTTGGAAAAGATGGAAAGTTCGTTACGTCAAGACATATCAGAGAGCGTTTGGAGCGTGAACTAGAAAAAAACCTAGCGTTGCGTATGCAGCCTACCGATAGTGCCGATAAGTTTATGGTGTTTGGTCGTGGGGTACTGCATTTATCGGTTTTGATAGAAACTATGCGTCGTGAAGGGTACGAGTTACAAATAGGTCAGCCACAGGTAATCATCAAGGAAATTGATGGTGTAAAGTGCGAGCCGGTAGAAGAAATGACCATTGACCTCCCTGAGGAAGTAAGCGGAAGAGCCATTGATATGGTGACGCTTCGAAAAGGGGAGATGTTGAGTATGGAGGCCAAAGGAGATAGAATGATCTGTAAATTCAATATTCCGTCACGCGGAATTATTGGGTTGCGAAATCAGTTGTTGACAGCAACGGCCGGGGAAGCTATAATGACGCATCGATTTTTAGAATACCAACCTTTAAAGGGAGGAATTCCTGAACGACAAAACGGAAGTTTGGTCTCTATGGAAAATGGTGCTGCCATTCCGTATTCGATTGATAAATTACAGGACAGAGGACGTTTCTTTGTACACCCTAACGAAGCTATCTACGAAGGGCAGGTAATTGGAGAGAATACGAGACAGGATGATATGACGGTGAACATCACCAAAACCAAAAAATTGTCGAATGTACGTTCTTCGGGAGCCGATGATAAGGCGCGGATTATTCCGGCCATTAAATTCTCCTTGGAAGAAGCCTTGGAATATATTCAAAAGGATGAATATGTGGAGGTAACTCCTAACCATTTGCGATTGCGTAAAGTATTCTTAAAAGAAGTAGACCGCAAGCGTAATAAACTATAAATATTATTGATGATTGTTTCAATAAACTCTGTGTTTTTTAGTTTATTTGTAACTGTTTTGTAAAGAAATCATCATTTTAAAGTAATATAGCGACATGAACTATTTTTTGTATTTCGACCCGGGTTTAGGAGCCATGATCGTTCAGGCTGTTGTGGCTGTGGCGGCAGGGGTGTTATTATTTTCGAAAAATGTGATGTATAAGGTGAAAGCTTTTTTTGGATTACTGAAAAAAGATGATGATACTTACGATTCAATTGATATTGAAGAGCAAGACACCGACACACATGACCAACCACAAAAATAACATACATCAAGCTTCTTTTAGGGATCCTTCCGGATATATGTTTCACGATGGGAAAACCCTTCGTAGGTGTATCAATCCCATTTATTTTCCGCAGTATAAAAAACTAACCGAAAGCGGTTTTTTTAAAACCCTTATCGATAATGGATTGTTGATTCCTCATGTTGAGACTTCCGCTTCAGAAGAAAAAATTGTAATCACTCCCGAAGAAATCCCGTTTATCACCAATCCCTACGAGTGGAGTTTCGAACAATTTAAACATGCAGCCTTACATACCTTAAAAATTCAGAAATACGCCTTGTCCAAAGGATTTATCCTGAAGGATGCTTCGGCCTATAATGTAACTTTTCACAAAGGGAAACCTATTTTTATCGATACGCTTTCCTTCGACTTTTACGAAGAGGGTACTCCTTGGCGAGCTTACAAACAATTCATAACTCACTTTTTTGGACCTTTGGTATTGGCGAAATATCACGGCACCGAAGTCTTTAAAATGTTGCAAACACATATAGATGGGATACCGGTAAAACTCATCGCTTCCATGCTTCCGGGCAAGTCCAAATTAAGTTCTACGCTGTTCACCAATATACATCTTCTGGCGAAGATGGAAAGCAAGCACAGCGAAGACTATAAGGCCGAAACCAAGGTGGCAAAACTTTCCAAAAAGGCACAGAACAATATTCTGGAAAGTTTGTTCGATTATATCAAAAAACTGGAAATCAAAGAAGCTTCGGAGTGGGGAGATTATTATAACAAAACGAACTACGAGACAGCAGCATTTCAGGCTAAAAAAGAATTGATAAAGGCTTGGGTAGCACCATTGCAACCACAGAAACTGATTGATGTAGGGGGAAACGACGGAACTTTTGCAAGAACCGTTTTAGACAAAGTACCGCATATAATTGTAACCGATATTGACAGTAATGCGGTGGATTATAATTACAAACAAATTCAACAGAACAAGGAGACGAATATGCTGCCCTTTGTCTGTGATGTTTTGCAGCCCGCACCCGGAATTGGCTTTAATAATACCGAACGTAGCTCGCTTATTGAACGCCTTCAGGAGTATGCACCCGATGTGACCATGGCACTGGCTTTGATACATCATATTACACTTTCGGGAAATGTCCCTTTTGAAAAATCGGCTGAGTTTTTCGCCAAATTTTCTGAAAATCTAATTATCGAATTTCCCACTCGGGAAGATTCTTGGGTAGTATCGTTATTGGTTCGGAAACGGGAATTTATAAATCATTTCGATTTTTACAATGAGGCTAATTTTGAAGCAGGGTATAAAAAATTCTTTCATTTAGAAAAGAAAGAAGCGGTTTCCGGAACAAAGCGAGTGCTGTATTTGTTTAAAAAGATGAAATGATGTCAACGCAAAAAAAAAACGTCCGTCATTCATTTTTTATCAGGTATAAGGCCACACTGATTGCGGCTATCGCTTCGGGACTCTATCCTGTGCTATTTTATTACACCAATAATTTTTCGTTAATCAACTCGTGGAAGCATTTGGGCTTCTTTATTTGTTTTTTTCTTTTAGCGCCTATAATCACCTTTATAGGAGCCGATATGCTGTTTAAAAGGCCATCACTGCAAAAATGGAATAAACATATCGTTCCCTTTTTAAATGTCTTTGCTTTTTTACTTTTTATACAGTTGTGCATATATGCCAAGCTACAAGTATGGTTTACTCTTGGGATTATATTGATTTCCTTACTGTTTGCTAGATTCCTGTATCGTCTTTTAAGCAAGCTAGTTGTTATTCAGTTTTTGTTGGCAATCATTAGTTTATTCTGGTTGTTTCCAATCGTCAAAAATCAACTCATGTATTCAAGTACTTGGATGCAGCAACCCGATAATATTGAGGCAGTTGTATTTAAAAAACGCCCCAATATCTATTATATTCAACCGGATGGATATGTCAATTTTTCAGAAATTGACAAAGGGTATTATCGACTAGATGACGATGATTTTAAAAATTATTTATTGGAAAGTAAGTTCACTTTGTACCCAGGTGTTCGGAGTAATTATACTTCTACATTGGTGTCAAACAGTGCAACGTTCGCTATGAAGCATCATTATTATAATAATGGATTTAATTTTAGCGAAATCGCCAATGCAAGAGAGGTGATTGTTTCGGATAATCCCGTCTTACGGATTTTTAATAATAATAATTACAAAACGCATTTTTTGGCTGAATGGGGATATATTCTTACCAACTTCCCAAAGATGGGGTATGATGTTTGTAATTTCGATTACAAGGAAATGTCTTTTATTTCTGAAGGGTTTGAGACGGAACAAGATGTGATGGCACCGCTAGAAACCTATATTCAGGAAGATCCGGATCGTCAGAAATTCTTCTTCATCGAAATCTTTAAACCTGGACATGTAGAGTCGAAAAAGCATAAAACGACAGGGATTGTTGCCGAAAAAGAACTTTATATAAGTAATTTAAAAATGGCGCATGAAAAATTGAAGAATGTTATAAACCTAATTCAGGAAAAGGATCCCGACGCTTTGATTATGATTATGGCAGATCACGGCGGCTATGTTGGATTTGAATACATGCTCGAAATACGAAAAAACACGACTGATCGGGATAAATTATATTCTGCATTCAGCACCAATCTCGCCATTAAATGGCCTGAGGGAATGCCACTTGAATTTGACCCTAATTTCCAAACAGGAGTGAATGTGTTTAGAACTCTTTTTTCATATTTAAGTGAGGATACAAGCTATTTAGAACACCTACAAGATGATGGAAGTTATACCATTATTAACGAAGGGGCTCCGAAAGGCATATATAAGGTTATAGATAGTAATGGAAATATCACATTTAAAAAACAATAATCGTCGCTTAGATTTTTATTTTTTGGAAAAATAATTAAGAAGATTATATTTAAGGATACACCAGAGTGCCCAAACGCCGTCTTTCCAGTTTATTTTTTTTCCTTCAGCATAGGTGCGGCCATAATAAGAGATTCCCACTTCATAAATTCTAATGTTAGGTATTCTTGAGATTTTGGCAGTCACCTCGGGCTCAAAACCAAATTGTTTTTCTTTTAAATTAATCCCTTTTAAAATCTCCGCCCTGAATAGTTTATAACAGGTTTCCATATCGGTAAGATTGAGATTGGTGAATAGATTGCTTAGAAATGTTAGAAATTTATTCCCTATAGTATGCCAAAAAAATAAGACGCGATGAGGGTTTCCTCCCATAAATCGGGAGCCGTAAACTACATCTGCTTTTCCGTCGAGCATTGGTCTTAATAATAATCTATATTCATTAGGGTCGTATTCAAGATCTGCATCTTGAACAATAATAAAATCCCCGGTCGCCATCGCAAATCCCTTATGCAATGCGGCTCCCTTACCTTGATTTTTAGTAAGTGAAAATAGTTTAATATCTATGTCTTTATGTTTTTCAATAAATCCCTCAATTAAACTTAGGGTATTGTCTCTAGAACAATCATTTACAACAACGATTTCTTTAGCCATGTCATTTGGTAAAATAACCTGATCAAGTGTTGTCAATATTTCGATGATCGTATTTTCCTCATTATACGCCGGAATTACTATAGAAAGAGTCTGTTTCATACAAAATAATTGGCCGTAAATATAAGTATATCTATTAAAAGGACTCTTGTCAATTTATTAATAGCCGAAAATATTGTTGTCGCTTCTATTATTCTGAACATTTGTATTCGTCCAAAAATGAAAATTGCCTAATCTTTCTAGTTTTATAAGAATTACAATTTGTTAAAAAAGGCTATTTTTGAAGGACGTACAATGAAGGAAAAATTGTTAAATTTCGTGATTGCCTTACTAGGTTTTTTGCCATTGGCAATATGGAGTTGTCATTATATTAACTTCGATTTGTGGTACGATGAAGTGTATTCTTTAGAACACTTTACCTTGACTGATTTTAAAACAACCTTGTTTTATTATCCAGCACCTAACAACCATATTTTTTTTAATTTAACGAGTCAATTAATTTCAAGAGTGATTGGTATGCGGGACATTTTTGTGATCGCAGACCATGTGTATATTTTTAGGTTGTTCCAGTTGCTAATAACACTACTTACTGCTTATTTTTCTATGCGAATTGTAAAGCGGTATTTTAATTGTAACAGCAGTATATTGATTTTTGTGGTTTTGTTTACTACAATTCCATTACTTAATTTTTCATTACAATTGCGAGGATACAACATGAGCTCTTTGTTTTTGGTTATGCTAATCTATTTTTCATGGAATTATATTGAGAACAAGAAGCGATTGTCGGGAATTGTAGTGCTAATTTCAAGTTTTTTACTTTTATATACCATTCCTTCCAATGTTTATTTTTTAGCGACTTTTTGGATAGTGATATTTATTTTTTGGGTCTATTATTATAAAAGGAAACAGGGAGTTCTCGCAAAAAAATTCAGAAACATTTTAATGTTCATTGCCGCAGGTAGCTTGCTATCAATGGCATTGTACTTGCCAATAATTGACGATGTTATTTTTAATAAATTTTCGAATAGAGAGGCTCAAGGGGCCTTTTATTCATTTAAAATTCTCTTTGAAGTGATCCCAGCATTTTTAACGAAAAGATATTTGTTATTGCCTTTCATGGCACTAGGGCTTTTTGTTTTGTATAAAACTACAGATACAAAAGAGAAGCTATATTTTGTTTCGTTAATTACTTTATTTTTTATCCCTTTCATACTTTCTTTTTTGCATCAAAAGGCACCTTTTTCAAGAGTGTTTATAACACTCGCGCCTGTTTTTGGAATTTTGACAACTATCCTAATTGCCAAGTTTATTGACGCACAAGTACATTTTAAATACACTCGAATAATTCAAATTGTCATTACTGTATACTGTGTTTTTATTTTTGTAAACGAATCGGAAAGGAATCATTTTATCATTGCAGAAAATTTAGTAGAAAAAGGCAAAGTGGATCAAGGACTTTACAGGAATTATTATTTAGGAAATTTCTATGCGCAAGACAGTACGATGAAATACTTGAAATCTGTCTATAGGGGCGATCCTGTTTTTAAATTAAATCAGTTAGATCAGCCATCCACCGATATGTATCTAAATAAATATCAAATTCCTTTCACAACCGTTGATTCTATTGGCAATATTACATCCCAGCTAATAGCGCAAAGGCCTGTTTATATTCTTACTACTTTTAGAAAAAACACCCTTGACGATTTAGAAAAGCTATCAGGGATAACCTTCGAAGTTTTAACAAACGATTATACATTTACTAATATCATTCGAGTCATACAGACTCCTGTTAGGTAGCATAATAAAAATTAAAATATCCTTATATGAAACGTCTTTTGCAGAAAACTAATCGTCGATGTTGGTTTTTTGGTATAGCTGCAGGATTATATCCGATGCTTTATTTTTTTTCGAGAAGACCGGATATTCTTACTTCTTGGGATCATTACCTTTTCTTCGTACTCGCATTTATTTTGTTGCCAACTGGGACATTTTTTATTCTTGAAAAATATATTAAGTTTAAAACCGAGGTGAAGAAACAAAGGACCATATCATTTGTTTGCGTTTTTTATTTTCTTTTTTTTCTTCAACAAATAATCTTTGTTCAACATCATAAGAAATTAATATTTGGGGCAATAATAGTTGCTATTTTAATAGGCTATTTTCTATACCAACATTTGGCTAAGATAGTACTGCTTCAGTTATTTTTGGCGATAATTACAATGCCTCTTTTGGTCGAAACCATTTTGATAAGAAGTTCATATTCTAATTCATGGACAACTCAGAATGATACAATAGAAGAGGTGCTATTTCAGAAAAAACCAAATGTATATTTTATTGAACCTGACGGCTATTCAAATTTTTCTGAATTAAAAAAACCAACCTATGATATTGATATCAGCAGTTTTGAAAATTTTCTACAGAAAAGAGGATTTTCCAATTATCCAGAATTCAGGAGTAATTATACATCAACCTTAGCATCGAACGCCTCTTTTTTTTCGATGAAGCATCACTATTTTAATAATGATTTAAAAAGTGACGAGGTTCAGAATGCACGGGATATAATAATGTACGATAATCCGGTGCTTCGAATTTTTAAGAACAATGGGTACAAAAACTACTTTGTATCGGATTCTCCATACCTATTGGCAAATAGACCAAAAACGCTCTTCGACGAAACAAATTTTAAATTTTGGGATTTGTCCTATATCGATAATGGGATTAGAAAAAACAGAAAGGATGTGGTGTCCTCGTTTAAAGAAGTTTTTAATAAACAAGACAGCGAACCTCGATTTTTCTTTATTCAATTTATCAAGCCGTGGCATATTAGCGGCAAGGAGGGAGGTTCAAAAGGAGTGGATCGAGAACGCGAATTGTGGACAGAACGTTTGTTCGAAGCCAATAAAATCCTACGCCAGATTATCGATGAAATCTTGGCAAAAGACCCACAGGGACTCATTGTAATAATGGCAGACCATGGAGGATATGTTGGCTATAATTATAGCGATGAAAGTCGGACAAAGACATCAGATCCCAATTTAATTACTACCATTTTTAGCAGTAATTTATCAATCCATTGGCCGGATGGAATTGCACCAAGTTTTGAAAACGAATTAGACTCCTCGGTGAATATATTTAGAATTTTATTTTCTTATTTGTCCAATAACGAAGCGTATTTATTACATATGGAAGACGATAGTAGTTATATTCTTTTGCGAAAAGGGACCGAAGAAGGAATCTATTCATATATTGACGATAGCGGCAACCTTGTTTTTAAAAAGCTTCAATTATAATCCTTATCTCTTGAAAATATTTGCAAAATACAGTTTAAAACTACCAGTCATAGCAGGGATTGCTTCTGGACTATACCCTGCATTATTTTATAACTATAAGAATTATACCTTAGTTAATTCTTGGGAACACCATCTTTACTTTTTATTTGTTTTTATTTTACTCCCTATTGCTGTATTTACAGTGGCCGTTAACCTATTTAATAATAAAAAATTAGTTAAATATAAAAAGTACGTGCTGCCTTTTTTGAACATCACTTTCTTCTTATTTTTTCTAAAAATTTGTCTGTATGCAGGTGTTCAAAGAAAAATTATTGTCGGAATTTTATTAATAGCAGTCATCGTCGCTTATTTTTTATACCATCATCTCAAAAAAATACTTGTTTTACAGTTTTTAATCGCTTTGGTTGGCTTAGTATCTTTGCTATTTAAACTCTACAGTTATAGTACTATTTCGAATGATTGGAAAATACAGCCCGACGCAATCGCTGAAGTACAATTTAAAAAAACCCCTAATGTATATTACATCCAGGCCGATGGCTATGTGAATTTTTCTGAAATGGACAAGGGTTTTTATCAGTACGATAACTCACCATTTAAGTCGTATCTTGAACAGAACGGTTTTAAAAATTATGCAAACTTCCGAAGCAATTACCCAACCACGCTTGAGTCGAATGCCTCTACCTTTATGATGAAGCATCATTTTTTTAACAATTCACTAATTACAGGAGAAATCTATAATTCCCGAAATACAATTATATCAAAAAACACAGTATTGGATGTGTTCAATAATAATGGATATAAAACCTATTTTGTTTCAGAAACCCCTTATATGTTGCTAAATCGACCCAAGATGGGATACGACGTAAGCAATATTGCATATAGTGAAATTGCCTATTTGAATAACGGAATAGGCAAAAGAAGGGATATTGTTGAACCTGTATTGAATCTAGTTTCTCAAGAAATAAATTCGCCTAAGTTCTTCTTTGTTCAAATCTTAAAACCATGGCATATTCACAGTAGAAAACGACATACCTTATACAAAGAAAAGGAACGACTTGCTTGGCTTGAAAGTTTAGAAGAAGCCAATGTAATTTTAAAGGAATTAGTTTCAGAAATACTAAAAAAGGATCCTGATGCTTTGCTCATTATTACGGCAGATCACGGGGGATATGTTGGAATGGACTATACAGATCAAACGATTGCCAAATCTCAAAACCGAGATTTTATTTACTCTATTTTTAGTAGTCAACTATCTATAAGATGGCCAAATAATGAAGCACCTACGTACGATGCTCACTTCGCATCTTCGGTGAATCTCTTTCGAATTCTTTTTTCATATTTATCGAATAATGAAGCGTATTTGGAATACCTACAAGAAGATAGCAGTTATACCATAATTAGAGAAGGTGCACCCGAAGGGATTTATAAATATATTGATCACGATGGGCATATAGTGTTTGAAGGTATAAATGCGACCGACTAGCTATTATTTTTTCAACCCAAGTATGCTAAAGAAAATGCTAAACAAAATAATTTGAACCCCTAATAACATGCTTGTAATCGCAGGAATCACAACGCGTAGTGTGTTCGAATTATTGATATCCCCAAAGTTAAGTTCTTGCCAATAACTATAAGCAACTACACTAAGCACAATTCCAATAATTACAAACAATGCGCCAACGATTAAACCTTTTTCCAAATTCAGTAATTTAAATTGCTTGTCGTAATTTCTCGACTTTGGAAGCAATCCGTTTTCCACGGTAAATACCTTTGTCAATCCGTAAAAGAGTATAAATTGAAATCCAATAAGTAGACAGGCTGTTGTAAATAATAGGGTATGGACATCAAAAGTGATTGTATTGATAGTCACAGGTTGTGCAATCAATATGATTGAAGTAATTAAACCAAAGAGCATTAGAATTAATCCAGGAATAAAAAACAACCATTTGGGGCTGTACAATAGTAAAAATCGTAAATGTCTCCATCCGTCACGCCACGTATTCAAATGAGGCGGTCGTGTTCTTCCGTCTGGGGAAAGAATGGTAGGCACTTCTGTAATCTTAAGGTTGTTCAAGCTTGCCTTTACGATCATTTCACTGGCAAATTCCATTCCCGTTGTTTTCAGATCCATCTTAAAAAAAGCTTCCTTACTAAACCCTCTAAGACCGCAATGGAAATCACCAATTTTTACTTTAAAGAACAGTCTACCAATAAAGGACAAAACGGGGTTGCCTAAGTATTTATGTAAAAAAGGCATAGCACCTTTTTTAATGCCACCTTTAAACCGATTCCCCATAACAAGATCAAAGCCTTCCCGTAATTTTAAAAGATACGGCATCATATTGCTGAAATCGTAACTATCGTCTGCATCGCCCATCATAATGTAGGTCCCTTTGGCTGCTGTTATGCCACCAATAAGGGCATTCCCGTATCCTTTATCAACCACATGTACAACTCTGGCGTCGAGGTTTTCTGCAATTTTTTGAGACCCGTCTGTGCTACCGTTGTCGGCTATTACTACTTCTCCGTGTACCCCTTCCCTTTTAAAGAAAGCCTGTGCTTTTTCTATGCATACCGCGAGGGTTTCGGCTTCGTTGAGACAGGGCATTACGACGGATAATTCAGGTTTCATTTTTCGGAATAAATTTTTTCAAAAGTATAATTAATATTAAGAGCCCGAAGAAATAATTGTAAAATAAATACCGCATAATGGAATGTGAAGCAATCGCAACCACCATTGCATTAGACAGAATGAGTAATGTGGCAAGTAGTACAAAGCCATTCCGAATGCTGAACTCCCGCAAGGTTTTCCGGAAACTAAGTAGTGCCACTACCATAACAAAGCACAAGATAAAAACCGATTTAAAGCCATGAATAACTCCGGTTATATAGAGAGAAAGCCATTCGTAAAAATTCTTAGAAATGAGCGTAGGAAACATCTCCTTACAGGCCGCTTCTATTTTAAAGGTTTCGTTGGGTGGGCTAACTCCCTGGTCTCTATAATATGCCATACCATATTGGTGTATGTTCTGGTTACAAATTTTCGGAAAATTATCATGGAATACCTTGTATTTATCTTTGTAGCTACCCTCAATCTTTGAACTAAGTAAATTCATACTATCCAGTCGACGATAGGAAGATTTATAGATTTCCTTGTGATCTTTATCTGTTAGAAAGTGAAAATCATTGGCTCCTGAAACAAATAGGGGTAAAGTAATCGCATTCACATAACTGTATGGTGTTGATTCAAAAAAGCCGTAGAAAATAAACCGATAAGTTTTATCCAGTGTGCCAGCGATAATGGGCAGCATCAGTAATAGTATCAAATACATAAAGCGTCCTTTCTTCAGAAGCTCCTTTTTCATCTTCAAAAAATATAAAAATGCTATGATGGGTGCAAAAATTATAAATTGCCCTCGTGTAAGTGCCAATAATAGAAATGTGAAAGATAGGTGCACAATTTTTATTTGTTGATTTCTGAATAGAAAATCGATCCCAAACGAAATTGCAAATAAGTACAAAGGATATGCAATACCTTCGGAAGTAAGGTTCACCGCAATTTCTATTGGGTAGAAATAGGGGAAGAGCAATACTACTATTAAAAGAATCTTAAAACCTGCCGAAAGTGAAAATAAGGTGCTGCAATTTTTAAAAATTACATAAATTGCACTGAAACCAAAGACCAAATGACCGGCTATCGCCATAATATCGAAGAGATCCCCAAAGACAAACTTGAGTGATCTTAAATAGATAATATACCCGGGAAATCTGGTGATATCAGCACGTAGATAGCTATACGTATCGGGAGAATAAACTGGCTCCTGAAAGATAAAAAATAGGAACGAAAGTGTAAATGCAACTAAGAGAAACTTGTTTTCAAGTGGTATTTTTCTTGGTAATGAAAAAAGTTTACTCAATTTAGAATATTTTTAAACGTTATAGTATTCCAGATAAATGTAAAAATAATTTTAGTTTTACACTTGGGAACCAACAACTGTTTTTTGAAAAACACAACCGCCAAAAGCACACCTGAAATTCAGGTTCGAAAATATACTCCACAAGATAGATCAGCTTGGGATAACTTTATAAATCAGGCTAAGAATGCCACCTTCTTGTTTCAACGCAGATTTATGGAATATCACAGCGATCGTTTTGAGGATCTTTCCTTATTGGTTTTAAAAAACAACAAGCTCGTGGCCTTACTTCCTGCCAATTGCAGTGGTGATATATGTTATTCACATCAAGGACTTTCTTATGGAGGTCTGGTATTAACCAAAAAAGCCAAGTTCAAAGAGTCACTAGATTATTTTAAGGCAGTACTCACTTTTTTGGCTGCTGAAGGCATTTCAATATTGCAGTTGAAGTTGTTGCCGAAAATATATCACTCACTACCTGCAGAGGAACTGGAATACCTTCTCTTTTTAACAGAAGCCAAGTGTGTGCGGACCGATATTTCGAGTACAATCGACTTGAATAGCCCAATAAAAATTCAATCCAATAGGCTGGAAGGAGTAAAAAAAGCTCAAAAAAATAGATTGACCATTGAAGAAGGAACAAATTTTGAAGTTTTTTGGAACGAGATTTTAATTCCGAATTTACAGGAACGACACGGCGCCTTGCCTGTACATTCATTGGATGAAATTACTCAGCTTACCAATTATTTTCCGGAGAACATCGTACAATTTAATGTCTTCAAAGGAGACAAAATCGTTGCCGGAGCTACGATTTTTGAAACCGAGCAAGTAGCGCATGTACAGTATATTTCGGCGAATGCCCAAAAACAACAATTGGGAAGTTTAGACTTTTTGTTTCATGAACTAATTACCCAGAGGTATAGACATAAGCGTTATTTCGATTTTGGTATCTCAAATACCAACCAAGGGAAAAATGTGAATGAAGGTTTGTTGTACTGGAAGGAATGTTTTGGAGCACGGAGTACGGTCCATCAATTTTATTCCATCGAAACATCGAAGTATTCCAACCTTGAAAATGTATTTATATGATCCCTTTTCTTGATTTACATAAAATTAATCAGCGTTTTGAAGCCTCCTTTAAAGCACGTTTTCAAGAATTTTTAGATTCGGGCTATTATATTTTGGGGAATCAAGTAAGTGCGTTTGAATCTGCTTTTGCAAATTATTGTGAAGTAAAACACTGCATTGGTGTGGGAAATGGTTTGGATGCCCTGCGATTGATACTGGAAGGATATAAGGTACTAGGGAAGTTGGCTGAAGGTGATGAAGTGTTAGTAGCCTCGAACACGTTTATTGCAACCATACTCGCCATCAAACAGGCTGGATTGGTCCCGGTACTGGTGGAAGCAGAGGCCGAAACCTTTAACTTCGATATTGAAAAACTGGAGAAGGCCGTCACGAGCCAAACCAAGGCCGTCATGCCGGTTCACCTTTATGGGCAACTAGCTCCGATGAATGCAATACATACAATTGCTTCTAAGTTTGATCTTTTGGTTATTGAAGATGCGGCGCAAGCGCATGGCGCCAAAGACGAAAATGGAACAAAAGCCGGAAATTTGGCGGATGCAGCAGGCTTTAGCTTTTATCCTACAAAAAATTTAGGTGCTCTGGGAGATGGTGGAGCTGTCACGACCAATGATGATGCATTGGCAACGGCAATTAGAAAGCTTCGAAATTATGGAACTACTTCAAAATATGTAAATGAGTTGGTTGGCTTTAATTCCCGACTTGATGAAATACAAGCCATATTTTTGATCTGTAAACTCCCCACATTAGATTCAGACAACGCGATTCGTAGGGAAATAGCGAGGCGTTATATTTCAGAAATAAAAAATAATAAGATCGTATTGCCAAGATGGCGAGTTTTAGAAGACCCTGTTTTTCATTTGTTTGTGGTCCGAGTGAAGGACCGATTGAAATTTTTGAAATATTTAAAGGAAAACAAAATAGGCTGTTTGATTCATTACCCCATCGCGCCACATCAACAGGAGGCACTTGTTGAATTTTCGGGAGTCACTTTTCCGGTTTCAGAACAGATTCACCAAGAAGTGGTGAGTATACCTATGAGTCCGGTGATGACTGAAGATGAGGTAACGACTGTCATTTCGGTCTTAAACGCATATTAATTGAAGCTACCTGAATTTATACGGTCGAATGTCCTGCTAAAGATGACCTCTTTGAATGCTGTTGTGATTAGTATTCGGCTGGTAATTGGACTATTCATTCAAAGATTGATGGCCGAATTGTTAGGAGAGGTAGGATATGCTCGCACAGGGCAAATACGTAGCCTATTGCAGATGCTTACCTCTATTACATCGCTGGGGGTATTCAATGGTGTGGTAAAATATGTTTCCGAATTTAAGGAAGATCGGGAACAACTTCAAAAATTATTTTCCACATCCTTTGTCTTTGTAGCAATAGGCTCTGTTTCTTCATGGGTCGTACTCTTCTTTTGGTCCAATACCATTAGTGAGTATCTATTCAACACCATCGAGTTTGGCTATATTATAAAGCTGATGGCTTTTGTGGCACCTATTATTGGTTTTCAAAGGATATTTAACGGCGTAGTAAACGGGCTGTCCCAATATAAGAAATTTGCCAAGATCGAATTAGGCGCCTATCTGGTGAGTGCCGTTGTGATGGTGGTTTTGTTATACAAGCACAATATTGATGGGGCTTTAATCGCCATTGCTGTTACGCCTGTGATTCAGTTTTTAGTACTGTTATTTATCTTTATCAAAGTACTTCGTGAATATGTTCAATTCTCAAAGATTTCTTTTCGAATACCTATGTCGAAGGAGCTACTTGCTTTTTCATTGATGTCTTTTGTATCTACTATTTTATTAGGGTATGTTGAAATAGACATCCGAAATATGATTACCGATCGTATTACCGAAGCCGACTCGGGTATCTGGACAGCCATGACGACACTTTCTCAAAATTACATGGTATTTTCTGGTGCTATTTTCACCCTATATGTAATTCCGAAGTTCGCTACAATTTATACCAGAGAAGCTTTTCAGAAGGAAGTTTTCTCAATTTATAAAACGATCTTACCCTTATTTGCTATAGGAATGATCGCTGTATTCTTTTTACGCTATCTTATTATCGATATAATTTATCCGGGTTTTGATGAAATGGCGCCACTGTTTAAATGGCAGTTGATGGGTGATTTTGTTCGGCTAGCCTCGCTGGTTTTGGCATATCAATTTTTGGCGAAGAAAATGGTGCGAAACTTTATCTTTTCAGAAATCCTGTCACTTGGTTTGTTTTATGGATTGGCCTATTATTTTACCGATATCTATGGTTTGGAGGGAGTAGTACTAGCGCATTTTGTACGTTACATCATCTACTTTATGGTAGTGATTTTCTTGCTTTGGAGATACTTCAATAATAAAAAAGATAAGCCGGAAGCTACGCCTTCTGCCACGTAGTAATAAAGGAATTTGCAATCGTTCTAGCATCGTGGTGTTTTTCTACGAATGCCCTCGCTTTTCTTCCAATTTGAGTGATACGATTCGGCTGTAACAGTAACTTCTCGAGTTCGTGCGCGATCAATGCTGCATCCGGAAGTGCGTTGATGGCAACTGGATCCTGCAATTTATAAAAATCCATAAAAACCCTTTCGGCTCCTGTAAAAACTACTTTGCCCTTGGCCATCGCTTCCAAGGCGTTGTAACCTTGATCATAACTCAGTACTTGATCCAATACAATATGCGCCTTGTTATAGGACTCTATATACTCTGCATAGGGAATGTTTTCAGCGACAGTAAGATTAATTCTTTCGGGATATTTTTGCTGAATTATAGCCAAGGCTTTTTCAAAATAGGCGATACCCTTGGTGTGATAATTACTCCTGTTAATCCCTAAAAAAACCTCTATTTCACCATTTATGGGAACTTCTTTGTACTCTAAGGAGTCAAGGACAACGGGGTTTGGAATCAATCCGAGATATTTTGGATGTCCTTTAAGCGGAAGATGATAATCCACATCGGATGCGATAACTCCGTCTATTTGTGTGTATAAAAATTCGTGTAATTCTTTAAATGGCTGACTTACATATTTCAATGCAAAATCGAAATGGGATGCCGGGACAAGCCCGTCTTTATATGCTTTTAAAAGTGAGTAAGGGAGTGCATCACTTAGGGCATAGGAAACACTTTTAAAATCAGCTCCACAAGAAAGCAAAAACAGCTTTTGATTGTATTTTTTTAAAAATGAAATTACTTTTTTTTCATCCTTCGGTTCTATTCCAAATGGACTTTCATTGATGAGCTGGACGATGTCGTAGCCTTTGAGTTGTTCGCTATAACTAAAGAACTGTCTCAGGATAGAAATAGAAGCAATATGCACACCAAAAAGCCTATACATACCAACCAGAATTTTTCTGCCAATTCCGGTGTAGAATTTTCTTTTAAGCTTAATATCTGCAGGATAGTCTTTAAAATAGTCCCCGGTAGAGATCAGGGTAACACTATGGCCAATAATTTGCAGACCTTCCTTTAAAGAATTGTGCAGTCTACTGTATTCTCCCACTAAGAGTATCTTCATAATTATACTATATTTGGCACTAATCTTCAGCTCAAAAATACTATTTATTGATGACGCAGCATGCACCCGATAAAAGATTTAAAGTCTGTCTGGTTTCTATTTCACTGGCCAGAGGTGGGGCAGAACGATCGTGTGCACTACTTTCCCAGATGTTGTCGAATGAAGGTCACGATGTACATATTGCACTGTTAAATGATGAAATTGATTTTCCTTATTCAGGAACCATATTCAATTTAGGGCTTTTAAAGGATAAGAAGGATACGGCATTAAGGCGTTTCCTCCGCATTAAAAAACTGAGGCGTTATTTACGTCTACATCAATTCGATTTAATCATTGACCATCGCGGTAAAAATGAATACCGTCGAGAACTTTTTTATGCAAAATATATTTATAAAGGAATTAAACGAATGTATGTGGTACACAGTGCAAATTCCGCCTTGTATTTTACACAGTTTCCTAAAAAGATGGCAAAAATATATCGTCAAAATACCCGTACAATTTGCGTTTCGAAGTTCATTAAAAATAATGTAGAAGTTAGGCTAGGAATTAATAACTGCACCACTGTTTACAACGCGTATGATCCTAATTGGGGTAAGAATGAGGAGAAGGTACCTGAAACACTTATAAATAAGGATTATATTTTAAGCTATGGGCGCCTGGATGACAGCGTAAAGGATTTTAGCTTTTTATTGCATTCCTTTTCGGTTTCAAAGGTATGGGAGCAAGGAATTTATTTGGTTATTTTGGGCGATGGCCCCCATAAGGAAGCTCTTATAAAACTAAGTACTCAGCTGGCAGGTGCCGATCACATTCTGTTTTTACCGTTTACCAATGCTCCATTCTCAATTATAGCAAACGCCAGATTTGTAACACTTACTAGTTATTTTGAAGGCTTCCCCATGGTGTTGGTCGAATCACTATCGCTAGGAACTCCCGTTGTGTCTTTGGACATAGAATCGGGGCCGTCTGAAGTAATTGTTCACCAAAAAAATGGCTTGTTAATTCCAAAAAGAAGTATACCTTTATTTGCCGAAGCTATCTCGACCATGAGTTTTGATGAAGTGCTTTATAAAAAGTGCAAGCACAATGCAAAAGCTTCGGTGGGGGATTTTTCGACAGTGATAATTTCTCAACAATGGAACCAATTATTACATGATGCGTTATCCTAATTTAGAAGACATAGAGCTAATAGATATCCCAAAGATTAGTGATCCCGATGGAAGAGGGAATCTTTCGGTCATTGAAAAAGAATTACTTCCTTTTCCCATAAAAAGAGTGTATTACTTATACGATGTACCCAGTGATTCTTCAAGGGGCGGACATGCACATCTAGAGCTTCAGCAATTTTTAGTTGCTTTGAGCGGTAGTTTCGATGTGGTATTAGACAACGGAGTGGATAAAAGAATAATTACCCTCAACAGACCTAATAAGGGGTTAATAATTCCGAACGGGATATGGCGTGAGTTGGAAAGTTTTTCGGCGGGCGCGGTATGTCTTTCTTTGGTAAGTGATGTCTATAAGGAGGAGGATTATATACGCGAATACGATGCGTTTCTCTCATTTAAACGAGGTCAATCTAATCCCTAATTTTTCAGCAAAACCCTTACTTTTAATTAAGAGTCGTAAGAAATTTCTTGGTTGTCTAAGTAAGTAACGTTGTCTTCCCGAGAGATTGTCCCGATCAATTTTTTCTGAATATTTTTGAAAAGCAATCTTGTCGTTCGCTAATTTATGTTGAATGGCGAATGAATAGCTATTGAGGTCTAAATATTTTTTTAAATATATATTGTCTTTGGCTATCGCTTCATATTTCGAAATATCCATATAGTTCCTTGTTAGCGTTGGCGTATGTGAGATACGATTGCTTCCGTCCAAATTATGCCTTGCCGAGACAGTTGTTGAAAAGACCAAAGGTGCCTTTAGTGCAGCCCGAATCCACAGATCGGTGTCTTCGCCGGCGCCATGTGTAATAGCAGCATCGAACCCGTTTAATTCCTTAAAAAATGTAGTTTTAAAACAAACTGCAGAGGTCCATGCCAACGAATTAATCAGACTATTTTGAAAGTATTCATCTACAACCCCTTTCCAGCCCTTTGGTTTTTGCATAATGGGCGAAATCATTGGAGCAATGAGCCTTTCATTCGATTTACGTTCATAGGCCGTTGCATACCATTGTTGATCGGGGAATTTTTCGGTTAGGGAATTTAAATTTTCGAGATGGTGCGGATACCAGTAATCATCGGCATCTAGAAATGCGACAAATGGCGAATTGGCTTTTGCCACCCCAAAGTTTCGGGTTTTTGCAACGCCCTCATTTTTTTTACTGAAATAGGAAATGCGGGGGTCTTCTAATTTTTTAACAACAGCCTCACTGCCATCCGTAGAACCATCATTAACCAACACAATCTCAAAGTCGGAAAAAGTCTGTAAAAACACACTGTTCAAGGTGTTTAGAATATCTCTTTCCTTATTATAGAGCGGTATGATCACCGAAAACTTAGACACGATGCTTATTTTTTAGTTGTATATAATAATGGAGTCGGTACAGATCGAACCAAAACAAATTTGGATGGGTTGAGTTGAAATTCCGTTCCATCATTTTTTTAAAAGGGGCAATCATTAATCCGAATAATGACAGAAGCCGCCACTTTTTTAACCGAAGATACGATTTCTGAATGGGCCGAATCCCAGGTTGCAGAAGCTTACTATTTTCTAAACGAACGGTAGTTTCTACTGCTTCCAGAGCCTTTTGCACAAATTGTTTGTTCGATTCCAAGCCTAGATGATACACCGGATTATCTATGTGTGTAATAGCTATCTTATGCTTCTTCAGCAATTGTTTAAAAAGTAGATCCATGCCGTAGGATTGCTGTTGTAGCTGTTCATTGAGTGCAATGAAAATTTCTTTTTTAATTAAAAGACAACCCGAATTTACGGTTTCATATATATTTTTCTCTCTTTCTGTCACCGTTAAACTTTCTCGCGAATGCCCATATTTCCAGCGTAGTAATTTATCAGCTTCAGGAACATCATCAGCATATATTATACCTCCAAATAGTAATCCAGCAGCAGGTAATATATCGACAAACCGTTTTAGAAAATCGTCGTATTTTGGGAATACATCGGCATCAAGAAATAATAGGTTTTCATAGCTTGCATTTTCAGCGAGTTGATGACGGGTAGCAGTCCTGCCCAAGTTAATTTCTGAACGTATAAATTGCGTATTGCCAAATTGCGCTATTTTTTCATTTTCCAAAATACAGGAATCCGATGCATCATCCAGAACGATAATTTCATAAGCAATCTCTAGGTTGGCGGCCTGTCGATGCACTTCCGTCACTAATGTGAATACATTATAGTTGAAGGTAGGAATCAAAATAGAAATAGCCTCACTCATTGTTACAAAAATAACGAAAGTACATTGGGTTATAACTGGCAGAGTTCACTTTTTATTATTAAAATCTAAATATTATAAAATTGGATGTAAGTTCTGGCTAATTAGGGGGATTGTTTGTAGATTGCCATTCACAAACATGCTTATCCAATTTCATGCTTTTTAACACACTGGACTTTGCGTTATTCCTGCCTTTGGTGTTGCTTTTGTATTGGACGCTATTTCGGCGCGACTTACGTTGGCAAAATATTTTTTTGGTCCTTGTAAGCTATATCTTCTATGCGTTCTGGGATTGGCGTTTTTTGTCGCTTATTTTTCTGAGTTCCTTGGTCGATTATTTAGTAGGTCGACAATTAGGAAAAAGTGGTTCACCGCTAAAGCGAAGGCTTTTATTATGTATAAGTTTATTCTTTAATTTGGGCCTGTTGGTGGTCTTCAAATATTTTAACTTCTTTGTTGATACTTTCGTAGATACATTTGCCTTATTTGGAACAAAGTTCAACCGAAGCAGTTGGAATATATTATTACCGGTTGGGATTAGCTTTTATACCTTTCAAACCCTAAGTTATACAATCGACATTTACAGAAAAAGAATACAACCGACCAGTGATCCCATTGCTTTTTTTGCCTTTGTATCATTCTTTCCACAGCTAGTGGCCGGACCCATTGAAAGAGCTTCCAATTTACTGACTCAATTTGAAACCAAACGTTTGTTTCATTATAAAAAAAATGTTTCAGGGTTGCGGTTGATCCTGGGCGGATTATTTAAAAAAATGGTGATCGCAGACAATTGTGCGCTGGTTGTGAATACAATTTTCGAAAACTATCAAGATCAATCCGGCAGTACTTTATTTTTTGGAGCGGTGTTTTTTGCATTCCAGATTTATGGCGATTTTTCAGGTTATAGCGATATCGCAATTGGAGTTTCAAGATTATTGGGCTTCGATCTTATGCGAAATTTCAACTACCCGTATTTGGCGCAAAACATGTCAGATTTTTGGAGGAGATGGCATATTTCCCTTTCAACCTGGTTTAGAGATTATGTGTATATTCCATTAGGTGGAAGTAGAGTTTCTCGGACTCGACTAATTGTTAATATTCTAATTGTTTTTTTGGTGAGTGGCCTTTGGCATGGAGCCAACCTAACCTTCGTGTTTTGGGGTTTTGTTCATGCGTTGTTTGTTATTCCTGTGGTGCTGTTTTTTAAGAAGGAGGCGGCTTTTAATGCATCAAGGAAATGGCCAACCCTAAGAGAAATTATTAACATTGGATCCACTTTTTTTGTTGTGGTTATTGCATGGGTCTTTTTTAGAGCCGAAACCATCACAGATGCTTTTCAGTATCTAGAAATTGTTTTTTCAAAATCACTGTTTACAAAACCCTATATCCCTCGTATTGGTATCTTGTTGCTTTTCTTGTATATGGTGTTTGAATGGATGCAACGAGATAGAGAGCATGTGTTGGATATAGGATATATCGATTCAAAATTGCTACGGTATAGTATTTATTATTTGGTGGTGTTTGGTATATTTTATTATGCAGGTAATTTGCAACCATTTATCTATTTTCAATTTTAAAAATGAGGGGACTTTATAAAAAAATAATACTTTTTCTTATCCCGGTGCTTCTGGTCTGGGGAGGGGTGGAGTATTTTTATCGTACCACAGAAACCAACTATACTTTTAAACACGAGCAAATTGTTGGTGACTATAAAGAGTCCGCTGTCTTGCTCTTTGGCAATTCTCACGCCTTATACGGTTTAAACCCGGATTATTTCTCGCCAAAAACATTCAATATCGCTAATGTGAGTCAGAGTCTTTATTTCGATGAACTACTTTTCAATAAACATGTAGATAGGCTGCCAAACCTTAAGGCTGTTGTACTCACTATAAGTTATTTTAGCCTCTCACAAGAAGACAATACCTCAGAAGATTTATGGCGAAAGTATTTTTATCAGAACCAAATGCAATTGAAAGTTCCTATTGTTTCAAATTACGATGTAAAAAAATACAGCCTGGCATTGGCGAGACGATTCAATAAATCTGTTGAAATGATTCATGAATATATTGAGAATGGAACGAATGTCACTTGTCACGAAAATGGATACGGATTTCAGGACGCTTCAGATATAGTTGAAGACAAAGAGCAGATTACACCCATCATAGTGAATAAACACGAAGACGGACTTATAGATTTCGAAACCAATACCCAACGACTTCAGAGAATAATAACGGCCTGTAAACAACGTAATATAATGGTCTTTTTAGTGGAAATGCCTGTGTATAAGGCCTATTATGAAGCACTTAATTCAGATAAAAAGGAAAAGATAGTTACAACGCTCGCTAAACTTCAATCGGAGAATGAAGATGTTATCTATATTAAATTGTCTCAAGACCCGCGTTTTAATAGTGATGATCTACGAGATGCAGATCACTTAACAAATGAAGGTGCTAAAAAATGTAGTCAACTCTTAAATAAAATTATAATGGAAAAAATACAGTGGGATTAAACAGTTTTCTGAACGACTTCGAATATCTGACTCTCATCACATTTGAGCGTTTTGGACGGATACTTCAGTAATAAGGCATAGTCGTGTGTTGCCATAAGTATAGTATTTCCGTTTCTGTTTATTTCCTGAAGGACTTCCATAACTTCTACACTTGTTTGAGGATCTAAATTCCCGGTGGGTTCATCTGCCAATATGAGTTCGGGGTTATTTAACAGAGCCCTTGCAATGGCTACTCGTTGTTGTTCTCCTCCCGAAAGTTGATAGGGATACTTAAAGCTCTTGGTTTTCATACCAACTTTATCCAAAACTTCATCAATGCGACTGCTCATTGCCGCTTTGTCTGTCCACCCTGTAGCATTTAACACAAAAAGTAAATTATCCTTGACGGTTCGCTCGTTTAATAGCTTAAAATCTTGAAATACAACACCTAATTTTCTTCGGAGAAAGGGGATATCCTTTTCTTTAAGCGTAGACAGATTATATCCCACAATTTCACCTTCGCCCTTTTGAAGTGGAAGATCTCCATAGAGCGTTTTCATAAAACTGCTTTTTCCCGTCCCGGTTTTCCCAATTAGATACACAAATTCACCTTTTTCCACCGAAATCGTCACATCGGAAAGTATCAAATTCTCTCCTTGAAAAATAGAAGCTTCTTTTAAGAATAAAACAGGTTGGGACATATATTAAGTTTTTTAATATGCAAAACAAAGGTATTATAATGCAATTGCTATTCAATAAAAAGAGTCCTTAAATTTTCAGCGAATGGTTTTCATTTTTATGCCTGAATGAAATTTTGACAACGATCACTTGCCCCGAGGGTATATTTAATTTAATTGAGCCCGCTTCAGGGTATTTAAATTGTTCACTTTTAATTATCTTATTTGACGAATTCAGTACTTGAACAAAATAATTTTCATTACTTTTTTTGTCGTTTATAAGAGGCCTAATATATATGGCCTTTTCTTCCTTTTTATAGGCTACCTCAAATTTTATATCGGATTCTAATGAATCGGAAGTATCGCGCTTTTTATATATATCGACATATTGTTTTGGTGGTTTTGGAAAACACTCTTCTGTTGGGATATCCGGGTCAATACTTAGTTTCATAAATCCTAATTTATCGGGTCTAAGAGCAGTGTTAGGCTTTAATACAATAGAATTCCTCGCTTTAAAATCCACGGTAGATGAATCTCTAAAAGTTTGATTCCGAAGTGTAATATTATAGGGAGCGTTTTCTATTTTAAAATTAAAACGGTAAAAGTCTCTATTTTCGATTTCTAAATTTCCAAACAACGCTTTCGTTTCTCTGGCCATCTTAACGGCTCGATATGCATCTACTCGGCCACTCCCTAGACCGCCTATAAATCTCTCATTTCCCGGCAAGACTTCAATATCTTCTGAAGATAGCTTTAATATACTTTCCGCTTCATACGATGACAAACAGTAATTCACCGACCATATAAGTCCAAGTACACCTGTAATGTATGGCGCTGCAGCCGAAGTTGCCCCTCCCACTACAAAGTCATATCCGCAAAGTTCATGGCCAATTAAATAGGTGCGTGCAGGTGCCGAGATATCAATTGAGGGATTGTAGCGCATCACCCATTGAACATATTTTGCCGTAATATTTTGATCTTTATCAACAGAAAATTCTCGCGCATGCCGGTCTTTAAGATAGGCGGTCGCTTCAGTACCTTCTTTTCCAATAAATATATTTTCAGAAGGTGCTGAGAATTCTGAAAAAACACCTGTTACAGAAATTACTTTTTCAAAGGAAGCCGGATATCCATTGTCGTGAAGAACCACTCCATTTCTTTTACAATCATTAGTGTTTCCTGCGGCAGCAACAATAATTATTCCGTCATCATAAAATTCATTAATTCTTGCCTCAATATTTTCGTGATAGGTTCCCATATGACATAACACCCAACTTGTATTGATCACTTTCGCACCGGCTTCCACTAATTCTTCAATTTGTTTGAAACTTCCATAACTTGTCGCAACCACATCGCATTCGGCACATATTCCCGGTCTTCCAACAGCATTATCCATTCTTGCCACTGCGATCCCGGCGACGTTTGACCCGTGTGCGCATGTAAGTCCTTTACTTGAGTTGGAATATTTAATATAATTTGAAATTCGTCCGGCAAAATCCTGATGCATAGAATCAATTCTGGCATCCGAGATACCAATAACTACCTTTTTCGAACCTTTAGTAATACCCCAGGCCTGCGGTGCCTTTATAAGGTCCAAATCGTACAATGCGCTTGTAGTTCCTAAATTTTTCACAGGACTGGTAGCGCCGTAATCATTGGGATAATAAGGACCTTCGTTAGGGTAATATTGGTCAATTCTAGTGTATTTCTTTGGGAAATTATACTGTAAGGAACCTAGTAATTCTACGCGGTTCGTTACGATATTGTAAACCGTTTTTAGTAAAGAGTCTTTGGTATTTGGAAATGCCTTTTGAAGTTCAAATACTTTATATTCTGAATAGATGTTGGTTTCTAGATTATTTTCTCGACTTACTACTTTTAGCGTACCGTCCTCGTTTTGGGATACCGTAAGAAGATCCCCCTTATCTATATTCGAGTGAAAATAGTACCTGTCTTCCATTTCGTTTTGAGACAAAAGGCCATAGGAAATACAAAAAGTAAATACATAAAAGAAGATCCTTTTCATCAATCTTTGAGTGAATTTAATTTTTCAAGCTCTTCCATTATAGTGTCCAACTGTATTTGCTGCTCCAGGGTATACAGCGTCAGTTCTTCTATTTTCTGAAGCAACAACAGATTCATTTCTTTTAATGAAATCCCGTTCGCTTCAAGTTGTTGTGCCGAAGGGATTCCGGGTAAATGATGCGCTTTTTCAATATAAGCGGCCACTTCTTCCAAGCTGAGCAGCGCATAGGTAGGATTCAATTTCGAAGCACCTTCAAAATAATGCTCAAATACATAATCTGGGGCTACAGCACCGTTGAGGTCCACCAGCACTTCCTGCGTATGGATTTTGCCTTTTACGGTGAGTAATTCATCGGGCTTTTCAGTGCCAATTCCAATCTTGCCATCCTTTTCGGTTAGATTTTTAAACGTATTTCGCTGAGCAAACAACGAAACGGAACAAAGCATCAAACAAATAATTACAATATTTTTCATAGACTAACACGGTATTAATTCAATTCAGCTTAAAAGTACTGCATTTTTTTAAGAAGCCATATCTCTGCTAAAAACTCATCCTCCTTTTGTATACTTATCGCCCAATTGAAACGTTATAATCAAGGCTAGAGAAAGGAAATAGTATATTGAAATCTTGTAAAGGAGTATGTTTCAAATAGTTGAAACCACAGCTCAAATTGTTCATTTAATTGTTAAAAAACTTCAAGATTTTAGTATCGCTCTTCTCGCCTAACTTGTACTTTTGAACGCCTTAAATAAAGTAAATAAAATGCTTAGAAACCTCATAGCTGTTTTTCTTTTCCTACTTATTTCCGTTACTTCCTTTTCGCAGCAAACCGCCGTATTTACCAACGAGTTGGTCGATTACAATAAAGCCCTGGAGTTGTACCGGAATAATCAGTTTCTCGCCTCCCAAAATCTATTTACCAAGGTAAAGCATAGTGTAAAAGACGAAACCATTCAGGGTGATTGTGCTTATTATATCGCCAATTGTGCTGTTCGCCTCAACCAACAGGATGCCGATGCCCTGATGGAAGAATTTGTCACCGAATATCCCACCAGTATCAAACGCAACGAAGCCTATATCAATGTGGCCAATTATTATTTTGAAAATGGCAAATACTCCTATGCTCGAAAATGGTACGATAAGGTGGATGAGTCTAGTGTCCCCCGAAGTGAAAGGGACCGTTTCTATTTTAACAATGGCTATGCCTATTTTAAGAACAAGCGCTATAGTGAAGCCAAGAAGTATTTCAATCGTGTAAATACTTCACAAAAGTACGGGTCGCAGGCGAAGTATTACCTCGGTTTTATTGCGTATGAAGGCGATGATTATCAAGAAGCCAACGAACTTTTCGAAGAAGTAAAGAACGAAGAGCGCTATGCCGAAGGACTTTCCTATTACCAGGCCGATATGAATTTCAAATTGGGAAATTTCCAAAAGGCAATTGATATGGGCAAGGAACAGTACGACCAATCAAATCCGGTAGAGAAAAGTGAGCTTTCCAAGATTATAGGGGAGAGTTATTTCAACCTGGAAAAATATGCTGAAGCCATACCGTATTTAAGGGAATACAAAGGAAAACGCGGTAAGTGGAACAATACCGATTACTACCAGTTGGGCTATGCCTATTACAAACAAGGGGACTTTCAAAGTGCCATAGGGGAATTTAATAAGATCGTGGATGGGCGTAATTCGGTAGCGCAAAATGCCTACTATCACTTGGCCGAATCCTATCTGAAACTCGATCAGAAGCAACAGGCTTTAAACGCTTTTAAAAATGCTTCCGAAATGGATTTCTCTCCCGAAATTCAGGAGGACGCCTGGCTCAATTATGCCAAACTCAGTTACGAGATAGGAAATAGTTACCAGAGTACGCCACAGGTGCTTCTTTCATTTATGGAGGCCTATCCGAACAACAAGAACAACGAACAACTGAAGGACCTGTTGATCGATTCCTACCTCACTTCTAAAAATTATAAAGCGGCCATCGAATTGTTGGAGAATAACAAATCCTTTGAAAACAAATTGGCCTATCAAAAAGTAACCTTCTTTAGAGCCACCGAGCTATATAATGAAGGAAATTATCGCGAAGCGATTTCCTACTTAGACAAATCCTTAAACGAACCCCGCGATCCACTGTATACAGCTCGAGCCACCTTTTGGAAAGCCGAATGTGACTATCAACTCAATAATTTTGATGAAGCACTTATTGGGTATAAACAGTTCCTTCAGTTACCCGGAGCGGCCAAGGCGCCCGAAATGGAAAATAGTCACTACAATCTCGCGTATAACTATTTTAAGCTGAAGAACTATTCCGAAGCGATCAACCAGTTCAAAATATACGTGGAATCCTCCTCTTCAAATGGAGCTCGTAAAAAAGACGCCTACCTTCGCTTGGGGGACAGTTATTTTGTAAGCAGCCAGTATTGGCCGGCAATGGACAATTACAACAAGGCCATCGAACTTGACACCCCAGATGAAGACTATGCCGCGTTCCAGAAGGCAATTAGTTACGGATTTGTAGATCGCGTGCAGAGTAAGATCGACGGACTGCAAGAGTTTTCAAGAAAATACCCCAGATCGGTATACCGCGATGATGCCCTATACGAATTGGGTAATACCTATGTTTCTCAAGACAAGACAAACGATGCAATTGCCACCTATGACAAACTCTTAAAGGAACAACCCACCAGTAGCTATGTATCGCGCACCTTGCTGAAAAAGGCGCTGATCTACGACAATACCGGAAAAAGCAATGAGGCGCTCAATCTCTTTAAACGTGTGGCCAAGGATTTTCCGTCTACTACCGAAGCCTTGCAAGCCGTGGCTTCCGCCAAGATTATTTATATCGACCAGGGACGGGTGGACGAATATGCCAACTGGGTAAAGTCATTGGATTTTGTCGATATTGAAGATGCCGAAGTAGATGATGCGACCTATCTGGCTGCCGAACAACCTTATTTAGAAAACAAGCCGAAGCAGGCATTGCCACGGTTCGAGGCGTATTTGAAGCAATTTCCAAACGGCCAACACGCCTTAAAAGCCCATTTTTATGCAGGACAGTTGTATTTTGCTGAAAATGCTTCGGAAAAAGCCATTCCGCATTATGCCTTTGTGGCGGGGAAGGAGCGTAGTGAGTTCAGCGAGCAGGCCTTGGCGCGTATTTCAGAATTGTATTTGGGCAAAAAGGACTATCAAAATGCACTGAAATATCTGAAACAATTGGAGGTTGAAGCCGATTTCCCCCAAAACATCATTTTTGCACAAACCAACAGCATGAAGGCGAGTTATGAGCTCAAGCTATATCCCGAAGCGGTTGCCTATGCAGAGAAGGTACTTCAGAATTCCAAGATCGATAACGCCATTAAAAGTGATGCACAAATCATCATTGCTCGTGCTGCCATGAAAACCGGGGACGAAAGCAAGGCAAAAATGGCCTATGCTGAGGTTTCAAAAATTGCTACAGGACAGCTGGCTGCAGAAGCCCTGTTTTACGATGCCTATTTTAAGAATAAGGATAGCAACTACGAAGCCTCGAATGCTTCGATCCAAAAATTAGCCAAAGATTATAGCGGATTTAAATACTACGGTGCAAAAGGGCTGGTGCTTATGGCAAAGAATTTTTACGCCTTGGAAGATGCCTATCAGGCCTCTTATATTTTGGAAAGTGTAATTAAAAATTTCACCGAATATCAGGATGTCGTAGACGAAGCAAAGGCCGAATTGGCCGTTGTAAAAGCTTCCGAAGCAAAAACCAATGCCTCTGTAGAAACAGACGGAAACTAAAGTCATTTCAGAAATAAATTTATCCAGACAACATGTTAGAAAAACGTTTAGCCTCACTTTTAGTTATAGTTGTTAGTTTTTGTACGGCACCCTTTTATGCTCAGGAAGGCGATCTGGGGACCGAAGTGGTTAATATTGTAAAACCCTATACGCCTACCATCTCCGATGCCTTTAAGGTAAAGGAAACACCGGTGCTAAATGATTCGGTCAACGCCCAAAAAAAGGAGGTGAATTACAGCATTTTTTCGGTGCCTGTGGCCTCTACTTTTACCCCCGCCAAAGGGAAGGCGGCCACTGTGGAAAAAGCGAAGCCCATAAAATTATACGATAATTATGCGACCCTTGGTTTTGGGAATTATACCAGTATTCTAGGTGAACTGTATAGCAACTTCGAGCTAAGTAGAACCGACAATGCCGGTTTCTTTTTTCGGCATAACTCATCACAGGGCGATATCGATGGCGTACTGCTAGAGAACAAATTTTACAACACCAGTTTGGATGGAAATTATTCCAGCAGACAGCGCGATGCGTCGTATCGTCTGGATGCAGGTGTCAAACATCAATTATTCAATTGGTATGGGTTGCCCGATAGTTTTGAAGAGCAATTAATTTTGTTAAATGAAACCTTCGATGTACAACAAACCTATTTCAGCGGATATGTAGGTGGAAGCATTGCTGTGGATGAAAGCTTTTTCGATAAGATTTCGGCCAAGGTGCAATTCTTGAGTGATGCCTACGGCTCTTCCGAATTCAATATCAACACACAACCTGAGTTTTCCTTTCCATTGACCGATTTCACCCTAAAAATTGATGGCGATGTAGATTATCTTTCGGGCAGTTTCGATCGCATATATTTTGCCGAAATACCAATAGACTATAGTTTTTTAAATGCGGGAATCGCGCCGTCTTTGGTGTATATCAATAACGATCTCACACTTTCGCTTGGAGTAGCGGCCTACCTAAGTATGGATTCCGAAGCCAGCGATACCAATTTTTCTATCTATCCGCGGATCAATGCCTCCTACCGCTTGGTGGATGAACTCCTCATTGTCTATGGCGGTACCGAAGGCGGTCTCGAGCAAAATACCTATTACGATCTAAAAGAGATAAATCCGTATGTTTCGCCCACCTTATTCATCATGCCTACCAAGAATTTGTACAATGCCTTTGGAGGATTGAAAGGGAAACTGTCCAATTCGGTAGGATATAACCTTCGAGCTTCCTATGGCAAAGCCGAAAACAAAGCACTTTTTCAAATCAATCCCATCAACGATATAGCCCCTACCGAAACCTATCAGTACGGAAATTCATTTCAAGTGGTCTACGATGCTATCAATACATTGTCGGTGTTTGGCGCGTTACAAGTGGAAATTTCCGAAGCCTTTTCACTGGGGATCAATGGAGAATATTTTAGTTATAACACTACCAACCAAGCCGAAGCCTGGAATTTACCCGATTTAAAAGCAACCATCTTTTCCAATTTCAACATTACCGAGCAGATGTATGGAGGTGCCTCATTATTTTATGTAGGTGAAAGAAAAGACCAAATCGTGGCGTATAGCCCGTTGATAGACCCGTTTCCAACCGTAGTTACCTTAGACGGCTATGTAGATCTGAATGCACATTTTGGATATAATGTAAACGACCGACTTTCAATCTTTCTGAAGGGAAGTAATTTGTTGAGCGATAATTATTTGAAATGGTACAATTATCCGGTACAGGGAATACAGGGATTGTTGGGAGCCACCTATAAGTTCGACTGGTAGCCGCATAAAAATTTTAATTGCTAATAGCATTCTATAAATCGGGATGCTTTTTCTATTTTTACTAAAAACCAATCCGATGAAAAACATACTTTTCCTTTTTGTACTCATATTTTTTTCCTGTGCTCCCGAAAAAATTCCGGCAGATCTCCTCGTTAAAAATGCGACCATCTACACGGTCAATGACAATTTTGATACGGCAAAGGCCTTTGTGGTAAAAGATGGAAAGATTCTGGAAATAGGTAAAAAACCCGAATTAGAATTGAAATACAAAATCGCCGAAGTATACGACGCGCAGGGACAGACAATTATCCCCGGACTCATAGATGCCCATGCCCATTTATTAAATTTGGGGATGGCACTTCAAAATGTAGATCTGGTGGATACCAAAAGCTATAGTGAAGTCTTGGAACGTGTGGTAGCCTTTCAAAAGGAGAAAAATGTAGAATATATCACGGGACGCGGTTGGGATCAAAACGATTGGGATATAAAGGAGTTCCCTACAAAAAAGGAGTTGGATTCCCTGTTCCCCAATACACCTGTCGCCTTACGGCGCATAGATGGACATGCCATGATTGTAAACAGTAAAGCCTTAGAATTGGCAGGAATCACGGGAAAAACCAAAGTTGATGGAGGCGAAGTAGTCTTGAAGGATGGCAAGCCTACCGGCATTTTGGTGGATGCAGCCATGTCTGCGGTGAGAGCTACTATTCCAAGGGCAAGTCGTGAAACTATGGTGACTGCTTTAAAAGAGGCTGAACAAGTCTGTTTAGAACTTGGGTTAACCACCATTGACGAGGCCGGCACATCGAGAGAGGTTATTGAAATCATGAGGGACCTTCACGAAAAAAATGAGCTGTCCCTACGCATATATGCGATGGTCGCAGGAAGATCAAGTGACTTGGATTACTTTTTAGAGAATGGGATTATTAAAACAGATCGACTGAATGTACGTTCGGTAAAAGTGTGGAGTGATGGTGCCTTAGGATCACGTGGTGCGGCCATGCGACAGGAATATAGCGATCAACCGGGTCAGTTTGGGCTGATGATCACTACCGAAGCAGCCTTAGACTCATTGGCCAGGAAAATTGCGGCAGCTGGTTATCAAATGAACACGCATGCCATTGGAGATTCGGCAAATATTTCTGTGCTTCGGGTGTATTCCAATGTGTTGAAAGATGAAAAAGACCCTCGCTGGAAAGTGGAACACGCACAGATTATCACACCATCCGATTTCGACTATTTTTCAGAAAAGATATTACCATCCATTCAGCCTACACATGCGACCAGCGATATGTATTGGGCAGAGGATAGAGTGGGGGCCGAGCGTATAAAAGGAGCCTATTCGTATAAAACCTTGCTTGAGAAGTCGGGAATGGTAGCCTTGGGAACCGACTTTCCGGTAGAAAAGGTAAACCCTATGTATACCTTCTATGCCGCTGTGGCCCGAAAGGATTTAAAGCAATATCCTGAAGGTGGCTATCGTATGGAAGAAGGATTGACCCGGGAAGAAACACTAAAAGGGATGACTATCTGGGCGGCCTATTCTAATTTTGAAGAAGACGAAAAAGGAAGTATCGAAGCCGGTAAATTTGCCGATTTCACCGTGCTCGAACAAGACATTATGACCATCCCCCTAGATAGCATACCCAATGTTAAGGTGAGTGCTACATTTATCAATGGGAAAAAGGTGTATGAAAAAAGTAGTGAGTAGCGATCGAAAATCTAATTTTACACTAATCACTAATCACTAATCACTAATCACTAATCACTAATCACTAATCACTAATTACTAATCATCTATTTCCCTCCTTTCGCCTGTAGGTCGGCTATACAAAGGGGATCAAAGGATGGTATCACGCCTCGTTTCGCTAAACGCTCTGCCAATCGGAGTCCGTCGGTGCTTTCAAAATACATAAGACAATCTTCTACAACACAATGCTTCAGATGGGCAGCATCTTCGTGGTTGGTATGAATATCATCGTCCTGAATATTTACCAAACCGAGGATATGACCAAATTCGTGTTCCAGCGTGTTAATTTCTAAATCGTGCAGTTCAATATTCGGATTGTTCAAGGCGATATCTCGGACGGTCTTCTCATAGACCACAATGGAGGTATTTCTGTACGCAGTTCCAAGGGTTACAGACGTATTCGTGTCGTTGGTAGAAACACCATTTGAAAAGAATATATAAACGGCGATTGTATTATCGACCGTATAATGTACCCGATGCTCGTCTTCAATCGCTCTAATTTCCTCAATATTGAAGGGTGCCCCTGAAGGTGCTTCAATAACCGTTTCAATAATGTTAATGCCACCGGATTTATTCAGGCGAGCGTTCAGAAAATTTCGAAATTCATTGATGGCTATATCGGTGGGCCGGTAAGACGGAGCATATACTAATTCTATGGTGATTCGATCGTAAATATCTTCAGACAACAAATCTTCGGCCGAGACTCCGAGGCTTTTTCGATTTTCAGCTTTGGGATCTATGGGCGGTTCTCCGTCATCTTTCTTACAAGAGATTACAGCGAAAAATGCAACAACTACCAATAACAATTTAATCCAAGGCCCCTTCATTCCTATATTTTTGTATTTTTAACAAACATAACTTTTAATTGCCCATTATGAAAATGAGCTACTCGTTTTTAACGCTTTTTTTAACGATTTGTTTTTCTGTTTCTGCACAGGGGGATGTCTTTCAGCTGGAAATCATGGAGCTCTTACAATGCAATGGAACGCAAGAGGAATACAGCAAGGCCTATGATGATGTGTTCGTCTTGTTAAAAAAGAATTTTGAAACCGCCGATGTACCGGATCCATTTTGGACCGACTTAAAAAAAGGAAAAGAAAAGAGTTTGGCTGAAGTCACTCAATTTCTAACATTTGCCTACCGCAATCACTTTTCGAGACCAGAAATTGCCGAAATGACCGTTTTCTATCAAACCGAAGCTGCGCAAAAGATGCTAAAAATAAATACCGGTATGCTCACCGAAACAGAAAATACGTTGATCGCCGTATTCCAAAACGGTAACGTAGGAAAAAAGCTGGCGGCAAATCGGCAAGGGCTTACAGCCGATATCAACGAAATTGCAGGGCATTGGAGTAGAGATCTATTTGCAGCGAATATGAGTGCGCTGATCAAGGCCGGCTATTCGCCTAAGCAGTAATTCGGGCGAGATAATCATAATTTTCACCACGAGCCACTACTTCAAAAGTCAGATTATTGGTCAAACAGGCATCTTCGAATAAATGCTCATCCAAATACAACCAATCAAATGGCTTTCCACTTTTTCCCTTATAGCGAACGGTAAAAGTCAATTCGCCATAGTATCGGTCGCCCGGTACCCAAATGCCACCGTCGGCTTCTTGATCGTACATATATTTTAAATCGCTTGTATCGACCAGAATTTGTCCCTTTGTGGCCAAAAGTGATTTCAAATGCTTCAAATAGTTGGATATGTGTTTTACCTTCTGAAAGATACCGGCACCGTTCATTAGCAGCAGGATGGTATCGAATTTTTCGTCTTTCAATTCAAGTAA
The DNA here is from genome assembly GCF_019913785.1 of Altibacter sp. Taxonomy (GTDB): domain Bacteria; phylum Bacteroidota; class Bacteroidia; order Flavobacteriales; family Flavobacteriaceae; genus Altibacter. The sequence continues at coordinate 43,856 of NZ_JAIOHK010000070.1, forward strand.
AGGTAGCTGTCGTACATTTTTCACACCCCGAAGCGCACTTACTTTTACCGCACCTTCAGAAGTGTCGATAGCGGTGACTTCGAGCCCTTTTTCCTGTAGATACAAGGCGTGACTTCCGGCACCACAACCCACATCCAAGACGTGCCCAACGGAAAGTTGCAAAGCCTGCTGTTCGATGGAGGGCATTTCAGCAAAATTTCGGAATAAATAGGGTAGCGGTAATTCGTCTTCCTCACTGATGTTTGTTTCGGTGATGAGGTCTTCGGTATAATTTCCGTGGTAATAATCCAACAGTGCTGTGCCAAAAATATCTTTCATAAAGTTGAATTGTTTATTTTTGAATTGCTATGGACGATATTCTGAAACAACTCCCGCAGCGTGCCAAAGATACGCATAACGAGAACAAAAAATTCTTCGCGAAACTGAAGAAGAAACCACCAAAACATTTGGATGCATTGATGGCCGAGTTGCACGAAAATGAATTCAGTCGCACCGATTGCCTCAGCTGTGCCAACTGTTGTAAAACAACAGGCCCCCTGTTCACCGATAGGGATGTTGCGCGTATTGCCAAGCACTTCAGATTAAAACCACAACAATTTATTGAGAAGTATTTGCGTATTGATGAAGAAAACGATTTTGTCTTACAATCGGTTCCTTGTACGTTTTTGGGTGCCGATAATTACTGTAGTATCTATGAGGTACGTCCAAAAGCTTGTCGGGAATTTCCACATACCGACCGGAAGAAATTCCAGCAGATTTCCAATCTAACCTTAAAGAATGTAGCGATTTGTCCTGCTGCCTTTAACATCGTGGAGGAAATGAAGAAGCGATTACCCCAATAGTTAGCGTTGGTATAATAAATATTTTTCCCGCATTTGGTCATAGGCTTTTAAGTCGGGAAGCCAAGTGGCTCTTATCTCCCGAAATGTATATCCCTGTTCAATTTGCTGTTGTAATACTTCAGTCCCGGCATGGGTGGTAAAATTCTTTGTGTTGAAAAAAGCCTCCTTCTTTTCATAGTTCCGGTAGGCATCCATGATCCACGTGAGATCCACCCGACTCATTCTAGGCGTTTCCCTAAGATCCAGGCCGTTACATAGCACTCCGTTGAACTTCGGACTTTTAGATCCGAAGTTAGGCTGTGGCGTATACGAAAAAGGATATTTGTCCTGTGGCAAATACGGAGATCCAATAAGTTGAAATTGCATTTCGGTACCACGCCCTGCGTTGAGGTTGGTTCCTTCTAATAACCCTAGACTGGGGTATAAATTAATAGCAACATCATTCGGTAAATTTGGCGAAGGCCGTACCGGAACGGAATAGGGCGTTTGATGTGTATAGTGAAGCAGCTCGATGATGTGAAGTGTACATTGACCACCATGCCTCAGCCATCTTTGTCCGTTGATCATTTGCGCGAATTCCCCCACGGTCATACCATGCACCAACGGCACCGGATGCATCCCTAAAAAGCTTTTGTATTTAATATCGAGTACAGGTCCGTCAATATAGTGCCCGTTGGGATTGGGGCGATCTAAAATAACTAGTGGAATATTTGCTTCGGCACATGCCTCCATCACATAATGCAGCGTAGAAATATAGGTGTAAAACCGAACGCCAACATCCTGAATATCAAATACCATCATATCAATGCCTTGAAGCATTTCGGCATGAAGTTCCTTGTTTTTTCCATACAACGAGATAATGGGCAAATCGGTCTTCGTATCCAAACCATTTTTAACGAATTCGCCTGCATCGGCCGTGCCGCGAAATCCATGTTCGGGAGAAAACACTTTTTTTAGTAAAAAATTATTGTCCAATAAAAGATCTACCAAATGTTGTTCTTTTTCAACGGAAATCGCCTCGCCATTGGGCGGATATATGGTTTCGGCAAAATGCACCACCGAAGTATGATTGGCAACCAATCCTATATTTTTGCCCTTCAGCAGTGGAAAATATGCCGAAAAACGCTCCGCACCAATAACTATATCTTTGGTGTCGGTTGAAGTAGTACTTCCCACACGCACCGTATCGTGAATAACAATTTCTTCGGAAGTGGTAGCGTTTGTTTCTTTGTTCTGACTTCCACAGGAAAAACATGGAATAATAAAAAATAAAATCCCAAATTTCATTAAAAATACCAACTTGCTGGTGGAGACCCCGTAAAAAAACGGGGTTAGTTCAGCGAATGGTTTTAAATTCACTGAACCTTTCAGCTCATTAAAGCCAAGCTTCACTAAGAAAAATGTATTTTTGAAAAAAGATAATCGCATACGTTAACCCGTGAATTTCGAATTTTTCATCGCCAAGCGCATCATTGCTGCCAAGGATTATAAAAGTAGTATTTCGGCACCAATAATAAAAATTGCCATTACTGCGATCGCCCTTGGTATTATTATGATGCTAATCTCCATTGCCACAGGGATTGGGCTTCAGAAAAAAATACGAGAAAAGGTCTCCGCTTTTAACGGAGATATCATCATTACCAACTTCGACACCAATTTTTCGAACGATTCGCAGATTCCCATTTCAAAAACGCAGGATTTTTACCCCGAATTTAAAAGCGTAGAGGGAATTAAACACATCCAGGTTACCGCTTCAAAAGGGGGTGTGATCCGAACCGAAACCGATTTTGAAGGCATTGTGGTAAAAGGGGTGGGCAACGACTACGATTGGACCTATTTTAAAGACTTTTTGGTGGAAGGAAGGTTGCCAAATTTTACAGGCGATTTAAATGCTGAAATTCTTTTATCATCCTATCTCGCAAATCGATTACAGCTCAAACTGAATGACAAGATCGTTACCTTCTTCCTAAACAACGACAGCGCCAAGGCACCCAGAAGTAGAGGTTTTACGATTGTAGGAATTTACAACAGCGGCTTTCAACAATTTGACGAACAATTTGTCATCGCAGATATTCGGCATATCCAACAACTCAATAAATGGTCCGA
>NZ_JAIOHK010000071.1 GCF_019913785.1 Altibacter sp.
CATTGTTAGTCAGGGAGATTTCCAGAATGTTCGGGTGGAGACCGGCGAGAATTTAATGAACGAAATACAGGTTAAGGTTAAGGACAGTATTCTAACCATAAGTGATCGAAACAGTTGCAACTGGGTACGTGATTATGGAATAACCAAGGTGTACGTTACCTCGCCTGATATTAACGAAATTAGGAATAGCTCAGGACTCACAGTTGAAAGTGAGGGAGTAATTAGGTTTAGAAAATTAAAGTTGGTATCCGAAGATATTTTTGAAGAGGATGGAGCTCATAGAGATGGTGATTTTAATATGGATCTAGATGTTGGTAATTTGAATATCAATGCTAATGGCCTTTCGAAGTTCTATTTGAGAGGTAAAGTTTATGCAGGATTTTTTGGCTTGTTCGATGGTGATGTAAGAATTGAGGCTGGGGATTTAGAGGTAGAGCGATTATATGTATTTCATAGAGGTACAAATAAAATGATTGTAAATCCACAGGATATTATTAGAGGTGAAATTCGTGGGCTTGGGGATGTTATTTGTAAGAATCGTCCAAGAGTCGTAGATGTAGAAGAATTATATACCGGCCGACTTATTTTTGAGTAGTTAGTTCGATAAATAACTTCTCTAGGGTTGTGTTTTTTTGATGCAACTGCAAAATCTTCAATCCGTTGTCATGCGCATAGTCAAATACGTCCCCTCGCATATCTTTAACCGTGTTAAAGTGTAAATGATATACAAAACCACTTGTGTTTTCCACCTTCGAAATATGGGGCAGTTGCTTTAAAGCTTCCACTTCCACGCGATAATTAAACTCTACTTCAACAATCTGTTCTTTCTTATTAGACAGTTCACTTAGTTTTTTATCGAGAACAATCTCCCCTTTATTAATAATGATGACACGATCACATATGGCTTCGACTTCTTGCATGATATGGGTAGATAGAAGTACCGTTTTTTCCGTTCCAATATTTTTTATGAGCGATCGAATCTCTATTAATTGATTTGGATCCAATCCGGTGGTTGGTTCGTCTAGAATGAGTACTTCCGGATCGTGAAGCAATGCATTCGCCAGCCCAACACGTTGGCGATATCCCTTCGAAAGTTGTTCAATTTTTTTGTGCGCTTCGGAAGTAAGCCCTGTTTGTGTGATTACTTTTTCAACTTCAGATTTTGGGATCTTATAAATTTCGGCATTAAACCGAAGGTATTCCCGCACATACATATCTAAATACAGTGGATTGTGTTCGGCCAGATAGCCTACACTTTTTTGAACGTTGAATTTTTCTTCAGTTACCGAATAATTATTCACCACAGCCGTGCCTTCCGAAGCATTTAAATAGGTGGTAAGAATCTTCATCATAGTAGACTTTCCTGCACCGTTGGGACCTAAAAAACCAACAATCTCACCCTTTTCAATTTGAAAAGAGACCTTGTTCAACGCCTTCTGTTTGCCGTATTCTTTGGTGATATGTGTGACCTGTATGGACATGAATTTATTTTTTCAAAGCTACATAAATAAAAAAGTTGAAAAAAGATTTTGTCATCTTAAAGTTTTGGGTACTTTAGCTACATACAAACGCATAATGAAGTCAATAAGTACATATTTCAATTTTTGGTTTTTCTATTTTACGGAAAGATCCGAGATTGTTGTGTAGTTAATTAACATATTACTAATAACGAAAGTCTCGGATTTATTCCGGGACTTTTTTTTTACACTAACATAAAATTACATAGGTATGAAAGTAGCAATACAAGGCATAGAAAGTTCTTTTCACCATATAGCAGTTCAAAAACTGTTTCCCGAGACAGAAATTCAGCTCGTCACCTGCGATTCATTTGAACAAGTCACACGGGAGGTCACTAATTTCAATGCAGATCTCGGGCTGCTCGCCATAGAAAATTCGATAGCCGGCTCTATTCTACCCAATTACGGTTTGATCGATTCGGGAGATTTTCAAATTGTGGATGAGGTGTTTTTAAATATCGAAATGTTTGTAATGGCGCTGGAAACTGAAAGCATTCACGATATAGAGGAAATTCATTCACATCCGGTTGCCCTGTTGCAATGCAAAGATTATTTGCAACGATTTCCCCTGCATTGCAAGATCATTGAGGGTAAGGATACCGCTTCGGAAGCAAGACGCATCAAAGAACAAAATCTAAGGGGCGTTGCGGCAATAGCAGGCAGACAAGTGGCAGAAAAATTCGGATTAAAAATTCTTGACAGCAATATTCAGACCGTCAAAGAAAATCAAACACGCTTTGTCGCAATCGCCAGAAATACACATACTCAGGTTTCAGAAGTGAATAAGGCAACACTAAAGTTTGAACTCAGTCATCAGGTGGGAAGTTTATGTACTATTTTACAATTGTTGAGTACTTTTGATATAAATTTGACAAAAATTCAATCCCTGCCTATCGTAGGGAAACCTTGGCAATATGCTTTTTTTGTGGATGTGTTGTTTTCAGACTACACACTTTTTACCGAAGTGACCACATTACTCGAAAAGACCGTAAAGGAATTAAAAATTTTAGGAACGTATAATCAAAATTTGGATAGCGTGCCTAGTAGCATAACGAAAGTTGCGATACATGGAGAATAACAAGAAACTTAAAAGCTGGCTAGATGCGTTTGGTTTACAACATCCTTTGGTAATTGCAGGTCCTTGTAGTGCCGAAACCGAAGCACAGATTTTAAAGATAGCACATCAGTTAAAAGATACCGATGCAACGGTGCTTCGTGCCGGTATCTGGAAACCTCGAACACGTCCTGGTAATTTCGAAGGCGTGGGTTCGTTAGGATTAAAATGGTTGCAAAAGGCAAAGGAAGAAACGGGCATGTTAATCGCTACGGAGGTTGCCAATGCAAACCATGTTGATTTGGCCCTTAAACACGATGTTGATATACTTTGGGTGGGAGCACGAACCACTGTCTCACCCTTTATAGTTCAGGAAATTGCCGATGCGCTTCAAGGTACCGACAAGACGGTCTTAATTAAAAATCCGGTGAACCCCGATTTGGCTTTGTGGCTAGGTGCGGTGGAGCGATTATATGAAGCCGGTGTTAAGAATTTAGGCGTGATTCACAGAGGATTTTCCACCTACGAGAAAACACGATACCGGAACAATCCCGAATGGCAAATTCCTATTGATCTTCAGAATAGATACCCCGATTTACCCCTTATTTTAGACCCGTCACATATAGCCGGGCGCCGGGATATTATTTTCGATCTATGTCAAACAGCATTAGACTTGAATTACGACGGTTTAATGATCGAAACACACTTCGACCCTGATAATGCTTGGAGTGACGCTGCACAGCAGATTACACCAGAGACCTTACGCCAAATGACCATCGACTTACGGATTAGAAAGGAAGAAGGAGACGCGATCGAGTTCAAAAACAAATTGGCAACACTGCGAACCAAGATCGATGTGATGGATCATAAGCTGTTGGAAATATTAGGAAAGCGTATGAAAATCGCCGATGAGATAGGCGCATTGAAAAAGAAAAATAATGTTGCGATCCTTCAGACGAAACGATGGAACGAGATATTGGGAAAAATGATTTTGGAAGGTGAGGATAATAAGTTGAGTGAAGAATTTATTTTGCGCATCTTTAAAGCGATTCACCAAGAATCCATTAACCATCAAAAGAAAGTGATAAATGAATAAATGTTTCGCAACTTTGTAAGATGAAAGGGGTTGTTTATAAATCTACCGGAAGTTGGTATACCGTAAAATCGCAACAGGGCGATTTTTACGAATGCCGTATCAAAGGGAAGTTTCGGATGGGAGGTATTAAAAGCACGAATCCGGTTTCGGTAGGCGACTTGGTTGAGTTCGAAGTAGAGACAAAAGGAGATGAAACAATTGGTGTGATCTCAAAGATTGAGCAACGGGACAATTACATTATTCGGAAATCGGTAAACCTCTCCAAACAAACGCACATTATCGCGGCAAACATTGATATTGCTTTTTTATTGATCACCTTAAATAACCCTCCTACATTTACCACTTTTATCGACCGCTTTTTGGTAACCGCAGAGGCATATCATATACAGGCAGTATTGCTCTTTAATAAGATTGATACCTACAACGAGGATGAACTGCTGGAAATTAAATACTTGGCGGCACTATACCGAAAAATTGGGTATGAATGCGTTGGGATTTCTGCAAAAACAGGTAAAAACATCGATAAGGTAAAGGCATTGATGGTTGACAAGGTTTCGATGTTTTCGGGGCATAGCGGTGTAGGAAAATCTACCTTGATAAATATACTGGAACCAAATTTGAACCTAAAAACTTCAGAAATTTCTGAACAACATCAGCAGGGGCAGCATACCACTACCTTCGCCGAAATGTTTGATCTTTCTTTCGGTGCTCAAATAATAGATACACCCGGTATTAAAGGATTTGGCGTGGTTGAAATAGAAAAAGAAGAATTGGGCGACTATTTCCCTGAATTTTTTGAACGAAAAGCACAGTGTAAGTTCAATAATTGTTTACATATAGAAGAGCCACAATGTGCCATCAAAGACGCGTTAGATCTTGGCGAAATAGCCTGGTCACGCTACAAGAGCTATCTTCAAATTTTAGAAGGGGAAGACGAGAATTACAGAAAAGACATTTACACCCAATGAAAGCAGTAATACAACGTGTAAAAAGTGTGTCGGTGACCGTGGACACAAAGGTAGTTTCCAGTATAGAAATAGGTCTTCTTATCTTACTGGGAATCGAGAGTGAAGACACCCAAGAGGATATCGACTGGTTGGCCGGTAAGATCGCTCGACTTAGGATTTTTTCGGATGAAAATGATGCGATGAATCTCTCTATATTGGATGTCAATGGCGATGCAATAGTAGTTAGTCAGTTTACATTGCACGCATCTACAAAAAAGGGAAACAGGCCTTCTTTTATCATGGCAGCACGACCCGATATTGCCATTCCGTTATATGAGGCTTTTGTATTGCAATTGGAGAAAGAATTGAATAAAAAAGTAGGCACAGGAATTTTTGGAGCTATGATGGATGTTGCCCTGGTAAATGATGGCCCGGTAACGATAGTAATTGATTCTAAAAATAGGACATAAATCCTTCTTTGAAATTTTCATTTTTTTTATATTGCCACGGGAGAAAATTTATGAAATACACAACCACACTGCTATTTTTATTTTTATACATTTCCGTATATGCTCAGCCTAGCTATTCAGTAGCAACTATACCGAATGAATTGACCACAAACGCCAACAGTATTTTGGTGCACGAAACGATGGAGGTGGATGTTTCCAAAAGCAATAAACTTATATACAAAGAGCATACAGTACGGGCGGTCCTGAATAAAAAGGGAGACAATGATGTAATTTCCTATGTCGCTTACGATGATGATACCCATGTGGTAAGTGCTGAGGTATTTGTATACGATCAGAAGGGTAATGAATTAAGACATTTTAAAAAGCGAGATTTTAACGACGTGAGTAAGGGAGATGGTATTTCATTGTATAATGACGATCGCGCACTATATCTCGATTATACACCTTCCGAATATCCCTACATTTTTGAATTTAAATACGAAATAGAAAGTAAGACAACAGCCTTTATTCCAAAATGGTACCCTGTTGGTAATTACTGGAGAAGTACAATTGAAAGTACGTATAAGCTAACATTCGATCCTGCAAACAAACCTCGTTTTAGTGCCTCGAATTTAGACGGATATGATATATCGATTTCTGAAACTCCTACAGCAATAATTGGTATAGCAAAAAACATTAAAGCGATACGATATGAGGACGCAAGCCTGCCGTTTCCTTTGATCGCCCCAAATGTGCGTTTTGCACTTAACAAATTCTTTTATAAGGGGGTGCCGGTAATAGCCAACAATTGGAAGGAGTTAGGATTTTGGATGCAATCGTCTATTTTACACGATGTAAACGATTTACCCGAAGGCACAGTAGAACGTATTAAAAATCTAGTTCAGAATGATACAACCAATTTAGCAAAGGCTAAAAAAATATATGAGTTCGTTCAGAATAAGGTGCGTTATATTAGCGTTCAAATTGGCGTTGGAGGGTGGAAACCTATGTTGGCTTCGGAAGTAGATAAATTGAGCTATGGCGATTGTAAAGCACTCACCAATTATACAAAGTCGTTACTTGAAGCGGTAGGGATCCCTTCTTATTATACCATATTGTATGCAGGGTCTAACGGACTCGATTTCTCAAATGACTTTTCTTTATTACAGGGAAATCATGCCATTTTAGGAATCCCCGTGGACAATGACATTGTATGGTTAGAATGTACCAGTCAAGACGCTCCCTTTGGCTTTGGAGGAAGTTTTAGCGACGATAGGGATGTCTTGATCATCACGCCGGAAGGAGGAAAAATAGTGCGTACAAAAACATACTCACACAAAGACAATACACAGGAAAATACTGGATCCATTTTTATTGATGCTCAGGGAGTGCTTCGAGCAAATGTGAATGTGGTATCAAAAGGACTGCAGTACGATGATAAATATATGTGGGCCACGAAATCAAAAAATGAACTGGAGAAGCACTATAAGGAAAGATGGAGCTATATTAATGGCTTTAGTATTGACAAGGTAACGCTTCAGGACAACAAAGATGACATTGTTTTTTCCGAACATCTGGAATTGGTCATTCCCAATTATTTGTTGGAAGTAGGAAATGATTTATTGCTATGTCCCAATGTGTTTAATCAATCTCAATATATACCTTCACGGATTCGGGATCGCCAACAAATGCTGCATATCAAGGAAGGCTTTGAAGATGTGGATTCATTCGATATTACCATTCCTGAAGGCTATAGCGTAGATTCCCTTCCGAAGAATGAAACAGTGACCAATAAATTTGGCAGCTACAGTATTCAATTTGAGAAACTTGCAGAAAATCGAATAAAATACAATCGGAAATTGACCATCAAGAAAGGAACTTTTCCTGCTTCCGAATACGAAAACTATCGGAGTTTTAGACGAAAGATATCAAAATTGGATTCCTCAAAAATATTACTAACACCAAAATAAAATTAATAACCATCTCATGAAAAGCCTAACTATTACCTTACTTTTTGTCTTAAGCCTTGTTCAAACTTCCTTTTCTCAGGATTTTAGGTTTGGCAAGGTCTCGACGGAAGAATTAAGTCAGAAGAGTCATCCCCTAGACCCGTCCGCCAATGCCGCGGTACTATATAGAGAACATCGCACTAATTTTGAATACTCACAAGAAGATGGATTCTACGTGATGACCGAAGTATTTGAGCGCATCAAAATATACAATAAAGAAGGATTTGATTGGGCTACAAAAAAAGTGAATCTGTACCAAGGAGGAGGAAGTAGCAAAGAAATAATTTCCGGACTAAAAGGGTACACCTATAATTTAACTTCCGATGGTAAAATTGATGAAGTAAAACTTAGAAATGATGGTATTTTCGATGAAGAGGTTAGTAAATATCTCGAAGTCACTAAATTCACCATGCCATCTATTACCGAAGGGAGTGTCATTGAATACAGGTATAAGGTTAAATCGCCTTTCACACAAAACATAGACGAATACAGATTCCAAGAAACCATTCCGGTAGATCGTGCCTATCTTAGGTTTGCAACTCCGGAATATTTGAACTATAAAACCCATCAAAAAGGTTGGCTTCCTATTAAAATTGAGAAAAATGGAATAGATCGAACTATGAATTTTAGATACACCGAAGCTGCGATAACTTCCAATTCGTCTGCAGTCGATAGAACTAGATCGACAGATATTACTTTTAGAGAGGATATTTATGAAGTTACTATAGTTAATGCGCCGGCCTTGAAGGAGGAAAAGTATGTAGGCAATATCGACAATTATGCAGCCTCTTTAAAGTTCGAACTGTCCTATACAAAGTTTCCGGGGTCTCCATTTCAAACATTTACGGCAACTTGGGAAGATGTTTCTAAAACAGTTTTTGAATCTTCTTCTTTTGGTGACGAATTGAAAAGGACTAATTATTTTGAAGAGGATATCGATAATTTGCTAAAAGGAGTAAGTAACGAGAATGAGAAAATGATGCGAGTTTTTGAATTTGTAAAAACAAAAATGACTTGGAATTCGATCAATGGGATATTTAGCGACGAGGGTGTAAAATCTGCCTATAAAAATGGAGGAGGGAATGTAGGTGACATCAACTTAATGCTTACTGCTATGTTGCGCTATGCAGGGCTAAATGCAAACCCGGTCTTAGTTAGTACTAAGGTGCATGGCATTCCTGTTTATCCTACCATTAATGGATTTAATTATGTAATCGCCAGTGTTTTTGAAGGAGGTACTAACATCTATTTGTTGGATGCAACCAATAAGCAGAATGAGATAAATATTCTAGAATCAAAACTTTTAAATTGGCAAGGTCGAATTGTTAGCAAGGATGGAAATTCAACTTGGGTGTCTTTAAGCCCTAAAGATCATGCCATTGCCAATACAATGGTGAATGCTTCGTTTACCGATGACCTTACCGTCAAAGGGACTTCTCAAAATAGATTCACCGGACATTATTCGAAGGAATACCGAAATAAATACACGAATACCAATAGTGACGATACTCGGAAAAACATAGAAAAAGATTTTAGTGAAACAGAGGTCGCCGATATCAATTTTGAAAATTTGAATAAATTGTACGAGCCTGTAAACCTTTCCTATAATTTTGAGTCGTTCGACCTTGTTGAGAATATAAACGATAAGTTGTACTTTTCACCTATGTTGTATATGGCAACGAAAGAAAATCCTTTTAAATTAGATAAACGGATGTATCCCATTGATTATGGTTATCCGGTAAAAAATCGATTGCTAATTGCTATTGAAATACCTGAGGGATATCAAGTAGAGTCATTGCCCGAAAGTGTGCAATTTAGTTTAGAGCAGAACATGGGAAGTTTTCGATATTCAAGTTCAAGTTCTGAGAATAAAATACAATTGTCTGTAGAATTTGCAATAAACCAGCCTTTTATGTCTGCCGACTCCTATGCAGGCCTTAAAAAATTCTACGAATTAATGATCGAAAAGGAGAATGAGAAAGTTGTCCTTTCAAAAATTTAGACTATGGAACTCAAAGACGCCCAACTTGCTGTAGATCAATGGATAAAAAAACATGGTGTGCGCTATTTCAATGAGCTTACCAATATGGCACAGCTTACTGAAGAAGTAGGTGAGGTGGCTCGTATTATTGCGAGAAGGTATGGTGAACAAAGTGAAAAGGAGAGTGATAAACAGAAGGATCTTGGAGAAGAACTGGCCGATGTGATTTTTGTAGTACTTTGTTTGGCCAATCAAACAGGGGTGGATTTACAAGATGCTTTCGATAAGAAATTGGAAGCGAAGACAAGGCGGGATCACAATAGACATCACAGCAACGATAAATTAAAGTAATATGTTCAAACAAATTATTTCACATAAAGGTTTTTGGAAATCGGTGGTTTCATTGGGGTTGGCATTTGTGATCCTCTTTTTATTGATTAAATGGGCGATTGAAGGATTTTCTGCCGATTTCATTACAGCGCAAAATCCATTATTATTTATCCTGGGAACAGCAGTAGCGGGCTTTATATATGGGTTTTTTGTCACCTTCGGAAAATTTAGAGCAAAGCTCAAACGTGAAGAACAGAAGGAATGAAGGTATTACTTAAAGAGGGTCTTCGTGCCGAAGTGCAACCGGTCATCCATGTGGCAGGCTCAAAAAGTGAATCCAATCGATTGCTGATACTGCAGGCCTTTTTTCCTAGTTTAACACTCAAAAACCTATCCGATAGCGACGATACTTCATTTTTAAAACATGGTTTAAGCACTTCAGAAGAAAATATCGATGTGCATCATGCCGGGACAGCCATGCGCTTTCTTACTGCTTATTTCGCGACAAAAGAAGGAGCTTCGGTAGTTTTGAAGGGGAGTGATCGCATGCATCAACGCCCCATTGGTATTTTGGTGGATGCCCTACGCAGCATGGGAGCCGATATCAATTATCTGGAGAATGAGGGTTTTCCTCCCTTGAAAATAGAAGGAAAGCAGCTTTCCATAGATACAGTCGAAATCATGGCGAATGTAAGTAGTCAGTACATTACGGCATTGATGCTCATAGCGCCAAAGCTATCCAACGGACTTATGATCGAGTTAGAGGGAGAGCCAACCTCTCTGCCCTATATTGAAATGACACTGTCACTATTACAAAGAATTGGTGTTTCCTGTAGTTTTTCAGAAAATACAATCAAAATAAGCGCTTTAGAAAAGTTGGCCCCGCAGACTATTACGGTTGAATCGGATTGGAGTTCGGCCTCTTATTTTTATAGTCTAGTAGCCTTGTCCAAAGATCTTACTGTTACCTTAAAAAGTTTTTATGCCGAAAGTTTGCAAGGGGATTCGGCTTTGACATCCATATACAAAAAACTGGGTGTGACCACTACTTTTAACGCTTCCGAAGCAAGCATTACATTGACCAAAACGAAAATTAATCATGCGGAACAGTTAAAACTACACCTGATCGATACGCCCGATATTGCACAAACAATTGCGGTCACCTGCTTCGGGTTGGGGATCGCTTGTGAATTGACGGGTTTACACACCTTGAAAATCAAAGAAACGGACCGACTGTTGGCATTAAAAACCGAATTGGAGAAACTGGGTGCCACCGTCGCCCTAACTTCTAGTGCAATAGTGGTACAGCCTTCAGAAAAAATAAATGAGAATATCGTGGTTGATACCTATAACGATCATCGTATGGCCATGGCTTTTGCACCGCTGGCCTTGCGAATTCCACTTCAAATTAAGGATCCAAATGTGGTTTCAAAATCATTTCCAAGCTTTTGGGAAAATCTTCGGAAAGCCGGTATTTCAGTAGATTATCAATAATATATCGCGTTTTACTTGACAACCCCTATCTCGAGGTTGTATATTTGCCCCTTTTTAAAGCTAAAACTACCTTCTGCTATGGGAATGAAATTATCCAATTTTAACTTTAACCTTCCACCTGAATTATTAGCCGAATATCCGGCACCAAATCGAGACGAATCTCGTCTGATGGTTCTTAACCGTAAGGAAAAGACCATTGAGCATAAGATGTTCAAAGATTTGATCGATTACTTTAAAGAAGACGATGTTTTAGTTCTTAATAATACCAAAGTGTTTCCCGCCCGTTTATTTGGGAATAAGGAGAAGACGGGAGCGCGTATTGAAGTATTCTTATTGCGCGAATTAAATCCGGAAACGCGTTTATGGGATGTGCTCGTGGATCCAGCCCGTAAAATTAGAATTGGGAATAAGCTTTATTTTGGAGATGATGAGTCCTTGGTGGCCGAAGTCATCGATAATACGACCTCACGTGGTAGAACGCTCCGCTTTCTTTTTGATGGTTCGTACGAGGAATTTCGCAGTAAGTTGACCGAACTTGGGGAAACACCACTGCCAAAATATATAAAAAGAGAAGTTGAACCTGAAGATGCTGAACGATACCAGACTATCTTCGCCAAAAATGAAGGAGCCGTTGCTGCTCCCACAGCGGGTTTGCACTTTTCGAAACACCTGCTGAAGCGTTTGGAAATTAAAGGAATTAATTTCGCCGAAGTGACCTTACACGTAGGTCTTGGAACGTTCAGCCCTGTTGAGGTGGAAGATCTTTCCAAACATAAAATGGACTCCGAAGAGATTATCATAAAAGAGGATGCGGTAGGCGTTATAAATACGGCAATAACAAGGAAGAAACGTATTTGTGCCGTGGGTACCACAGCCATGCGCGCCTTGGAAAGTTCGGTATCTTCAGATCATACTTTAAATGCGTATTCGGGTTGGACCAATAAGTTTATTTTTCCTCCCTACGATTTTAGTATCGCAAACACGATGGTGACGAACTTTCATACGCCAAAATCGACCTTGTTAATGATGGTATCAGCCTTTGCAGGTCACGAATTCATTAAACAGGCTTACGCCGAAGCCATTAAAGAAAAGTATCGCTTTTATACCTATGGAGATGCTATGTTGATCATTTAAAGGCTGTTATACATAAAACACCTAAAAATCCTGATATTTTATCGGGATTTTTTTATTTCTAACGATTTGATTTTCAATTATCAAAATAAAGAAGTACTTTAGTATACTTGTAGTAAAACTAACCAGTGCTTGAATGAAAAAATTACTACTTTTCTTTTTTTTATTCACCATAGTGGGTGTGACGCATGCTCAGGACTTTGAAAATGATGTTCCTGTAAGTTGGATATTGAATATCCAGAACCGAATTACCTTAATCGAATTACCTCCATTAGACCTAACGGCCATTCATGCCGAAGATAGCATCAACGATCTCGATAAAAGCCAACCATGGCGGTACGGTATACAACGACCCCTTCAGTTAGATTTAAATGAAGATGGCGTATGGACCACTTTGCCCAATAACCGCGGTAGAATATGGCAGGTCGCCATCAAATCCACCGATGCCATCAACATTAGTGTTAATTTCGACGATTTTTATATACCTCCCGGAGCCCGCCTCTTTTTATTTAACGAAGACCGAACCGAAACCTCTAAGGCATATACCGCACAAAATAACAGGTCCAATAAACAATTGGGATCTTGGTATGTGAACGATGATATTATTTGGGTGGAGTATTACGAACCGACGACCGTCACAGAGTCCGTAGAATTAGCTATTGGAAGTGTAATTCACGGTTATCGCATGGGGAAGGTTGATGAATGGGCCGGTCTCAACAGAGGATTAAATGACTCGGGGGATTGTAATTATGACGTAAATTGTCCCATTGGTGAAGACTTCGACGATTATAAAGACATTGTAAAAAAAGCCGTTACTATTTTGAATCTTGGAAACGGATACCTGTGTTCTGCTTCTTTGGTTAATAATACGGCGAGTGATAAAACTCCTTATTTATTAACGGCCAACCACTGTCTTGAGAACAGTAACCCGGCGCTATGGTCCATACGATTTAATTGGATAAGCCCTAGTCCGGTTTGTGCGGAAGTAGGAGAAAGTGCCGATTTGCAGACCAATTTCACCATGAGTGGCGCAGAGCTACGGGCCAATAACGCATTGAGCGATTTTGCCTTGGTGGAGCTTGTTAACAATATACCGAATACGTGGGACATCGCTTTTGCCGGATGGGATAATTCAGATGCCTTACCCATATTTGAAGTGGGCATCCATCATCCAAATGGAGATATTATGAAGATTTGTCGCGACGACTCAGGCGCCATTCACGAAAATGCTGCCGGAACACAGGTGTGGCTTATTGGTGGAGGTGCTGTAGGAACCGGGAACGGATGGGAAATTGGAACAACTGAAAGCGGGTCTTCCGGTTCACCATTGTTCAATGAATCCGGTAAAATTATAGGACAATTGTATGCGGGGCAATCCTTTTGTGATGGCACCAGTAATAACGGGGAATACGACATTTACGGCCGTTTTGGTGTTTCTTGGAATGCCGGGTCAAGTGCTGCCACTCGTTTGAAAGACTGGTTAGACCCATTAAATACAGGACAAACTACCGTCGAAACACTGCAGAATATATTGAACATACCGGATGTTGAAATAAATGGGACATTGGATGTATACCCTAATCCGGCCAGCACTTATATCACGGTCATGAATAGCCGCTATCCTAACCTCTCCTATGGGCTTTATAATGTAGTTGGACAACAATTAATCGAAGGATCTGTATCCAATACCATGAATACGATCATGGTAGATCGCTATGCCGAAGGAATCTATTTTCTACGCTTGGTGGATGAAGAATCCAAGTCGGAGATCACCAAGAAAATTGTGATCCATCGATAAGCCTATTTCCTCACTATTCTGAAATCCTAAAAAACTACTAAGAGGTGGCGTCAACTGCTTCGGAAACTGTATTTTTGCCCTTAAATGACTTCAGAAAAGAAAGACATACGAGCACTGTCCAAGGAAGAATTACGCGACTTCTTTATGAGTATTGGCGATCAGGCATTCCGCGGTAATCAGGTCTATGAATGGCTTTGGACAAAAGGATTGCACAGTTTTGATGCAATGACCAATATTTCGAAGGAGACCCGTGCGCATTTGGAGGCGAATTTCGTCATCAATCACATCAAAGTGGATAGTCTTCAGAAAAGTAAAGACGGTACTGTAAAGAACGCCGTAAAGCTACACGACGGACTTGTTGTAGAGTCCGTTCTAATCCCTACCAAAAAAAGAACTACGGCCTGTGTTTCCTCTCAGGTAGGCTGTAGCCTGGATTGTAAATTTTGTGCCACAGCACGATTAAAACGCATGCGAAACCTCAATCCAGACGAGATCTACGATCAGGTGGTGGCCATCGACAAAGAAAGCAGATTGTATCACGATAGGCCGCTCTCCAATATTGTTTTTATGGGCATGGGAGAACCGTTGATGAACTATAAAAACGTCTTGGAGGCAATTGATAAGATTACGTCGGAAGAAGGACTGGGCATGTCTCCTAAGCGAATTACTCTTTCCACATCAGGCGTACCGAAAATGATAAAAAAACTAGCCGATGATAAAGTGAAGTTCCATTTGGCAGTATCGTTGCATTCTGCTATTCAGGAAACACGCGAGCAGATCATGCCCTTTGCGAAGAGTTTTCATTTAACCGATCTTCGGGAATCCTTGGAATATTGGTATGAAAAAACAAATCGGCGAATTACCTACGAATATATTGTTTGGGGTGGAATCAATGATACCACAGAAGCCATTGAAGCCCTGGTCCGATTTTGTAATTATGTTCCTTGTAAAGTAAATCTTATTGAATACAATCCCATCGATGACGGTGAATTTCAACAAGCGCCGGATCGGGTCATTCAAAGCTATATTACTGCTTTAGAAAAAAACAGGATTCCGGTAACAGTTCGTCGAAGTCGTGGAAAAGACATCGATGCAGCCTGTGGGCAATTGGCGAATAAACAGTAATTAGAAATGGTCAATTTACCTATCTTTGGAATTCAATGAAGATAGTCTCTCAAATAAAATTACCCATTGAATATGAGATGGAGCTTTTCGAAAAAAAGTTTTCCATTTCCATGTCTTCCAAAGTATCGCTCCTTAATCGAATAACACATTACGTTGTAAATAGAAAGGGTAAACAAATGCGCCCTATGTTCGTGTTCCTAATCGCCAAAATGACCAACAATGGCGAGGTGAATGAACGTACCTACCGAGGTGCTTCGGTAATCGAGTTGATACACACTGCTACACTGGTGCACGACGATGTGGTGGACGATAGTAATCGAAGGCGTGGCTTTTTCAGCATTAATGCACTGTGGAAGAATAAGATCGCGGTATTGGTAGGTGATTATTTACTGTCGAAAGGGCTATTGCTATCCATAGATAATGACGACTTTGATCTGCTGAAGATCATATCGATTGCGGTGCGGGAAATGAGTGAGGGGGAGCTGCTACAAATTGAAAAGGCACGAAAGCTTGATATTACCGAGGAGGTCTATTTTGAGATTATCCGAAAGAAAACGGCAACGCTTATCGCAGCCTGTTGCGCTATGGGGGCACAATCGGTTAATGCTCCTAAAAATGAAGTGGAGACCATGCGAAAATTTGGTGAACTCATAGGAATGGCGTTTCAAATTAAGGACGATTTATTTGATTACGGAGATGAGGCCATTGGAAAACCTACCGGCATCGATATCAAGGAACAAAAAATGACACTGCCTTTGATCTATGCACTCACGCATGCCTCCGAAAAAGATAGACGCTGGTTAATCAACTCGGTGAAAAATCACAACAGGGACAATAAACGCGTGAAAGAGGTCATAGGATTTGTGAAAAATACCGGCGGACTCGAATACGCGGTTTCCAAAATGAAAGCCTATCAAAAGGAGGCGTTGCAGCTCTTGCAATCGTATCCCAATTCGCCCTTTAAGGATTCCCTCGAACTTATGGTCAATTATGTAATCGACAGGAAGAAGTAGTCTTTGGCGTTTTCAATTTGGTATAATTATAGTGATACCACCTAACTAAATAAAATCTTTTTTACTTCAGGCAACTTTTTAAGAACAACTTGCGTCTCTATATTAGAAGCCTTTAACAAGCGAAGCGGAACTTGAAACTTATTTCATTACATAAAAATTATTCAAAACTAATTGCTTCCGCAAGCAAGGGAAATCGGCGCGCACAGCATGATTTGTTCGAGTTGTTTGCACCAAAAATGCTAAGCGTTTGCAGGCAATATATAAAGAACAATGATCTGGCGGAGGAGGTAATGCTTACAGGTTTTTTAAAGGTGTTTAAATATTTACATACGTACAAGGCAGAAGGAAGTTTTGAAGGTTGGATTCGCCGAATTATGGTAAACGAATCGATTTCTCAACTTCGGAAAGACAAAAAACTGGAATTTAAAACAGAGACTGAAATAGAGAATTCCATAGATCATGTCGCTTATATCGAAACCGAATTGGAAGTCGTAGAAATTCAAAGAATGATCGACTCCCTACCGAATGGCTACAAAACCGTGTTTGTTTTGTATGCTGTTGAAGGCTATAAGCACAGTGAAATTGCCGAGCTGCTCGAGATAACCGAAAGCACCTCAAAATCGCAATTGTTCAAAGCCCGTAAAATGCTTCAGTCCAAGGTAACACAAAACAATATTAGTTATGGCACCCCTTAAATTAGACGATAATATTAGAGAAAAGCTGCAGGAGCGGGAGTTAAAACCCTCGAAAGCGGCATGGAAGAAGCTGGAGGCTCAATTGGATACCCAAGAAGATAGAGGAGGCAATACGTTTCTTTGGCTGGCAATTGCTGCGAGTATTACAGCCTTGTTGGTGATAGGAAGTTTGGTGTATCAACCAACATCAACTACCACAGAAATTGTCACTGAAGAAAATCCTTCGGAAAACGTAGAATCAGAAAATAATTCTGAAATAATTCCTCAAGAACTACCTGCCGAAGAAATTGCACTAGAAGTAATACAACCCGAAGAAAAAACTTCAGAAAAAGTAACCAATAAGAAAGCGGTTCAGCTTCAGAAAAATCGGCAAAATAAGTTAACGGAAGCAGTCGCGCTCGTTGAGAAGCAGGAAATTGAGAAGAAATCGGTTCAAGAGCTGGACAATGTAATACAGGATAATTCATTTGAAGATAAAAAGGTAGAAGAGGTGGTTGCCAGGCTGAAGGAAATTCAACAATCGAATAGTTCAATTTCTATTGACGAGGTAGAAGCGCTTTTGGCTGCTGCGCAACGCGATATAAAAACACAACGATTCTTAAATAAAAACACCCAAAAAGTAGATGCAACCGCCCTGCTTATGGATGTGGAATTCGAATTAGAACGCGGGTTCAGAGACAAGGTCTTTGACGCCCTAGGAGATGGATTCCAAAAAATACGGACCGCCGTAACCGAACGAAATAATTAGTAACATTCATCAATCACACCGCAGTTAGCGGTAAAACTCACGAACATTATGAGAACAATTACGTATTGCATCGCTGGGGTGCTATGGGCACTAGCTCTGTCCTTTGGAATTGCCCAGGAAACAGGTCAAAGTAATGACATAAAAATCTTAAAAGAAGCCAAAGAGAGCATTGTAATCGAAGAAAAGGAAGCGCTTAAGAAGGAAGTCGAGCGTATCAATAAACGCCTTGACAGTCAGTCAATAACCCTGGAAGAAGCCGAAGCGCTTAAACAAGCTGCTGCCGAAAAGCGCGCATTGAATATTGAAAATAGGCTGGCCATCATCGACAACAAAGTAGCGCTCTTAGAACGAAATGCCAACGATTCACTGGTAGATAAGAATGATAAGCTTACCATTTCATTCTTCGGAAAAGGAAACATTTTGGACATCACCTATGAGGATCATGAGATCAAATACGATCGTCGTACCTATAGCGATTTTGTGTTGGCCGTAGGCTTTAACAATGTAATAGTCGACGGACAATCGTTGAATGATTCCGACTTTAAAGTGGGAGGTAGTCGTTTTGCCGAAATAGGCTGGGCGTGGAAAACACGTGTATTTGAAGAAAGTAACTGGCTTCGTGTTAAGTATGGATTTTCTTTTCAATTCAACGGGTTGAAACCAACCGATAACCGCTATTTTGTCGATACTGGAGAGCAAACGGTCCTTATGGAGCATCTCCAAGATTTGGACAAATCGAAGTTTAGAATGGACAATCTGGTGTTTCCCGTTCATTTCGAATTTGGCCCTTCAAAGAAGATAGAAAAGGAAGAATATTTTAGATATTCTACAAAGAATCAAATAAAAGTCGGGATTGGAGGCTATGCAGGCTTTAAATTGAGTTCTAGACAAAAACTAAAATATTCCATGGAGGGCGAAGATGTAAAAGAGAAACTAAAGGCCGATTACAATACCAATAACTTTATTTACGGGCTCAGTGCCTACCTTGGTTGGCGAGAAGCCGCTTTATACATAAAATACGATCTAAACCCAATATTTAAAGACAATCCGGTGGAGATGCGGAATATCTCTCTCGGACTGCGGTTCGATATGGATTAGACCTTTGATCCCTCAGGAAAAGCTTCAGAAATGAAGCTTTTTTTATATCTTAAAATTAAAAATTACTAGTATTTTTACGGAACACAGAATACTTCAGCTTGATTTCAAAAACAACCATAGACAATGTGTTCGAGACCGCCCGCGTAGAGGAGGTGATTGGCGATTTTGTCCAATTAAAGAAATCGGG
>NZ_JAIOHK010000072.1 GCF_019913785.1 Altibacter sp.
CAAGTAGAGTATTATCAATACAAAGCGAATGAACCAAATGTAGCTGTTGATATTGATCGATATCATGTTGGCACAGATATTTATATGCCGGACAATACCAACGGAACTCCGTTTCACAATGAAACATTCCAAGCTGGTGTATTATATGAAGACAATAAGATAATCTCTACAAGTCTTTTCTTTCGATATAATGCCGTGAATGATCATATTGAAGTAAAAGAAAACATTGCGGCTGAAGATACTGAAAGCCAGATCTTAATTAAAGATCCAACCGTATATGTAAAAATTGCAAATGACCTATTGATTTATAATAAGGCCTCGGAGGGTTATTTTCAAATTTTGATTCTCGGAAATAATTTCAAACTTTATAAAAAACTAACGAAAAAATACTATCCGCCCCGACTTGCCAAAAGTTCATTTGAAAAGGAGGTACTCGCAACATTTAAGGATGAGGCTATCTACTTTATAGTTACAAAAAATGAAGAATTCTACGAAATTCCCGCGACAAAAAACAAGAGAGAAAATTTCTTTGCTTCAAAAAAAATAGAACTGAAAAAATTTATTGAAAAGAGTGAACTGGATTTAAATGAAGAGAAAGACCTGATACGTGTTTTTCGATATTTTGACTCCTTTGAAGATATTAATTTGAAATAAAATCCTTCAGGTAATACGGTTCAAAATAGGCGACATCCTCGGTATCGTTTTTTTTATACTTGCTTTCCGCCAATAAAGTCATTTCTCGCGCAGATGGAAACTTTTCCTCCAAAAAAATTGCATTTGAATGGGTGCAAAGTGTTTTAAATTTTTCAACTCCATCTCCAATAAATACCACCTTTCCTTTTTCGAGGTATTCTGAAAAAGAGCCATCATTTAGGATCTCAGCCTCTGTTGTGCGAATTTCTTTCCCTTTAGAAAAAACAGCAGCATACACTTCCATTCTTCGAGCATCCAGCATAGGAACTACATAGATGGCATTCGTGATTGCTTGAAGTGCCAACGACTCTAAGGTAGGAATTGAAATTAAGGGAATGTCCAATGCAAAGCAAATACCCTTTGCTGCCGAAACCCCAATTCGAAGCCCTGTAAAAGACCCGGGGCCCTTACTTACAGCAACCGCATCAAGTGCTTCCATTTTAATGTTTGCATCTGCTAGTACTTGCGTTATAAATGGATGAAGCATTTCGGCATGTGAGTAATTTTTACTAACATCTTCTTGTATAGCAATAGCGCTCCCGTTTACCGAAAGCGCTACCGAACAATTTGTTGTTGCCGTTTCAAGGCATAGGATGCTTGCCATTAGTTTTCTTCTTCCGTATTATCCTTTTCCTCTTTTGGGACGGCGACCTCTACCTTATCACCTGACTTTAAGGTCTTGGTTACCGTATTATAAGGTCCTGTGATGACCACATCATCTTCGGAAAGACCTGAAGTAATTTCAATATTCGAATCATCCTGTATACCCGTCGTAATAACCCGAAGCTTGGCTTCGTCCCCAACCTTCACAAAAACACATTCAAACTTCTCTTCTGAAGAAGAGGTTGTTTCCTTTACAGTCAACTTCTTCGTTGCACTCGTATCCGTCTTTATAACGATTGCGCTAATTGGCACTCCAATTACTTTTTCCTTCCTGTTCGTTATAATATCAACCGTGGCGGTCATTCCGGGTCTAAAGGGAGAATAATAGTCGGGTTTCCCTTCTACAAGATCTTTGTATGATTTGGGAAGGATTCTCACTTTTACTTTAAAGTTGGTGACTTGATCTGCAGATAGCGCAGTTTGTGCCGAATTGGCTATTTCAGTAACAACTCCTTTGAACTCTCTTTTTAGATAGGCATCTACTTCAACGATGGTAGAATCACCGAGGGCAACCTTTACAATATCATTCTCATTCACATCCACCTCTACTTCCATATTGTTTAGATTAGCTACGCGAACAATCTCGGTTCCGGCCATTTGAGCAGTTCCTACAACACGTTCGCCCAACTCCACCGAAAGTTTGCTAATTGTACCACTCATGGGTGCATAAATAGAGGTTCTGGTCAAGTTGTCTTGAGATTGTTTTACGTTGGCCAATGCACTTTGCACATTGTAGAAGGCAGACTGTCTGTTGGCCTGTGCTATTTCATAATCGGCTTCAGATCGTTCCCAGTCTGCTTTCGAAATAACACCTTTTTCAAACAGTGATTTGTTCCGATTATAGACCAGTTCGGCATTTTTCAAACTGGCTTCCGCCTGAGATAACTGAGCACGAATATTTTGTAACCCCGCCTGTGACTGACTTAAGGCTGATTGTATAAGATCCGGATTGATCTTTACTAATAGATCTCCTTTTTCGACCTGTTGCCCTTCCTTAATAGGAAGTTCAATAATTTCCCCTGATACTTCCGAAGATAACATCACTTCTACTTCGGGCTGAATCTTACCTGTAGCCGCAACTGTTTCAATTATATCAATAGGTTCGATCTTAGAAATCTCTACTTCCTTAAATTGCCCACTATTGCCAAACCATCCGGCTTTTTTGCCTGCGATTAACAAAATGACTAGTACTATTACTACACTTACAATGATGATGAGTGTTTTTTTCTTCATAACTAAAATTTTAGTTCGGTTGCGGGTATTCCAAAGTACAATTCCAATACCTTAAGTTTAAAAATATATTCGAATTTCGCACGGTTCAATTCAATTTGTGTATTGTCGTATCTCAATTTTGACTGACTAAAATCGAAGGCATTGGTCAGGCCCACATCATAGCGGTCTTTTGCATATTGAAATGCTAATTCTTGTGATTCTAAGGCTGCCTGAGCCGCTTCGTATGATTTTAAAGCGCCTTTTGTATCGACATATGCCTGATAGACATTGGATTCCAGATCCAATTTTGCCTGTTCGAGCAAATATTCATTTCGCAGTAAACCAATCTTACTGCGCTGCACATTGTTTCGAACGCTTAATCCATTCAAAAAAGGTACATTGAGACGTAATCCGTAATTGATCCCATCGTTGGTATACAATTGGTCAATAAAGTCTAAAGGGTCGGTATCTGCAAAGCGAGTGTCGTATCCAAAAAAAGCGGAAAGTGTTGGATAATAAGCGCCTCTGGCTATTTGGAGGTCTTTTTTAGAAAGTTCAAGATTTTGCTCTGCTATTTTTACTTCGGAACGATTCTCTTTGGCGGCATTTATAATTTCTGAAACATCCATGGCTGAAATACCTTCGTCAATAATAGCGAATTCTTCATCGGCTATGTCAAAATTTGCATAGTCGGTTACCAATAATAGCTGTGCTAAACTAATTTTAGATATGGTGAGCGCGTTCTCTGCAATTGCGATTTGCTGAAGCTCACTCGAATTAGCAGCTTTGATTTCCAATAAATCACCACGTGGTAAAACACCCGATTCCACCAATTGATTGGTGCGCTCTATTTGCTGTAATGTTACTTCATTCTGCGCCAAAACGGCTTCCAAATTTGCCCTATTCAGTAAGATTTGTAAATAACCATTCGCAACAAATAAAGTAATATCGTCGGTCATTTTGGTAAGTCTATATTGACCTGCCAGTTTGGATATCTTAGCTCTTTGCACCTGTCTGAAATTCCGCAGACCGTCAAATATGGTATACCCGGCACTTAATCCTCCTGAAGCAGATAGCAAGGTAGTTGTTTCGGCATTTCCGGTAGTAGGGTTAAAACTTAATCCGGTACTTTTTGAAATGCTGGCACTTCCGTTAAGGGAGGGTAAAAAATTACCGTTGGCATCCCGCATTTCAATTTCAGCCAGCTCAATATCCAAGGCGCTTTGCTTTACCGAAATATTGTTTTCCAATGCGTACTGTACACATTCCTTTAGCGTCCACTTTTTACCTTGTGCGGTAATTGACAGACCAATAAAAAGGAAAAAAAGTAAGGCGGTTATTTTCTTCATACGGTTGGTAATTGCTAATTTGTCTAGTGAATTCCAAATGTGTTACAAAGTTGGGGAAAATAATCCTTAGGCACAAAAAGCTGACTAATTGTTTACTCTTGATTTCTAGCCTTTTGCCTGCTTCTATAAATGGCATAACCAATTCCACCAATTAAAAGGTAGGGGAAGATCATTAAATACAGAATCCCATTATTGATACCCTTCGCGGCTTGGCCTCCATCTTCACTTTCTAATACCGCACGACACATGGCACATTGTGCTTCCGCAGGAAGAGCTGTCCATAGCAGTACCAATAGTATAAAAAGTAGTTTTAACTTCATACAATTAATAATAAGGAGCAATCATCAAATAAACTACCACCCCAGTTATTGCCACATACAGCCAAAGTGGGAAGGTAATTTTTGCAATTTTTTTATGTGCCGTAAAATTCCCTGAAATGGCTCTTACATAGGTGATAAGCACAAAGGGTATAACCAGTATGGACAATAGAATATGGGTTATCAAAATGAAATAATACACATACTTTATAGCTCCTTCCCCTCCAAATTTGGTGGAATCTGAAGTCATATGGTAGGTGACATACATCGCCAAGAACAACACAGACAATACAATGGCTGTTTTCATGAGGCGCTCATGGGTTTTTCTATTTCCTTTTTTAATCTGAATAACAGCAATAATAAGTAGCAATGCCGTAATACCGTTAATGGTGGCATAAATTGGAGGTAAGAATCCCATGCGCTCCACACCCGGAATCCGAACCGAAAACAATACACCAACTGCCACGGGAATTAGAATGGAAAGTATCCAAACCCATACCGTATATTTTTTAGGAGTTTCCGAAAGCTGTTTTCCCATTTTTAAAGCAATTCTTTTATATCCTCTATGATCATTTGTATGCCTTCGGCTTCAAGGCCATCATAATAGATTACCGGGTTTCCGTTTTCGTCTATCCTAGAGCGAATATTGCCGTCCTGATCTATTAATGCAAAAAACCCCGAATGTTCAAATCCACCTTCCACCTGTGGTGCATCTCCAACGTATAAATTAAATCCTTGGTTTGCCAAGCTGTGAATTTTTTGTTTGTCTCCCGTTAGCAAATGCCAATTCGGATTGGTGATTTTATAGCTTTTCGCGTATTCCTTCAAGATTTTAGGAGTGTCGTACTCGGGATCGATGCTAAAAGAAGCAATAGCCACATTGGGATTGCCGTAGAATTCATTCTGAATTTTCACCATATTCTCGTTCATAATGGGGCAGATCGAGGGGCAGGTTGTGAAGAAAAATTCAACAACGTAAACCTTTCCTTTATAGTCTTCATTGGTGATGGTCTTCTCGTCTTGATTGGTAAAGCTGAAATTGGGAACCTTGCCGATGGTTGCCAGCTCTGCACCGGAAAAATGATCGACTATTTTAGGAACGGCCCAAATTCCAAATAAAAGAATAATAAAAGATATTCCTATGTACGAATAATTTTTCATCTCAGCTCCTTATATTTCTCGTTTTCCCTTTTTATATTTTTTTAATTCCATTCTATATTCAGCCAAGATCACTTTGATATCATCGCTCATTTTATTGTTGATCTCGGCCACATCTCGTGCATCAAAACCGAAAAGCAAGCCCACATCTTCATCATCATCCCTGCCTCGCAGGTTAACTTCCTTGTCAATGATAAAAACATACGGAGTGCTATAATCTGCATCTAAAGTGATATTTGATTGCAGCGACTGAAATACCTCCTCTATGGCTTCGGTACTTCCGAAAGCGAATTTCCATTTTTGAGTATCGGTTATTTCGCTCAACTTAGTTTTAAGGCTAGCTGCCTGGGACTCACTCCCCTCCGGAAGTAAAAAAACAAACTGAAAATCGGAAAATCCATGGTTCTTTTGATAGACCTTATGTGTTAGGTTATACGCGTTGGCATCTTTAGAAGTAGGGTTACTTCCGAAGAAACCCAAAACCGTTATCTTATCCTTAAATTGAACCGCAGTTCCATCTAAAGCTTTAAAAGAAGTAAGCTCCGAAACTGACGGGGTTAATACGGGAAGTTTAGCAAAGTTGTTAACTCCTGAAGCAAAAAAAATATACACGGTAATAGGCAATAAGAACAGCACGCCTAATACGACAAACTTCTTTATTTGATTGGGTTTATTCACGCTGCAAAAATACAGTCTAATTTGGGCATGACCAACCTTTGAAAGTTAATTTTTTTTGAATAGAAATGATATAAAAAAACCCTGTGTAAACAGGGTTTTAAAATAGTTCTTAGGAGCTGTTAAAAATTAAATTTTACATATCCGCTCTTATACACGTCGAAGATATAATCGCCCTCTATCAACAGAATTATAACTAAATAGCAGATCAAGAATACGGCGGTCCAAACTACAGCTCGACGCAATGATTTCTTTTCGTCGCGCATATGCATGAAATCCCATGTAATATAATATGCCTTTACCAGTGTTAATACAATGAATATCCAGTTAAGAAGTTTCATCGCTAAGAAGCGGTTTCCGGTCAATACTTCAGGCTTTATAATTCCCAACGCAACTTCTATTACAGTAACAACCGAAAGGAAGGCAAAAACCCCCCAAATCTTTGCTTCATTCGACTTGAATTTAATAAGTCCTCTAAAAATTTCTAATTTATGATCGTGTGCCATTTCCTGTTAATTATGCTTATACAAGGTAAAAGAAGGTAAATACAAATACCCAAACTAAATCTACAAAGTGCCAATAAAGCCCTACTTTTTCAACCATTTCGTAGCTTCCTCGCCGTTCGTAGGTACCAATAATAACATTAAAGAATATAATGATATTGAAAATAACTCCTGAGAATACGTGAAAACCGTGGAATCCTGTTATAAAGAAGAAGAAATCGGCAAATAATGGTGTACCGTATTCATTGTGTTTCAAATTGGCTCCTTCAACGACCAACTTTCCGTCGTTTACTACCTTATCAATAGACTCTGCTCTAGACAATACAGTTGGATGTCCGTGTTCATCAAGGTACTGCGTTCTAACTAACAAATTATCATTGGCCAAGAATCCGGCTTTTACTTCTTCGAAGGTGAAAGAGGTTTGCGTATCTTCTTGCATATACCAAACGCCGTTGCCTTCAACATGCGATTCTTTGGTAGAAGGCAATTCTATGGCAAAGTCGGCAATCGCTACACGCTCTCCATCTGTATTTAAAAACTGTACTATTTTTCCTCCTTTGGTTTCGATAGCACCGTAATCTCCTTTAATAAAGGTAGCCCATTCCCAAGCTTGAGATCCCACAAAAATCGCTCCCCCAATAATGGTAAAGAACAAATACCAGATCACTTTATTCTTCTGCATTTTATGCCCTGCATCCACGGCTAGTACCATGGTTACCGAGGAGAAAATAAGAATAAATGTCATAAACGCCACATAGTACATAGGGGCATCTACTCCGTGTAAAAACGGAAAGTGGGTAAATACTTGGTCGGCAATTGGCCAGGCATCAATAAACTTGAATCTTGAAAAGCCGTAAGAGGCTAGAAATCCTGAAAAGGTTAAGGCATCTGAAACGATGAAAAACCACATCATCATTTTTCCGTAGCTGGCGTTTAAAGGTCGGTTTCCTCCACTCCAGGTTTTTTCTTCGGTACCTGTTTTAGCAACAGTAGCTTCCATACAAAGAATTTGGTTTTAAGTAAAGCACAAAAATAGGTATTATTTTTATCTAACGAAACATCCTTAATTAATTTATCAAAATACGATCGGATTATGTCTCAATGAAGTAGGGTTAGTTCTTCAAAAATCAACATATTATCGCACAAAATAGAAAAATAAAAACAGATAAATCCACAGAATATCAACAAAATGCCAGAAAGTTGCAGCTAGTTCTATTCCAAGGGTTTTACCTTCCATATACTTTAGTTTATAATGATTATAAATTACAACAAGTAAGGATATTAAGCCCGCACCTATATGTGCCATGTGCATTAATACCACCAAATAAATAAATGAAGTGGTAATGGTACTCTCGCTACCTGTAAAGTAATAACCGTTTTCAATGATTTGGGAAAAACCTAAGAATTGAAGGTAAATAAAAATAATACCTAATACCAAGGTGGCTACCATTAGCGCCATTCCCTTTGAATTTTGTTCGCGCTGCACAGCAACCTTGGCAAAATGCACTGTGATACTACTTAAAAGAATTACCGCCAAACTTATAAAAAAGGCTTGTGGAATTTCGAAATCGGTGAGCCAGTCTGGACGTTCCTTACTCACCACATAGCCACTCGTGATACCCGCAAAGCTCATGGAGAGGCTTATAATTCCAAACCAGAGCATCATTTTTTTTGCGCGTCTTATTTTAAGCTCTTCTGTTTTATTAGTATCCTTCATTATCTTAAAAATTTATCAAGCACAAAAATTACCTGAAGTAGTGTAATATAGCTCACGCTTGCCAGCATAAGTTGTTTTGCCACTTTTTCGGTCTTCAATCGATAAAGGCGTATGGCATAATAGATAAATCCAACCCCTAATAGACCAATAATTACAGCCGATACAGGAGTAATGTACAAATTGCCGGTAACGCCCGCGGCTGGGATTAAAGACGCCAAGACCGTCCAAACAGCATAAAGTACAATCTGCAATGCTGTTCCTTTATCTCTTTTCCCATTGGGAAGCATATAGAACCCTCCTTTTTTATAATCTTCGAACAAAAACCAGCCAATAGCCCAAAAGTGAGGAAATTGCCAAAAGAACTGAATCATAAACAAGGTGCCCGGCTCAATCCCAAAATGGTTGGTAGCGGCCACCCATCCCAACATAAAAGGAATGGCTCCAGGGAATGCCCCTACAAATACAGAAAGGGGGGTTCTCGTCTTTAAAGGCGTATACAGGCTCACATACATAAAGATAGAAATAGCACCAAACATTGCCGTTTGTGGGTTAATGATATACAATACGGCAATACCTATAAGTGTCAGTACACTCGCTAAAACAAAAGCACTGGACACAGTCATTCTCCCTGCCGGAAGTGGCCTATCCTTAGTGCGATCCATCAGCCCATCCACATCGCGTTCAATGATTTGATTGTACACATTTGAAGCTCCTACCATACAATAGCCTCCTATACACAGCAATAATAGGATATAGAAATCTATCGTTTCTGCGCCCAACAAATAACCGGCCACCGAAGAGAACACCACACTTACTGAAAGGCGTACTTTTGTGATCTCAGTAAAATTTCTGATAATCGATTGTGGCACAGATTGATTTTGGCTAATTGACAAGCTCATTTTTTTAGTGCTGCAAAGATACACCTCCCACTTATTTATTCACAATTTATATTCTATATTCTTGTTATTTTATTTCAGCTTTTTTAGTAATTTGAACCCTCTAAAAAAACATACTCTCATGCGCTTAAAATCACTCATATCTATTTCGTTTTTATTCTCATTCTTTTTTATAACTGCTCAAAATGACGGAGGCGAAAAGGACGGAGTCCGACTCATTCAAGTTAAAGATAACATCTATATGATCGAAGGAAAAGGAGGAAATATAGGTCTTAGCTTCGGAAATGATGGCGTCTTTATGATCGATGACAAATTCGCAGAAGATTCCGAAGATATTTTAAAAGAAATCAAAAAGAAGGACAAGAATTTGGTTCAGTTCTTAATCAATACGCACCATCATGGCGATCACACAGGAGGAAATGCAAACATGAAAGAAGCGGGTGCTACCATAGTAGCTCATGAAAATGTACGGAAACGCCTGACCGAATCTTTTAAAAATGCGTCTAGCAAGGCAGAAGGAGATACTCGAAAGTTACCTACTATTACCTTTACTGAAGACATGACCTTTCACTATAATGGAGAAGAGATCATGATCTTTCATGTACATGATGCACATACAGACGGCGATGCTATTGTCTATTTTACAGGAAGTAATGTTATCCATACAGGAGATGTCCTTTTTAATGGCAAATATCCATTTATCGACCTTGATAACGGTGGCAGTGTGATGGGATCCATTAGAGCCTTAGAAAAAATAGCCATGTTAGCCGATGAAAATACGATAATCATACCCGGCCATGGGAATATTGCATCAAAAAACGATCTTGAAGCTACTGCAAGTATGCTTAGCGTATTATACAGGCGAGTTTCGTATCATTACGTGAATAAGAAATCGGAGGCCGAAATTATTGCGATGCGTGATTTTACGAAGCGGTATGACGAAAAAGGCTTCGGAAATGGATTTATTAGTACCGAAAAAATGCTACAAACCCTTTATAATGATGTAAAGAAAAGTCGTGGGGCAATCGATAAACGAACCTTAGAAGAGCAGCTTCAAGACAAAGTCCGTCAACAGAAGGAAAAACTAGAGAAAGATAAAAATTAATCTTCTTTCTAAAACGACTTAGAAGTCGTAGTACCAGTTAAACAAATCTGTTCTAATTCCGAAATTCACCCAAGTAGTTTGATTTTCGAATACCTGCTCCGTATCGATAGTGGGTTTAAAATCTCTAAAGATCACACTTCCGTATACTTTTAAATTGGTTGCCGGATTCAGTAAATATCCAACCTGAAGTTCGGCATGAAGAAAATCGGTGGTATTCCCTTGGGCAATTTCATTTCCTAAATCATTAACACGATTATCTTCATCACCGTAAATATCGCTACCGTAAAAGAAGGAATCTTCAGCAGTGTTAAATTCAAATCCGCGCTTGGCAACAACTATTTTTGCATCTCCAAAGATCCTTCCTCTTTGATATCTCGCTATGGCAATAAATTCAGAAAAATTTGCTCCTAAGGTATGCGCCATGGATTGATTGTTATGCCCGTAGTTTAGTACAATGGTATTGTGCGAGTAGGTAAAGGGACGAACTCTGTTATACTCACCCTGAAGATATAGATTTTTTATTCCGAAGGCATCATAGTATTTGGCGCCTATCTGATATCCTGTCTTGTTCTTATAGCTGCCATCACCGCCTAACACATCGCTGGATGAAAATTCATCGATAATCAGCTGGGCATACGCGTTCACGCGGTCTGTGAATTTAAACTTAGCACTTAGACCGATCAATGCATTCCCTCCTCTCGATCCTGTGGAAAATTCAATAGCTCGGTAAAAAATAATGGGATTGATATAATTGAAATCGAAACCACGATCATTATCGTTTTCCCATAATACCGATTCGAACAAACCGATATTTAGTCGCTTGGTGATATTGTAACTCAAATAATGATTCGCCAAGTACTTGGTGCGAAAGGAACCGTCCTGAGTCACATCCGACCGTACATCCCGCAAGGACATCCAGGTATTGGTGTATTTCAATTTCCAAAAAGTGGTATTTATTTTAAAGAAGGGATATGGACTCGCGTTATCACTCATTAACAAAGACCTATAACCATCTCCTATGAATTGTTTACCGTGTCCCAATTGGATATTAAAATAGGAAGAAGGGGTGTATGAAACATGCCCGGTCGCGATAGGATAATCGTATGAATCGGTTTTAAAGGTCTTTGCGATGCCTCGCCCGGGAATAATTGCAGGATTTCCTCCATCCGGATTGATAGATTCGGCGTATCGATTAAAATAATCTGCAAAACGGCCCTGACTTTCATAGATCACGGCAAAAAAGCTGATGTCTTTGCCAATACCTCCCTGGGTATAGACCAGTCGTGTATTGTTATAGGTGTCAATTTCTGCGTCTGTATCTTTTCCAACTTGTAAATCCACTCCGGGATCGAGCGTTAACCAATAGCCTTTCCCCTTTAGTGTCACCATGTGTTCGTTCCACCATTTTCGACCAAACCAGGAGGTCTTATTCTTTAGCAACTTTTGGTTTTCAGCCTCAAAATTATAGTACTTATTCACTTCGCTATAAATAAATGGCTTTTGTGCTGTGTGGTTATTTTGACCCACTCTGTTTAAGGCAGGATCAAACAGGCTATAGTTGTGATGTGAAAGCGGAATGTTAATATTACTGACATATTCTTCATTTGAATACGGCAGGTTTTCGATGGCATCGTATTCATTTTTTAAGGCGGCTACTGTTTCTTCCTCCGAAAGTGCCTTCGTCTTTTGTACTGTTCCTTCTGAAAAGGCTTCAAGCGCCGGTTTCTGTAATGGAATTCGAATGGGCAGTGTAAACTGCACATAGGCCGGATTACCATTATACGTTGCGGGCTTTATCTTTGGCAAGCTTTCAAAAACGCGTTTTGCTTCGTCCTTTAGCTCGTTGTAGATTCCGTCGACATACAATACCTTAAATTCCCCCTCTTTATTTACTTCAAAAAAAACGGAAAGGTTTCCGGTGTAATTTTCACTAAACACTATGTCTGGTGTTTTAAAATTGGAATAAACAAATTGTTGCAAGGTATGATTAAAACAATTCTCAAGGGCCCCTATAGATACTTCGGCGCATTCCGGAAAGACGGGATATTTTTCAAAGCTCGAAGAATTGGTTTGAGCTATTGTTATGCTAGAAATCAATAAAATCAGGAAGTGAGTCGTTTTCTTCATCGGATAGTGACATGATTTGGTGATGGAAAGATACGTTTTTTTTAGTATGTCACTCATCAAAAAAACCGCCTCTTTTTAGGAGGCGGCTGTAGCAATCTTATTCTATAATCACTGTAATGGGGACTCGGTAAAGCACTTCAACATTTCTACCTCCCTGACGCCCCGGTTGCATTTTAGGTAATTTATTCACCACGCGTGCTGCTTCTTCCGCCAAGTTCTCATCTTTTGCACGTGCCATAATATCGGTTACATTTCCAGAAGCATCGATCTTAAATTCAACATCGATCCGTTGCGGTTTCCCTGAATTATTATCTGAAGAAGTATCAATATTAAATCGGTTTCCGATAAACTTTTTGATCTTTTCAGACATACAGGCTATCTTCTCGTGGTTGGTAGCTAAGGCTTCACATCCCGGGAAAACGGGCACAAACTCTACTCCAATTATTGACTTTGGTTTATTATCCAATGGCGGAATTGCAGTCGTATTAGTTAGTGATGTGTCCACTGGAGGCGTGTCGGTAGAAGCTGTTGGGCTCTCGGTCACATTTGTAGTTAAATCACTTATCGATTTTATTTTTGTGAGGGACGTAACTTGCTTAATAGGCTGTCTTTCCAGAGGCTTTACGGGTGTCACAACAGGTTTAGGTGTTTCATCCATAATCACAATGTTATGAAAGCTTGG
Organism: Altibacter sp.; assembly: GCF_019913785.1. Classification (GTDB taxonomy): domain Bacteria; phylum Bacteroidota; class Bacteroidia; order Flavobacteriales; family Flavobacteriaceae; genus Altibacter. The sequence continues at coordinate 13,098 of NZ_JAIOHK010000072.1, forward strand.
TTCTTCCAAATAGAAATCCTTCTTGGCAACATATGTACCGGAAGAAAAACCAATCGTACTCTCCATGACAAGAAATACTGCAAGTAGGCTAATGATGACTCCTAACTGGAAGAAAAGTCGGGAATTCCATGCAATGTTAATACGCTTTTTATCCTCTCTCTTTGAAAGCATTTTTGGTCGGTTGCTTTTAAAAATGTTTACAGATGGTTTCATAACATTTGTATTAAGGATTCATAATATCTTTATAATACAAGTGTTATGCCAAAAAAAGACCCCGAGCATTTTGCTCGGGGTCTTTATATCCTATTTTATCTAAAAACTATTCTACTTGGAATTTAATTGGCAAAGAGTACAACACCCCAACCGACTTTCCGCGTTGTTTACCAGGTGTCATTTTAGGAAGTCGCTTTATAACTCGAACCGCTTCCTCCTCTAATTTAGGGTGTGGAGCACGTGCCTGTACATCGACCACGTTTCCATTTTTGTCAATTTTAAATCGAACAAAGATTCGTTGAATTCCTTCCAATCCAAGATCCCCTGCTAAATCTCCATTGAACTCCTTTCTAACAAATTTATCAATTTGCTCAGACATGCACGCTTTCTTGGCGTTGTTACCACTTGCACTTTCACAACCCGGGTAAATTGGTACGTTTTCAATAACTGCAAATGGAACATCTGCGATTTCTTCTTCAATTGCTTCCTCGATCTCTTCGATCTCAACAATTTCTTCCTCCTGACTGGTTTCAGTAGACTCAATGATCGTCTCTTCAACTTCGTCTTCATCTTCAACAACTTCTATAACTTCAGGAGCCGGTGGCGGAGGTGGTGGAGGTGGTGGAGGTGTGATTTGTTGTGTAATTGGAATTTCTTCCTCTAACTCGTCACTCACGGCCAGGGTATCTGTCTCCAAGGACCTGTCATATGTTTTATATTCAATGGCGCCCCATGCAAGAAGGAGCATAAGGATCATCCCTAATTGAAAGAAAAGCATACTTCTTCGACTTAGATCTGCTTTTGGATTTTTCTTCGGTTCCATAATAGTGTTTTATTGTAGTTGCTAAAATATATAAAAGTATTGTAATATAAAACGAAATTTCCTTTTTAACCTATAACTATTTTCTGTCTTAGAGAAAAAAGATAAAGGCACATTAAAAAATAAAAGGCCGTCGAAAATAATCAATACAACAATTCACAAAACGCGATTGCATATGATAGTAAGACACAATTATTATGCCATAGAAAAGGTATAAGGCGATATATGACTGGGTAATTCCTTAGTTAGTTTCCACATTGAAAACAATAGGCAGTGCATACAGAACTCCCACAGGAACGCCTCGCTGCATTCCGGGAGTCATTTTAGGAAGTGATTTTACAACCCGGACGGCTTCCTCTTCCAATTTCGGATGAGGTGCGCGTGCGTGTACGTCTACCACATTTCCGTTCTTATTAATTTGAAACTTGACATAAATTCGTTGCCGACCTTCTAGTCCGAGTTCACTAGCAAAATTGGTGTTAAACGAATTTTTTACAAAATCTTCAATTTTTTGTGACATACACTGTTTTCTGGCTTCATTGTCACTTGCGCTTTCACATCCGGGATATACAGGCACATTTTCGATTACCGCAAACGGCACATTCACAATTTCTTCCTCCTCTACTTCCTCTTCAATAATATCTTCGACATCCAATATCTCGGCGTTTTGGCTCGTCTCGGTAGATTCGATAACCGATTCTTCTATTTCGGATTCATCTTCTACCGCAACAATTACAACCGGCACTATTGTAGGGGGAGGAGGAGGCGGGGGAGGTGTATTAATGGGATCTGTGATTGGAATAATTTCCTCAAGGGTCTTAGATACATCGACCCAATCTGTTTCAAGACTTGATCTATCGACTGATTTCCATTCTAAGACCTGCCATGTGATGAGCAACATCACAATCATACCTATTTGAAAAAAAAGGATACTTTTTTTCCCTAAGTCATAATTCGGGTTCTTTTTGATTTCCATTTGTAGATTGTTTAGGCATAATGGAAATTCTGTTCTGAAGTTTCCAAAACACAAACAGCCCCAGTAAACTACCAACCCCATTTGCAACTACATCGAACAGGTCGAAAGTTCGAGTTAGTGTAAACCAGTGCTGAAATGCTTCTATCACTACACCGTAGCAAAAGCATGCTATTAAAACTACAAATACAATTCTGGAAGAAATATGATTTTTGTCATATCTGAAACCATACCACAGCCAAACAAAACACAATAGCCCATGTATAGCAACATGCGCTATTTTGTCGAAAAAAAGAATATCTAATTTAGGAATTTCGGAAGCCGGCGTAAAAAAAATCGCCGTGATGCACAGGGTATAACAAATCCCTATCCACAACAGGTTCCTAGGCTCCGATAATTTTTTTATAATCGGCATCATTCAAAAGATCCGCTATCTCGTCTGGGTTGGAAATTTTCATTTTGATCATCCAACCGTCCCCATACGGATCTGAATTTACTTTTTCCGGTTCCGACTCAAGGCTTTCGTTAAATTCAATAATTTCGCCCGATAAAGGCAAGAATAGATCAGAAACTGTTTTAACCGCTTCAACAGTGCCAAAAACGGCCTCCCTATCTAAGGTTTCATCAACAGTTTCTACTTCAACATATACAATATCACCCAATTCTCCTTGGGCAAATTCGGTGATTCCAATGGTGGCAATATCACCATCTATACTAATCCATTCATGGTCTTTTGTATATTTTAAGTTTGAAGGTACACTCATAGCTAATTAATTAATAAGGTTGTTTATTTAGTTTCCGAAGTTATAACGAAGGGTTAGTCCGCTTCTAATCGTGGTTTGTGGAAATGCCGTCGAAATGGCATATTCTGAGAACGTATGATCGTAATAGAACAAGGCCGTTAGATTTTTGCTCAAGGCATAGTCTGCCGAAAACTGAAGCCCATAAATGGTCTGCCCAGCAGTTGTTTGATTGTTCGCAATATCCAGATAGCGAATAATGGTTTTATTATCTCTTCTCGAAAGATCTATTTTAAAGTTTAAATCGCTCTTAAGTATCTTCTTTTTACCACCAAAATTAGTTCCTACTTTTAGGTCTTTAATTCGATAGCCTAAGCCTAATACAATTTCGTTTCCTTGAATTTCGGTCATCAAATTATTGGCAAAGCTCAACGAGAGCGCTCTGTCCTTTCTCAATTCGGCCAATATTTTAACCGAATTTTTCATTTCGAAATCAATTCGGATTAAAGGTGAAAATTGCTCGGTAAGGTTTACGTTACTCAAGAACACTTCACTTTTGAAATTTCCAGATTGATCGACCTCTTCGGGATTGTTAGGGTCGTAATCCAAATTGGTTTGGAATTGGTTTACGGTGTAATTAGCTCTATAACCATGTTGTACAGAAAAACGCTTAAATCGTTTTTTAAACCAATCCAAATTCATTAGACCTGTATACTTGACATCCCAGTTTGGTAAGGGAACGTCTCTAAAAATACCTGTTTTCTCGTTGGAAGCATCACTCCCTCTGTAGGCCGAAATAAAGGCCGGCAACAATACATTTTGACTCGTTTTCCCGAAGCCAATCGGATAACCGTCTTCATCTCTTGCAAAGCCGGTTCCGTTATAGAATTTTTCAGCCAAGCGATTTGCTATTATCAATCTATTTGTTCTGAAATCGTCAAATGGAGCCGAATTGGTTTCATCACTTGAAGAAAAGGCCGTTTTAATAAGCAAGGTAGAAATGTTGAAATTCCCGAAAGTGCTTGGCGTCAAGGAACGGTATAATCCATCCTCAACTATGTAGTTTTCGGCATAGTTTTCAGAATAAATTCTACTTCCGTTTAAATCGATCTTTAAATCGGAGATCAATTCGATATTTACCTGTGCATCCAATTGTTTACTTTCTACCTCGGTATATTGTTCATTAAATTCAGGATAGATCGTTAACCAACCCTTTCGAGCTGCCAAGTCTCTAATCTCAGCCTGACTACCGAAGGTGAAGCCGGCTGTTGGTTTTAAGGTTCCCGCAAATCCAACGGATGGTGTATATCCGGGTAAGAATATCCCTTGATTTTCCTGATAATTTAGCTGTATTTTCTTTATAGAAGTAACGAGTCCAATAAGTGTATTTACCGCTTTATCCCCGCCACTTAACGACCCAGAGTTTGCGCCCGCACCTGTATTTCCAGCATTTCCTGCACGTCCTCCTAATGCGCTCTCTTCATTCTTAGACTCCTTCTCCTTTTCTTCGGCACCACCTTTTCCTGCCTTTATTTCGGCACCTGTTTTTACATCTTGGCCGCCGGAACCTCCACGACTTCCTGCCGTAATTTTGGTAAGACCCACATACTTGTAGAAGTTATTCATATCAAGGGTCGAGTTAATTCGATGCGTACTTGCATTCTGTACCGAATTACCTAAGTTGTAATTTTGAGTGGTCCCGTCACTAATAGTAATTGGGATATTATTGAACAGATCACTTCCATCCTCCCATTGGAAATCTCCAGTATATGAATAGGTAGCACGGATAAACTTTAAGAATGGAAACTTACTAAACGGCAAGTCATAATTTACCTGAAGTGATTGGAAATGTTGGTTGGGTTCTCCAACATCAAAGAAACCGTCCCAAATACCAATACTATCATCGGCAAGACCTTCGCTGTCAATATAGTTCGTTACAATTCTATTATTAGAAGAGTTAAAATTGAAACGAAGTGATTTTGTTAAATTATAATTTAGAGAATATTGCCAATCAAACAAGAAGTTTCTCTGATACAATGTGGGCAATCCAATATTACCAGGAAGCAAGTTCAACTCTCTAAATTTCTGTTCGTTGTACTGTCGAATAATATTTGAACTAGCCGTAATATTAGTTGGTAAGACGCTGAAATTCAGGTCTTTTAAAAATTGCCAGTATTTTCCATTGAACAAGGAATCATTCTTTTTGAACGGCTCAAAATTAACCGGAGCAAAGTTGAAATTATAGGTTCCGCCTACCCGTACGTTTTGATCTAAAGCCTCTTCAATCTCAAAGTCATGGTGATCTACCTGATTGTACGAATACGAGAAGGTAAAGTTCTCAATATCATAGGGCATTGGCTTTCCTTCTCCGGTACGATCTTTACGCACTCCTATAAAATTCACACTTTGTCGCTTGGTATAATCTACAGATTGTTCTTTGATTTGATCTTTTTCAGCTTGATCTTCTGTATTATCGATACGTGTATCCAATTCGATATCTTGGAATTCAGGGTCGTATTGCGGTGTAATCAGTTCTTCAGCACGACCATAGTTAAACGGTAGTTGAATACCCCATTTAGGAGGTAACAGTTGTCCTAAATTCACATTGGTGACTACATCATATTGTTGAATATCTTCTCTACTGCGTTGGTTAGGTCCCTGTTCAATTGAACCAAACCCTATTGTACTTCTTCCGGCAGTTGCACTTACGGTAGCAAAATCGGCAACGTTGGCGTCCATATTAACAACGGCTGCCCAGCCTCCTTGATTCTTTAATTCTGAAAGGCGTAATTCGTTGAACCAAACTTCACCACAAATTTCATTTGTGGTTGGATTTTTAAGTCCTAACATAATGGTTCTAACATTTCCAAAACTCGGATTCCCTTTAATTCCAATTCGCAAGTCATTTTCCGGACCTGCTGCAGAGCTAGGATCCAAATCGGCTTGATCGAAATACGTGATTTGTGTTGGATCTACATTGGGGTCTCCTAACACCTGCGTTTTTACTTCTTGCAGTAAACGCAATGGTAAATTAAGTCTATTCTCAATAGGCCAAACCGTCTCAGGATTGAGTGACTGAGGCGATATATTCAACGGAATTTCAACTTCGTAAAAGTTCTGTTCTAAGTCAGTTCCCAATCGAATAAATGCAACAAGCTCCCCATCGGCAGGCACTGTTTCATTGTCTAATGCTTCGGCATGAATAAACATTTCGAGGTTTTCATACTGTCGCATATCCACATTGAAATTTTTGTATACCGCACGACCATCTCCGCCTTCCAATCCACAAACACGCAGTAATAAGGACTGTTCGTTCTCACGAATAATATTATTGTTGTTGTTCAATTCTTCTCGAATTACTCCTGGAGGTAATACGTACGAACCACTATTCTCCTCTATACTTACCGTTTCTACTTCAAATAAGGTATCGTCCATGTCAGGATCCTCACCAGTTATATCAAGTGTTTTTGCAAAACGTCTGTAATCACCTCGCACCAATTCCAACACTCCAAAACGCAAGATGGTAGGTTCTCTAAACCCGGTCATATACATTCGCATGAAGCGAATAGATCTTAGATCGGAAATACCGCCAATGGCTGCATCGGCTTGATCTATTGGCACTTTAAATTGTACCCATCGCACATCCACCGTCGAATTGTCCGGCATGGTAATTCCGGTCAATATCTTTTCATCGGCAATAAATTCATTATTATTGCCATTCATATCCCTAGAAATAGGAATCTTGTACTCGTAATAACTGTTTACCGTGTTCATGGTATTGTCACGGTTAATATCTTCAACATCGGGCTGAGCCGTAGAACCTCTGTTGTCATTGGAAACAATTTCTGGCGAGTTTCCTTCGGTCCCATTGTACTGTCGATATCGCTGAACTATATCTCCTTCTGCTTGCAAAAAATACTGGTAGTTATCCCGAGCAGGATCTCCAGTTCCTGCAAATGCAGGGAACATGACCGCTTCGGTAGCATCATTGATACCATCGTAACCGATATCCTGGTTGGTTCGTTCCTGACCTTGGGTATCGAAGGTGTAGACCAGTGATTGGTTGGTTGGTACTTTTCCGTAAATAGTGGGTGTGGTGTTCAGGTCACCACCATCTCTTGGCAATCCATTCTCGTATTGTTTTCTTCCGTCCTTTAAAATATCTTCTGAAATATTACCAAGGTTAAAATATAACTCCCCACTATCATTAATAGACGGATCGTGATAATAGGGATCCATAATCCAAAATTGGATATACTCCACATTAGAACGTTCAAAATCGGTAGTGGTCAATTGCCGCATAATTCCTCCAAAACGTGTCTCCGGATTGGGAAGTGTATTCCCGCCATTGGCCTCCGGATTATAGTTGTAAGGACCGCGTTCACCCGGGTAATATGAGAGATCTAAGGTAAACAACGCCTGTGTCTGTCCTTGTATGATATCCTGTTCGGGGAATATCTCATCTCTAAACACGCGACGTGTGAAGGGTGTAGAAATATCCTCATCGGTAATACCTCCTGGACGCTGACTACTATAGAAAATGGGGTCGATGGTATACCAGTCTAATTTTGCTCTGTTGTAATTGTAAGATAAGTTTGTATTGTCTGCATTGTTATCGAAACGAACCGGTGTACTTGACAAGAACCAAGATAACGGGCTACCCACATCCAATGCGGTTTGAGAGGCTTCAAAATCATCTACATAAACCGTTGCCTTACCGTTGAAATCGGATACTTTAGGAGCGCCCGGCATGAGGTAGGCAAATTCTCCACGGATAGAAAGATTGGATTCAACATCGGTATCGATATTCGGAAGTTTATTCACCAATCTGGTTAAAAAAGGAACTTCGGTTGAATAGATCGCATTGAAACCAAAAACGGTATTATTAATGGGCTCTACGTTGTAGGATGATTTTTGAGTTAGCGGTCGTTCGTTCAGGTTTAAATAAGTGGCTCCAATCTGAAATTTCTTGCTGAATTTATGCTCTACATTCAATCCCGTAAAACGCTTGGTCTGTTGCCCGAATAAGGCGTTGTTTTCAGTTGTAATACTTATAGGTGTGTTCGAATTCAATAAGGCAGGATCCAATATTTGAACACGACCCAATTGGTAGTTTACGGTATAGTCTACTCCTTCAACCAAGGTTCTTCCGTTAGCAGTAACAGTTACCGATCCGGGAGGGATGTTAAAGGCCCCAATTGGAATTCCATCAGCACCAGTCGATTTATAACTTCCCTTTAATTGGAAGAAATTCTTGTCGCTATCTTCTTGCTCCGCTTCGGTTTTGGTCGTCTTATAAAGCGATCTGAAAACGTACTTATTCTGGTTGGCGTTATAGGTAGATGGGTTGTTATAATCTTCCGGACCGCCTTCAGTAAGGTCTAATTTATCAAATAAATATTCTCCGAAAGGCTCAACACTTGTAAATATTATGCGTCCGTTTTGGGTATCGACGGTGACTCCGGGTAGGAAATCGAAGAATCCATCTCCGCCTGTTTGTGGATCGTTGTTAAAATTCAATCTATCCAAATTGAACACTTTCAATAAAACCGTTTGATCCACATCTTCCGGCAAAGCAACTGCCGGGAATTCCTGAGATCCCGGAGCTGGTGTAATATAATTGAGTGGTGACGGACTTGTATACAAAATATTTAATCTGAAATCTTGCTGCTCCAACTGAAAAGCACCTAGGGGGTAGATGTTTTTCATCATCAAATCCCAAATAGGCTCATTGACACTCGTAATATTACTCTTCAATAATTTTACAACAAGGTTCTGCGGAATTCCCTGAATAGGATCTGCATTTGGATCAGGATTTCCGGGATCGCCCCCGTTGATTACCCCTCCTGAAGCTTCTACCCCATCGTTTGAAAACTCCCCTACCTGGTACACTTTTCCATTGACCGTAAACTGAAAGGCAATTGCCAAGACTTCATCGTTGTTCAATCGTTGATTTAAGGAAATATAACCAAGCTGTGAGTTCAATTGATATTCACTTTGTGTAAGCTGTCTGGCATTTTCCAATGTTACGTAGTCCAAACCTTCATTCACAGGAACCCCGCTAAAACCGGCTTGTACCGATGCAATATCACGAATAGCCTCGTTTAAAATAGTTTGCTGAGTTGGGTTGTTGATTCCAAAAGGGTTAAAATCGTTGTTTCCATTATCCGGGAACGAATTACGAGGTCTGTTGATAAATCCACCCGGCGGTACATTCAATCCAATATTCGTTGGATCGGATTCTCCAATATCCTGAATAGCCACTATGTTTCGCACATTTTCGGTACGGTTGGTACGATTGGTGATCCATACTTCCGATCTCGTAATTTGCACATTCGAATTTATAAACGGATACTGGGTTAGGGCTCGGTTATAATTATCTCTAAAATAATGTGCCAAGAAGAAGTGACGGTTCTCGTCATATTCAGAAGCATACAATTCAAAATCTGTTACCGTGGCACCTCCTTCGGCGACTACCGAACGTGTTTCCGATTTTTGTTCAGAAAAAACACCTGTTATTGTTGTCTTTCCAAACTGAAGCTGTGTTTTTACTCCAAATAGGCTTTGTGCACCCTGTATCAACGAACTGTTGAGCGGCATACTAACGTTACCCACCTCGATCTTTTGAATGATATCGTCCTCGGTAGGGGTGTACTCCAGTTTGATTTGATTCTGAAAATCGAACGTAGATTGTGTGTCGTAATTCGCAGTTACTTGCAATCTTGTCCCAACTTTTCCCAGTAAACTTAAGCTAATCCGCTGGTCGAAATCGAAGGATAAATTCTTCCGGTTTCTGGGCGAGAAGGCCGGATTGTCTTGTTTTGTGAAAAGCAACCCTAAATCCATTTCAACGCTACCTTGAGGAATTACCTCAATCGTATTTCCGCCGAAAACAGATTCGAAGAAATTTGAATTGACATAAAAAGTAGGTAATAAGTTTTTCTGTGCTTCTTCACTGCCGTCTTTTCTTCCGTCAGCAGCATCAATTTTTTCCTTAAAATAGGCCTTCATTTGCTCCTTCATGATCAAGTCCTGATATTCGGCAGGAGTAAGGATGATAGGATAGGAAATATTAAAACCTCCCAAGGTTTGGGTATAGATATATCTGTCTGTAATAGGATCGTAAGTATAGAGATCCTGTATACTTTGTGGATTGGGAAGATCTAATCGTCCCATCACCGAACCGGTAGCAGTGGAGTCCTGTGCAACTGCAAGGTTGTAACTGCCAAAAATAATACTTAGAACTAAGAAAAGCTTATTAAAGCTATGGATGTAATCGTAATTTTTTGCGCCCAATTTTTACAAATTTTTTAAAGCTTGTTTTATAATCATTTCCACTGTCGCGTCCGGGTTTTGCTGCACAATCTTGTCGCACACCTTTTCGACTTGTTTTCGAGCAAAGCCTAATGTCTCCAAAGCAGATAACGCTTCATTTTTATTCGTATTGCTCGAAACGGCAGAAACATCTTCCAAACCGTATACTTTTAAAATTTTATCTTTTAAGTCCAAAATTACACGTTGTGCTGTCTTTAGACCTATCCCTTTTACTGACTGAATTGTCACTACATCGTCTGCGGCAATTGCTTCGGTAACTTGTTGGGGTGAAAGAGACGATAGCATTGTTCTCGCCGTACTCGCTCCAACCCCAGAAACCGAGATCAATAATCTAAATATTTCACGCTCCGTAGGACTTGAAAACCCGTACAATGTATGAGCATCTTCACGAACCTGCAAATGCGTGTATAATTTTACATTTTCGCTAGTGGGGAGTTTGGAAAATGTATGCAACGAAATATGTATCAAATAACCTACACCATTACAGTCTATAACTACATCCGTTGGATTCTTCTCTACCAGTCTGCCCTGAATGTGGGTTATCATTCGTTAATAAAAAGTTAATGGCTCAAATATAGCATAATTATTTGTAGTCGCCACCCTTCAAAATATGAAAATATCGACTACTTCTTAGCCTTTGCCAACTCTCGTTCTCTTTTCTCCTTTTGCTGTGCATCTACTACCGAAACAGCTGCCATATTCACAATTTCTTCTACACTCGCACCTAATTGAAGGATATGAACCGGTTTACGCATCCCTAACATGATAGGCCCAATGGATTCTACATTATTTAGCTCTTTCAATAATTTATAGTTGCTATTCGCCGAATCCAAATTCGGAAATATTAATGCATTCACCTTTTTACCCGCTAACTTGGAGAAAGGAAACTTTTGTCGGAGCATTTCAGGATTCAACGCAAAATCGGTCTGCAATTCACCGTCAAGTATCATATCGGGATTCGATTTATGAAGTAATTCGACCGCCTCCCTCACCTTAGTGGCATGGGGATCTTTAGACGATCCAAAATTTCCATAGGAAATCATTGCGATCACAGGTTCAAGGCCAAACATCTTCATCGTATAGTTGGTCATTTGGGCAATTTTGGCCAATTCCTTAGCAGTTGGGTCAATATTAATAGAGGTATCCGAAAGGAACAAAGGACCTCTTTTGGTCAGCATCAAGTTGGTGGTAGCGACTTTGTTTACACCTTCAAATCTGCCAATCGTTTCCAAGACAGGACGCACTACCGATGGGTATGATCGGGAATAGCCGGAGATCATGGTATCGGCATCGCCAACGTTCAACATCATGGCCGCAAAATAATTTCGTTCACGCATTAACCGCTGGGCCGAATACAAGGTAATGCCGCTTCGTCTTCGACTTTTCCAAAATAGTTCGGCATAGGCATTCAATTTCTCGAGATTCTCATCACTTTTAGGATCGATAATCTCAACTTCGGCTTCATAATCGATCTGTTCCATGAGTTCATGGATAACATCTTTTCTTCCCAATAAAATTGGTTTTCCAATGCCTTCTTCCTGGACAATCTGGGCTGCTTTCAATACGTCCAGATGATCGGCTTCTGCAAAAACAATACGCTTGGGATTGGTTTTGGCCCGATTAATCAATAAGCGAACAATCTTGTTATCGCTCCCCATACGATTGTATAAATCGTCTTCATATTTTTCCCAATCTGAAATCGGCTCGGTGGCAACGCCACTATCCATAGCAGCTTTTGCTACTGCTGGAGGCACCGCGGCAATTAATCTTGGATCGAACGGTTTCGGAATTATATAGTCTTTCCCAAAGTTTAATTTGGTCTCTCCATAGGCAATATTTACCTGTTCCGGAACAGGTTGTTTCGCTAGATTCGCCAAGGCCTTTACCGCAGCCATTTTCATAGCTTCGTTGATCTTGGTCGCACGAACATCTAAGGCACCTCTGAAAATAAACGGAAAACCAAGAACGTTATTTACCTGATTGGGATGATCACTCCGTCCCGTCGCCATAATAATATCATCCCGGGTTTTTACAGCCAACTCGTATTCAATTTCAGGATCCGGATTTGCCATGGCAAAGACTATGGGGTTTTTCGCCATGCTTTTGAGCATTGGAGGGGTTACAATATTTGCTACCGAAAGTCCTACAAAGACATCGGCCTTTTTCATGGCCTGAGCTAATGTGTCTATTTTTCGCGCCGTGGCAAATTCTGCTTTTTCTTCTGAAAGTCCTTCACGGTCTTTTCGGATCACCCCGGTGCTGTCCAACATCACAATATTTTCAGCTTTAGCTCCAAAGGCTTTGTATAAACGTGTGCAGGAAACAGCGGCAGCACCTGCGCCACTTATCACTATGGAAACATCCTTTATTTTCTTTTTTGTTATTTCAAGAGCATTCAACAAAGCTGCTGCCGAAATAATAGCCGTCCCATGCTGATCGTCGTGCATGACGGGTATATCCAATTCGTTTTTAAGTCTACGCTCAATTTCGAAAGCTTCGGGCGCCTTTATATCTTCCAAATTGATACCGCCAAAGGTGGGTGCTATATTTTTTACAGTAGCGACAAATTCATCTATATTTTCGGTATTCACCTCAATATCAAAAACGTCTATATCGGCAAAAATCTTAAACAGCAAGCCCTTGCCCTCCATTACAGGTTTAGAAGCCTCAGGACCAATATTTCCGAGACCCAACACCGCAGTACCATTTGAGATAACCGCTACAAGATTTCCTTTGGCCGTATATTTATAGACATTCTTAACATCTTTCGCAATCTCCAAACAGGGTTCTGCCACGCCGGGGGAATAGGCTAAGGAAAGATCTCTTTGGGTAGCATATTTTTTGGTAGGTACTACCTGTATCTTACCCGGTTTAGGCTTTGCGTGATAAAGTAATGCTTCGCGACGTCTGCTTTGTTTGCTCATAGTAGTGATTAATCGTAATTACAAAGGTAAAAGGATCGCTGAAATGAAGAAATTTTCCCCGTTAATCTTTCAGGAAGTTTATGTTTCGTTGTAGGCCTGAAAATTTAGTTCTCTTCACAGGGCTTTTCTGAAATAATCGCTGAAAAACATCCTCGGTGATCTCTTCCCAATCTTTTTTAACCAAGGAAAGTAATTCGGGCTTTGGATTGAACAGTGGTTCGTTATGTGTTTTGCTGAAACGATTCCACGGACATACATCTTGGCAGATATCACAGCCAAACATCCAGTCGTCAAATTGTCCTCGAACGTCCGAAGGTATCTCATTTTTTAACTCAATGGTAAAATAGCTGATGCATTTACTGCCATCTACCACATAGGGAGCTACGATCGCTTCGGTGGGGCAGGCGTCGATACAGGCGGTACAGCCCCCACAATGATCGGTTACCGGACTGTCGTATTCCAGATCCAAATCTAGGATCAATTCGGCTATAAAATAAAAGGATCCCACCTGTTTGGTGAGTAAGTTGCTGTGTTTTCCTATCCAACCGAGCCCACTTTTTGCTGCCCAGGCCTTATCTAATACAGGAGCCGAATCGACAAAGGCACGTCCATGAACCTCCCCTATTTCTTCGGAAATAAATTCCATCAAGTGTTTCAACTTGTCTTTGATCACAAAATGGTAGTCGGTTCCGTAGGCGTATTTTGAAATTTTATAACTGTTTTCAGTTTGGGTTTCTGAAGGAAAATAATTCAGCAACAAGGAAATTACACTTTTCGAATCGGGAACCAGTTTTGTGGGATCCAACCGCTTGTCGAAGTGGTTTTCCATATATAGCATTTCCCCGTGCATTTGTCGTTCTAACCATTGCTCCAAGCGAGGAGCTTCTTCTTCTAAAAATTCAGCTTTGCTAATGCCACAGGAAAGAAATCCGAGGCGTTTGGCTTCGGATTTTATAAGTTGGGTATGTTCTTCTTTTAAGCTGATGGCGTAAAATTACTAAAACAAGCAATACCCAATTCAACTTTCCTAAAATATCGACAAATTATGAGAATCATTATTCAAACATCCAAACATCATTCTTTAAGGCAGAGCCCACTTTGCCGCCTGTGAGCCAAATTTTATCTTTATATACCGTTACTTCAAATCCGGTACGATCTAATAAAGCGGGAGAATTGGCAACGGCCACGTTCCAGATAACCCCATCTTCACTGTACCAAATGGACGGCACTGGTGTTGTGGAATCATCCGATCCCCCGAAAAGCCAGAGCTTTCCATCGTATTGTACAACTATATGCCCAAAACGAGGCCCAAAGGCTGCTGAAGAGGTTTCCTCTAGCCAAGAAATACCATCAGAACTTGACCAAACATCTTGAAATGCTAATGACGGTAGTCCACCGCCAATGACCCATAATTTATTTTTAAAAGATACCAATTGGTGTAAGGCTCGAGCCGTAAAGGCTGCATTCTGAGTAGCAACATTCCATGTTCCCCCATCTTGGCTTACCCAAGCATCGTTAAAAAAAGAAGTGTTATAGCCCCCTACGACCCAAATTTTATCGTCTAAGGTGGCGCTTTCCGTAATCCGAGGCCCAAAAGGTGCATTATTGAGCAACTGAGTCCAACCAACCCCATCATTGGAAAACCATACATCATCAGACACCCCATTGGAGGAGTTGCCACCAATGAGATACATTTTATCATTTAATTCTACTAGTGAAAAACTATCTCCCTTTCCAAAAGCTGCTGCCGGGGTTTCGTTGACCCACAATGCCCCGTCCTGGGTGGACCATACATCGTTATATTGGTCGCTAAAATCCAGACCCCCCAACAAAAACAATTTGTTCTGGAAAGTAAAGGTTGCGTGAAAGCCCCTTGGCGCAAAACCAGCTGCGGGATTCACTTGCTGGCCTAGGGTAATATTGCGAGTTGTAAAAAAGAAAGGCAATGTAGCGGTTTCACCGCCTTTGCCGTCCTTGGCCACCACGTACCATGAATATTCTTGAATAAGCGAAAGAAGTGTCGTCAACTGAAATTCAGTAGTTGGAAGATTATCAGCAATTAATTGATCTTCTTCCGAAAGCTTTTGTAAGTACAATGAATACGTAACCGCATCTCCGTCTGGATCAATGGCAGCTTCCCAACTGAGCTGTGGCATTCTGTCCACATTCTCCGATTGGTTTGCTACTGTTAGAAGGGCAAAATCATTGGGTGGGTAATTCCCCGAACTACCTCCGTCGTCGTTTCCGCCACAGCCTAGCAGGGCTGAGGTTCCCAACGTAAGTGAAATAATTAATTTTTTCATGGCTTTGCTATTAATGGATGAGACCGAAATTTCATTCAAGTTTATACCATTAAAAATAAGCTATATTTTTGTTTTCTAATAAGTTACTCCATTTTTTAACTTAGAAAAATCAAGGTGCTTGGCTTCGTTTTAAATGACGGCTATTTTTGCAATTACACATGATTATTGAAGAATTTAAATCTATAAAGTTTGTAAGGTCATTGTGGAACCCACCTAGAGGGTTAAAAAAGTCCGCCCTGAGTTGGGCCTTTTAATTTGCCAAGGTGTTTATAAGCTGCTTCGGTTACTTCACGACCACGCGGGGTTCGCATAATAAAACCTTGTTGAATCAAAAAAGGTTCGTATACCTCTTCAATGGTTTCCGCACTTTCAGAAACGGCCGTGGCAAGGGTGGTTATTCCTACCGGGCCACCTTTAAACTTATCGATGATGGTAGATAGGATCTTGTTATCCATTTCATCTAAGCCATGTGCATCTACTTGTAAGGCTTCTAAACCAAATTTCGCAATTTTAATATCGATCTCTCCATTGCTTTTTATTTGAGCGAAGTCACGAACACGCCTTAGTAAAGCATTTGCAATTCGAGGGGTTCCTCTGCTTCGCCCCGCTATCTCAATAGCCGCTTCCATGGAGATAGGAACTTTCAATATTCCGGCACTTCGCTGAACAATTGTAGTCAACAATTCGGTGGTATAGTATTGTAATCTCGATGAAATTCCAAATCGCGCTCGCATAGGTGCCGTTAGCAAGCCGGAACGTGTTGTTGCTCCTACTAAGGTAAATGGTGCCAAATTGATCTGTACCGAACGAGCATTCGGACCTGACTCAATCATAATATCGATCTTGTAATCCTCCATGGCCGAATACAAATATTCTTCGACAATGGGGCTCAAACGGTGGATTTCATCAATGAAGAGTACATCGCGTTCATCGAGGTTGGTGAGCAGCCCGGCCAAATCGCCCGGTTTATCCAAAACTGGTCCGGAAGTAACCTTGATACCCACTTGCAATTCGTTTGCAAGAATATAGGCTAGAGTCGTTTTCCCTAAACCGGGAGGTCCGTGGAACAAGGTATGATCTAATGCTTCGTCACGTTGGTTAGCAGCTTGTACAAACACCTGCAGGTTTTCCAATGCCTGGTCCTGACCCGTAAAATCATCGAAGCTAAGAGGTCGCAGTTTTTGCTCTATTTCGAGTTCTTGAGGAGTTAACTCGTCTCCGCTTGCATCTAGGTGTTCGTTCATATCACAAATATACGAATCGAATCGCTACACTCGAATAGAATTTTAAATGCGATTCAAAAACAAAAAACTGCTTCTGTAGCACTATTATCTCTATTGCTTTTCGTTCTCTCTTACCGGTAAAATTTTAACTGTTAAAAAAATTTCGATTAGGTAAATATCCTGAATGTGAACCCTCGATTCCTACTAGTTTTTCCGTACAAAAAAACCCTTTCAGTGATGAAAGGGTTTTTTAGGATAAATTTTTCAAGTTTAATGATGTAATTCTTCTTCGTTTTCCTGCAACGGAATATGTTGTGGTACAAAATCTTGCCCAGGAATTACATAATCGGTTTCGTCTTTGTTCATCTTACTATAGTCATAAGACCAGCGGTGTACATGCGGAATTGGACCGTCCCAGTTTCCGTGAATGTGTTTGATCTCTGCAGTCCATTCGAGGGTGTTAGAGTTCCATGGGTTTTTAGGCCCTTTCTTTCCGTAGAACATAGAGTGGATGAAATTGTATAAGAAGACCAACTGTGCGGCGGCTGTAATAATGGCAAAGATAGTAATCACTACATTCACATCGGCTAGATCGTCAAAATAGGGGAAATTGGTATTGGTATAATAACGTCTTGGCAAACCAGCCATTCCAATGAAGTGCATCGGGAAGAAAATTCCGTAGGCACCGATAGCCGTTATCCAGAAGTGTACATAGCCTAATTTCTTATTCATCATTCTACTCTCGAACATTTTCGGGAACCAGTGATATACCCCTGCAAAAAGGCCATACAGCGCCGAAATACCCATTACCAAGTGGAAGTGAGCTACAACGAAATACGTATCGTGAACGTTTATATCTAATGCACTATCTCCTAGGATAATTCCGGTAAGACCCCCGGAAATAAAGGTAGAAACAAAGCCAATTGAAAACAGCATGGCCGTGTTCATTTGGAGGTTTCCTTTCCATAAGGTAGTTATCCAGTTAAAGGCTTTTACTGCTGAAGGAATTGCAATTAATAAGGTGGTAAATGTAAATACCGAACCTAAGAACGGATTCATCCCTGTAACAAACATATGGTGTCCCCATACTATGGTCGAAAGAAATGCAATCGCCAAAATTGAAGCTACCATTGCCCTATAACCAAAGATGGGTTTTCGGGAATTGGTTGCCATAATTTCAGAAACGAGACCCATCGCCGGAAGAATAACAATATAAACTTCGGGATGTCCCAAGAACCAAAATAGGTGTTCGAACAAAACCGGAGATCCCCCTTGATTGTGCAACACCTCTCCTGCTATGTATATATCGGAAAGGAAAAAGGAAGTTCCAAAACTCCTATCCATAATCAACATTAACGCAGCCGAAAGTAGTACCGGGAAGGACACTACCCCAATGATTGCCGTAACAAAAAACGCCCAAATAGTAAGTGGAAGTCGTGTCATGGACATTCCTTTAGTACGTAGGTTCA
Organism: Altibacter sp.; assembly: GCF_019913785.1. Taxonomy (GTDB): domain Bacteria; phylum Bacteroidota; class Bacteroidia; order Flavobacteriales; family Flavobacteriaceae; genus Altibacter. The sequence goes on from NZ_JAIOHK010000072.1 coordinate 31,098, forward strand.
ATACCGTAACAATATAGTTTAATGCTCCTAATAAAGAAGAAGCAATAAAAATAGCCATAGACACCAACCATAAGGTCATTCCTGCACCCGATCCGGGAATAGCTTGCGGTAAGGCACTTAAAGGTGGGTAAATGGTCCATCCTGCTGATGCCGGACCTGCCTCTACGAATAGCGACAATACCATAAATACACTCGAAAGGAAGAACAACCAGTAAGAGATCATGTTCAAGAAGCCGGATGCCATATCACGTGCTCCAATTTGAAGTGGAATTAACAGGTTACTGAACGTACCACTTAAACCTGCAGTAAGTACGAAAAACACCATAATTGTACCGTGAATCGTAACCAAGGCCAAATAGACGCTTGGATCCATCACGCCTCCTTCACCCCATTTACCTAAAAGTATTTCGTAAATTGTAAATTGGTGATCAGGCCAAGCCAATTGCAATCTAAATAAAAGCGACATGGCAATACCTATGATTCCCATGAACAAACCGGTGATGAGGTATTGCTTGGAAATCATTTTGTGATCTTGGCTAAAGATATATTTAGTTACAAATGTCTCTTTGTGATGATGCCCGTGATCGTCGTGGTGATCTTCTGCGTGGTCGTGTTCGTGTGCTGACATATCTTTTAAGCTATTTTATTATTGTTTTAGGGTTTGGGCCAAGGTAGCTTGACCGGCCATCCAAGCTTTGTAATCTTCTTCCGATTCAACTATAATTTTCATTTGCATATTATAGTGGTTGGTTCCACAAATCTTATTACACAGTAACATATAATCAAACTCGTAAGGTTCTAAAGGCTCTTCGCCCTTTGCCGCTAAATCGACATTTTTCTTTTGACGTAATTCATTGATATTAGCAACTTTAGCAACAATATGGTCATTTTGGCGCATCTCTTCCGTAGTGATTGTTGGTGTGTATGCAAATTGCGTTATCATCCCGGGGACACAGTTCATTTGTGCCCGAAAGTGAGGCATATATGCTGAATGTAATACATCCTGAGATCTCATTTTGAAAACTACTTTCCTACCTACCGGTAAATGCAATTCGTTTACGATAACATCATCTTGTGCGTTGGGGTCGGAAGCATCCACTCCTAATTGATTTACTCCTTCAATCAAACGAACATTGGCTTCGCCTAAGGTATTATCATTTCCACCGTAACGCGCACGCCAATCGAATTGATAGGCATATAATTCGACTACCAGTGGATCGTCATCGGTATCAATGTTCATAATATCTGACCACGTAAACAATCCATAGATAATTAATCCCGCTAATACGATTACCGGAATGATGGTCCAGATAAATTCTAATTTGTCGTTATCGGCATAGAACAAAGCCTTTTTATTCTTTTCTCCTTTGTATTTAAAGGCAAAATAATGCAATAACCACTGTGTAATGATACCTACAAAAAAGATAAGGATCATAGAGACCAGCATGAGGTTATCAATTCCAACCCCATGTTCAGAAGCAGAATCAGGCAGCAATACATCGAACCATTTCCAGAAGCAAATGGCAAGTATCAAATAAATTAACAGGACAAAGCCCAACATTAACCATCCGTTAATGTTATTGTCTTTATCGGAGGCTATTTCGGAGGTATTTGATTGCTTGGCTTTGGACATTTCGAATATCTTGCCCATTTGCCAAATGGCAACTCCAAAAAGAATGATTACTAATACAACTAAAAATGCGGTCATCGTTATCTATCTCTAACTATTAATTAATAATGAAAATTCTTGCTCTCCTTTACAAACGGATTGTTTTTCACTAATAATGGTGCTTTTGTAAGTGCTGTAAATACAACAAATACAAAGAGACCAAAGAAAAACAATACGGAACTTATTTCAGGAATTCCAATATTCCATGAAGTACCTACCGTTCCAGGAGTGATCATTAAATAAACATCTATATAGTGTCCCGCCAAGATCACGATTCCGGCGAGGATCACAAACCAATTAACTCGTTTATAATCACTGTTCATTAATAACAAAACTGGGAATACGAAGTTCATGGCTACCATTCCGAAGAAAGGTAATTTAAAGTCTTCAATTCGCGTTACGAAATACGTCACTTCTTCAGGAATATTTGCATACCAAATCAACATAAATTGTGAGAACCACAAATACGTCCAGAAGATACTGAAAGCAAACATGTATTTTGCCAGATCATGAATATGACTGTTGTTTACAAACTCTAAATATCCTTTAGATTTTAAGTAGATAGTTATCATGGCTATTACCGTGATAGCACAAACAAACATACCGGCGAATACATACCATCCAAATAGGGTACTGAACCAGTGTGGGTCGAAACTCATTATCCAATCCCACGACATGACAGATTCAGTATAGATAAAGAACACCAAAAATCCTGCTGATATCTTAAAATTTTTCTTGAACAACCTGTTGTCGGTTGCGTCGTCCATTTTTCTTGAATTCTTAACTGCAAAATGACGATACAACATCCACCCGCCAAGGAAGATGGCCGCTCTAATAAGCATCCCTGTACCATTTAGCCAGCCGGCTTTTCCTTGCAATAATTTGTCATGTGCCACTACTTCGGGATCTGCCCAAACAAACAGGTGATTTATATGCAATCCGGAAAGGGCTAACAAAACAAACATAATAATACCTCCCGGCACTAAATACGCTGTGATGGCTTCCATTACTCTAAAGAGCACCGGTGACCATCCTGCTTGTGATGCCCATTGGATTGCATAAAATGCCAAACAACCCAAGGCAATCATAAAAAAGAAAAAGCAGGCGATATATAGCGCAGACCAAGGTTTGTTTTGCAATTGGTGCAGCGTATGCAATAAGTGAGCTTCTTCACTATCGACAGCCGCCTCTTCATGATTACCTGCGGCTTCAGCATTAACAGCATGCGTATCTCCATCTTGTTCGGCAATTTCACCGTGACTATCGCCGTGCGCAGCCATCATTTCTTTAACCTCGGCAGTGGTGCTTGGAGTAGTAAGAAATCCTGAAATGATACCAATGGCACCAACCACCATAAAAATGATCGCAAACAGTTTTAATTTATTTGGTAGCGTATACATATCTTTAGCTATTCTCTTTATTCTTTAATTAATCTTGTTCTGAACCTGTTGTTTCAGTCATCGTATTTTCGGTCGCCGTAAGCGTATTGGCCTGTGCTGAATCCATCACTTGAGTCATCAATCCCGGCTCGCCTTTCAGGGCTGCCTTTAAATTTAGCACATGCTGGCCAATTTGCCAACGTTCTAATTCATTGGTCTGAGATGCATGTGATCCCATGGCATTAAGGCCGTACATTTGAACGTGGTAAATCCCCCCTTCGGTAATATTTCTACCGGGGTCCGCATAACTTGGAATTCCTAAGAACTTTTCGCGCTGCGATAAAATCCCCTGACCATCACCTGTCTTTCCATGACACACAGCACAATAAATCGCATATAATTGTTCGCCGGCTAGTAAGTTTGCTTCCGTTACAGGAATTGGACTTTTCAATTCGGCTTTGGCCAATTCTAATCCTGCGGTTGAATTTTCATAATTATAGGGTTGCCATCCTCTTGGAATAGATCCATCTACAGGCAACATGGCTGCCATCCCATCTGGGAAAATTTCGTAATCTCCGTAGGTTTCGTATCCAACCGGCTCATACATATTAGGCATGTACTGATAATTAGGGCTATTATTGTTAAAACAAGAAACCAATAGCACCGAAGCAACTAAAGCAATACCTATGTTTATACTATTTCTCATATTAGTGGTCTTCTTCTTTTTCAATTATACTAATTTCCAACGCTCCTGTATCGTATAAGAATTTTGATAGGGCATCCACATCGTGTTGTCCTGCGTCGATTGCCATTAAGAAATGGTCATCGGTTGTTCTTACATCCGGGTTTTCGGCTTTTTTGAATGGCCAAAGTTTGCTTCGCATATAGAAGGTAATTACCATAAGGTGTGCTGCAAAGAAAACGGTCATTTCAAACATAATTGGCACAAAAGCCGGCATGTTTGCTATATAACTAAAGCTCGGTTTTCCTCCAATATCCTGTGGCCAATCTTGTATCATGATATAATCCATCATCACAATGGATACAGCAAGTCCTACGAGTCCATAAAGAAACGAGGTGATTGCAATACGTGTATCGGCCAAGCCCATTGCTTTTTCTAGCCCATGCACCGGAAAAGGTGTATAAATTTCCTCAATATGGTAGTGCTCATTACGTACCTGTTTTACGGCGTGTAATAAGATATCATCGTCGTTATAAATAGCGTGAATCACTTTCGATGCCATATTATTCGTTGTTTTTAGATGTTGATCCTTTTTTCCCTGCTTCATCATAATGATTCGCATCATCTCCCTGCTCTGCTCTTAGTTTCTTGTATTTGCTTCCGGAGGATTTCATAATTGATTTTACTTCAGCCTGAGCAATTACCGGGAACGTTCTTGAGTACAATAGGAATAATACAAAGAAGAATCCAATAGTTCCTATAAATATACCTATATCTACAAAGGTAGGCGAGAACATCGTCCAAGAAGATGGCAGATAATCTCGGTGTAGCGATGTAACAATAATAACAAAACGCTCAAACCACATTCCAATGTTTACAACAATCGAAATAAAGAACGAGAACATGATACTTGTCCGCAGTTTCTTAAACCACATAAACTGAGGCGAGAATACGTTACAGGTCATCATGGCCCAGTACGCCCACCAATAAGGACCCGTAGCACGATTTAAAAAAGCATATTGTTCATATTCAACACCCGAATACCAAGCGATGAATAATTCGGTCATATAGGCTACCCCCACAATAGAACCCGTAATCATAATTACGATGTTCATTAATTCGATATGCTGTACGGTAATATAATCTTCCAAATTCGACACCTTACGCATAATAATAAGTAAGGTGTTTACCATCGCAAATCCTGAAAATACTGCCCCGGCAACAAAGTAAGGCGGGAAGATGGTAGTATGCCATCCCGGAATCACCGATGTAGCAAAGTCAAAGGATACAATGGTGTGTACCGAAAGTACCAGCGGTGTAGCCAAACCTGCCAAAACCAAAGAAACTTCTTCGAAACGTTGCCAGTCTTTTGCTCGTCCACTCCATCCGAAGGATAAAATGCTATACACACGCTTTGTAAACGGTGTGATTGCACGGTCACGGATCATGGCAAAGTCGGGTAGCAATCCAGTCCACCAGAATACTAAGGATACCGATAGATAGGTAGAAATTGCAAATACGTCCCAAAGCAATGGTGAGTTAAAGTTCACCCATAGCGAACCAAACTGGTTAGGAATGGGTAAAACCCAATACGCCAACCAAGGACGACCCATGTGAATAATAGGAAATAAACCTGCTTGGATCACCGAGAAGATAGTCATCGCCTCCGCCGAACGGTTAACTCCCATTCTCCATTTTTGTCGGAAGAGTAAGAGTACTGCCGAGATCAGCGTCCCTGCGTGTCCAATACCTACCCACCAAACAAAGTTAGTAATATCCCAAGCCCAGTTGACGGTCTTGTTCAAACCCCAAACCCCAATTCCAGTGGAAACGGTATAAATAATACATCCTATACCCCATAGCAGGGCAACAAGGGCGATTGTAAATACAATCCACCAGGATCTATTGGCCTTGCCTTCTACAGGTCTGGCCACATCCACAGTAACATCGTGATAGGATTTATCTCCCGTAACTAAGGGTCTTCTTATAGGTGCTTCGTAATGCGACGCCATATCTTATTTACTATTTCTTAGTTATTTAAACTTCTTTTGAATTTCTTATTTTGGCCTGGTACATAACATTTGGTTTTGTTCCCACGGCTTCCAATAAGTGATACATTCTATTATCTTTTGTCTTTTCGAATACTAAACTATCGTAATCATTTACATCACCAAATACCATAGCGCCTTTGTCACAAGCCGAAGAACAAGCCGTCTGGAACTCTCCATCCTTTATCTGTCTTCCATCGCGTTTCGCATCTAAGATTGTTTTTTGTGTTTTCTGAATACACATAGAACATTTCTCCATAACTCCTCTGGATCGAACCACAACATCCGGATTCAATACCATACGCCCAAGATCATTGTTCATATTGTAATCAAACTCATCGTTTTCGGCATACAAGAACCAGTTGAAACGACGTACTTTATACGGACAGTTGTTTGCACAGTAACGTGTTCCCACACAACGGTTATACGCCATATGGTTTTGACCTTGACGTCCGTGTGATGTTGCCGCTACCGGACATACTGTTTCACAAGGTGCATGATTACAATGCTGACACATTACCGGCTGGAACGCAACTTGAGGGTTGTCTGCAGGGTTTTCCATTTCACTATACTCTGAAAGTGAACTTCCCAATCCGGAAATACTTTCCTTTTTAACGGCATCACCTTCGAAAGATTCTTCACTCGAGTAATACCGATCTATACGAAGCCAGTGCATATCACGACTCATGCGTACTTCTTTTTTACCCACTACAGGCACATTGTTCTCTGCATGACATGCGATAACACAGGCTCCACAACCCGTACATGCATTTAAATCGATCGACAGGTTAAAATGATGCCCAACTGAACGATCAAATGATTCCCAAAGATCTGCATCTGGTGAGGTCACAGGAATTTCCTTATGATCTTTAGATACCATTGGCATGGCATTCCATACTTCAGGCTTTTCCGCTTTAAATATTTCGAGGGAAGTTTCACGAATGATATCTCTTCCCATCATGGTATTGTGTAGCTGAACACAGGCAAACTCGTGCATGCCTCCTGCTTTTTCAAGGCTTACATTCTGAACCGATGAAAAATTCTGATACAAGGCATAGGCGTTTACTCCTGTCTGCATCTCCTCCTGTATGCTATCCGTTTTTCCGTAACCTAGTGCTAAGCCAATTGTTCCTTTTGCCTGACCCGGCTGGATCAAGGCGGGAATTTTTTCAATCACAATATCGCCCATCATTAAATTGACGTAACTTCCGTTCAATCCACCATTGGCAACATGAACGTTCTCTATGCCCATATCGGCTGCATCGTTTGCCGAAATGGCAACATAGTTATCCCAGGTAGTTCTGGTAATTGGATCCGGCATTTCTTGCAACCAAGGGTTGTTCGCCTGAGATCCATCACCCATTGCGGTTTTGGTATAAAGGGTAAGTGCAAATCCTCCTTCTTGAATAGATGAAGAAAGTGCTCCATTCGCCGTATTGCTTTCTAAAGAAACAGTTCCTTCGGAAGCGGGTGTCGGCTCCATAGATACTTCAGCATCACTCAACAACACTCCATCGTGTAAGGCTTGGCTCCATGAAGTACCGCCTAAAACGGCCGCCCAGGTTTCTTTAATATAATCGTAGTAATTTTTTGAGTTTCCAGTCCATTTCAATAAGGTATCCTGAAATTGTCTTGTATTGAATAAGGGACGAATCGTGGGTTGCATTAAACTGAAAACACCTTTTTTCATTTGAAGATCTCCCCAAGCTTCTAGGTAATGAGGCGTAGCCGCCACCATTTTTGCAGCTGAAGCTGTAGCATCCAATCTCATAGAGAACGCAAGGGACATATCAAGATTTGCATAGGCTTCGGCAAATGCGGTATTTGGGAAAGAATACACCGGGTCAACACCTACTGTAATCAATCCTTTAACTGTTCCGGCAATAACTCCGTTCATCACGCCAATGACTTCAGCAGTATTCCCCATACGGGTCATCCTAGGCTTATCAGTATCCATGACCGCACTTCCTTCGTTGCATTCCAACGCCATTTTTTGAGCGTCTACATCGGGTAGTCCGGTAATTACAACACCTTTATTTCCTGCCGCCTTTAGTTGTGCTTTTGCATTTTCAACCGCAGTCATGATATGCTCAGGTAAGCCTGTTGCACTTCCTCCGGTCAACGCTTTTAAAATCTCTTTTTGCTGAGCAGGAGTTGCCGGCACTCTTTTATCGGCATTGGCTCCTGAAAGGCTCATATTTGCTTCAAACTGAATGTGGCGAGACATCTTGCCCTCCTTCGGAACACGACCTTGCGCATATCCTGCATCGTAGCCACCCCCTTGCCAATCACCTAAGAAATCGGCTCCCACAGAAACAATTACTTCGGCTTTTGAAAAATCGTAATCGGCCAAGCCTCTTGAGCCATATTTAGCTTGAAAAGCATCCAATGCTTCGGAAGCAGATACGGTATCGTATACTACATGGCGAACATTAGGGTACTTGGCTGTAAATTCAGCAATCAATTTCGAAGTTGAAGGACTCGCAAACGTTTGTGTTAGCAAGACAATTTCTTGCCCCTTCATCGCTTCTAGTTTCGCAGCCACCTCAGCATCAAATTCGTCCCAGGTCATTTCGTTGCCGTCAACAAGTGGTACCGGCAATCTGTTCTTGTCATAAAGAGATAATACAGAAGCCTGTACACGTGCATTTACACCTCCTAATTTGGAGAGTTCATTTCGCTCTATTTTAATAGGGCGGCCTTCACGAGTTTTAACCAAAACATTTGCAAAGTCGAAACCATCTGCTATCGAAGTAGCGTAGTAATTTGCTACACCAGGAACAATTTCATCTGGTGCCACTACATAAGGAATGGATTTAATCACCGGACCTTCACAGGCTGCCAAAGAAGCTGCCGCCGTTGTAAATCCAACATATTTTAAGAAATCGCGACGTGTTGTTGAAGAAGCTTCTAAGGCCTCCTTATCCCCTAAAAATTCATCGGTAGGGATCTGTTCTACAAACTCATTCTGTTGTAGCGTCTCAACAATCGAGCTGTTTTCGTTTAGCTCTTCAACACTTTTCCAGTATTTCTTGTTTGATGCCATATTGTTACTGTAATTATCTTTTGTTTTTAATAGTGACATTTACCGCATTCCAATCCACCCATTTGAGCGATTGTTAACTTGTCAACTCCGTATTTTTTTGAAAGTTCTTCGTGCATTTTGGTATAGTATTCGTTGCTCTCCAAATTCACGTTGGTCTCTCTGTGGCAATTAATACACCAGCCCATGGTAAGCGGGGCAAACTGCTCCATCACTTCCATTTCTTCGACAGGACCATGACAGGTCTGACATTCGACTCCTGCTACGGTAACGTGTTGTGAGTGATTGAAATAGGCAAAATCTGGTAGGTTGTGAATTCGCAACCATTTAACAGGCTGTGTTTTCCCCGTATAGGCTTGCGTGTCTTCATCCCAGCCTACAGCTGCGTATAATTTTTTAATTTCCTGATTGTAATCTACTCCAAATTCGGCTCCTTCGGCTTGTGTTTCCGGGGCTACCTCCGCTATATTCTTGTGACAGTTCATACACACATTCAAGGATGGAATCCCCGATGTCTTGCTCTTTCTTGCCGAACTATGGCAATAATTACAATCTATTTGATTGTCACCGGCATGTATTCTGTGTGAATAATGAATAGGTTGCACCGGAGCATATCCTTGATCTACACCAACTTGCATCATCCATCCATAAGCGAAATATCCTGCAGCGAGCAATAAGAAGATGCTGGTTGTTAATACCAGAAATTGATTCTGTGCGAATGCTTTCCAGACAGGTAGTTGCTTTTCTTTCTTTTCGAATTCAACACCATTGGCTTCGGCTATTCTCTTAAGTGTGTTTCTCACCAAGAAGAGCATTACAACTAGTAGTAAAAATAACAGTGTTAAGGCCCCAAGAATAATATCATTTGAAACATTACCTCCTTCATTTCCCCCACCACCAGTTGGCACTTCCGCTACTACAGGTTCAGGTTTTGGCTGACTTGTGTAGGCTAAAATATTATCGATATCTGTATCGGACAATGCAGGGAAAGGGGTCATTACCGAGTTATTGTTTTCGGTAAAAAGTTTAACCGCGAGTGCATCGCCTGCCTTTACGAGTTCTTGACTATTTCTTATCCATTTGCGCAACCATTCCTTCTCATATTTTTGAGCTACACCTCGAAGTTCCGGACCCGTTGCCTTTTTGTCGAGTTTATGACAGGCAGCACAATTTGCCTTAAACAATGCTTCTCCGGCAGCAACGTCACCTGTGTCCTGTGCGATAATAGTAGTTGAAAAAGTTAGCAAACAAGCTAACAAAAGAAGCGACAATTGAGAGGGTAGATTTCGGTAATTCACCTTTTTCATACTAATGGTTAAATTATTGTCTATAGTTTGGCGCGTATTTGGTTACCTCAATATGTTGGTTACGTACCATAAATAACGGCACAAAAGTACGGTTTAAAGTCGATTTCCAAAATGCAAATAAAGTGTTAATGATTAATTTATATTTATTCTAAATAATATTTTTACACTTCTAAAAGTTATTATGGTTTACATTTGCATTAAAGACAAAATTACATGAAACTACCATCAAGGTTTAACCTATTTGTTTTCAGTTTATTAGTGATTTTTTTTTCTGAATTTGCGCTAGCGCAGCAGGCAACAGTCACCGTTCATCAAGACGCAAAAATTCCGCAGTTATTGGAGTTAAAAAAGTCGCTTGAAAAGGAAAATAAGTTGTCTGAAGGCTATACCATTCAATTGTATTACGGTGAATTAAATCAGGCGAATTCGATCATTAGAAAGTATCGCGGCATCTATGGAACATGGCCTGCATCCATAGAATATGAAACGCCTAATTATAAGGTCTGGGTGGGTAGTTACGGCTCGCGTATTGAAGCGGATCGAGCCCTAATTGAAATTCAAAAAAACTTCCCTTCGGCTTTTATCTTAAAACCGGAACGCAGAAAATAAGACATTAAAAAACCCACTAAAGAGTGGGTTTTTTAATTTATAGTTGCTTCTATTTATTTTAGCTTTTTCTTTACGGCTACTTCCTGGAAGGCTTCAATAATATCCCCTTCTTTAATATCGTTGTAATTTTTCACCTGGATACCACAATCGTATCCTTTGGCTACTTCTTTTACGTCATCTTTAAATCGCTTTAACGAGTCCAATTCTCCCGTAAATACAACAACTCCTTCGCGTATCAATCGTATACCTGAATTTCTGAATATCTTTCCGCTTAAGACCATACAACCAGCAATAGTTCCCACTTTCGAGATCTTGAACGTCTCACGGATTTCAGCGGTACCACTAATCTCTTCTTTCATTTCAGGAGATAACATTCCTTCCATCGCATCCTTCAGATCGTTGATCGCATCGTAAATAATAGAATAAGTACGGATATCTATTTCTTCCTTGTCGGCTATTTGACGTGCATTCCCCATTGGGCGTACATTAAATCCAATGATAATTGCATCGGAAGCAGAAGCCAGCAATACGTCACTTTCGGTGATAGGTCCAACTGCTTTATGAATGATATTCACCTGAATTTCTTCCGTAGATAGTTTTTGGAACGAATCTGTCAATGCTTCCACCGAACCATCCACGTCACCTTTCAGAATAATATTCAATTCTTTAAAGTCGCCTAAAGCAATACGTCTTCCAATCTCATCTAAGGTAATATGACGTTGCGTTCTAACCGATTGCTCGCGTTGTAACTGCGTACGTTTGGTTGCCACAGCCTTGGCTTCACGCTCATCTTCAAAAACGTTAAACTTGTCACCTGCCTGAGGTGCTCCATCCAGCCCTAAAATAGACACTGGTGTTGAAGGACCGGCTTCTTTTACATTCTTGCCACGCTCGTCGTGCATCGCTTTTACTTTTCCACTATTCTTTCCGGCCAGGACATAGTCCCCAACTCTTAGGGTTCCGCCCTGCACTAAAATAGTAGATACATATCCTCTTCCCTTGTCTAAGAATGCTTCCACCACAGTACCGTAGGCACCGCGATCGGGATTTGCTTTCAATTCTAGGATTTCGGCTTCCAGCAATACTTTTTCAAGTAATTCGGGGACTCCTTCTCCTGTTTTTGCAGAAATATCGTGTGATTGAATCTTTCCACCCCAATCCTCAACCAAAAGATTCATCTGTGCTAAACCTTCCTTAATCTTTTCGGGATTTGCGGTTGGTTTATCAATTTTATTGATAGCAAATACAATAGGAACTCCCGCCGCTTGCGCATGGCTTATTGCCTCCTTGGTTTGAGGCATAATATCGTCATCGGCAGCTACTACAATAATGGCAAGATCGGTCACTTGCGCACCTCTCGCTCGCATCGCTGTAAAGGCCTCGTGCCCAGGTGTATCTAAGAAGGCGATCTTTTGGCCATTCTCCAATTGCACCCCATAGGCACCAATATGTTGTGTAATCCCTCCGGATTCTCCAGCAATTACATTTTCTTCTCGAATATAATCCAGCAAGGACGTTTTTCCGTGATCCACGTGACCCATTACGGTAACGATTGGGGCTCTTGGCTTTAAATCCTCGGGCGCATCTTCAATCTCTTGAACCGCTTCTTCAATATCGGCTGTTACGAACTCAACTTCGAAACCAAATTCATCGGCTACGATCGATAAGGTCTCCGCATCCAGACGCTGGTTCATGGTTACCATCATCCCCAATGACATACAGGCAGAAATTACCTGAGTTACGGGAACGTCCATCATTGTAGCCACCTCACTAACCGTAACAAATTCGGTTAATTTCAGCAACTTATTGTCTGCTTCCTGTTGTGCTAGTTCATCTTCCGATTTTTGACGGTGGCTATCTCTTTTCTCTCTACGATACTTGGCGCCTTTCCCTTTGGAAGATTTTCCTTGAAGTTTTTCTAAGGTCTCACGCACTTGTTTTTGTACTTCTTCTTCGCTTGGTTCTTCTTTTGGGACATTAGTGCGTCCAGTGCCTTTTCGGCCTGCACCTCTGTTGTCTCTGAAGTTCCCGCTTTTTGGAGCTTCCTTACTTATACGACGTCTGCGTCCTTTCTTTTCAGCAGACGACTTATCGTCTTTCTTTTCAACCTTTTTCTTTTCCGGTTTTTTAAATTGGGTAAGATCAATTTTCTTACCGGTGAAGTTTGGTCCGTCTAATTTTTTATAATTGGTTTCAACCACCTTGGATGCTTTAGGCGCTTCCGTTTCAACTTCTGGAGTTTCTTCTTTAGCGACAATTTCTTCCTTGGGTTTTTCCTTTACAGGTTCTTCCTTCTTCACTTCGGCAACTACCTTTTCTTCAACAGTGGGTTTTACCTCTTCTACTACTTTTTCTTCAGCAACTACTGGTGGTGCCGGTTTTTCTTCTTTCTTGGCTTTTTTAGCCTCCAAATCGATTTTTCCAACTTGCTTTGGACCGTCCAGTTTTACCTCGGCCTTTATAACACGAGAGGCTTCTTTTTTCTCCTTTTCTTCCATCTCACGTTCCCGTGCCATACGAAGCTCTTCCTTCTCTTTACGCTTTTCCTCACCCACTTCTTTGGACTCCATCTTCTTACTCTTGTCGGTTTGGAATTCCTCAAAAAGTATTTCATATTCTTCATTGGAAATCTTGGTGGTAGGTCGTGCCTCCACCTCATGGCCCTTGGAACTCAAAAATTCCACGGCGCGATCCAGCGAGATATTGAATTCGCGTAATACTTTGTTAAGCCTAATCGATTTTACTTCAGCCATAAATATGCTTTCTCCTGTTATTCTCTTTAATATATGATAAAAGTAGTTAAACTTCTAACTACTCTTCAAATTCTTCTCTTAATATGTTAATAACCTCTTGAATTGTCTCTTCCTCAAGATCGGTACGCTTCACCAAATCATTGATATCGTGTTCCAAGACACTTTTTGCCGTATCCAATCCAATTTTATGAAATTCGGCGATGATCCACTCTTCGATCTCATCGGAGAATTCACGCAATTCTACATCTTCTTCAGCGCCTTCACGCAATACATCGATCTCATATCCGGTAAGTTGTCCCGCCAATCGGATATTGTGTCCACCACGTCCAATTGCTTTTGAAACTTCTTCCGGTTTTAAGATCACTTCGGCTCTTTTCTTCACTTCATCGATCTTGATAGAGGTTACTTTTGCAGGACTAAGCGCACGTGTAATAAATAAATTCAGATTGTTGGTATAATTGATCACATCAATATTTTCGTTACCCAGTTCACGAACGATTCCGTGGATACGCGATCCCTTCATTCCTACACAGGCTCCTACTGGATCGATACGATCGTCATACGAATCTACCGCCACTTTTGCCTTTTCTCCTGGAATTCGCACTACTTTCTTTACAGTAATTAAGCCGTCGAAAACTTCGGGAATTTCTTGTTCAAACAATTTTTCAAGAAATAACGGACTTGCACGTGACATCAAAATGGTTGGTTTGTTTCCTTTGAGCTCAACACTTTCTATAATTCCACGTACGTTATCTCCCTTTCTGAAAAAGTCAGAAGGAATTTGTTTGTCCTTTGGCAGGATAATTTCATTTCCATCATCATCCAATAAAATAACAGCACGGTGACGAATATGATGTACCTCAGCGGTATAAATTTCGCCTTCCAATTCTTTAAATTGCTTATAGATATTGGTATTGTCGTGTTCGTGAATTTTTGAAATAAGGTTTTGGCGTAATGCCAAGATGGAACGACGTCCCAGATCGATTAATTTTACCTCTTCCGAAACATCTTCACCAATTTCAAAATCGGGTTCAATTTTACGAGCAGCAGACAAGGAGATCTCTTCATTTTCATCTTCCACTTCACCATCGGCTACCACTATACGGTTTCGCCAAATCTCTAAATCGCCTTTATCGGGATTTATGATAATATCGAAATTATCATCACTTCCGTATTTCTTTTTTAACGCATTTCTAAAAACGTCTTCCAGTATCGCCATAAGCGTTACTCTGTCTATCAGTTTATCGTCCTTAAATTCCGAAAAAGAATCGATCAACGCTAAATTTTCCATATCATGCTATTAATTAAATGTTATCATCACTTTTGCTTCAACAATATTTGAATACGCCACAACCGCCTCTTTTTGTACGGTCACTTTTCCTTTACCAACCGGTTTGGGCTCTCTGGCCTTCCACTGAAGGGTAATCGCGGTATCGGTTGCCTTTGTCAATTCGGCCTCAATTGCTTCTCCTTCATGGGTCTTTACCTTCAGTGTTCTGCCAATATTCTTCTTGTACTGACGTGGTATTTCCAAAGGTTCAGATACTCCTGCCGACATTACCTCTAAAGAAAAATCGAGCTCCTCCCTGTCTAGATTGTGTTCAATTTCGCGACTTACAGCAATACAATCTTCCACGGTCACTCCTGTATCTCCGTCCAAAATTACTCTAATGTGATTGGCTTCAGAAATAGATAAATCAATTAAAAAGAGAGATTTGTTTTTGTCTAAAGCTTGCCCCAGCAGTTGTATTACCTGTTCCCGCATCAATTTAAGCTATAAAAAGAGGGGACTTTATTGTCCCCTCAGCTAGTTACATATCAAATTCGGTGCAAATATACTACATTTTTTTTATTTTAAAAAAGAGAGGTGCTACCGATTTATTTTTGTATTTTAATACTGACAAATCAACCAAATAGTTCCAACCATATGAAACGAATTCTAGTCCCTACCGATTTTTCCAAACAAGCTGAAAACGCCTTGCAGGTTGCTGTACAAATGGCTAAGAAGCACGACAGTGAAATATATTTAATACACTCGTTAGAAATGCCATTGCATTTAGGAAATTCGGGCGCGACCGGAAGTTTACCCGAATCATTGTACTTTATAAAGTTAGCCGAAAAGAATTTCGAAGACCTTTTTAAGAAACCGTATTTAAAAGGAGTTAAAATAAGAGAGGCCATTGGTCATGCCGAAATTTATGAGGACATCAAAGAAGCGGTCGAAAAGAATAAGTTGGATCTTGTAGTAATGGGATCACATGGCGCTAGTGGATTTAAGGAAATGTTTATTGGCAGTAACACCGAGAAAGTAGTGCGTACTTCTAAAATTCCGGTTTTGGTGATCAAGAACCACCACGTGGATTTTAAAATAAACGATTTTGTATTTGCAACCGATTTTTCTGAAGAATGTCGCGATAGCTTTAAGGAAGCACAAAAATTTGCCAAAGCTGCCGGAGCGCAACTCCATTTACTCTACATTAATACGCCAAATGACTTTAGAACAAGCGCCGAAGCCAACACCATGATGTTGAAATTTATCACCGGGTCTGGTCTTGAAAATTTCAGTCTGAATGTCTATAACGATACCTCTGTCGAAAAGGGGATTCTCAATTTTGCAAAAGATATGAAAGCCCAACTCATAGGGATGAGTACACATGGCCGTAAAGGCCTATCACACTTCTTCAACGGAAGTATAAGTGAAGACATGGTGAATCATGCGAATATGCCTGTGATCACTTTCAAAATTAAATGATACGACATCGTCTGTTTTTACTTTACTTTTTTATACTGGGCTGTGGCGGCACCGAGTATCAAAAACCGAACGAAGTGACTGTTGTAGATACCCTGCAAGTGCAGCATTCTATCGATCTGGAAATTAATGAACCTACCACACCAACAGGAGCTATTACTGCTAATTTTAACGAAGAAGCTATTCCGTTTTACGCCTATATTGAAGAAACAGACACCACCGAAGCCATTACACAAATTGCCTTTCAGAAAACTGAAATTCCCAATATAACCATCCCCGATTCCTACGGTGCCAGTCTTTCGTATTTGCGATTCCCTGAATTTGACCAGGATCTGCTTTTGGTAACCGCAAAAATTAAAGATACCAGCTTCAACAAATACTATCTGTACCAATATCAAAATAATACTTGGCAACTGGTTGTAAATCGGTTTGCAATTCACAAAAATCATGTGGCAGATACCCTAATTCCTATTCAGGTGGACCCAAAAAATCCTGAAAATATGTTGCGTTATTATTCGGTATTCGATTTGGATAGAGAAAGTGATTTGGGGTATACTTGGCGCTTATTACAAGAAAGCATCCCTATTTTAACTAAGTAAACCAACCTGCATGAATCTGCCTGTTTAGGCCTTCTTAGCTTCGGAAGTACTGACCGATCTTTTATCGATGATATTCTTGGGTTTTCTACTCAAGAGTGGGTTTTGAAGTGCTTCGATTACATCTTTTTCATGAAATTCAATTTTAGGACTTACCCTTAATTTGGCTCTAAAGTGATCCTTTATATTTTGCAATAAGTCCTCAGATTGATTTTTTGAAGCGATCTTTACCAGAATCTCGTCCGTCCCCAATTCGTTGTGATAGATCTCAAACACATAGCCCTCAATTTCTTCGAAATGGCTAAGTACATTAAACATGGCAGGTGGGTACAGGGTCGTTCCCTTGTATTTGATCATGTGTTTCTTTCTGCCCACCACGGCTCCCAATCGAAGTGTATTTCGTCCACAATCGCATGGGGTTGTATGCGCCTGTACCATATCACCGGTCTTGAATCTCAGGAGCGGCATGGCCTCAACGCCCAAGGTAGTAATGACAAGTTCCCCGACTTCTCCTTCAGCAACAGGCTCATTGGCTTCGTCCAGTATTTCAGCAATAATCAATTCCGGGTGATGATGCCCACCTACATGGAACTTACATTCATTAAAGGCTGTACTCATTTCGGTAGAGGCATAGGTGCTAAACAGCTCAATATCCCATTCAGCCAAAATTTTACGAGCCAATGTATTGTATGAAAAATCCTGTTCGCGGATAGGTTCGCCTATGCAAATTGCTCCTTTAACGCCGGCTTTGTTTAGGTCGATATCATTCAAATAAGCATATTCTATTAACTTCAGTAAAAAAGACGGCACTACAATAAGGTAGGTAGGATTGAATTTTTTTATGGAATCCCATTGTAATTCGGGTACCCCTGAGCCTACACGAATAATGCCGGCTCCAAGTTCTCTCGCGCCCAAAAAATACGCCATCCCCGCCATAAAACGCCTGTCTATCGTGGTCATAAGTTGCAACACATCTTCGTGAGTCACCCCCGAACATGCAAAACTAATGGCTTCATTATAGGCCAATCGATCCAAATCATTGTTTGTTAGTGCCAGCATCACCGGCTCTCCCAATGTCCCGGACGTGGTAACAAAATCGATGATCCTATTTCTAGCAACACAGATAAAATCGTCATTATACTGTTGTAATTGTTCTTTGGTGGTTACGGGTACGCTTCGAAGTGCTTCCAAGGAATTAATTGTCTCCGCTTCAATTTGGTGTTGTTCAAAAACGCGGCGGTAATAAGGCGAATTATTAAACACATAGGAGATGAGTTCTTTCAGTTTTTTTTCCTGAAATAATTTGATTTCACCCAGGGTCGCTTTTTCAATATCCGGAATCATTTCTTCAATTTTCTTCTAAGTTTCTTACGTTCTTTTTCCACCTTTTCACGATCGGGAACCGTAGTAATTTCTAAGGTAATTGCCTTTTCAAATGCTTTGAGCGCAGCAGCTTTATAATTGTTTTGAAGATAATACATTCCCGCTAAATAATAGGCCTTCCAATAGTTGGGATTTAAGTTCTGTAATTTTACTAACTGCGACGCGGATACTGTATTTTTATTTTCGATGGCAGCTTCAATTTCCCTTTCCAAAAGGCGATAGGCCTCATAATTGCGAAAATCTTTGGTCGAAGCAAAGGAATCCTCAGCAATGGTTAGTTTTTTTTCTGAAACTGAAGTAAGTGCCGGCCTTCCCTCCCTGTTTTTGAAGACTTCATTCAGATCATACGCCACAAACTCACCTAACTGATACGGATGTGTGGACACCCATACTTTTAATTCGCTTGGTTTAAATACAATACCGTGATGCGCTAACAGTTGGTTCAAGGCTTTTTCATTTCCGAAGCCAATAGGAAGGTCATCCAAACCTTCCTTATTCCGAAGTATGAAAACCGCATCCTTAGGCACCAATACCTCCTGTTCGCCTATCAATTCTTTCATCCTCTCAAAGCGATACTGTGAATGACTTTCCTCTATTTGCTTCAAATTTCTTTTGTCTTGTGCAAAGGTATCACTTTGGAAGTGGTTGGAACAGATTAACTGACTGCTATTGGGCACTTCGTACACACCAAATCCCGAGGGAGCCATCTCGATTAAGGCTGCTCTGCCATCGGCAGCGCTTCCTATAAAAATAGATTCAGAAACAAACACTTCTTTGGTTTTTGCAATTTCCACGGCCTCCTCAATAGTGGCGGCATATTGTAAAATCTCACGTGTTACTATAGAAATGGGCGTTTTCGCCACTAAAGGAATCTTAGATTTTCCGGCATTCATGGTTACTGTCAACCCTTGATCGTTCATTCCAGAAACCACCCCTATCATCCCACCCCAGGTAACCGACATGAATTTATAGCCTTCGGAAGGGTTTACAAAGGCTACGATCTTTTCTTGAGCAAAATCGTCTCCGGCATAGAAATCAAAATTTCGTCCTATGAGTAATTTTCCATCTGGGGTCTTATCGCCCCAAACGGCAAATGAGGAACATCCCACCAAGGCCAGATCCTGTAGTGCATGCCCTATATCGTGTGCCCCATGCAAGTACAGCAGTCTTAAATAAGGAGGCGCAATATGATTGTATTTTTGGGATGAAAATTGAGAAAGTCCATAAATTTCGGCTTTGTATTCCTCGGGAATATGAAGGTACATTTTCCTGTTGAACCATGCCAAAAATTTTCGAAGGAAGGCCTGTTTTCCTTTTGACGGAACAATTTCTTCTACCTTATCCAAGAAAACAGCCTCTTGTTGCTGCATGAGTTCCTGAGTTAAAAGACCGGTGGCTATTCCTCGTTCTAAAGGATCGCCTTCTACATACAATTCCCAAAGCCCGTACTCGTTTTTTGTCAAAAAATTATTTCCGGCTGTGAATACAGTATCCGAAATCACTATGCGCTCGGGAACTGCAATATTATAGGCACTCAAATCAGGCTTGTCCTGTAATGACTTGGAAATCCCGCAAGAAGTAAGGAGTGATGCTACGAATAGCAAAATAAAATAATATTTCAATCTACTGTGGTAACGCTCCATTATTTCTAGATTTTGCCATTTTCTTGTTTGTTCGCGTTAGCACTCTCTTTTCTTTATAATTTACCCATCGTTCGCCCCATAATTTTCGCATGACATTTTCAAACGGACGCATTGCAAAGACATTGGCCAACATTTTAACAAATCGCACCGGATGGCGTGGAAGTGAACGCAATGTGATTGAAAATCCGCCGTCCAGATATTTAATGTAATGCCAGTATCCGCTTGGCATATACAAGGCATCTCCATGCTTCATTTCGGCGTAGATTCCCTGCGCTTTTTGAAGTGCCGGATATTTTGAAAAATCGGGATTATCCATATCAATAGCCTCCAAATTGTGAACTGCAAAAGGTACTTTGTACAAATATTTGGTTTGTTTGGGTGAAAAAAGGGTGACTGCCTTATGCCCGTGAAAATGAAAATGTACTAAATCTGACAAATCCATATCGTAATGTGGCAAAACACGAGAGCC
The DNA here is from genome assembly GCF_019913785.1 of Altibacter sp. Classification (GTDB taxonomy): domain Bacteria; phylum Bacteroidota; class Bacteroidia; order Flavobacteriales; family Flavobacteriaceae; genus Altibacter. The sequence goes on from NZ_JAIOHK010000072.1 coordinate 51,428, forward strand.
GCCTCCGCCAAAAAACATCACCGGTAAGCGTTTAAAGAATTTCAGTCCGATATCGGGATATTTTATGTCCTTTAAAAGTTCGGGCATATTATCTAAGATATTATAGAAGAATATTCGAAGATCTGTAGGTTGCGATTTGAGAAGCTCCAAATAGTCGTATAACTTCATTGTCTTCACGGGTGCTGCCGAATTTTGCTTGCCTTTGGTTGGTTCGCTATTGTACAGAGGGACCTTTTGATCGCCTGCATGTTCTTGAAAATAGTCAAGGTTCCATTTTTCGTAGGCATCCCAATCCTTGGCTAATTTCTCGATAAGTACCGGCCGCTGTGGTTTATAGTACTTCTCAATAAATTCCTGCTTAGATATGTTTTTTACTCTTTCAACCGCTATGGTTGTAATTTGCCCCATACAGTTAGCTTTTTACTTCTTCTTTTAAGTTGGCTTCTTTTATTTTATCCAATAGATACTCACTTCCTAGTATGACCGAACAAGTAACGATGCCACTAATAGTCACGCCTAAAATTCCATGCATGTTTAAACTTTGACCGGTAAAATACAGGTTTCTAATTTTGGTTCTAGCTGAAATAAAAGATTTTAACGAATTATTCGCATCCTTTACATAGCCGTACATAGAGCCTCGATTACAACCAATATAATCTCGGTATGATAAAGGAGTGGAGGAATAAACCGCTTGGATGCACTGCCTGATATTCGGAAACTTTTTCTCGATTTCTACTAAAAACTGTTCTTCTTTTTGTGCTTTAAAGTCCTCATAGGTTTGTCCCCTGTCGTTCTTTTTGGCAGCAGTATTAAACGTCCCTACCCAGGGAGCCATTTCATCAAAATTCATATAGGTCATGGCCGCCATATTATCTGCGTATCCATCGAAATTCTTCTTGATACCCATCGAAATCATATATGCTCTTGGCCAGTCCTCCTTGGTGTAATTTTGCGCATCCCAAATACCTTCATGGCTTTTATAGTGATAGTAATTTTTATTGATGTATTTAAAAGTTCCGGGTTTTAATACTAAGTATAAGGTAAAGGCTGCGATGGTACTTTCGATATTTTCAATTCGGGAAACATAGGACTTTCTAAAATTTTCCTTCCCAACCATTTTTATGGTTAATTTAGGTTCAATATTCGAAATAAAAAGATCGCCCTTTACCAGATTTCCACTTTCTGTTCGAGCCGCACATATTAAACCGTCTTCAAGTTCAAAATCCACAACTTCCTGACGTTTGTATGCCTCTCCTCCCGCTTCTCGCAATCGGTTGAGCAGAGCCTTCGTTATCTGACTCCCGCCGTTGACAACTCTGTAGGCACTTTCTATATAACTGTTTACGGAAAGGGCATGCACGTAAAAAGGTGTGCGATCTGCCTCTCCCGCATATAGCAGGTTGCTTCCGCCTAATACAGCGCGCAATTTTTTGTTCGAAGTAATCGAATCGATATACTCTTTGGCATATAATTCAAAAACTTCGGTGTCGTCATAATAAGGCTTTCCAAGCTTTACCTTGTAGAGAGGGAATTTACTACAGGTCTCCTTCAGTTTGTCGCAATAAGCGATAATGGCCGCCTTTTCTTCAGGAAAATCTGAAACTAGGCCCTTTATAAAATTATCGTAGCCCTGTCCGTGTTTGTATTCTAATTTATCATCGTCAAAGGAGATGATATCAAATCCATCCTCATCTAATTTCTGAAGTTCAATATCATCCATAATCCCTAAATACTTGAAATATTGATAGAGATTTTGACCTTCTGAAAGTCCCCCGATATAATGCACCCCAGTATCGAAGATTGTTTTGTTACGCACAAATGTTTGCAAATTACCCCCAAACTGATTGTTCTTTTCGAGCACACACACACTGCGACCTTCCTTTGCAAGAATGATAGCCGAAACCAGACCACCTAAGCCGCTTCCAACAATTACAACATCATATTTCTCTTTTAATTTCAAGTATTTTCCTTTTGTTTAAAGATAATAAGTTTGTCGTCCTTATAGACAATCTTAGGCTTCAAAAAGTGTTTATTTTCTGAATTGTTTGCTTGAAAGGCTGATTCTTCTGAAGCATTAATAATAAATGTATCGGCAGCATGAGCCAGTGCCTCTTCTTTATTGTTCAGAAGTTGAATTCTATTGTAGTGTGAGAAGATAAAACTATTCCTCACAATACTTCTGTTTGTTTCATCTTCGATATAGCTGTATATTTTTCGTTCTGCACTATCCAAAAGAAGTAGAAAATCTAATTGCCCGAAACCATCGGATAAGTTGACGATCGAACTCTTTTTACCAACGACATCCACAATTTTTGCATAGGCAAGCTTGCGTTCATTTAAGTCTTTCTTTACACGACTATAAAGCCCATCTCCCTTATAGCGATAGTCATTTTTTATCACTGAATGAAAATAAGTTTCATCCTCGATCTCATTTCTTAATTTTTCGAATTGAGATCTGAAAAACGCCCCAATACTTTTTGTTTGTTCCTTATATGATGCCCCATAGGAAATGTCTTCAGAAGAAATACGATGCAGAATTTTTATAGTAATACTTCCATCGCGAATCACAAAACTGCCTTTAGGAAGCACTTCAGAATTTCCGTGAATTAATACCGGAATAAGATCCAAGTTCAGTTTTTCAGCAAGAAAAAACGCCCCCTTATGAAAACGTCTTATCTTATTGGTAGTAGATCTCGTCCCCTCCGGAAAGGCCATTAACGAATACCCTTGCGCAACCTTTTGACGCAGTTGTTCTACTCCGTTTTCAATGCCTCCCGAAACCGGATAAAAACCAGCCATTTGTACCGCTTTTCCAAAAATTGGCGAATTATACACCCAGTCATTTACCAAGAAAATAATTTTGGGATGAAGCATGCCCACTGCAAGGATATCCAAAAAAGAAGTGTGATTCGCAATGATAATTCCGGGTTTTGTAAACGTCTCTCCGCCCGTATTAATAATACGTTTTTTTACAAAGGGATTGGTGTATAAAACCGATTTCATAAATTTTGAAATAACCTTATGAAACACACGCATTTTTACTTTTTTACGCAGTGGTATTATTGGCATGAAAAGCGCACTAAAAACAGAAAGACACAGGCCTCCCAGACCGTAATAAGTAAACGAAAGAACTGAATGCACAAGAAGCCTCAAAGATATAGGTCGTTTGGTTTTACTTCCAATAAACAATATAAACAGCAGGGGTTGGATCGTAAAAGAAACAAACATCGCCGAAAATATTCCTATGATAGAAACTACAGAAATGGAATACAGGGCGGGGTGTTGGGCAAAGATTAAGACTCCAACGCCCAATATTGTTGTGATTACAGAAAGGATTATCGAAGTTTTATGAGTTGCAAGCGTTTTTTCTCCGGTCCTATATTCCTTGAGCATACCTGTTGTCACAAAGATGCTGTAATCGATCCCCAGACCAAATATAAATGTTGAAATTATAATATTGAAGATATTAAACTCCAGGCCTACCAAGCCCATAACGCCAATGGTGATTACCCAGGTAAGAAGTATGGGAATTGCAGTGACCAGTGTGAGCGAAAAACTTCGGAAAAACAACAGTAGTAGTATCAACACCGCAAGGATGGAATATCCAATCAGGCTATTAAAATCATTTTTAAGATTTCCCAACAGCGTTTCATTCATCTCCTGTCTATCTATGACCAGCGTCTGCGGCCTTTTCTTAAAAGCTTGTTTCACTGCTTTCGCATTTCCATCATCCACCTTCACCAAACTTGTCACCGTTGTTAAATCAGTTTCCTCATTGACAAAATCGTCTATCGAAAAGGTGTCAAAAGCCTTGTAATCTTCCAAATTCATAGGACTGAAATCGGACCCTAAAAGAGCGTAAAACGAATTGAATGTAGTTGGTTTAAAACCAAAGGTTGCTCCACTTTCAATGAGATGGGTTTTGGTCTGCTCAACGACTTCAGGATTCCAAAATTCCTTCCAGGTTGCAATCTGTTTTCTCTGAATTTCTTCGGAATGAATTAATGCTCCAACCGAGCTAAAACTAATTATCGCTCCTTCTTCTTTTAACTCCTGTAGCTTCCTAAAAACACTGTCGTTCTCCAAAAGCGCTTCTTCTGTATTTTTTCCGAAGCTGGCCAGATAAATGGATTTAGATTCTAAATTGGTAAGCGCATCTAAATTTGCCCTTGCTTGAGTAGCGGTGGCAGGTTCAAAATTTAATTTTGAGATATCTTTGTTGAAGACAGTATTCTTATATGTAAATGCACTAATCGCCACCAGAACAGTAACGAGCCCAATAAGCCACTTGTTTTTGTGAAAATTGTATGCAGAAATTCTATCCAACACAGTGGCCTTAACCGATTTACTTCCACCACCTTTATAGACAAGCGGAATAAATATCAAGGCAAAGACCGAAGCGCCTATTACACTTACCGCTGCAAAAATTCCCAAATCCTGCAAGGCTTGTGATTCTAAAAAAAGTAGGCATAAAAATGCCAAGGCAGTCGTTAAACTGCTCATTAAAATGGGCTTGGTAATTTCGCTATAGAGTCGTTCGATGGATTCGTTGTTTCGAATGTGCGTTAGAATATGCAGGGAATAATCTAGGGTAACTCCAAGAAGCACCGATCCTATACCCAGAGACACGGCAGATATTTCTGTTCTTACCAGATTAAGAAAAGCCACCGATAGCAATCCTCCAAAAATTGTTGGGGTAAAAAGTATAAGAGGAATTGTAAGTTTTCTATAAAAAACAATAAAAATAAGCATGAGCATTGTGAGCGCTATTCCTACTGTGAATTGTATATCTTTTTTGATCTGTTGCGCATTTGCCACCGCAATCAATGCCGCACCAAAATATTCGCTATAGGCCCTACTTTCAAACGAAGTATTTAGCTGTTCCTGAATTGTATTTAACTTTTCAGCAAATACCGAATTCTGCGATGTTTCACTGGATGGAAAGCTTGGAGTTATAAAAATCAAGAGATTCTTTTCGTCCTTACTCAATAAAAATCCGTCTCTTAAGGTAAATTGATCACCAATGGCCAATTGCCGCATTTTTTGCATGGCCATAAAAGAAATCCCCAGTGGATCTCTTAACAGTGATTTTTTTGCAATAATTCCCGAAGGACTTATAAGTGTCTTGTAATTGGTCTCGGTGATCTGTGCAATACTGTCTTTGGAAAGTTTATTTTCAATGGTTTTATAATCGGTTTCATCGAGAAAAAGAGGCGCATTTTGATATAATAAATCGAGTGTAGTTTCTATAGACGGATCGTCTACTTTTCCCTGAATGTCTTTTATATACGTCGCTGCATGCGTGTCAATGCTGTCGAGAAAGTCCTGCGCATATTTAACGAGGTCATCAGGAGTTCCTCCCTCACGACTTTGAATATTTACGATAATCTTGTCGGTGAAATTAACCGATTTCAATATTCGCTGAATGTTTTGTGTCTTGCTATTTGAAGGAATGAGCTTAGAAATATCCTCTTCAAACCGAATTTTTGATGCGAAAAACCCCAGCGCACTTACCAAAAGCAAGACGCAAATAAGAGACAAGACCTTATTTTTAGATATGAAACGATATGCGCTGTAGCACCAACTATTCATTTACCACTATTTTTTGCTTTCCATTAAACAGCATTAAGATAAGATATCCCAGAAGCCCGAGAACGATAGACGATAGAATTGCCAGAGAGAAGCTACCCACTATATAGGTTTTAAGGTGTTTCATTACTTCAAAATTCTGGGTCATTTCTTCCATGGTATAGGAATATGTTTCACCCAGTACAAACTGTCCCATTTTGGAGCTGGCATAAAGAACAAACGGAATAAACGGAGGTAGGCTAACGTTGGAGAAGGTAAATGCGATCGCTTTATTCAGCTTAAAAAGTATGGCAAGAAAGATCACGATGATGGTGTGAAAACCCCAAAAAGGCGTTAATCCAATAAATACACCAAGGGCGATGGAGAGTGCTTTTTTTTTGGGAGCATCTTTATTTCCCAAAAAATCTTCCATGATAAATCTTTTAAAACCCTTCTTTTTCAGTTTTTTGATAATATCCCTAGGCAGAATGTAGATAAAGGTCAAAATGACCAGACAGGTATTTAAAATACTAATTCTGGTAAAATCTTTAAAAGGCCTAAAATGAGAAACTCTTTCGGATTCGTCATAGGACACTTTTATCGGCACATTCTTCACCAAAGTACCTTGCCAGGCTGCTCTAACGATGACTTCTATTTCGAATTCAAATTTTTTGGTGTAAAACTTAAGATGTTTTAAATGACCTATGGGATAGAGTCGGAATCCCGATTGCGTATCCTGTAATCGAATGCCCGTCTCTACCCAATACCAAAAATTCGAGAATTTATTGCCAAAGCTGCTTTTTTTTGGCACGCCCTCTTGAGACATATTTCGAGCTCCAATTAGCAGCACATTCTTGTTTTCTTCATTTTCTAGTGCTTCTACAAATACCTGGATGTCTTCAGGAAAATGTTGGCCGTCACTATCGATGGTAATTGCATACTGAAACCCTAATTTTTCGGCCTGTTTAAATCCAAGTCGAAGGGCGTTCCCCTTTCCTTTATTTTTAGGAAGTGTTATTTGTTGGAGTTGTGGGTAGTCTTTTAAAATTACAGCTGTACTATCTGTTGAACCGTCGTTTACAATAATAATATCTTTCGTAAACACAAGGACTCCGTCAATTACTCTTTTCAACGTCTTGTAATTATTGTAAGTAGGAATAATTACACAGCATTGCAATGCCTTAAGTCTTGTATTAATTGCGTTTAGCTTCATTTAATGGCTCCCTTGAAATTTTACAATTACACAAGAGGTGTACGTTGTTGAATAGCGAGTAAAAATAGACATTCAATTACGAAGTATCAAACTTTAAACACTAATGAATATAGAAAATTAGTTGGGAATTCGGCCTATTAAAACAGATCTTTTTCTTCGGAAGTAAAGGAATTGGATTGCTGAATAAATGACCGAACAAACACCTTCACTTCGTTTGAAGAAGTGGTGCCAAAATGATCGATTATAAACTGTTTGTCTTCGGCCAAGTTTTGTTGAAACTTTAAAAATTTTGGCGTATTTTCTTGAACGCTCATTCGCAATACCCGAATTTCGATATTATTCGGATTTGCATTGGCTGCAAAATTAAGCATGGCAGCACCTTCTTTAAAATAGCTTTTTTTCTCCTGTTTGCCTTTGGTGTACTTTGCCATTAATGTTAAAACGGCGCCCTTGTACGCGACCAGTACTTTATCATCGGTCTTTTTTACTTCGGCCAATTCTTTAAAAAGCAAGGCGGTCGCTTCCTTATTTTCCGAAGCTTTAATATAAGCCGTTCTTAATTCGCTTAATTCGGGCAAAAATGCAGTGCAGAAACAGATGAACAATATGGAAACCGCCAATTTCATTAGTCAACTATTTTAAAGGTGGCACTTAATTTCAATGCTTCGGTATCGTTGAACGAAGTGATGTTTTTAACCTTTACCTCATCGCCATCTTCACTTATTAGCAAGTCGAGATTCAAAACAGGATTCACGTCCGGGTTTATAATGGTCATAAATTTAATGTTGGAAGAAACCGATAGGAATAGCTTCTTATCTATAGCCTCTTCGGTGAGTTCTTTGATGATTTGAATCATACAAACTCCCGGCATGATAGGATTTCCCGGAAAATGACCCTTAAAAATATCATGGTCCTTATTTAATCGCACTGTGGCCTTTACGCCTTCTGCAGATTGCTCTAGGGCAATCACACTATACAATTCTTCTATTAGCATTTAGTCATTTTTGATATAGTCCAAATCAATGAACAGTTTTATATTATGATGCTGTATGGTAATCTGTTGGGCTATTTCCTTTGCTTCGGAATAAAATACAATCTCAAACTTCTCTTTCCTTTTTGAAGCATTTATTATGCGCTCGAGTCTGTTTTCGACACTGTTAAAAAAATAATAGGCATCTCTTTTCCCACCTTCCGATTTGTAAACCGAATGACTGTCTGAAACAAATTGCTCACTCACTTTACTATTTTCAGAAATTAATAATTTAAAATCTTGCCGAAGCGTATTGACCAATATTTTCTTATTTAAATCTTCAACAATAAAATTTAGGGTAAAGGTATCACCTTCATAGAGAAAATCAAATACCTTACTTCCAAACTCGGTGGTAAACACCACACGATGTATATTTTTCGATAGTTTTTTTACAATTAAGATCCCTCCAAAGTACCTGCCGTATACCTCAATTTTCGCCTTATAAACATAATCGGTCGCTTCGTTTGCAAAATACGGATTCACAATTGCGGTTGTGGTAAGAGGTGCAATTCTCAATCCTTCGGTGGTTTTTAAAGCACAGGAAGACAGGGTCGCGATTGAAAGAAAACTAATTAGTAAAAACCGCATCGCTTAAGCTGCTATTTAGCGTCCTGTTTTTAAAAATAATCTTAGTGAAATCGCCCGAAGGCTCTATCATTTTAACTTCGATTACGCCTCCGTCATCCCTATCAAACACCAGCTCAAAGGAAGCAATATAGTTCGCAATTTTCTTGTCATATGGCTTAAAGATGGCCTTATTCATATTTGTGGTTTTTAGGTAGGAGATTTTAAAATCTTCATCCTTGAATAAGGTGCCCTTTACACTGTTTACAATGAGTTCGTTCAGCTTTTTAAAAAGTTTACTGCTCCCAATATCTACCGAACTCTTAGTTCCCCCATCATTAATCAACATTTGGTCGTCTTTAAAAATAACACTGTACTGATAGGGTGTTGTATATTCCCATTTAACCCATCCGGGGGCCTTAAATGCCAATTTACCGGAGGTCTCAATATCATTGTCCAAAAAATCCAAATGCTTGTACTGCACGAAATCACTTTTAATGGTCGACGTAGCCTTCGATGTAGCTTCTACCATACTCTTAAAAGCGGCAATTTCTGCTTGATTCATAGGGGTTTCCTGAGCCAATAAGGTGACTGGGAAAATCAAGCATAGTAGGATAAGAAATGACTTATGCATAGGGTTCAATATTGAGCAATTGATCTACAGTGACCGATTTCAAATGGTTTGTCTGCAAAAATAGCAATAACTGTTCCAATACGGCGATTGTTTTTTTACTGCTGTCGTGAAGTAAGATAATATCCCCTTTTTGCAGGTTGCGAGTGATTCTCTTAAAAATGATTGCTTCTGAAAGCATGGTGGTATCAAAAGATCTTTTACTCCATCCAATAGACGTTAGGCCGGTCACTTTGAGCGCTTTTTTTATGTTTGGATTCGTTATTCCGAAGGCAGGGCGGTACAGTTTCAGTGCTAGTCCCAAAGTATCTTTCACAACTTTATTGGTCTGCTCCAATTCTTGAACAACTTTTTCCGAAGAAAAAAACCCAAAGGCATAAGCATGTGAATAGGTATGATTACCAATAGTATGCCCTTCAGATAGTATTTGCTGAACAATCTCCGGATGGGATTCCAAATTTTTGCCTACACAGAAAAAAGTAGCTTTTGCCTCATGCTTTTTCAGAAGGGATAAAACAGCAGGTGTAAATTGAGGGTTTGGGCCGTCATCGAAAGTAATGGACACCCAATTCTCGGTCATGTGTTTATTTTTATTCAGAGACGGTAGATGGTAATTCCAACCTATAAATGCAGATCCCATCGCAGTGATCAAAAGCCAACTAAGCCCTAAAATAACGTAATAAATCCAATCGAACGCAATCAAAAAATTGATGAAAAGCAGCAGCACCGCTACACCCAGCGTAATTTTGTTTATGGTATTAAACTTTAGCATTTTTGCAAAAGTACGAAACTGTGGTTCTGACCTCTGTATTGGTTGTACAGCAAAATTCTATTCAATTTTGAAGATGTTATTGAATTCAGTTTTGTGTCCTCGGGAATTTGCTGAAACTTCAATATTTTGGACGCTAACCAAACACCAAATGAAGATGCGGTATTGAATTCCCCGCTTAGATGTTTGTAGTACGCTTGTGGGATTTTTGAAAACAAACCATCGCTTAACTCGCGATAATAGGTATCAAAAACAACATCTCCGTTATTCCCCATGACCAACAAATCGATATCCTCCACCTTTAGCTCCGCAGTGGCTAAAAAGCGTTCCATCGATTGTGAAAGATCTTCCTTATCGAGCGTATTCAAAATATCAACCGCCAAAAGTTCGGCGTAGGCTCCTTCTTTCTTCTGATTTGAAAGAACAAAAAAGTTTGCACCTTCACCAAAGACTGCACCTTCGGTATTCGATTCAAGTAATCGTGCCGACGACACCATTTCGGCTTTAATATGATGCACTAATTTATGAATCTTCACCGTATGTGCTCCTAACTCATCCACACCACCTACCAAAATAGTTTCGGCTTCTTCCATAGCCAATTGTAACTGGGCATCCAGTAAGGCCGATTCGAACGAAATACTCGAATGCACATAGGTAAAATTATATCCTTTACATTCCAGATCGAGTGCAATTTGTCCACCTACCGTATTGTGTGTAGATTGAATAAAAGAAGTTGGCGTTAAATACTCCTCCTTGTTGTCGATAATAGCACTGACAAATTTTTCTGATTCCACTAAACAACCCATCCCAGTACCAGTGATAATTGCATCCACCGAATCTAGACCCGCATCGCTCAATGCAATTTTGGATGCAACAATACCCATCTTAATTCCTTTTGCCATTCTCCGAGCCGCAGCAGGTGGAATATAGTCTTTATAAGCAGGGTCGATGGCCGGGACCACATTGGCTTCATAGATCTCAATTTCATCCAAAAATTGGCTGTTATCAAAGGTTTTTTGGCAGGAGACTGAACCCACGCTTTGTATAAAAACTCGCTTCATTAGGGTTCTTTTGTAAAAATTAAGGTAGAGCAATTGCCTCCAAATCCTAATGAATTCGACAATACAGCGCTCAATGTTTTTTCTTTAAGTGTGGTTTGAGGTGTGATTTCAAACTCCTTCATCTGGGTTTTAAAATTGAGGTTTGGATAAATCACACTATGCTGCAAGGCCAATATGGAATATACTGCTTCAATGGCTCCTGCCGCTGCAAGCGTGTGGCCTGTATAGGCTTTTGTGGAGCTAAACTCGGGAAGATTCTCTCCAAATACACGTATCAATGCCTTTCCCTCAGAAAGGTCGTTATTACCTGTTGCAGTTCCGTGGGCATTTACATAATCGATGTCTTTAGGATTAAGACCTGCCACTTTTAAAGCCTTTTCCATCGCCAAGGTAGCACCGTCTCCATTTTCGGATGAGGCCGTTTGATGATAGGCATCGTTAGCATTTCCATATCCTTTTACATAGGCCAGGACTTTTTTGTTTTCGGCCTTAACAACCGCATCACTTTCCAATACAAGAAAAGCTGCTGCCTCGCCTAAATTTAAGCCCTTTCGATTTTCATCGAATGGCGTGTTATAGGTATCTGAAAGTATCATTAAGGTTTTAAAGCCGTTTATGGTAAACTTCGACAAGCAATCGGAACCTCCCACTACAACCCGATCCAACTTACCTGCTTTAATTAGACGCGCTCCAAACATTATGGCATTCGCCGCCGATGAACAGGCGGTACTTATAGTAGTGACCAGCGAATGATTAATTCCTAGTTGTTCGGCAATTTTCTGGGAAGAATCGCCTGCATGATGTCCATCAATATATTTCTGAAGGCTTTTTTCCTCGAGATATTCGTAAAAATACCGTTCGGTCATATCCATACCTCCAACACTTGTGGCCGAAATCAGGCCCGTTTTGTATGTATCAATATTTGTTATTTGAGCAGCTGCAATTGCCTGTTTAGCGGCAATTGCTCCAAGTAAGGCAGTTCGTGAATAGTTGTTATTGGAGTCGAGAGCGAGTTGGGATTCCAGTTCGGCGTTTGAAAAATTAATCTCACCCACCATGATCTCATTTTTGTGAATGGTGTCTATCCAAGCTATTCTGGAAATTCCTTTTTTTTCACCAATAAGGGCAAGATAATTTTCTGCCACGGTGTTTCCTATGGCCGAAATAATTCCCATTCCGGTAATTGCTACTCCTTTGCCCAAGAAAATTTATTTTGTACGATGCTCGGCAATATAATTTGCCATCACCTCAATTGATTCAAAAATCTTTCTCCCTTCCTTGGGATCCAATAATTTAATTCCGTAGTCCTTATCAAGCATTACAATTAGTTCTAATGCATCGATAGAGTCAAGACCCAAACCATCTCCAAAGAGGGAATCATCATCGGCGATGGTATCGACCGAAATATCTTCCAAATTTAATTGTTCAATAATTTTCGCCTTCAGTTCTTGTTTTAAATCGCTCATAATCTGTATAATCTGTTTATTTCTTTTTTGTTATGCGGAATACTTCCCTTATCACTCACCAAATATAAAAAAGCTTCATAAGTATCGGTATCAAAATCCACCCAGCCACCTATAACTTTTTCAGCTTTATTATTTAAAAAAAGACCATTGGTATAGTCGGCTAAATGTTCGGCACTAAAGCGGTCAAAGATAAAAAAACTATTTTCGGAAAACAGCCTATGTTTTATACTAATCTCACCAATACAAATATTGGGTAAGGTATACACAAAAACGGCGGGACTGGGAAAGTAATCCTCTTTATTTGCAATAGACGCCTGGTGTTTCCGGTCGGTATCAAGGCTTGATGCTCGGTTGGAAAGTACAATGGCTATATTCTGTTCTTTGTTTGTTGCTGAAGGTATCTCTTTCAGCAGCACATCGGCGGCCAAAAAGGCCAATTTGCTGAGGTTATCCATTTTAAAGAATTTAGGATACCCGGTATCCAATGCGTTGTATGCCGCTTTGATAAAATCGGGAAATGCTTCCGAAGCATTCTCAAATAATAGGGTTCCATTCTTGGAAACGGTATTATTCCTTATGTGTGAATAGGATTGTATAAATTTATTGGTCTTCAGCAAAACTTACTTCTTTTTACACACTAACATGGTGTGGTACTCTCCCAAGGCTATATCTTCTTCAATCCGGAGGCCGGCCTCGTCTATTAATCGCATCATCACTCTTGAACTATACATCTTACTGTTTCCGTTTGCCAGCACAGTGAAATAAAGTGAGGTTGCTTCTAGAATAAACTTTGCATTGTCAAACTTCTGCCTATCGGTAAAGGTTTCGGTAATACGCAATTCGGTCGAGGCATCCATTGAAGCAACGCAGGTTCGCAATACCTTTACGATCTCTTCTTCAGAAAAACAATCCAAAAATTGACACATCCAAATTTGGTCAGCGCCCTTCGGAATTTTAGGGCTTTCCGAAAGCCAATCTATTTCCTGTCCTGAAACACGATCTTCAAAACCATTGCTCTTAGCATTGGCCAAAGCCTTATTTAGTTGGCCCGGCAAATCGACAATTTTCACTAAAATCTCTTGATTGAATTTACAACACTGAATGGCAAACTTTCCAGTATTCCCGCCAATGTCAAAAAGCACTTTTGGTTTGGATTGAAAGACCAGTTGTAACGCTTCCTCAAAAATATTATCCGAGTAGTGATGGTCAAAATCGAACCATGCTTTTTGTGCTTCGGGGGAAAGCTGTGACAGGCCTTCGTAGATCGTTTTCCAGTTACCCAGTTCTTTTAATCCTTCGGGTTTACCTTTAACAATTGAATCGCTTAAATGAAACAAACCCTTATAACAAACATCATTTGTAAAATTAATATTGGCATTGGCTGTGGTGTTGTAATTCAAGAAATAGCCAACTTTTGTAAGTTCGTATTTTCCCTCCTCGCTTTTGTCAACTAAATTGGAACTCTCGGCAATTTCTAAAAGGACTCCAATGCCATACGCACTAAGTGATAATCCCTCCGAAATTTCCTCGATGGTTGCTCCTCCTTCATCTCTTTTATCGAATATAAAATCAAAGATTCCTAGTTTGCGAAGTGAAACTGTGGCTTGAAAAACGAAGGGTGCAAAAGCAATTTTTTGTGCTTCTTCCAATGCTTCGATTGCTCTCATTGCTTTTTTTGACATTTATCTCTTAATTTTCTGAAAAATTATTGCTGTATTGCATCCCCCAAACCCCGAGGCGGTTTTTAAAAATACATTTAATTCTTGTGCCCTCGTCCCGGTTATAATATTTAGAGGTTGCGATACGCCCAGTTCCTCAAAGCCTAGTGATGAAAACAATTTGTTTTGCTGAAGGGAATGCATCCCTACTATGGTTTCCAACAATCCAGAAGCACCCAGCGTATGACCAAAATAACCTTTCAAACTATTGAGTGGCACTTCGGAAAGCCCCAACCTATTAAAAGCAATTGCCTCCATTTCATCATTGAAAGGGGTCGCCGTTCCGTGCGCCGAAATATAATCAATTTCATTGGGTCTCACACCAGCTTCATCCAAGGCCGAAATCACACTTCTGTACAATCCTTCTCCGGTTCGTGACGGACCCGAAATATGGTTTGCATCATTGCAAGAAGCATCCCCTAGTATCTGAACCGCTTCCGCCGCTAAATTGTTTTTTTCTGAAGTAACCAAAACACTGGCCGCTACCTCTCCAATATTAATTCCATCTCTGTACTTGCAGTAGGGTTTACAAGGTTTATTGCTTAAGGCCTGAAACGAATTGAATCCCGAAACAATAAACTCGGTTACAAGGTCTCCACTTACAATAAAGACGTGATCGAATTTCCCTTGATTAATAAAACGCTTCGCAACTCCAACGGCCAAAATTCCCGAAACGCAGGCATTCGAAAGCACTATGGCTTCGGTTTTAAATCCGAAAAAATTCTTGATTAGGGTACCCAATTCACTTAAATACGCCCGCTTTTTAGGGAAAGGATTATTGGTTTCTAAGGCATCAATATTTCCCTTTGTAGTGGAAATAATTAGCCCCACTCGTTCATCCAATGCCAAACCCGATGCCTTGATTACCTTCTCAAGTGACACCAACATCATTTGTTCCAAGCGCGTAAAAGACCCATTGGTATTTAGAGATTCAAAAGCTCCCGATAAGGTTTCGGTTGGAATTGTGGAGGCGTAAAACGCCTGGGGTGAAATATTCTTATCAGCTATGCGAGAAATACCACTCACCCCATCCGCTACGTTTTTAACCACTGTAGGGCTGTCGAATCCTAAGGAAGAAACTATATTGTTATATGATACATAGACGCTATTCACTTAACAATCCTTCTTTCTCTTTCCAAGCCTTAAAAAATGGTGGAATCGTTAATGATAATTCGCCTGAGTCCAAAGAAATAAACACCTGTATTGTTTCTCCGGTACATACCAATTCTCCTTCTGGATTAAAAATTTCATATCTGAAAATCATTTTGGCAGCGGGGGAATCTACGTAAATGGTTTTTATAGTTGCCACATCGCCATAACGAAGCGGTAATTTATGTTCGCTAGTCGACTTTACAATAGGTGAGGCAAATCCATTCTCTTTTTGATCCAGATAGGAGATCCCGTGATGTCTGCCAAAAGCCTCTCTTCCATCTTCAAAATACTGAATATAATTTCCGTGCCATACAATTCCCAAAGGGTCGGTCTCTACAAATCGCACCCTAATTTCATAGGTATAATTAATTTCTCTGTTGCTATTATATCGCATTTTTCTTTTCATTATAAACAATTGAAATAACTGTTGTGATGATAAAAAACATGAATAGAAGTCCAATTTCAGGGAGAATCTCCTTCAAATTCGAATTTCTTAAAAATACATCATAGAATCCGTTTAAGCCCCAATTCATCGGTGATAAATTTGACACCAGTTGCATAAACTTCGGCATTACAAAAACCGGAACCCAAACACCCCCTAAAGCGGCTAAAATTACCACAAATGTGGCCCCAAACGGAGCCGATTGTTCCTGTGTTTTTGCTACGGTACCTAGCAACAAACCCAGACCAATTGCAGCCAAGCCTGCAAATGCAGCCACCGTAAATAAAAGTGGGAGTCGCCCTGCCACATCTAATGTAGGTAAGCCAATTGCGGGGAAAAGATATACGCCTATAATTAACATCAGGGAAAATTGAATGAGGCATACGGTTAGATACACCACCGTTTTTCCACCCAACACAGTAGCATAGTGTACCGGATTTGTTCTCAAGCGCACAAAGGTACCTTGGGTTTTTTCCTTGACCATATTTATAGAGAGCGGGACTATGATAAAAAAGATGGCAAATAGCGCCCAGGCCGGTACATTGTGTTGAGCCGAATTCGGTATTATATCCTTACTATCCTTCGTTGGGACCATTTCTTTATACGAGATAAAACGCTCCGTTTCGAAAATAGCCTCTTCTTCATCCTCGCTCAATTGTTCCTGAAACGCCTTGTAAATAGATTGGGTTTCTATTTGTGAAATCATTCTGTCGATTCCATTTTTTACCGAGCTTTTAAAACTTTGTTGTGTTGCCGGATCAAAATAGAGTATGATTTCCATGCGTTTAGGGACGCTTTCGGCGATTTGAAGACTATCTTCTTCCAGTCCGAATTTTGCCAAAATTCCTTCTACATTGTAGTTCACTTTTTTCTGAAGTACTGCTGATAGGTTTTCGGGAATTACGATCGCGAGTTGATATTCGCCATTAAATACTGCCCTTTTTGCCTCTTCCTCCGAAGCCTTTGTTATAATTTCTAAGGAATTAGAAGTCGATAACCCCTCAAAAATACTCTGAGACACACTCCCTTTGTCAAGATCAACCACTAGCACCGGAATCTTGGTATCGTTGATGGTTTTAAAGCTGCTGTCCTGAATAAGAGTAATAGTAATCACCAATACAAGCGGCATTACAAATAGGATGGCTAGTCCGCCAAGATCTCTTGAAAGTAACAAGGTTTCCTTATATGCAGAGGCTATTAATTTATGCATGGTCCCGAAGTGCTTTTCCTGTGATTGCTATAAATACATCTTCCAAATTGTGCGCGTTGGCCTGTTTGGCAATAAGATCGCTTGGGATGCCCTTACTGATTATTTTCCCTTCATCAATAATTGCCACCCGACTACAGAAATTTTCAGCTTCATTTAAATGATGAGACGTATAAATCATGGTAGTTCCTTCTGCATTTAATTGCTTAAGGTGATCGATAATTACATTTTTGGATTGCACATCTACCCCTACCGTTGGCTCATCCAAAAACAACACTTTGGGTTGGTGTAATATACTTGCTATTAGATTCACTCTTCTTTTCATTCCGCCCGAAAACGAATCGATTTTTTTATGTGCAAAACGCGTTAATCCCAGAATTTCGAGATGCTCGTCAATTGAATTTTTTAATTCACTGCCCTTTAGGCCGTACATGCTCCCGAAATAAGCAAGGTTTTCATAAGCCGTCAATGTAGGGTACAACGAATATTCCTGTGGTACAATTCCAATAAGTTGTTTGAGCTCGTTCTTGTTTTCCTTAAACGTACGTCCGTTAATCGAAAAACTCCCTGAAGTTGGTTTAATCAAGGAGCACAGCATAGAAATTAATGTAGTTTTCCCGGCTCCATTGGGCCCTAACAGGCCAAATATTTCTTGTTCCTTAACATGCAGGTCTAAATCCATTACCGAAAAATAATCGGCTCCTTTATACTTTTTGGATAGTTGATGGATTTTAATCATATTTCGGTAGCTTCAATTTTTTAGAAAAGCAACTTAATTTAGTGCTGACTATACGGCCTTTTTTAGTTTTTTAAAGAAAATCGCTTCCAAGTCGGCGATAGCTTCCAACTGAGTGGCAACCGCATCATAGACATCAATTTCCACATTGGCGCTACGGTTTCGGTAAATCCTGGATGCATCGACCGCAAAATCTCTCCAAAGATCGCCTATTTGTGTCATTTCGGTAGAAAGTTCCAATAACTTTTCATTTTGCAATAATTTGCCCGCTTCCTGCAAAAAGGCCGCATAAATATATCTAAAACCTCCACCTCCGGTCCCAATTTCTTCCTGCATTCTAACGATTTGCCCCAAATAATGATTGGCGACCTTAGTCCCTTTCTTTTTGGGCCACTTTCTAATGAGTTTGGCAATAGTTCGCACGCCTTTAACTCCAACATAAGGGACCGGCGCGAGCATATCGCGACAGGTATGTTTTATCCCCTTAACAATGGCCTTTTCTAATTGAAGTTCTTTGGGAAATGCTACCGGGTAATACATATGCCCCTTGGGAGCAAACGCTCCTTTCGCAAATCGCACTTTCTCAAGTTCTTTATCGGTTAAGGAAGTAACTCCCTCCATTACCGGATCACTTATAAGATAGGTGTTGCCTTCCTTTCCATAGACCACAAGATTATGGGCATTAAAGTGAAAG
This sequence comes from Altibacter sp., assembly GCF_019913785.1. Classification (GTDB taxonomy): domain Bacteria; phylum Bacteroidota; class Bacteroidia; order Flavobacteriales; family Flavobacteriaceae; genus Altibacter. The sequence goes on from NZ_JAIOHK010000072.1 coordinate 69,679, forward strand.
CGGTATTCATCGGGAAAATACGTTAAATTATATACTCCAACTTGCAGCCCAACAGGATTGTTCATGGCTAGGTTGGCATCTAATCGTTCCTTAGCGATACTTGGGTTTTTAAATTTTTCTCTTTTAAATTTTACACCAACCCTTTTCGCAAAGCGGTTAAAGATAAATCCCGGCATGGCTCTGTAGGTGATTGCTGGCCCATGATTTACCATCAGAAAGGGGATATAACAATACAGTAATCCGGATCCGATACCGAACACCATGGGTTCACTAACGACAAAGCCGTTATGTTTCATAAGATTAGAAACTACACCATTTTCACAATGGGCAGCTTGATGGTGGGTAAAATCTATTTCCATGAATTAGGATTCGATATGTTGCAATTCTTCGACTGAAATTTCAAATACATCGGCATATTTTTTTAATGTCTTCAAACTTAATTTTTTAAATACCGAAGGATTAAAATGTCTTTTTACTCTCCATTTCCAGAATCCAACATAGCTCGACAATACAGACAGGTCCATTTTATGCAATTCCATATAGTACTCTATCGGACTCGTTTTATTGTCTGTTACTCGTTGTTTGGCTCTTGCGATACGTTCATTAATTTCATCAAGCGCGTTGTTCAATGCAATGGTTTTAGGATCCCATCCGGTAGTGTGTTCGGTAATATATTCACCATTTTCATCCACCGCATAGCACAGCTCTCTCAGGTTGACCGATGCCAGATTGCTCTTATCCTGTGGAACTTCATTTTTTTTCATCAGGCCTCGTGAATTAGAAAGTTTAAGGTACAAGCTACAATTAATTCATCATTATTAAAAGTAGAGCACTCAATACTGCAGATGGTTACCGACCCAGTGTCAAATCGGGAGATTAATACTGCTTTTGTAGCAATTATTTCTCCTTCCTTCGGAAGACAAAATATTTCAACTTTTTTGATGGCACTAATATAGCCCACAAGTTTATTTCCCTTTCCATCCAAATCGTCTTTATCAAAATAACTCTGACCTACGATTGACGAACAGGTTTGTGCTGCATTTTCAATAAGACCTGTTTCTGAAAGCTTTCCTTCTTTCACAAACACGCAATCCGGTGTGATTTTAAATTGGGAATGTACCGAATTAGCATCTATGCTCACCAGCTTGCTCACCAATAACATCGGGTCTCTGTGCGGCAGAAAATTCTTAAACTCTATATGATCTTCTCTACTAAACTTCACGTATGTGCTAATACGGTTTTCATTTCACTGGTTGCTATAATCTTTCCGGAACATGTTGTTTCAATTTGAACAAGCGTTACACCCATAATGTCATGCAGAATGATGACCGAAGTTGTCAATTCTTGAGAGACCAAGGGCAGTTCAATAATTTCAACCTTCTTTATGGCGCCAATATATCCGGTTGGAGCTGGCTTGTTCATCAAAAAATACCGGTAGCCGGTGTGGAGCGCCACCGTTTGTGCCATATGTTCTATCAAGCCCGGTGCTGCAAATATATTGTCACTCGAAAAAATATTCTCTTTAGAAATAGTTAGGCCAGAAACTACCTTATTTTCAGAAAAAAAAAGCAGCTTATCGACCATAATAAAAGGCGCTTTTTGAGGAATCAAGTTTTGAACAAAACTTTTATCGGTAATTTTCTTGTCCAATAAATTCATTTAACAAACAGTTAAATACGCATAGGAGTATGAGAAACGGGCACTTTCGGGGACAGATAATAATATCTTATCTCCTTTTTTAAGCTTACCCGAACGCGATAATTCTTCGAGCATTATATAAATAGAGGCCGCTCCTACATTTCCAACTTTGCTCAAGTTCATAAACCAATTCTCCCAGGGGATTTCAATATTGCGATTCTTCATTTCATTATAAAGCCCTTCCTTAAAATAATAGGACGAAATATGAGGAAGATAGTAGTCGATATCGGTATGTTTAACACTGTGTTTATCGATTGCCATTTTTAAACTGTCAACGCCTTTTATAAGGATATTTTCACCTAATAAACGAGTGTCCTGTTTAATTGCAAAAATCGATTTTTGTGTCCACATTTCCGGTGAATACTCGCTCCATGGTTTTAAATTTCCATCCTGCAGCTTGTCTCCACCTGCGTACATACATGTTTCCATTTCATGCGCATACGAAAATCCTTCAATCCATTCAATTTTAAGCGATAAATCTCCCTTCGGACTGTTTTGTAAAAGGAAAGCACCGGCCCCGTCTGACAACATCCATCGTAAAAAGTCTTTATTAAAAGATAAAATAGGATGGTCTTCCAGTTCCTTTAAATGTTCAACTTCATTTTCGTACAAATTGGACTTCATCCAGGTAGAAACTCGTTCCGATCCGGTACATACCGCATTATCCACCTGTCCTGCTTTTACGGCCAGGAAGGCATATTTTAGGGCGTTCATCCCGCTACAACAAGCTCCGGAAGGCGAATTAATCTCTACATTTCCGTTTTTTAAGAAACCGTGTACCATGGATGCATGTGATGGTAGTATCTGGTCGGGAGTTGAAGTGCCACAGGAGAGTAATTGAATTTGGTCTTTCGTAAAGGTAGCATCACAAAGTCGCTCTACAGCCTCTTTAGCCAATTGGGCATTGTTATGTGTTGTTTCACCATTTTTGCCAATAGCGTAATATCGAGTCGTTATTTTATTGTTGCGCAATACAATACGGCGGGCCTTAGAGGTCTTCCCATTGATCACACCCAATTTCTCCTCCATATGATCATTGTCAACAGGCTCGTTGGGTAAAAATTTTGATATCCTTGTAATGTATACGTCTTTCATTAATCCTTCTTTGTAACTACACTTGAAAAATACAAATTCTCCCTTTTAATTTTATTGGCCATAATTGGATAAGTGAGCAAAAATACAATAAATACTATAGGTGCTAAACCCCAAATTGCAAGTAACAAATAATAATTAAAAAAAACGAGCCATTTCTTCCTTTTTGGATTACTTGGACCCCCTTTTTTAATAATAATATTTGCCCATTTAGAAAACAAAATATTTGCTCTTTTATCTGCCAGAACAAGAAACGGTTTTATACGTACCGCATCCAATTCTAGTAAATCTTTCTGAAGGTTTGAAAAGTTCGTAGACAAGAGACTTTCTTTAATGGGTGAACCAAACTTAAACGCCCCATTAATGTCTCTTTCCGAAACTCCGGGTTTTGGAAAAATCCCCCACATTCGATCTTTTTTACCTCCAAACATCCAGTGAGTGATCGTAATAACACTAATATGATTCATATGCCGATCCACTAAGGCTATATTGCCCACTAATTTTGCACCACAAGCGTACAGTGCTTTTTTTAGTTTCTCTTGCGCTTGAACCCACATATTTCTTGCACCAATAACTGTGATTACCGGTGTTTTATCAAGTATTTTTTTGGCCGCATCCGATTTTAAAAACGAATTTATCGGAATTGATGGTGTGAGGAACCAAACCTGATACCCTAAAATTACCAAATCGTATTTCTTCTCGAGAATTTCGGGTTTGGGATCTTCTATTTCGGACGGAATTTGAAGGAAGGATTCAGGAAAAACATCAAAAAATTCTTCCTTTTTCCATGGAAATTTATAGGCCTGCTTGGGTTCAATTTTATGGTAGGTAAAAGTAATATCAGGGTCGGCCATACCCAGAGTGATATTTTTTAAAATATCGTATAACTGTCCTGTTTGTGAATAATAAACTACTAAAACTTCTTTCATTTCGCAGATTTTTCATTCCAGAAATTAAAATAATTAAACCATTGCAAGGGGTATTTAGACAACATCCAGGCTACATTATCGGTATATTTTTTAACCAGCCCTTCTGCATCTCCGTATGCAACTTCTGCTCTTCGGGCATATAAATGATAATGTTTGGTAGATTCTTTCATGACATATACAAAAAGTACAGGAACCTTTAATCGAGATGCCAATACAAAGGGGCCGGCCGGAAATCTTGCCATTTCTCCCAAAAGCATTTCAGAAATATATTTGGTCCCTTCAAAAAATCGATCTCCTGTAAAACAAACGAGCTCCCCCTTGCTTAGGGCAGCGTTAATTTCAAAAATATGGGATAAATCATCTCCAACAAGAATAAATTTTATATTGGATTTTTTTGTCACACTTTCCAAATACTCTTTTATATTTTCGTGTTCGGCATCTGTAGTGACCAGGTTGATCTGCGAACGCGTATCTATTTCTTCAAAAAAATACTCGGCAAGTTCGAAATTACCAACATGAGCACTAATTAAAATACCCCCTGTTCCTTTATCCAATAGATCTATAATATTCTCTACACCGTCAAATTCATAGGTGAACTGATCTTTAAGGCCTGAAGCAATTGCCGATTTGTCGATAATCGTCTGACCAAAAACAAAATAACTTTTGAAAACAGAAAGGACGCTTTTTATTCTGGAATAATGAAGTCTTCTTCGGAAATAAAAATAGATATATTTCGTGCTTTTCCCTGCAAAGAAGCAAAAATACAAGGCCACAAAGAAAAGTAGTCCATAGGCTGCACGAACCCCTAAATTTCGAATAAAGAAAATGAAAATCTTATATCCTAAAACTGTACCTCTCGACTTTCCTTTCCATTCATCCGACATGTGTAAATATTGGTAATTTTCAGCTTATTTTTCTTTCGATAAGGTCATAAAAATCCTGAAGTGTTATAATCTTTAGGAAATCTTCTCCAACCAATTTAACGCCAAAATTAGCTTCAATTGCTACCACCAAATCTACAAAATCTAAACTATCCAATTCTAAGGTTTCTTTTAAATTCGCTTGAGGAGCAATCTCTTCTTCTTCAACCTCAAACTCATCTACAAGGAAATAGTTTATCTTCTCTACTATTAGCTGTTTCGTCATTTCTAAGACACTTTTTTTATAATTAATGCTGAATTTGTTCCTCCAAATCCAAAAGAATTGGACAAAAATACATCAATTTTTTTATTTAACATTTTACCGACAAGGTTTAATTTCGCTGCCTCCTCATCGGGTTGTTCTAAATTAATATTTGGGGCCACAAAGGAGTGTTCCATCATAAGCATCGAATAGATCACTTCACTTGCTCCCGCCATCCAACATTCGTGGCCTGTCATAGATTTCGTTGAGCTCACACAAGGCCCATTTTCACCAAAAACTTCAAAAATTGCTTTGGCTTCATTTGCATCTCCAACAGGGGTTGAAGTGGCATGCGCATTCACATAGTCTATTTCACTTGGTGTAAGATTAGCCTGTTGCAATGCATTTTTCATTGCTCGTGATGGTCCCTCAACATTTGGGGTAGATATATGCTCTCCGTTCGATGAAAATCCGTATCCAATGATCTCTCCCAAAATGGGAGCTCCTCGTTTTACAGCAGACTCATAACTCTCGACAATGAGCGTTGCAGCACCACCACTGGGTACCAATCCATCTCTGTCCTTATCGAAGGGGCGAGAGGCTTTGGAAGGATCGTTAAAATTCATCGAGAAAACACCCAAACCGTCGAAGCTGCCCATCGCAAGTTCATTAATTTCCTGAGCACCTCCACAAATAATGCAATCCTGAAGACCGCTTTTTATTAGTTGATATGCCATTCCAATAGCGTGGGAGCCACTGGCACAGGCCGCACTGATGGTGAAATTAATTCCGGTAAGTCTAAAAATGGTAGATAAATTCATAGTGACCGATGAATTCATCGCTTTGAATATCGCTCCAGAACCTACCAAAGTGGTGTCTTTTTTTTCGCGTATTTTATCGACAGATTCAATGACCGATTTGGCCGTGCTGTCATTTCCGAAGAGAATTCCCACTTCGTTTGAATCCAAGTAAGCTTGATCAATTTTTGCGTTTTCAAGGGCTTCGAGGGTAGAAACATAGGCGAAATTTGCCTCTTCGCCCATACTAATCCGTTCCCGTCTTGAAAGAAGATGTTTAAGGTCGGGAGCGTCCACCATTCCCGTTAATGGAGATCGATAGCCAAATTCCTTCCGGCTTTCGTCATAAACAATTCCGGATACGCCATTATATAGAGATTCTTTTACTTCTGAAAGATTTTTTCCTATACAAGAATAAATTCCCATTCCCGTAATTACAACTCGCCTCATCGTTCACAACTAGATTTTAAGAGTAAATTCCTCCATTTATATTAATTACTTCACCTGTAATATATGACGATTTTTCCGAAGCCAAAAACGAAACAATATGAGCGACTTCTTGGGCTTCTCCAAATCGGTTTGCGGGGATCATTTTCTTTAATTCTTTCTCATCTAGGGCATCTGTCATATCGGTTCTTATAAAACCCGGGGCCACTGCGTTAACAGTAATATTCCTTTTGGCCACTTCCTGAGCCAAAGCCTTGGTTGCAGCGATAAGGCCTCCTTTTGCCGCCGAATAATTAGTCTGACCGGCCGTCCCTTTCAATCCTGAAACCGACACCATATTGATGATCCTTCCGTAGCGATTCACCAATAATTTTTGAATTAATGGGTTAGTAACATTGAAGAATCCGTTGAGACTGGTATTTATAACATCACTCCAGTCTTCCGGTTTCATCCACATAAACAAGCCATCCTTTGTAATTCCTGCATTGTTTACAATCACTTCGACAACTGCCTCCTTGTGATTTTCGTGCCAAGCATCCAATTGTTTTTTCACCAATTCGGCATCCACGACATCAAATTGAATAATTTCACCCGAACCACCAACCGATTGGACCTCTCTTAAAGTTTCGAGTGCCGCTTCTTTATTGCTATTGTAATTTATCAAGATATGATAGGACGTATCTTTGGCTAGTTGAACACATACAGCCCTCCCGATTCCTCTCGAACCTCCTGTTACCAGCGCGTATTTTATTGCTGCTTTTTTCTCTTCCATTATTTATTTGTGTACGACGCTCGGTATATGCTTAGGTGCGAATACTTCCAAAATTATTTTTATTTCGAGAAGTTTTCTGCGTTTTGATACCATTTTCCACCTATGGGATCTCCACTCTTATTTATAAAACCCCATAATTTTTTATACTTCACACGAGCCACTCCGTTTCTAAACCCTTTTAAGTTATCCTTGCTAAAAAGTGACAATCCACCTGCTGTGATTTCGTATTGCGCAGGAATCACCATTTTCCCTTTGGTATCAATAAATCCCCACAATTTACTTTCTTTCACAGGTGCCAAACCATCCGATGAAAAAGTTTCGGCATCTCTATAGTTAAAAGGAACAACTTCCTCTCCTTTTTCATTTATATAACCCCATTTTTTACCTTTTGCAACTGGTGCCAAGCCATTATTGAATGCTCTTGCCTTATCGAATGTTGGCTGAATCACCCATTCACCCTTAGTGTTGATAAACCCAATTTGTTTATCTCTGCGGGCATAGGTTAAATTGGAATCTTCGGTGAAATCCCAGATTTTATCGGTGTTTTCTACAACAGTAAAATTCCCTTTTGCGACAATTCCGAATGACTCACCTTTCGCCGCCCAAATGGCTTTGCTGCTATAATCGCTTAGTTCGGAATACTCCACCGGTATGTAAACACTACCCGCTTTACTTATCATACCCCATTGATCCCCATTTCTAACTCTTGCGTATCCGTTAACGAATGGTTTGATGACATCATAGCTAGGCTCAAGGACTACCTTCCCATTGGTTCCAATAAGTCCAATCTTCTCACCAACCCTGTAAAATGCAACTCCATTATCGAAGTCATAGAATTTATCTTGTACCGGGGTGCTTAATACAGTCCCTGAAGGGGCGATATAGTTCCATTGGTCGTCGTCGTTCAATACGAGTGCATACCCCGAATTAAATTCCTTTACCCTTTCATAGATGGGTTGAATAACCCATTTACCCGAACTGTCAATAAACCCCCATTTCTTATCCTGAAAGGCGGCAGCATAACCTTCCTTAAAATCACCCGCCTTCTCAAACTGTGGCGAAATTACCATAGAGCCAGACGTGTCGATATAACCAAATTTGTCATTGTCCCTTACTAAAGCCAATTCTTGGGCATTAATAAATCCAGAGTTGGCCAGAAGGCCAAGCGCGAAGAGAAGTACCTTTTTCATAATTTTAATCTTCAGAGTTAATTATATGTTCTTTTACATTGTTTACAAAAGGATACATGACAACATCTTGGGTAAAAACGGGTACTATTTTTCGAATTTCATCAAACATTTTCTTTGTCTTAGACGATACCTTATTTTGGACTTCTAAATATTCAATAGCTTGAACAATTGTGATCAATTCGATGGCTACGACTTCAAAAGCATTTTCAATTACCTTTTTTGTAATCAGGGCCGCATTAGTTCCCATACTCACAATGTCCTGATTGTCATTATTATTGGGGATACTATGAACATACATTGGGTTGGAAAGCATTTGATTTTCTGCGGTGGTGGACGTCGCAGTAAACTGAACTCCCTGCATTCCAAAATTTAAACCCAGCGTACCCAAATTTACGAATGGGGGTAAGATATCGTTCAATTTTGAATTAAGCAGATAGTTTAATTGCCGTTCTGCCAGCATACTCATTTTGGCAACGACAATCTTAAGCTTATCCATCTCTAAAGATACATAATCTCCGTGAAAATTACCACCGTGATAGACATGCTTTTTTTCAACATTTACAATGGGATTGTCATTGGCCGAATTTACCTCTTCAATTAATATTTTTTCTACATTATTGAGTGTGTCAAGCACCGGACCTAAGATTTGTGGAACACAACGCAAGGAATAGTATTCCTGTACTTTTTCCTCAAAAACAGTAACCGTATCATTACCATTATTGCTATTGTACAAATGATGTGCTCGTTTCCTGGTAAGGGAACTATCTTTTAAATGCGAGCGCATAGATGCAGCAATTAGTCGCTGTCCAGAATGCTTTTTAGTATTGTTTAAATCTTCCGACAAATGATCGTCATACGCTTCTACTATCTCATTGATAGCCGAAGAACAACTAATCATCCAATTGAGGAGTCTCCTAGTATAAATTGTATTTACTACACCAATTCCCGTCATTACCGAAGTGCCATTCATAATTGCCAGTCCTTCGCGTAGGGCTACTTTAATTGGCTTAAGACCTTCCTTCTCAAAAACCTCTTTGGTATTTCTTTTCTCTCCTTGATAGTTAACCTCACCTTCTCCTATTAATACCAGCGCCATATGTGCCAATTGCACCAAATCACCACTGGCACCTACTCCACCATGTTCATAGATAACCGGAGTAATATTTCTGTTAATCAATGAAGTCATTAATTCGATCACCGAACTGTGTACCCCCGAATGACCCAAACTCAATGTATTCAGTCTGGCCAGCATTGCCGATTTAACATACATGGTTGGAATTGGATTTCCGGTACCTGAGGAATGACTGCGAATTAAGTTGTACTGAAGTTCAATTCGTTGAGAATCTTTTATTTTATACTGAGCCATTGGACCAAATCCTGTATTGACCCCATAAATAATCTTATTTTCAGAAAATTCTTTTAAAAAATCAAAGCTTTTCTGAACCGTATCCATAACTTCATTGGCAATTTGTATCGATTCATCTTTAAATACAACATCGTAAAAATCTGTAACACCTAACTCCCCTTTAATTGTCAACATCTAATTTAGAATAACTTTAAATGACTACTAATTTAACCCTCGAATAAAAATTGCTATATTGAATGCAAATTTAATAATTTTAAGTAGCTATACACCAAATATATAAATCAATGTAAAGTAAGCTATGAAGAAAGACAACAACATCGACGTATTAATAATTGGCGCCGGCCCATCTGGCTGTGTTGCAGCATCTTACCTTCACCAAAAGGGATTTTCGGTTAGGGTGATTGAGAAAAGTATATTTCCAAGATTTGTGATTGGAGAAAGTTTATTGCCCCGTTGTATGGATCATTTTGATGAAGTTGGCCTCTTAGATTGCTTAAAAGAGCAGAATTTTGAAGTTAAAAGAGGTGCCCGCTTTTTGAAAAACAACGTTGTATGTGATTTTGATTTTAGCAAAAAACACTCTGAAGGATGGGATTGGACCTGGCAGGTTCCCCGTGCCGATTTTGACAATACACTTAGCAATGAATTGATTAAAAAAGGGGTTCCTATTTCATTTGAAAATGAAGTCGTGGATGTTGCATTTGCAGACAACGGGACTTCAAAAACTACGGTGAAGGACAAAGACGGAAACACGCAAATAATTTCTGCCAAGTATATTGTAGATTCCAGCGGCTACGGAAGGGTACTACCACGTTTGCTAGATTTAGACAAACCGTCCGCCCTGCCATTGCATTCTTCTATTTTTACTCATGTTAAGGAAAGCAAAAGACCTGAAGGAAGGGAAGGAACACTTATTACTTTCGACGTGGTGAAGGACCATGTTTGGTTATGGGTGATCCCCTTTTCGAATGGAGTAACAAGTATTGGGTTTGTTGGACCCACCGCACTTTTTGAACAATACTCGGGAACTACTTCAGAAAAACTAAAAGAAATGATGAAGCTTTCCAGCTATTATTACGATCGTTTCTATGGAGAAGATTATCTTTTTGATCCTCTTGAAATAAAAAACTACTCTAAATCTGTTAAAAAACTCTACGGAAAAGGATTTACGCTTACCGGTAACAGTTCCGAATTTCTAGATCCTATTTTTTCCTCGGGTGTTACTTTTGCTACCGAATCGGGATTGCTATCGGCCAAATTAATTGCAAAAGAGCTTCGTGGTGAAACCGTAAACTGGGAAACAGAATACTCAGACTACATAAAAGAGGGGGTAAATGTTTTTACCACGTACGTAGAGGAATGGTACGCCGGAAATCTTCAGAAAATCTTCTTTCACCGACCTGAAAACCCGGAGATTAAAAGTCAGATATGCGCTGTTTTAGCAGGCTATGTTTGGGATAAAACCAATCCCTTCATAAAAAACCACAACCGCCTTTTAAAAACGGTCGCACATATTATTGATTTGGAAAATGAAAAAAAAGAGTAAATAAAAAAGGGGGCTTTGAAAGCCCCTTTTTTATTTTATATGCGTCTATTTTGCTTTTTTCTTAATATCTGCCGCCACCTTCTTTGCCAGTTTTGCGTAGGCTTCTGAAATCCTATAACCTGAATCGAAATCGTACCCCATGGCTCCACCTCCTTCAACTTTTGTATAATTTGCAGAAAATAGTACCGAAGCAGGGTCGCTGGTTTTAAACACCGAGACAGTAGCTTCTATTTTAGCGTTTTTTCGAACTATACCAACGTTATAGCCTGCCCACATCATGGTAGTATGAATTTTCATAGTATATTCCGCTTCGGGTAAATCGGCTCCCACCTTAATTTGTCCATTATCAAATCGCTTGTTAAAAGACTCAATATACTTTGGTTCGTAGCGTTCCTCGCGATCTGAAAACCAAGATGCCTTAAACCTATCTCCCGTTCCAGGTTCTTTTTCATCTCGCTTGGCCATTTTATCTTTTAGAAAATCTTCTTCAGAGTCATATTTGGGAATTTGCACATTTGAATAATCAAATTCCAAATTATAAGCAGAAATACCTTTTAAAGCAGCATAACTGCCTTGGGTAATCTTAACTTTCTGAGCATAAACAAAAGCCGTACATGCAATTGCTAAAATAAGCGTTAGTTGTCTTTTCATATCTTAAGTGTTAAGGTTTTTACGTATTCAAACTTAAAAAAATTATATGGGAACTCCCCTTTATTACCTTATCAATTTAGAAAATTAATACCCAAAAAACAATAACTTCTAAGCTCATTTAAGATTATGGTTTTACATTTAGTTGGCCTACTAGGGCTCCCTTCGGCATCGCTCAGGATAAACTTCTCGCCCTACAAAATTCTCAAAAAAGAAAATCCCAACCTCTTTTGAGATTGGGATTTTACATTTAGTTGGCCTACTAGGGCTCGAACCTAGACTCTTCTGGACCAAAACCAGACGTGTTGCCAGTTACACCATAGGCCATTACCTTAATGTGGGCGCAAATTTAGTACAAACTTTGGCTTGTACAAAGATTTTTATCAAAAAAAGTGTTTTTCCGAAAAGTAACTCAAAATAAGTCTCAATAAAACCACGTTATGCTTAATTGATATATGGGAACTATACATATTATTAGTAAATTCGTCCCAAATAAAATAGCACGCGTTTATGGATTCCTTCAACTTCAGTAAATGGAATAATATTTTAGGATGGTCGGTCTTTCTTGTAGCTCTAATTACTTATTGGCTCACCGTAGAGCCCACCGCAAGTTTTTGGGATGCCGGCGAATACATAACTACTGCGAGTAATCTTGAAGTAGGACACCCTCCGGGAGCACCTCTTTATCAACTTCTGGGAGCCTTCTTTTCCATTTTTGCCTTGGAAGCCAGCAGCATTGCCTTGACCATTAACCTTATGTCGGTTTTTGCCAGTGCGTTTACCATTTTATTTATGTTTTGGTCGTTGACCTTATTGCTTCGGAATGTCATCGCCAAGAATGAGGAGATTTCAAAACACAGTGCTATTGCCTTGTTAGGAAGTGCTGTCGTAGGCTCTCTTGCCTTTGCTTTTACCGATAGTTTTTGGTTCAATGCCGTAGAAGCCGAAGTTTATGCTGCCGCCGCCTTTATTATGTCCGCCTTGTTTTATTGCGGACTGCGCTGGGAACGCGAAATGAATACGCCCCGCGGAAATCGATGGATTATATTGATCGCCTTTTTAATTGGACTCTCGTTTGGAGTTCACTTCTTGGGTCTACTCACCATTCCTGCTATAGGATTTCTCTATTTTTTCAAGAATTACAAAGAAATTACCGTTAAGAATTTTATTATTGCCAATGTCGTTGTCGTTGCCATTTTACTTTTCATATTCAAGCTGCTATTGCCAATGACCATGAAGTTCTTTAGTGGTTCCGAATTGTTCTTCGTCAACAGCATGGGAATGCCTTTTAATTCGGGCACCATTATTGCCGGACTTATTTTTATCGCATTATTCTACTTCGGACTTAGATATACTCAGAAAAAAGGATATACCCAATTTAATACGCTGCTATTGTGCGTCTTGTTTATTTTTATTGGGTTTTCCAGCTGGTTAATGTTGCCCATTCGCGCGAATGCCGGAACAGTTATTAACGAAAACAACCCAAACAACGCCCGTGAATTATTGGCGTATTACAACCGGGAACAATACCCCGAAACGCATTTATTCTACGGCCCCCTTTTTACGGAAACATTTGTCGGTCTCGATCCTACCAACCCGTATAAAGACGATAAGCCTAAATACGAGAAAGACGAGAAAGCCGGTAAATATGTCATCGTAAACAATTATAAGAATGCGAGTCAGAATACAGATGATTCTCAAAAGGCATTCCTCCCCAGAATGTGGAGTCTGGAACACAATGCAAACTATTTGGAATTCACCAATGGTCTCAACTTCAGCATCAAAAGAGAATACAGGGGAGAACAGCGATTGGTCGACGAGGTGAAAGCCTTTAAAGAAGCGAATGCCCAAGGACTTGTGGATGGGGACGATTACAATTCGTTTTTAAAAGATTTTAGTCCCTTTCTCGATATTGAAAAACCTTCCTTTTGGCAGAATATCAGCTTTATGTTCGAATACCAATTTGGGTATATGTATTGGCGCTATTTTATGTGGAACTTTACCGGACGACAGGACGATGTCCAAGGACAGTATACCGACTTACACGGCAATTGGCTCAGTGGAATTGATTTTGTAGACGAAATGCGTTTGGGCTCACAAGACAATCTATCCAGTGATATGAAAAACAACAAAGCGAGGAATACTTATTACTTCCTCCCCCTTATTCTAGGTATTTTAGGATTGGTCTTTCACGCCAAAAACGACAAGAAAAGCTTTTGGGTGCTTCTGGTGTTTTTCCTGTTTACCGGTTTGGCATTAAAAGTCTATCTCAACGAAAGGCCTTTTGAACCTCGTGAACGTGATTATGCTCTGGTAGGATCCTTCTATGTATTCGCCATATGGATTGGATTTGGTGTTTTTGCCCTTTATGAAGTTCTCAAAGAATATATTAAACCCAAATTGGCAATTCCAATAGTTTTAGCGGCGACTACCCTTGCAGCACCGGTGCTATTAGCTACACAAAATTGGGACGATCACGACCGTTCTGGGAGATATACCGCACAGAGCATGGGTAGAATGTATTTGGATAGTTGTGATGAAAATGCAATTCTGTTTACAATAGGCGACAATGATACATTTGCGCTTTGGTACGCTCAAAATATCGAGGGTTATAGACAGGATGTCCGTATTGTAAATACGAGCCTTTTCCAGACAGATTGGTACATTGACGATATGAAAAAGAAAGCGTTTACAAGCGACCCTATTCCCTCGCAACTTACGCATGACAAATACAAGTTTGGATCTCGAGATTTCCTTTTTTTCCAAGAGACGAAACAAGACACCATAGACATAAAAACATGGATGAATTGGGTAGCCGATGATAGTCCCGCCACTCAGGTTGAGCTGCAGAGCGGCCATATGGCCAATACTTTTCCATCAAAGATAATTCGCATTCCTGTCGATAAGGAAGCCGTATTGCGCAATGGTATCGTGGCTCAGAAAGATGCAGACCTTATTGTTCCATATATTGATATTGAATTAAAAGGAGAGGTAATTTATAAAAACCGCATGATGATGTTGGATGTAGTAGCCAACAACAATTGGGAGCGTCCTATTTATTTTAGCGGCGGCGCTTTTGGCGACGACGATTATTTATGGATGAAGGATTACCTGCAATTGGACGGAGTGGTTTATAAATTGGTTCCTATTAGAACTAAGGTAGACAAGCGAAATCCATTCGATATGGGACGTATTGATAGCGATAAGATGTACGATATTGTAATGCGTTGGGATTGGGGCAATAGCGGTAGTCCCGATATTTACCACGATACAGAAACACGCCGAAACGGAATAACCTATAGAAGTAATCTCGCTCGTTTGGCCGAAGCTCTGATCAACGAAGGCAAATTGGAGAAAGCAGAAAAAGTACTCGATTTGGCCATGGAAAAAATGCCGGTAGATTATTTTGAATATTACTCCCTGCTCGAACCTTTTGTACTGGGCTATTTCGAAATAGACAAAAAAGATAAAGCGCGAGAAGTATACGAATCGGTTGCAAAGAAATATCAGGAAAATTTGGTGTATTTCAGCGGAATGAAAGTACAACGCCAATACACCATAGCCGATGAGATTATTAGTAATATGGAGCGCTACCGAAGCCTCGTCGATATTCTCATCGTTATGGATTCCGAAGCATACGCAAAAAAGGAAGCCGCCAAGTTCAATGATTACATCAAGTTGTTCCGTCACTTTTACAAGGAGAGTGAAGGAATAGACGTAAACAAAAATGCACCGGTTCAAGATACGTTGCAGACGCTATTAGATTCGGCCGTACTAGATGCCATCGAAGCCGAAAACTAAAAGAATATGAAGCCTTATCTGGTAAAAATGCCCAAATTCGTTCAGTGGTTGTTCCCAAAGCGAATTTGGGCATTTTCCAGTAATACAGATACGGTATATCTTACTTTCGATGATGGCCCTATCCCTGAAGTCACGCCTTGGGTGCTTTCCGAATTAAAAAAACACAACGCCCATGCCACTTTCTTTTGTATAGGGGACAACATTAACAAATACCCAAGTATCTTTCAACAAATAATTGCTGAAGGGCATTCCGTTGGAAACCATACCTGCCATCATATAAACGGCAGTAAAACCGAGGCTTCAGCCTATGTGCAAAATGTCCTAAAAGCGGAAGAAACGATACAGTCCAATCTTCCTAATAGCCAAAAATCCAACATGCTATTCCGTCCTCCGTATGGAAAACTCACTTCAAAACAGGCTAAATTACTTCAGCAACAGGGGTATAAAATCATTATGTGGGATGTATTGAGTGCAGATTTCGACACTAGGATTTCGGAAGAGAAATGTCTTCAGAATGTGATAAAAAATATCCGGCCAGGCAGCATTCTAATATTTCACGATAGTTTAAAAGCAGAAAAAAACCTTCGATACGCACTACCAAAAGTGCTAGAATTTTTAGCAGAAAAAAAATGGAATTGCAAACCTATTCTATGAAATTAGACAAACTCCTTTACAAGTCCGATCAAGGTATTTGCATCTTGTTCTCCACTTTGGCGCCACTTCATTTCGCCGTTCTTGTAGATCATTAGGGTGGGTAAGCCTTTTACGCGAAGTGCTTCGGCTAGTTCTTTGTTTTTTTCAACGTCTATCTTGATGACACGGGCTTTATCACCTAAAGCGGCCGCCACGTCTCTAAGTACAGGATGCATTCCTTTGCACGCCTCATCCCATTCAGCATAAAAGTCCAACAGAACGGGTACTCGAGTCTCAATTAATTCCCCAAATTTTGACATCTATCTAAAGTGTTACTTGAACAATTGTATTACAAATATAGCATTTCCCTTAAATTAAGCCTTATGCAACCGTTTTTTAAGCTGAATCACTGTAATTTCAGGCCAAATTCCTACGCGCCCAGGGTAGCCAATATAGCCAAATCCCCTATTTACATTGATATATCGTCCAAATTCCTCATAGATTCCGGCCCAATTCTCATATCTATATTTAACAGGACTCCATTTAAACCAGCCAGGAATCTCAATCCCGAACTGCATCCCATGCGTATGCCCGCTTAATGTCAACTGAAAATTACGATCATCCTCCTTTACCTGTGCCTGCCAATGTGATGGATCATGACTCATTAGAATCTTAAAATCTTCCTGTGCTACACCCCGAATAGCCCGGTTTAGATCTCCTGCCTTTTTGAAGCCGCCGGCTCCCCAATTCTCTACACCAACCAACGCAATACGCTGTCCGTCCTTTTCTATAAACCGATGTTCATTCAGCAATAAATCCCAGCCCATTTCCTGCTGAAGTGTTTTTAAATTGTCAAGATTCTGATTTTTGGCAGTTTCTGAATTCCACTGCACATAGTCACCATAGTCGTGATTCCCCAGTACCGAATACACACCATCCTTTGCCTTTAAAGAAGCGAAAATTTCTTTCCAATCGTGCATTTCTTCCGTTGAATTATTGACCAGATCTCCTGTAAACAAAATGACATCGCTTGCCTGCTCATTCACCAGATCAACTGCATATTGTACCTTTTTAACATTGTCAAAACTCCCACTATGAATATCGCTTATTTGCGAAATACGATACCCATCGAACGCTTCGGGTAAATCATCAAACTCTAAGGTATACTTTAAAACTTTGTAATTGTACTTTCCCTTGTACATGCCGTACAGCAACGATGTGAATGGGATGGCAGCAATGCCTAAAGCAATCGCGCTAATAAACTTTCTACGGGAGGGGATGTAAAAGCCTTCGTTATTACCTGCTATTCCCATTTTAGAAAATAAGCCAACAAACAAACGCATGATATCCTCGCCAAACATAAAAATGATAAGTAATAACTTCGGAATAAAGATCGCCAAGAAGAGCCCAAATACATACATTCTATCCGGGGTCATGGTACGTGTGGATACGCCGTAATTTAACTGATAGATAAACACCAAAAGTACGGCGACCGAAACTATTGCATACACCCATTGTATCCAAGGGTTCTTGGTTACTGTTTTTAATGCCTGAAAGGCATACAAATCAATTAATATATAAATTACAATAAAGATGATCCAACGGAGCATGGTGCTGATTTAGAGAATTTTTAAAGATACCACCTTTCAAAAAGTTGAAACAGACATTCACTTTTTTTTAACTGTTTTTAGTATCTTTTCAACTTATAAAGACTTCATGAAAAACTTCTACTTTTTCACTTTACTTTTGGTGTTACTCATTAGTTGTTCAGAACCGGTTTCTGTTACACCTGCCAAAAAAGGTAAAAGCCTTATATCCTACGTCAATCCCTTTATTGGAACGGGCGGACATGGCCATACGTATCCCGGAGCTACCATGCCGTTTGGAATGATGCAACTGAGTCCGGACACACGTTTGGACGGTTGGGATGGTTGCAGCGGCTACCATTATAGCGATTCATATATTTACGGGTTTTCTCATACGCACCTCAGCGGTACAGGGGTAAGTGACTATGGCGATATATTGCTGATGCCTACCGACACCTTGATTTTTAACAACGGAGCTGACGGAAGAAAAGGATATCGGGCGCATTTTTCTCACGACAATGAAAAGGCCTCACCCGGATACTACAAGGTACATTTGGATGCTACGAATATTGACGTAGAACTTACAGTAACCCCACGCGCCGGAATCCATAAATACACCTACCCCGCTTCCGAAAATCAACATCTTATCCTTGACCTGGAACACCGCGATATGATCTTAGACATAAACGTGCGAGAAATTTCCAAATATGAAGTCAGTGGCTATCGATTTTCAAAAGCCTGGACCGAAGACCAACGACTTTACTTCTATATGAAGTTTTCCCATCCTATTGACATCCCAACTCATTTCCACAGGGATCCCGATAGAAGAACTCGTATGGCTGGTTATACGTTTATCAACCCGAATAATGAACCGGTGACGGTACGTATTGGTATCTCTGCAGTTGATGAGGCCGGTGCGAAAAAGAATTTGGAAGCCGAAATTGGGAATCGCTCTTTTGAAGAAATTAAAGCTTCGGCGGAAGACGCGTGGGAAAAACAACTCGAAAAAATAGTTATTGAAAGTACTGACAATGACCATAAAACCAATTTTTATACCGCACTGTACCATACCATGATTGCTCCAAACCTCTATCAGGATGTAGATGGTCGCTATCGTGGAATGGATTTGGAAATTCATCAAACAAACGAGTTTGACTATTACACCGTCTTTTCACTTTGGGATACCTATAGAGCGGCTCATCCATTGTATACGATTATCGAGCAAGAACGAACCAACGATTTCATCAATACTTTTTTAGCCAAATACGACGAAGGCGGTATCATGCCTATTTGGGACTTGTCCGCTAATTACACAGGTTGTATGATTGGCTATCACGCGGTTCCCGTAATTGCAGATGCCTATTTGAAAGGCATTACTGACTATGATTCCGAAAAGGCCTTTGCTGCTATGAAACACAGTGCTATGCAGGACAAATTGGGACTAGAAGCCTATAAAAAACTGGGCTATATTCCTGTGGAAGCCGAAAGCGAATCGGTTTCGAAAACCTTGGAATATGCCTATGACGACTGGACCATCGCCCAAATGGCCAAAGCACTAAATAAACCTGAAGATTATAAATTGTTTTCTGAAAGAGCCCAATACTATAAAAACAGCTTCAATCCAAAAACCAACTTTATGCAGGGACGGTTTAGAAATACCTGGTTTTCGCCTTTCGATCCCTATGAAGTAAATTTCAACTACACCGAAGCCAACGCCTGGCAATACAGTTTGTATGTGCCTCAAGATATTTCTGGAATGATGGAACTCATGGGTGGTAAAGAAAAACTGCACGAACATTTGAACAAGCTATTTTCGGCCAAATCGGAAACATCGGGTCGTGATCAGGCTGATATTACCGGCCTTATAGGGCAATATGCCCATGGGAACGAACCCAGCCATCACATGGCCTACCTGTACAATTTTGTAAATCGGCCTTCCAAAACACAGGAAAAAGTGCATGAGATTTTAACCACTCTTTATAAAAATGAACCCGATGGTATAAGCGGCAATGAAGATTGCGGACAAATGAGTGCCTGGTATGTGTTTAGTTCGTTAGGCTTTTATCCGGTAACACCCGGAAGCAATCAATACATCATTGGAACACCTCTGTTTGACAAAGCAACCATCAATTTGGAAAGCGGAAAACAGTTTACTGTTGTTGCCGAAAATATTTCTGAAACCAATACTTATATCGCTTCAGCTATCTTAAATGGCAAAGAATTAAAGCGAAGTTACCTTAATCATGACGAAATTATAGAGGGAGGGGTTTTGGTTTTTAAAATGACTTCGCAGCCCTCAAAGTGGGGAACCACCGATGCCGAAATACCGGTGACAGAAATTAAGGAGTATCTTATCACACCTGCTCCTTTTATTGCTGAAGGCGAGGTCGCTTTTAAGAATAAAACCAGCGTCGCGCTTGCCGTAGCTTCGGAAGGACCTGAGATTTTTTACAGTATCAATGATTCAGAATTCAAAAGCTATACCGAACCTTTTATCATTTCCGAAGAAAGCAATTTAAAAACCTATGCTGAAATAAACGGACTTAAAAGCAGCATACTTTCCACTCAGTTTTATAAGATTAATCCCAATGTGAGCATAACTCTGCAAACGGAATATGCCAACCAATACAATGGTGGCGGCAACAATGCACTAATTGACGGCATTCGAGGGGCCAGAGATTTCAGGACCGGAGCTTGGCAGGGATATCAGGATACCGATCTCGTAGCGATTGTAGATCTTGGCAAGGTGCAGCCTATTGATTCTATTAGTGTCAACTTCTTGCAAGACCAGCGCAGTTGGATCTTTTATCCTACGGAGGTGGAATGCTATGTTTCAGACAGTCCAACTTTTTATAAGAATCTCCCTGCTCAGCATATCGCTTCCGAAATACCTTCAGACGTTTCGGAAATAAAGACAATTCAATTCAGCATGAAAGGATACAGTGCCCGATATATAAAAATTGTAGCCAAGAATTTAAGCGATCTTCCCAAATGGCATTTAGGAGCACCATTCAATGGCAAGGCCTGGCTGTTTGTGGATGAGATCGAAGTAAAATAAACAATGACATGAGTAATACTCCAACCAAAAATTAATTCCTATGAAACGAAGAAAATTTATTCAAAGTGCATCCCTGACCGGTCTCGGCGTGGTATCGGGTGCTGCTATAGCTTGTAAAGAAAATACTTCGGAAATGCCTTCAGAAAAAAATGCAGTCACAACGATATCCCCGAAGACAAAGATCCCCATGGTGATCGCCACTTGGAATGTCGCAAAATCTACCGAAAAGGCATGGGAAGTCTTACAAGAAGGCAAATCGGCCTTAGATGCCATCGAACAGGGTTGTATGGTAGAGGAAGCCAATGCCGAAGGGCAATCGGTTGGACTGGGAGGCTTACCCGATCGTGATGGCAATGTAACGCTGGATGCCTGTGTAATGAACAAGGAAGGGAATTACGGCGCAGTGGTTTGCATGCAAAACATCGTTCATCCTATTTCGGTCGCACGAAAGGTAATGGAGAATACCCCACATGTGATTTTGGCCGGAAAAGGCGCCGAAGCATTTGCGGTTTCGGAAGGTTTTAAAAGAGAAAATCTACTTACTGAGGCTTCCAAAAAAGCATGGGAGGAATGGAAAAAAACATCCAAATACAAACCCATAATCAACATCGAAAACCACGATACCATTGGCATGTTGGCCATTGACAAAAACGGAGATATTTCGGGGGGCTGTACCACCAGTGGCCTTGCCTACAAGATGGCCGGGCGTGTGGGCGACTCTCCCATTATTGGTTCCGGACTATTTATCGATAATGAGGTGGGAGGAGCAACGGCCACCGGGCTCGGCGAAGAGGTATTAAAGACGGTAGGTAGTTTTTTGATTGTTGAGCTCATGCGGCAGGGAAAATCACCACAGGAAGCCTGTGAGGAAGCCATTGGAAGGATTGTAAAAAAGAGTCCGAATTTTGAGGATTTTCAGGTAGGTTATATTGCGGTAAACAAAAAAGGGGAAACAGGTGCCTATTCCATACACGATGGATTTTATACCACAACCTATCAAAACGATAAGAACGAGAGTAAAAAACCTGACTTCTACAACAAAAAATAAACTTCATGACGCAAAAGAAATCCTTCCGTTCTGCTTTTATCATAGTTACTGTACTTTTCTTTCTATGGGGTTTTATTACGGTTTTGGTGGATAGTTTGATTCCAAGATTAAAAGATGTCTTTGAACTTTCCTATTTTCAGGCTGGCTTGGTACAATTCGCTTTTTTTCTAGCCTATTTTGTGTTTTCGGTACCGGCCGGATTTCTGTTATCGCGAATTGGTTATCAAAAAGGGGTCATCTTAGGCTTGGTTACCATGGCCGTTGGCTGCTTACTTTTTTATCCAGCAGCATCGAGCCGTTTGTTTTGGGTTTTCTTAGTGGGATATTTCACATTGGCTGCCGGGATAACCATCCTGCAAGTAGCAGCCAACCCCTATGTTTCGGTCTTGGGGAGTGAAGAAGGTGCTTCCAGTAGATTAAACCTATCGCAAGCTTTTAATTCATTGGGAACCGCAATTGCTCCTGTGGTAGGTGCCCTGTTCTTACTGAGTGATACTATAAAGACTTCGGAAGAGATTTCGGTGCTTGAGGAAACCGAAAAGGCCACCTATTATCTTTCGGAAGCCGGAGCCGTACAACGCCCTTTTTTATACATTGCCGCCTTTATTGGCTTGTTGGCGCTGCTATTTGTCTTTATTAAACTTCCGAAGGTATTGCAAGAAAGTCCGAAAGGCGGTTACACCAAATTACTAGGCAATAAGCTAGTGTTAATGGGGGTGGCTGGAATCTTTCTGTATGTTGGGGCCGAAGTGGCCATAGGCAGCTATTTGGTAAACTATTTTCTAGATATGAATATGGCAGTCGTTATTTTCGAAAATGAAACGATGAAGTGGCTTTCTGAAAGTATTCTGAACAGTGATTTGGCTTCGATGGATCGCAAAGCAATCGTTGGCGCCTTTGTGGTTTTCTATTGGAGTGGTGCTATGGTGGGGCGATTTATAGGAGCGTATCTTACTAAAATAATAGCCCCTGCTAGAGTTTTAGCAGTGTTTGCCATCTTAGCCGTTGTTCTGATATTAATTTCCATGAACACCCAGGGGCTTGTTGCTATGTGGTCCATTTTAGCAGTAGGCTTGTTTAATTCGATTATGTTCCCTACCATCTTTACATTAACTATTGATGGACTAGGGGATCTTAAGCCACAGGCCTCGGGATTACTGTGTATGGCTATAGTTGGTGGGGCTGTGATACCCCCTCTGTATGGTTTTTTAACAGACCAAATGGGTTTTAAATTGGCCATGTTCTTGTTAATAGCTTGTTATGGGTATATTTTAATTTTTGGGTATAAAAAACTGAAAACAAGAACCTTAAGGGTCTCTACCTAAGCAACCATTTTCTTATAATTTTCTAAAAATAGTATTGCAATCAATAATTTTTGTAGCTTTGCAAAACATAAGTAGGTTGATAACCTGGGTTATCGATCAAATTTGGGGCGAAAAGTCATCACACCTGTGATGGCTTTTCTTATTTTAGACAATTCAGGATTGTCTATTTTTGCTAAAAGTTTTGTGATAATAGGCCTATTGACAATTCCGGTTCAGGCTAAGATAATTTCCATTAAAACAAATTTCATTTTGAAGCGAGCGGCCTTCTTATTGCGCAAAAACTACTTCTCCGCTCGCCTCTTGTTCTTTAAATTTTTGCACCAAATCCAATGCATCGGGAATTACATCGCTACACAAGATAATCAAAGACCCTTTCTTGGCATTATTCACAGCATAGGTAATAGCCTCTTTTTCGGAAGGAATAATGGTCGTTTTCTTCTTAGGGTCTCTCATTTTTATACCATCATTTAACATTTTAATGAGTTCTTCTTCGGTTCGTCCTCGCAAGCGCTTGTCTTGACGAATTATAATCTCATCAAACATATCGGCTGCGATACTTCCAATGGCATTGGTGTCTTCCTCACGCCTATCGCCTACTCCCGCTATAATTCCAACTTTAACAGTGGCTTCCATCGTATCGGTAAACTTTTTTAAGGCCTCCATTCCGGCTGCATTATGGGCATAGTCTAAAAGGATTGAAAAATTTTGAAATTCGAATAAATTCAATCTTCCCGGTGTCTGCGAAGCCGAAGGGATAAAAGTTTCCAACGCCACCTTCATATCTTCTATACTTATTCCTCTCACGTTTGCAGCAAGTACAGCTGCCAGCACATTTTGAATCATAAAAGTCGCCTTTCCACCATAGGTCAATGGAATGTTTTCAGCCTTCATAATTCGCATCTTCCAAGAACCCCTACATAAGGTAACATATCCATGCTCATATACCGCCGTTATACCCCCCATTCGCTGAAGAGCCTGAATTCTTGGATTGTTTTCATCCATGGAGAACAGTGCCAAATTACAATTGATACCTCTTCGCATATCGTACACTAAATCATCATCGGCATTTAAAATAGCATATCCTCCCGGCAATACCGTTTCGGGCACTACCCCCTTCACCTTTGCCAATTGTTCAATAGTATGAATCCCTTTTAACCCTAAATGATCTGCCGCCACATTGGTTACAATAGCAACATCACAATTATGAAAGCCCAATCCTGCGCGCAAAAGCCCCCCTCTTGCACATTCTAAAACTGCAAAATTGACGGTTGGATCTTTTAAAACAAACTCGGCACTGGCAGGGCCCGTACAATCGCCTTTCATTAATAATCTGTTCTGAATATACACTCCATCACTCGTGGCATAACCTACACGATAGCCTTTCATTTTTGCCATATGCGCCATTAAACGACTGGTCGTAGTTTTACCATTGGTTCCTGTAATCGCTATAATTGGAATCCTTCCGGTATCTCCATGATTTGGAAACAATTTATCCACCACCGGTGCCGCCACATTTCGTGGCAATCCCGTAGTTGGAGCCAAATGCATCCTAAATCCGGGACCGGCATTTACTTCGAGGACGGCTCCACCTGTTTCGGATAATGGCTGACTAATATCACTTGTCATAATATCTATTCCGCAGATATCCAGGTCGATTATTTTTGAAATCCGTTCAACCATCGAAACATTTGCAGGGTGTACTATATCGGTCACATCCTCGGCGGTGCCTCCTGTGCTCAAATTGGCCGTATCTTTTAAAATAAGTCGTTCTCCTTCGGGAATGACCGAATCTTCCGTATATCCGGCATCTTTTAAAATGGTTCTGGTGAGGTCGTTGATGGTGATCATGGTAAGCACATTTTCGTGACCATACCCACGTCTTGGGTCTTCATTCACCTTGTCGACCAACTCTTTTACAGTCGATTTTCCATCGCCAATCACATGAGCCGGCGTACGCTTTGCAGCAGCGACCAATACATGATTTATAACCAGTAAACGATAATCCTCTCCTGTGATAAATTTTTCAACGATAACCCGTCTTGAAACTTCTTTGGCAGCATGGAAAGCTACTACAGCCTCCTCATAATTCTGAATATCTACGGTAATTCCTCGACCGTGATTTCCGTCAATAGGCTTAATTACCAATGGGAATCCAACATAGCGACACGCTTCTTCCAAACTGCTCTCACGACTAATGATGTCACCACGAGGGACTTCAACTTCGGCTTGTTCGAGTAAGAATTTTGTATCTTCCTTATCGCAGGCAATCTCCACGCCAATGCTACTAGTTTCACTGGTGACCGTCGCCTGAATCCGTTTCTGATTGGCACCATATCCCAACTGACAGAGCGAATATTTATTCAATCGAATCCACGGAATTCCTCTACTGGCCGCTTCTTCCACAATAGACCCGGTACTTGGTCCTAACCGTTCTGCTTCCCGAAGTTCACGCATCTTCTGAATATCATCCTCCATATTGTATTTTTCTCCAACGATCAAAGCTTCACAAATACGCACCGCCGCTTCGGCCGCAAAACGTCCCACATTTTCTTCGATATACGAAAAGACTACATTATACACTCCTTTTTCACCATAGTCACGAGTTCTTCCGAAGCCGGTATCCATACCCGCCAATGTTTGGATTTCAAGTGCAATATGCTCAATTATGTGACCCATCCAAGTCCCCTCGTCCACACGTTGAAAAAAACCACCAGGCTCACCCACCGAACAACGATGTGAAAACATCGTCGGAAACATTTCTTTTAAATTTTCGCTAAATCCCGGAACTTTATCGGAAGGGCGATCTTCCATCTCTTCCAAATCTAATACCATGACAATCAGTTTGTGACGGCGTACAGACCAGTAATTGGGACCACGCATTGCATTTATTTCTCGTATTTTCATATTCGGTTGGTTTATCTTTACAATAGTGAAAGATTATAAATATATAATTTTTTTTAGAACAAAACTCCTATTTTTGCCGTCAATAAATTGTATTGAATGAAAGCAAAAGGCATCCTTATTCCTATAGGAGGAAACGAAGACAAAGGAATAGAAATCAGTGAAATTTACCATCTGGAATTCATACAAGAAGGGATACTTTCGAGAGTGGTAAAAGAAAGTGGAGGAATCAATGCGTCCATCATTATCGTGCCAACAGCATCCAGTATTCCTGCAGAGGTAGGCGAAAACTACTTACAGGCATTCAACAAATTAGGATGTACCAATGCGCAGGTGATGGACATTCGAAATCGTGAACAATCTGAAGATCCCAAAAATATCGAGCTTATTAAGAAAGCAGATTGTGTGATGTTTTCGGGAGGAAACCAATCGAATATTACACAACACATTGGAGGAACTACCCTCCACGAGATCATGATGGATCGATATAAAAATGAACATTTTGTGATTGCCGGAACCAGTGCCGGAGCTATGTGTATGTCTACGGAAATGATCACAGGCGGTGGTATTAAGGAAGCCTTTACCAAAGGCGCTACCGGGATGGGAAAAGGAATGGGTTTTATCCCTAATCTTATTATCGACTCTCACTTTATCCGTCGTGGACGTTTCGGGCGTTTGGCAGAAGCCGTTGCAAAATTTCCTGAATTACTAGGAATTGGCCTTGCCGAAGACACCGGTCTCATTATTAAAAATCGCAATAATGTAGAGGTGATTGGCTCGGGGATGGTAATCCTTTTCGATCCTAGAAGACTGAAACACAACAACGAAGGCAGAGTGGTAGTAGGCTCCAATATGTCGTTGACCAATCTAAAAACACATATTCTTGCCAATGGGGATCGTTTCGATATTAAAAAGAAAAAAATTAAGGTATCTCCCTTTGGAATTCCGGTGACCGACGCTCAATCTTTGTAAATAGAAATTTCTTTTTTCCCAACAGAAGTTTTAAAAGCGCGATACATTCCTTCGGTATTGAACGGCATCGCAATATTCCCTTTTGCATCAACAGCAATCAATCCTCCATCACCACCTATTTCTAGGATGCGATTGTAGATAACTTCGGAAGCAGCCTCCTGTAATGAAAGACCCTTGTACTCCATCAAACAGGAAACATCGTAGGCAACGACACCACGAATAAAGAACTCGCCACTTCCCGTACAACTCACCGCGCAGGTTTTATTGTTGGCGTAATTTCCGGCTCCAATTATTGGACTGTCTCCAACCCGCCCCCATTTCTTATTGGTCATCCCTCCTGTAGAAGTCGCCGCAGCAATATTCCCTTCTTGATCGCAGGCCACAGCGCCTACGGTTCCGAATTTACCATCTTTCTTCACGCTGTGATCCAATTGAAAGCTCGTGCTATCTTTTATCCCTTGCCACTGTTGATACCGTACCTCGTCATAAAAATAAGCGGCATCCTCAATAGTGTATCCGTTGCTTTTCGCAAATTGCATTGCGCCTTCTCCGGCCAAAAAAACATGGTAGCTTTTCTCCATCACATCACGTGCCAACGTTATTGGGTTCTTGATACCTGTGACCAATGAAACAGCCCCTGCTTTTAGGTTTTTTCCATCCATAATAGCAGCATCCATTTCGTGGGTTCCTTCAGCGGTAAACACAGATCCCCTTCCGGCATTGAACAGCGGGGTGTCTTCCAAAGAATTTACGGCTGCTTCAACAGCATCTAGAGCGCTACCCCTTTTTTCAAGAATCGCGTAACCCTTTTCCAGAGCTGTATCTAAAGCTGCTTTGTAATTCGTCTCTAATTCGGCAGTCATTAATCCTTTTACTAATGTTCCGGCACCTCCGTGAATGGCCAGTGAGAATTTCTTCATAATTAAAAATTGAGATGCGAAAATTACAAATTGCATTTTAATTAATTTCGGTTGGCGAGAGAAGTTTTGTAGTTTTATACACTTCAATAGAATTTACAAATGGCCGAACAAAAAAGACTTTTTCTCGTAGATGCCTACGCCTTAATTTTTAGAGGGTATTACGCCTTTATCAAAAACCCTCGAATCAACAGTAAAGGAATGGATACTTCAGCCATATTGGGGTTTACCAATTCACTTTTGGATGTGATAAAACGGGAGCGGCCCAATCATTTGGCCGTTTGTTTTGATAAAGGGGGTAGTGATGTTCGCAACGAGATGTTTTCTGAATATAAGGCCAACCGCGACGAAACACCCGAAGCGATAAAAATTGCCGTTCCCTATATCTGCAGAATTCTGGAAGCCATGCACATTCCCATCATGGTAAAAGAAGGCTATGAAGCAGACGACGTGATTGGAACCTTGGCCAAAAAAGCCGAAAAAGAAGGCTATCAGACCTTTATGGTGACACCCGACAAGGATTTTGCCCAATTGGTTTCAGAAAATATTTTTATGTATCGTCCCGTTTTTGGCGGAGGTTACGAAACATGGGGAATTCCAGAAGTAAAAGAGAAGTTTGAAGTTGACGATCCATTGCAGGTGATCGATTTTCTCGGAATGATGGGCGATAGCGCCGATAATATCCCCGGACTTCCCGGAGTGGGTGAAAAAACTGCTAAAAAATTCATTAAGGAATACGGAAGCATGGAAGGGCTGCTGGCCAATACCCACGAATTAAAGGGCAAAATGAGGGAGAAAGTAGAAGGCGCAAAAGAACTGGGGATGCTTTCCAAGGAGCTCGCTAAAATTCTGCTCGACGTTCCGGTCGAATTCGATGAAAAGGATTTTGAAATGTCTGAGCCAGATATTGAAGGGGTGAAGGAAATTTTTCAAGAATTGGAGTTTAGGAGACTTACCGATAATTTCTTAAAAACTTTTGCTGAAGAAAGCAGTCAAGAAGCGACATCTTCTTCCAACGGAAACGAAAAAAGCGATGCCGATAAGAGCCGTCCTACACAAGGAAAAACTACAGCCGGAAGCGGACAATTTTCGCTATTTGGCGGAGATGCAGAACCCACTGCCGAAGCGAAAGTCACCCATACCCGAAACACCATTTCGACCACAGAACATTTTTATCAAACGGTACAACCCGGCATGGGCACCAAGTTGTTTATTCAGAAACTTATGAAACAATCCAGTGTTTGTTTCGATACCGAAACCACAGGATTGAACCCCATAACCGCCGAATTGGTCGGTATTGCCTTTTCCTGGGAGGCCGGCAAGGGGTTTTACCTTCCCTTTCCTGAAAAGAAGGAGGAAGCTCAGGAACTTATTGAATTACTTCGCCCTTTCTTTGAAGCCAAGGATATTGAGAAAATTGGTCAGAATTTAAAGTACGACATCAAGGTATTGGCCAAATACCAAGTTTCGGTAAAGGGAAAATTATTCGACACCATGTTAGCGCACTACCTCATCAACCCGGATATGCGGCACAATATGGACGTCCTGGCTGAAGCGTATCTCAACTACACTCCGGTATCCATAGTTGAATTGATTGGTAAAAAAGGTAAGAACCAGTTGTCCATGCGAGAAGTTCCTATAGAACAACAGACGGAATATGCCGTAGAAGATGCAGACATTACGCTTCAGCTAAAGGAGCATTTTCAGCAAGAATTAAGTGAAGCCAATACCCAAAAATTGTTCGATGAGATTGAAATTCCGTTGTTGCGCGTCCTAGCCGATATGGAATTGGAAGGAATCAATTTGGACGAGGATTTTCTTAAAGGCCTTTCGTTACAATTAGACAAGGATATTCTCACTCTGGAAAGTGCTATTTATGAGGCTGCCGGAGTGCAATTCAATATCGCTTCCCCCAAGCAATTGGGTGAAATATTGTTCGACAAAATGAAGCTTATAGACAAGCCAAAAAAGACCAAGACCGGGCAATATTCAACGGCCGAAGACGTGCTCTCCTATTTGGCAAAGGATCACAAAATTATCCGAGATGTACTAGAATACCGTGGACTGGCAAAACTAAAAAGCACCTATGTAGATGCTCTTCCATTGCAAGTTGAGCCTATTACTAACAGGGTGCATACCG
Organism: Altibacter sp.; assembly: GCF_019913785.1. Classification (GTDB taxonomy): domain Bacteria; phylum Bacteroidota; class Bacteroidia; order Flavobacteriales; family Flavobacteriaceae; genus Altibacter. The sequence continues at coordinate 99,667 of NZ_JAIOHK010000072.1, forward strand.
ACTATATGCAGGCGGTTGCCGCCACGGGCAGATTGGCGAGTAATAATCCGAATCTACAAAACATCCCAATCCGTACCGAACGCGGAAGGGAAGTCCGGAAGGCGTTTATTCCACGGGATAAGGATTATGTCCTCTTAGCAGCGGACTACTCACAAATTGAGCTTCGAATCATTGCTGCGCTGAGTGAGGAAGAAAATATGATTCAGGCGTTTAAAAACGGTGAAGATATTCATGCTTCAACCGCGGCCAAGGTGTTCAATATCCCGCTTTCAGAAGTAACTAGAGAACAGCGTGCCAATGCCAAGACGGTTAACTTCGGAATTATTTACGGTGTATCCGCCTTCGGACTAAGTAATCAAACCGATCTGTCCCGAACTGAAGCCAAAGAACTGATAGACACCTATTATAAAACCTATCCGAAACTTCGGAATTATATGAGCGAAGTGGTAGATTTTGCCAGAGACAATGGCTACGTACAAACGGTATTAGGCCGTCGCCGTTATTTAAAAGACATCAATTCACGTAACGCCGTAGTTCGCGGTGCTGCTGAGCGAAACGCCGTAAACGCACCCATCCAAGGAAGTGCTGCCGATATTATAAAGATTGCCATGATCCGTATTCATCAAAAAATGACCGAAGGGAAGTATAAAAGTAAAATGCTTTTGCAGGTACATGATGAATTGGTATTCGATATCTATAAACCCGAATTAGAGCTACTCAAAACACTTATTAAAAACGAAATGGAAAAAGCCTACGCGCTTGCCGTTCCATTGGTGGTGGAATTAGGTGTAGGTGAAAACTGGTTGGAAGCCCATTAAAGCACAAACCGATACGTCGCCTTAATTAGAAAGGTGTTTTGCGGCTGTTGCCCAAAGATTTGATCTTCGGCTAGTGCGCTAAACCTGTCTGCTGGGTTGCCTAATCCTGTGACACCTTGTGACCATACGAGGAAAATTTCGGAGCCCGGGATATACTCCCAGCGAACTACTAAGTTAGAACGGAACTGTACAAAGGCAAAATCGGGCTTTCCAAAACTGTAGTCTGTTTTTCCGTCTAGGTCTTCATCGACCAAATACGATTCCTCAGATAAGGAAATCTGATTTGTATCATACCAGGTAACGCGATCGTCCAATTTTTCCGCTATAGGATCATTCACATAATTGAAGTTGGAATAATTTGCTCTGAAAAGAAACGGTTGCCCATAATACTGTATCGTTAAATTGGGGTTGATTGTATAATTCACCCGAAGGGTAGCGCTAAGCGATTCGTTATCAATGGCCCCCATAATATATCTCGGTGAACCATTGAATGAAGTTTCGGTTACATATTGCGTTTTGTTGGGATTCTGCTCAAATTCTGTTGACAACGAAACACTTAAGGAATTAAGAGGTTGGTATCTAAATCTAATTTCGTATCGGTCCAATGAGAAATTATCTTCGGCAGCTCTAGAATTTACATATCCCAAGGTCATACTCAATTTTTTCCGATCATCGGTGCCGGAGAATACATACCAAAAATTTTCGTCGCTCCATCGCCATCTTGGGCCTCCACGTAAGACTGTATTCGTATAAATTCTGGGTTTATGTGCAGCACCAAACTCAGTCCACATATTATTCTTATAGTTTACAAATCCGTTTAATTCGTACTGAATGCGATTGTAATTGCCTTCAAAATCGTAGGTAGAATATTGGTTTAAGCCAATATTGGCCTGGCGATACCAACTGGTTGGTTTATTAAATAACCTTCTAATATTAAAGTATTGCTGAATAAGGTCAGCTTGCCGTAAAAATCCAATGTCATTCAATTCCAATTCGGGTGATTTCCAGCTTCCTCCTACATTATAGCGCCAATTTCCCCCTCCTCCTTTTCCAATTTCCAACATACCTCCGGTCCCCATTAAGAACGTCTTGGTGGGATCCACCTCAACATGTCCCGCATCGACCCTTTGAAACAAATGGGTAATACTAGTCTGGGTTCCTTGAATGGCTTCGGCACTTCCGCGCACAGTACTCATAACCACATCGCCTTCCACATAATATTTCCGATCCTTCCAATTGTGTTTAAAATCGAGTCCTCCGGAAAATGCATGGCTGTGAAGGAATGAACTATTTGGATCCATATTTCTATGTACTGCTGTAAAGATGCCTCCAACATACGAGTTTCGGTCATTAAAATCCTTCTGCGCTCTTCCAACTAGATAATTGGTAAGTGGTTCTACCAGTGTTTCTCCTTCTGCTCCGTTAACATCAACTGTTTTAGCAAATTCGTTTGCCGTAAGACTTTCCAAAATTCCCAAGGACCAACCGTTCTTTGTTTTCCCGCTAAACTTTGCTGCGCCTAAAATGGTAGAATTTATAGGCTGATCGACATAGGCAATATTCTGTCCGCTCGCACCTCCTTGTGGGCTGCGACCAATGCGTCTCGAAAAGAAAAGATTATCCTGGTCCCCTGCAAATCGATAGTCGAATATATTTTTGTTCTCCACGAAAAATGGCCTCCGTTCCTGAAAAAAGATTTCAAATCCATCGAGGGAGATCGCACCCGGATCTGCATCTACCTGGCCAAAATCGGGGTTGATGGTAAGATCTACAGTGAGATCGTTGGTAATTCCAATTTTGGCATCTACACCAAATGTCCCACTAAGATCACTTCCATCCCTATACGGATTTCCCGCTTCTTCGGGATAGGTGTCTAACTGGGTGAGACCATAAGGTTGAATCTCCAATTGCTTTTGAGGTTTCAATCCTACTAATCCTTTTAATTCTCCAAACTCACTTACCCATCCCGGGGAATTAGGCAGAACATGTTGCCATAGCGAACGTTCTTCATTTCTGAAATATCGACGCGTCGACTGTAAACCCCAAGTTTGTTCTTCCTCATTGCCAAAGCGCAACTGACTCAGTGGAATACGAATCTCGGCCGTCCAACCTTCTGCATCTACTTGTGTTTTTGCATACCAAATTGGGTTCCAACTCGAATCCCAGTTGTTCCCGTTGTCTGAAATAAATTCATCTCCTTTTACACCGGCAGCAGTAATCGTGAAAGAAAAGCCGGTACGATCATCATTGTAACTGTCAATATTAAATTCTACCCAATCACCCTCAAAACCATCTCTTCTCGAGAGGCGTTTTACAATTTTATTGGGTTCGGCATCTTGACATCGAACTGCGATGTATAGGTTCTTTTCGTCGTATAGAATTTTGAACTTGGTCTGTTCGGAGGGGGCAGTACCATTATCGGGCTGGTTCTCTAAATAATCGCCTGTCCATTCAACTAGGTTCCAAGCAGCTTCGTCAAAGATTCCGTCTATTTTTGGAGGGGTGTTTTGCCCGATGGGCTTGGTGGTATAACTCTTTCTTTCGGGTTGTGTTTGTGCTGTAGTCGCGGTGTTTTCATTTTGGGAATATGCTGTAAGTATGACACATGGAAATAGAAAGAGTATTAGCGAGAGTCGACGGTACATAGTGATTAGTTTAACTAAATAGACTTCTTCAACTTAAAAACGTGACACGTTCGTATTTTTTTTAAGATAATTTTAACATTCAAAAAATGTTCTTTAGTAAGTAGTAATTAAGCTATATTTAGGCTATATTATGGATGCTATGAGAAAATTGATGTCGAAAAAGAAACCTGCATATAAGATTTCAGAACAGTTATCTCAATATCTCACACGTCAGGGCAGGAACATTAAGATTCCTATTTATTATGATGATCTGCTGCGTTTTCAGGGATCGATTTCTATTTTCGATAAATTTGGAAATGACACGCTTTGGATAAGTGTCTATTATTCCGAATCTGAACGCGATGAGATTGAATTAAGTCTCAAAAAAATGTATACCATATTACATGCCGATGGTAGTGATATGGTGCTCCCCTACTTAAATATAGATAGTATCGACTACTGTACTTTTGGGAATACCAAGCCTTTCCGAGTGAAGGTGCGAAACATCCTTAACGACAATTATATTTTTCTCTATATCAAAAAAGCAGATGCCTCGCGAATCTACGGTCTCGAATTAGAGCATTTATTGTCTCCCAATCATATTAACTTTTTGGTCCACGGAAATACCTTAATTGAAGAGCATATTTCGGGTATTCCCGGAGACGATTTTATTGCGAACAATCTAGACAGTTGCTCTGAACAAGCCAAACGCGAAATCGCTAAGGAATTTGTAAAATTTAACGAGCGCTGTTTTGTGAGATTGTTGGGCGATATGAGATCGTATAATTATGTGATGGTATTGACACATGATTTTGATCGTATCCAATACCGAATTCGAGCAATAGATTTCGACCAGCAGAGCTATGAAGGCAATGCGAAGGTATACAAACCTCAATTTCTAAAGGAAAACAACAAACTTGTAGAAATGACCCTGAAATTACTGCAGGAGGAATCTATAGAACAATACAAACGTGAGGAACGCTCCTTATTAGCAAAGCGGGCGGCTAGTGAAAATGACCGACTCATGGAGTTGATGGATTGTATGACCGTTGATGAGCTCTCTTCAAAAGCCAAAATTAAAGAGTTAAAAAAGCAACTCTTTACCCTGACAGGAGATGTAAATTTTAAAAAAGCTTCGAATATGGGAGAAATTTTAAAAAGTGCTTTAGATTTTATTGTTCGTAATTATAAAAACGAAAACCCATATATCATTAAATAATACGTCAATTTCAACAAAATAAATAGACTAATTTTTATTATGCGTGCATACTATTTTTTATCTTTAACCCAAACAATTTAAAATCGTTCAATCCGTAATTCCAAATACATGAAAATACAAAAAGTGCTGGTGGCAAATCGCGGCGAAATCGCCATCAGAGTGCTTCGCGCCTGTACCGAAATAAACCTCAAAACAGTTGCTATTTATACGTACGAAGACCGCTATTCGCAACATCGTTATAAGGCAGACGAATCGTATCAGGTTGGCGAAAATAACCAACCTCTAAAGCCGTATTTGGATAGTGATCAGATTATTTCACTGGCCAAGCTAAAAGGCGTTGACGCCATACATCCCGGCTACGGATTTCTTTCAGAGAATTCAGAATTTGCCAGAAAATGTGCTGCCAATGGGATTATTTTTATAGGACCCGATCCCAAGGTGATGGATGCTTTGGGTGACAAAATCACCGCCAAGAAAATTGCGACAAAATGCCATGTCCCAATCATAGAAAGCAACACCAAAAAACTAACTTCTCTAAAGGTGGCACTTTCTGAAGCCGCCATAATTGGCTATCCACTTATGCTAAAAGCAGCTTCAGGTGGCGGGGGAAGAGGGATGCGAATTATACGTCAGCCCGAACATCTAGAACTCTATTTCGAGTCAGCTCGAAACGAAGCCTTGAATGCTTTTGGCGATGACACTATGTTCCTAGAAAAATATGTGGAAGATCCGAAACATCTGGAAGTTCAAATTGTAGCCGACAACCATGGAAACATCCGACATTTATTTGAACGGGATTGCTCCGTGCAGCGTCGCCATCAAAAAGTGGTAGAAGTTGCTCCTTCCTTTAATGTTTCAGAAAAAGTGAAGCAATCGCTCTATAAATATGCGCTCGCCATTGCAAAAGAGGTACAATACAACAATGTAGGTACGGTCGAGTTTTTAGTAGATCGCAAAGACAGGGTGTATTTTATTGAAGTAAATCCACGTATTCAGGTGGAACATACGGTTACCGAAATGGTCACCGGTATAGACCTTATTAAAACCCAGATTTTTGTCGCAGGTGGATATAAACTAAACGATACTCAGATTAAAATTTACGCTCAAGATTCATTGGCCACCTATGGTTTTGCGCTACAATGCCGACTAACGACCGAAGACCCGGAAAACGATTTTACTCCCGACTACGGTACCATCACCACCTACCGAAGTGCTTCGGGGATGGGAATACGCCTGGATGCCGGAAGTATTTATCAGTCGTATAGTGTGAGTCCGTTTTTCGATTCGATGCTCGTAAAAGTTTCGGCGCATGGAAGAACCTTGGACGGTGCCGTTCGGAAAATGACACGCGCCTTAAAGGAATTTCGCATCAGAGGTGTAAAGACCAATATTCACTTTCTTCAGAATGTAATTCAACATGATACCTTTAAGGAAGGGAAGGCCTCTGTAAATTTTATTCAGAATACACCCTCACTCTTCAACATCAAACTTTCGCAGGATCGGACTTCCAAAATTACGCAGTATTTGGGTGAAGTAATTGTAAACGGAAATCCCGATGTGAAATCTTTCGACACCAACAAGGTTTTTAGAACTCCTAAAATCCCGAAATACGACGCTTTGGCCGCATACCCGAAGGGGACCAAAGATCTACTTACCAAATTAGGACCCGAGAAATTCTGTGCCTGGCTGAAGGCCGAAAAAAAAATTCACTATACGGACACCACAATTCGAGACGCACACCAGTCATTATTGGCTACCCGAATGCGTTCTAAAGATATGCTTCTGGCGGCCGAGAGTTTTGCGAAAAATCACCCCAACACCTTTAGTATAGAAATGTGGGGAGGAGCCACCTTCGATGTTTGCTATCGCTTTTTAAATGAAAGCCCGTGGACCCGGTTGCGAGAGTTGCGAGCGAAGATTCCTAATATCTTGTTTCAAATGCTGCTGCGCGGATCGAATGGTGTGGGGTACAAAGCCTATCCCGATAATTTAATTGAAAAGTTTGTAGAAAAATCATGGGAAAATGGAGTCGATATCTTCCGGATATTCGATTCGCTCAACTGGGTAAAGGCCATGGAACCCAGTATGAATTTTGTTCGAAATAAAACAGGGGGCATCGCCGAGGCGGCCATAAGCTATACAGGAGATATACTAGACCCTAATGAGACCAAGTACAATTTGAAATATTATACCCAGCTCGCTAAAGATTTAGAAAATGCAGGTGCACATATGATTGCCATCAAGGACATGGCCGGATTGCTAAAACCCTATGCCGCCACCGAACTGGTTGGAGCACTTAAGGATACGGTAAAAATCCCTTTACATTTACATACACACGACACCTCTTCCATACAGTCTGCCACCTATTTAAAGGCCATCGAGGCCGGAGTGGATGTTGTGGATGTTGCGTTGGGAGGCCTTTCGGGACTCACATCTCAGCCCAATTTCAATTCGATTGTTGAAATGATGAAGCAGCAGGAACGTGCGCACGAATTTGACATCAATACCTTAAATCAGTTTTCGAATTACTGGGAAGACGTTCGCGAAATGTACTATCCCTTCGAATCGGGATTAAAAGCCGGAACCGCTGAGGTGTATCAGCATGAGATTCCCGGAGGTCAGTATTCAAACTTACGGCCACAGGCGGAAGCCTTGGGATTGGGAGACCGTTTTGACGAAGTAAAGCAAATGTATGCCCGGGTGAATCATTTATTCGGAAATTTAATAAAGGTAACACCCAGCTCGAAAGTGGTGGGCGATATGGCTATTTTTATGGTCACCAATGATTTGTTTCCCGAAGACGTGATGCAAAGGGGGCATGAGATTTCGTTCCCCGAATCGGTTATCAATTTCTTTAAAGGAGATTTAGGGCAGCCCTTAGGTGGTTTTCCGAAGGCGCTTCAGAAAATAATTCTGAAAAACAACGAGTCGTATACCGACAGACCCAATGCGCACCTAACGCCTATCGATTTTGATACAGAGTATAAAGCTTTTCAGAAGAAATTTCAGAAAGGATTTACCCGCCCTATCGAATTCGAAGATTTTCTGTCCTTCAGTCTGTACCCAAGGGTGTTTGAGCAGGCACATGAAAAGTATAAACTATACGGAAACGTGGCCATCTTGCCGACACCTAACTTCTTCTATGGCATGAAGGTGGGCGAAGAAACGCTTATTGAATTGGAACCCGGAAAGACCATTATTGTGAAATTGCTTTCGGTGGGAAATGCCAACGAAGAAGGAATTCGCATAGTGTTTTTTAAAGTAAATGGTGAAAACAGGTTTGTTGAAGTTAAAGACACCTCTTTAAATATTAAAAAAGAAGAAAACGCAAAGGCAGATGCGGCAGACGCTAATCAGGTTGGAGCCCCATTACAAGGCTCCTTGTACAAGGTGCTTGTTAAAAAAGGCCAGGAAATTAAGGCAAACGATCACTTGTTTATCATAGAAGCCATGAAGATGGAAACTACGGTAACGGCTACCAAGCCGGGCAAGGTAAAATCGGTTGTATTAAAACCCGGAACTATGGTCTTAAAGGATGATTTGATTGTGACGTTGGAGTAAAATATTTTCAGTATTTTGCCCAAAATTTAAACTTTATGAAGCATCTTTTTAACTCACTGGTTCTAACGATTACTCTTATTACTTGTTCCTTTGGTCAAGACCCCAATATACTTTGGCAAAGAACGATAGGCGGAAGTGGCTATGATAGACTTACTTCAATACAGAATACAGTGGATGGGGGGATTATTCTAGGAGGTGAATCCGATTCTGATATTTCCGGTGAAAAAACAGAAAATTCGCAAGGAGGTAAAGATTTTTGGGTAGTCAAATTAGATAGTCAGGGTATAATTGAATGGCAAAATACAATTGGAGGGAGTGGAAATGACATCCTAAACACATTATCTCAAACATTAGACGGTGGTTATATTATTGGAGGCTCTTCCGATTCGGATATTTCAGGAGATAAAACAGAAAATTCGAATGGTGAAAAGGACTATTGGATATTAAAACTTGACGTGAATGGTTCGATAGTTTGGCAAAATACTATTGGAGGGGGCGGAAGTGACTCACTTGTCTCAATCGCTCAAACTCCCGATGGAGGTTATATTTTAGGAGGAACTTCCAGTTCAGGTATATCAGGTGATAGAACGATATCTTCTCAAAGCCAAAATGATACCTGGATTGTAAAAACAGATGCAAATGGAGTTATACAATGGCAAAAAGCTTTTGGCTTCGTTGATGCTTATACACACAGTTCTTTGTCACTTACTAATGATGGAGGATTTATTATTGGAGGTTCAGGAGCTGCTCCCCTCCGGTCATATTATATGATAAAATTGTCAGAATTAGGAACATTCCAATGGAGTGAATTATATGGAGGGTTTGGTGAGGATGCATTAACCGAGGTACAACAAACTTCCGATGGTGGATATATAGTGATTGGGCTATCAGATTCAAATGCCTCCGGAAATAAGACGGAAGATTCTCAAGGTGGTTTTGATTTTTGGATTATAAAAACCAATATCTTGGGTGCTATGGAATGGCAGAATACTATTGGCGGCACTACTGGAGATGCCTGCTATAGCGCAATTGAGAGTGACGACGGAGGATACTTTATATGTGGTTATTCAGATTCTAATGTTGGTGGAGATAAAACAGAAGATTCTAATGGGGCCACCGATTATTGGATTCTCAAGCTTAATTCTGTTGGAATTATAGAATGGCAAAACACTATTGGTGGAGAAAATCAGGATAGAATCCCGAACGCTGTTCAAAATATTAATGGCGAATATGTTATTGGAGGCTCTTCATTATCGGATGCCTCCGGTGACAAAACTGAAAATTCACGTGGTGATTTTGATTTTTGGATCCTAAAACACAATAAAGTGCTTGGAGTCGATGATAATGTATTTTTTAACGGATTCACTCTTTTTCCTAATCCCACAAGTAATAAGATTGAAGTTTCGATTCAAGACCAACTTATTGATGTATTAAAAATTTATTCAGCAAAAGGTGAGCTTCTTAAAGAATTTAAGAACATTGAAAATTCTTCGATAATTGATGTCTCTCACCTTTCAACGGGAGTATATTATCTGCAGATTATCTCAGGAAAAAACATCGCTACAAAAAAGTTTGTAAAAGAATAAAACTGTTTTCAAAATCCTCTCAAAACACATTGAACCAAAATACCTGCTCATTGTGCTAGCAGATGATTTGATTGTGACGTTGGAGTAAAATATTTTCAGTATTTTGCTAAAAAGTATTAAAACATGAAGAAGCTCTATACTTTTCTGATTTTAGGTTTTGCATTGAGTTTAATTTCTTTTGGGCAAGATCTTCCAATTATATGGCAGAATACTATAGGTGGTAGTGATGATGATCGTTTGTATTGTATGAATAAAACGGCTGACGGGGGATTTATCCTTGGTGGTCGTTCGCGTTCAGATATTTCGGGAGACAAGACAGAAAATTCTATTGGTATTGGAGATTATTGGGTTGTTAAAGTTAATTCAAATGGTTTAATTGAATGGCAAAATACCATTGGGGGTAGTTTAGATGATCACCTTTATTCAATTTCTCAAACTTCAGATGGCGGTTATATTTTGGGAGGTATTTCCAATTCAAATATTTCTGGAGATAAAAGTGAAAATGCAATGGGAATTATGGATTATTGGGTCGTAAAAATTAATGCTTTTGGATCTATTGAGTGGGAAAATACTATTGGTGGTAATGGCGTAGATTATATGTACTCTATTGAGGAATCTTTAGATGGAGGGTATATTCTGGGAGGAAAATCAAACTCAAATATATCTGGAGACAAAACCGAAAATAGTTTAGGTGAAGATGACATTTGGGTAATAAAAATTAATGAAAGTGGTATAATTCAATGGGATAATACAATAGGTGGAGATAGTTATGATAACTTAGAATCATTGTCTGTGACTACGGATGGAGGTTATATTCTTGGTGGATCTAGTTCTTCCGGTATTTCTGGCGATAAAACTGAGGGAAACATTGGTAGTAGTGATTTTTGGGTAATTAAATTGACCAATAACGGGAATATTGAATGGCAAAATACTATTGGAGGAACCGAAGGTGATTGGATTGAACATATCTCACAAACTTCAGATGGAGGGTATATTATTGGAGGGGGGTCAACCTCGAATATTTCAGGAGACAAGACGGAAAACAGCAATGGCGGATTTGACATGTGGGTTGTTAAATTAGATTCTTCAGGTTTAATTCTTTGGCAAAATACAATAGGCGGAAACGATCAAGACATGCTTGAATCTATACGGGAAACTAGTGGAGGTGGTTATATTATTGCAGGAGGTTCTCAATCAAATATATCTGGAGATAAAGACGAAAATACAATTGGGGATTCAGATTATTGGATTCTTAAACTCAACGCATTTGGCGCTATCGAAGGTCAAAATACCATAGGAGGAACGGGTGCTGAAGGTGCTTATTCAGCAATTGAGACAGCTGATGAAGGATATTTTGTTGCGGGATTTTCGAATTCAGATATTTCTGGTGACAAAATCGAAAATTCGCAAGGTGGATATGATTTTTGGATATTAAAACTTGACAATATTTTAGAGGTAACTGAAAATGATTTTTCGAATACATTAAATCTTCATCCCAATCCAGCAAAAAATACGATTAGGATTACTCTCAAAAACCAAACTATTGATGTGGTAAAAATCTATTCAGTAAAAGGAGAACTTCTTAAAGTGCTAAAGAACTTTGAAAATAGTAGCCCCATTGATGTTTCCTACTTGGCCTCGGGTGTTTATTATCTTCAATTAACTTCAGGAAAAAGCATCGCTACTAAAAAGTTTGTGAAAGAGTAGTATTGTTGTTTTTAGACTTCAGAAAAAATAAAACGACACCCCTTGTAATTCAAATAAATAATACTACATTTGCACCCCGATTTATCCAAAAGAAGGAATGTTTAACACTGCCTGTAGGTGAAGACAGGTGGTAAAATTAATAAAAGTGGATACACTAAGTTATAAAACAATATCAGCTAATAAAGCGACCGTAACCAAGGAATGGTTGCACGTAGATGCTGAAGGGCAAACCCTTGGACGTCTTGCCAGTGAAGTTGCAAAATTACTTCGCGGAAAGCACAAACCAAACTTTACCCCACACGTTGATTGCGGTGACAATGTAATTATTACAAACGCCGAAAAGATCAACCTAACAGGAAACAAATGGGATGACAAGACGTACATTCGTCACACAGGTTACCCGGGTGGACAACGTAGTTTGACTGCCACTGAAATGAGAAGCAAGCACCCGGAACGCGTTATTGAGAAAGCGGTAAAAGGGATGTTACCTAAAAACAAATTGGGAGCCGAACTTTTCAGAAATCTAAAAGTATATGCCGGAGCATCACACGATCAAGAGGCACAAAAACCAAGAACCATTAATTTTAATAAAAGCAAGTAATGGAAGTTATTCACAAAATAGGTAGAAGAAAAACCGCTGTTGCACGTGTATACCTTTCAGAAGGAAAAGGAAAAATTACCGTAAATAAGCGCGACATGGAATCGTATTTCCCTACCGCTACTTTACAGTATAAAGTAAA
>NZ_JAIOHK010000073.1 GCF_019913785.1 Altibacter sp.
TCATAGAGTCATTAATTTAAATTAATTTGATTTGTTAATAAGGTGTTAAGGTACTATAATTTTTTTTTTCTAAAAAATAATACCTTAGGATTTTTAAGTTTTCATATTTTAGTCAAACATAAGCTAGCTATTTTATTTTTTTAAACAAACTTATTTGGCCGTTAACTGCTTGGTATTAATATATTTGTGTAACATTAATTTTGTTCGTATGCATACTAAAATTTTTACTTTCTTTATCCTCCTAGGGCTTCTTTCATGTTCTGAAAATGCTTCAGAAAAAGCCAAAAGTGGGGGTTATACAGACGGAGCTACTCAACAATTCACTAAAATCACTTCCGAAGTCTCTCAAATTGAATTTCAAAACCTTGTAAAAGATGATATGGAATACAACTTTTTAAATTACCCTTATATGTATTCCGGGGCAGGCGTCGCTGTTGGAGATATTGACAATGACGGGTTGCAGGATGTCTTTTTGGTTTCCAATTTCGGGGCGAATAAATTGTTCAAAAACAAAGGTAATTTCACCTTCGAAGACATTACAGCAAACTCAAATACTGAAGATGCAACAGGATTTTCCACAGGGGTGACCATGCTCGATATTAACAATGATGGCTGGATGGATCTGTACGTATCCAAAGCCGGGGCGATAGGAGATGACAACGCAAGGCGAAATAAACTTTTTGTAAACCAACAAAATGGATCCTTTACCGAAGAAGCCGCTAAGTGGGGACTGGATGACCCGGGTTATACCACCCAAGCCTATCCTATCGATTACGACAAAGATGGTGACTTAGATCTCTATGTGGTGAACTACCGATACGACTTTAAGAATAACACCAAAATTAGTAGTGAAATTCAAAGTCAGATTGAAGAAATTACCAGTGACCAATTGTACAGAAACGACGGGAACACGTTTACAAAAGTAACCGGTGAAGCGGGTCTTTACAACAAAACCTGGGGACTCGCCGCTGCGATTGGTGACTTTAATAACGATGGTTGGGATGATATCTATGTTTCAAACGATTATTTGGAACCGGATCAACTGTATATCAACCTACAAAACGGAACCTTTCAAAATCAAATCAATACCCGAATCAAACACATCTCTTTCAACAGTATGGGAAGTGATTACGCCGACCTCAACAATGACCTCTATCCAGACTTGATCACCTTAGATATGCTCGCCGAAAACTACGCAAGGGGCAAACAAAATATGGCCTCCATGAGTACCTCCAATTTTATGACCATGGTAGCGGTGGGATACCACCACGCCTATATGGCCAACATGCTGCATTACAATATGGGCAACGGAAAATTCAAGGAAACGGCACAGTTTAGTGGAATCGTAAAAACAGATTGGAGTTGGGCACCGCTTATTGCCGATTATGATAATGACGGACTTAAAGACGTCTTTATTTCAAACGGAATTGCAAAAGATTATACCAATCAGGATTTTAGAGGTGAAGTGTTAAAAAGACAGCAGGGTGGTGAACAATTTACCTTAGAAAGTGTGCTCGCCTTGCTGCCTTCAGAAAAACTAGATAACTATATGTATCAAAACAATGGGGATCTTACTTTTTCTAAGGTAACTGAAGATTGGGGGCTTAATGATCCTACCTTTTCGAATGGAGCTGCCTATGCCGATTTTGACAATGATGGCGACTTGGATTTGATCGTAAACAACATCAACGATGATATTGGACTCTATCGTAACAATGCGAACGCCAATGCTACCCAAATAAAACTTAAGGGCCCTGCCAAAAATCCTATTGGAATTGGTGCCGATGTCTATGTAAAAACTGCCAAAAACACTCAGTTTCAAGAGTTACAACTTACTCGAGGATACGAATCGTCAGTAACGAATGTGCTGCATTTCGGGCTCGGTGACCAAACAAAAATTGAAGAGATAGTAGTGCAATGGCCCGATGGAAAAGTTTCTAAAGTTTTAAACCCCCAAGCCAACAAACTCATCGAGATTGACTACGCTTCAGCAAAAACCGATGCACTGGCGATGCGGACGTATCGATCACAAAAGAAAAATGTGGATGTTGCCCAATTGGACATCGATTATATCCACAAGGAAAATGAATTTAATGATTACGATCTGCAACTGTTGATCCCACAAAAGCAATCCACCAAGGGGACCGGACTCACCAAAGCCGATGTGAATGGAGATGGTCTAGAAGATTTCTTCGTTGGAAATGCGGCCGGTGCTTCCGCCGCGTTGTACCTTCAAAATTCCAATGGAGGTTTTTCAAAATCGAATGAGGCTTTATGGAATGCGGAAGCCAAATTTGAAGATGCCAACGCCCTGTTCTTTGATGCAGATGGCGATAACGATCAAGATTTATATGTAGTGAGTGCGGGCTACGAATTAAGTGCAAATAGCCCCTTGCTTCAAGACCGGCTCTATCTAAATGACGGTTCTGGAAATTTTAGCAAAAGCAATAAACTTCCCAAAATGCTCACCTCCGGAAAAAGTATTGCTGTGGCCGATTACGACAAAGACGGTGATTTGGATCTGTTTGTGGGCGGAAATGTCATTCCGGGAAAATATCCGGTGGCACCTCGTTCCTATTTACTGAAAAATGAAAATGGAAACTTTGTTGACGTAACAGCTCAAAATGAAGGAATGGCAGCAATGGGAATGGTTTCCGAAGCAATTTTTACCGATTACGACAACGACAACGATGTAGATCTCATGGTGGTTGGAGAATGGATGGCTCCTACTATTTTCAATAATCATAAGGGAACATTTGAAAAGATAACCATTGAAGGATTGGACCATACAGAAGGTTGGTGGTTTAGTGTTTCCGCAGCCGATTTTGATGGCGATGGCGATCAAGATTACGTCCTAGGAAATATTGGAAAGAACAATAAGTTTCAACCCAAAAAGGATAAACCCATATACATTTACGCCAAAGACTTCGACACCAATGGTACCTTTGACGTGGCATTGAGTAAAATCAACAATGGAAAACTGGTTCCCGTGCGCGGAAAAGAATGCAGTAGTCAACAAAACCCCTTCCTCTTGGATAAAATTCAGACCTATAAGGAATTTGCAAGTTTAGAAATGAACGATATCTACGGAGAAGAAGAATTAAATGACGCCTATCAATTGGTGGTACATATGTTCGAAAGTATCTATTTGGAAAATCTGGGCAACGGAAAATTCAACATAAAGAAATTACCCAATGAGGCACAACTGGGGCCAAGCCTTTCTTTTGCCAATACCGACGTAAATGGTGACGGTCACTTAGACATTCTTGCAGTAGGAGCAATCTATGATGCCGAAGTAGAAACCATTCGTTACGATGGTAATTTTGGGTATGTACTTCTAGGCGATGGGAAGAATGGTTTTACCTATGCCAAAGAGTACGATCCATTTATTGACAGTGACGCCAAAGACATCATGCCTTTTTCCCTTAATGGAACGGCTTGTTTTATGGTGGTGAGCAACAATGCCCCGCTGGAGATTTTTAGTTATAACCTATAAGGCGACTGTTTCAGAAAAAAGGCGCGTATTGTTCAATTCTGAAATCGATTGTAGTCTTTTCAGGGAATTCCTGTTTCACTCTTTTGTAAGCCGCTAAACTCCCTACTGCTCTATTTGCCGCTCCTGAAGGCGCTGTCAGCGATATCGTTTTTATAATTCGTGAGGTATTTGGAAGTTGGAATTGATGAATTCGCGGTACCTCATGGGAAACTACTTTTAGCGTTAGGTCGTATGCTTTTAAATGTCTTCGGAAAAAATATTCGGGGCCATTTTTACTATTGCCTCCTGTAAATAACAGCGTATCTACCATCGGATTCTTTTGAAGTGTTGAGATCAAATCCCGAAGTACAATATCCTGCATGCCCAAATCGGAAGCATCCACCTTATCTCTTTTGGCCGAAGCCACAATATCACAGATTCCGATGCCGCGTTCGGTTAAAAACTGTTTGCGTTGTGCAATAGCTTCGGCTGTTGTTTCGAAATTCAAATTCAGATTAAAAATTTCATTCAAAATAGACCATAGCTGTCCGTCTCGACTTCCGTAGCAAAAATTGACATCCCCTTCTTTCAAGGTTCCGGTGGTAAATCGCGGTGGCGGCAAGGTGCCCACAATAAGCTTTGTCGCACGGTTTGGAATAAATGGCGGGTATGGATGGGTGTGTAGAAACACTAGCGGATAAAGACCAATTCGGTTTCGGTAGACATGGCTTCACTAAAACCATACCCTTCATAATTAAAGCCTTTCACATGGTCGAGGGACTTTGCATCGATGTCTAATAGGTAACGCGTCATATACCCCCGAGCTAGTTTCGCAAAGGTCATGATGGATTTGTACTCCCCATTTTTCAAATCTTTGAAGACGGGGGTGATAACGGGCACCTTCAGCGCTTTTACATCAATCGCCTTAAAGTATTCGTTGCTCGCCAAATTGATAAAGAGTTCCCCTTCTTTTAATTCATCATTAAGAGCTTGGGTAATTTTTTTCTTCCAGAATTCATATAAATTTTTATGCTTTCCTACGGAAATACGGGTACTCATTTCCAAGCGATACGGCTGAATAAGATCTAGTGGTTTTAAGACACCATACAGGCCCGAAATAATACGAAGCGAATTTTGTAAAGAATCTATTTTTCCCTTCGGAAGCGTATAAATATTCAAGCCACGATACACATCGCCGCTAAACGCATAGACCGCGGGACGCGCATTGAAACTAGAAAAGGGTAAGTTCCATTCTTGGTTTCGTTCGTAATTGAGTTGTCCCAAATTTGCCGAAATCCCCATCAATTTGGACAAGCTTCTTGCCGACTTCTTTTTCAGCAGTTTATTAAGGCGTTCGGCTTCGGGAAGAAAAGAAGCTTCAGAAAATTTGGCAGTTGGCAATTTGGATTCAAAATCTAATGATTTTGCTGGAGATAAAACAATTTTCATTGGAATAGCATTTCTTCAAAAATAGCAAGAATTGAACAAACAAACTCAGAAATTCATCGTTAGAAATAATAAGGTGATAAGTACAATCAATTACTCGTTCACGTGCTTTGAGTAATTCCGCCATTTTTCCAGACACTGCTCCATATCTTCGGGAATAGCTGTTTCAAAGCGAAGCATTTTACCACTAACCGGATGCTCAAACCCCAAAGTACGAGCGTGTAATGCCTGACGTGGTAAAATCTTAAAACAATTATCCACAAACTGTTTGTACTTGCTGAAACTGGTTCCTTTTAAAATCTTATCTCCACCATAACGCTCGTCGTTGAACAAGGTATGACCAATGTGTTTTAAATGCACCCGAATTTGATGGGTACGTCCGGTCTCTAGGCGGCAAGAGAGCAAGGTTACATACCCAAGACGCTCTATCACCTGATAATGAGTAACGGCCGGCTTTCCTTTTTCATCGGCCTCGTCACCTTCAAAAACCGTGTTCTGCAGGCGATTTTTTGGATGGCGACCAATATGTCCTTCAATGGTACCATTATCCTCCTCCACATCTCCCCAAACCAAAGCCACATATTCGCGTTCGGTGGATTTATTGAAAAATTGTTTCGAAAGATGGGTCATAGCCGCTTCGGTCTTGGCGACAACCAAAAGACCACTGGTGTCCTTGTCGATACGATGTACCAAACCGGGGCGATTGCTACTGTTATTGGGCAGATTATCAAAATGAAAGGTAAGCGCATTGATAAGGGTTCCGCTATAATTTCCATGACCGGGATGTACCACCATACCGGCCGGTTTATTCACTACAAGCACATCGTCATCTTCATATACAATGTCGATAGGAATATCTTCGGGTACCAGTAAAAATTCGTAGGGTGGGTGCTCAAAAAGTACGGTGACAATATCGTTGCCTTTTACCTTATAGCTAGACTTTACGGCGATATCGTTTACATAGATATTTCCGTCTTTTGCTGCTTTCTGAATTTTATTCCGCGTGGCATTTTCAACCCGATTCATCAGGTATTTATCCACGCGCAAAGGCTGCTGTCCCTTGTCGGCTACAAACCGGAAATGTTCGTACAGGTCATCATTGCCTTCTTCTACTATTCCTTGATTAATTTCCGCCATCATCTTCTGCTTCGGGTAACGCATCTTCGCCATTTTCAACACCTTCAGAATCACCATCGGTACCTTGCCGCAAACTACCCGAACCATCGCCTAAAATAAGGTCGATGACCGATGTGATTTGTAATTCGGCTCCCGGTTCAAGTTTTTCACCATTGTAACGCATCTCCAACAATTCATCTTTAGCGATATAAGGGCGGTAACTCACTTTCCCAATTTTAAAACCCATCGCCAGTAAAGTAGGTTCGGCCTGTCTTCTAGTTTTACCAACTACTTCAGGAACGGTAACCTTTCGATAGCCCGACGGATTTAGATACAAATATATTTTGCGGTCTTCCTTAACGAATTTTCCCGCCTTCGGAATCTGTTCTATTACCGAGTATTTAGGAAAATCGGGATTATAATTGGCCGAATCTAATATTTCAAACCGTAAATCGTTCTCATCCAAGATATCCTCCACATCATCTAACGACAGTTTTGCCAAGTTGGGCACTTCTATTTTCTGTCCGTGATTGGTTGTACCTCGAAGCCACCATAGTATAAGGAAAGACAGTATGATAAGGGCTAAAACTGCATACAGCAACTGCTTTAAAAAAGCCTTGGTAAACAAATATTTTAAAAAGGTCATACGTTGATTGTTAATACGCAAAAATATAAAACCTAAAGTTAGTATCTTTCTAACCATAAGTGATATTTTTGTTAAACGTTGTAATCTGCACTTTGTTATGAAAAAGAAAAACATTGCGGTGGCCATGGGGGGCTACTCCAGCGAATTCGAAATATCATTATTAAGCGGTTCGGTGGTTTGTGAATCCTTGGATCCTGCTTTATACAACATCTACCCTATTCATATTTTGAAAGAGGGTTGGTATTATGCAGCGGAAGACGGCACAAAGTACGAAATAAACAAAGCCGATTTTAGCTTTCAAAGCGGTGCTGAAACCATTGTACCCGATGTCATTTTTAACACCATCCATGGTACCCCTGGCGAGGATGGTTATTTACAGGCCTATTGGAAGCTGTTGCAAATTCCTCAGTCCAGTTGTGACTTTTATCAGGCGGCGCTGAGTTTCAACAAACGGGATTGCCTTTCGGTGTTACAGCACTTCGGAATAAAATGTGCAAAATCGTATTACCTGAATAAGGGCAACGAAATTCACCGTGAGGAGATTGTAAAAATTGTAGGATTGCCGTGCTTTGTGAAGCCAAATAGAGCCGGATCGAGTTTTGGAGTGAGCAAGGTACACGATATGGAAGACCTTGTTGCGGCTATTGAAAAGGCATTTGAAGAAGATACAGAAATCATTATTGAAACTGCTTTGATAGGTGTGGAAATCTCTGTGGGCGTATATAATAATAAAGATGAAGTAGTGGTGCTGCCGGCTACCGAAATTGTTTCGGAAAACGACTTTTTTGATTATGAGGCCAAGTACTTGGGAAAATCTCAGGAAATTACACCTGCCCGCATTTCAGAAGAAGATATGGCAAATGTTCAGGCCGAAGCCAAACGAATCTACGGTCTGCTGAATATGGAAGGAATTACCCGAAGTGAGTTCATTATTCAAGATGGAATTCCCTACTTCTTAGAAATCAATACTACTCCCGGGCTTTCCAAAGAGAGTATTGTGCCGAAACAGGTTCGAGAGTCGGGACTGACCTTGCGACAGTTTTTTGGAATTCTGGTTGAAAATGCATTATCGAAAAAGTAACTATCTTTAAAATATGAAATTAGCCAAATAAGTATAAATAAAAAGCAAAAATGAAAAGAGCAGTTTTTCCGGGTTCATTTGATCCTATAACCTTAGGACATCTAGATATTATCGAAAGGGCCATACCTCTTTTTGATGAGATCATTATTGCCATAGGCGTGAATGCCGATAAGAAATATTTGTGGTCTTTGGAAGATCGCAAGCGGTTCATTGAAACTACCTTTGCTTCAGAAAAAACGATCAAGGTAAAGACCTATTCGGGATTGACCGTGGATTTTTGCAAGGCAGTATCGGCTAGTTTTATACTTCGTGGTTTGCGCAACACCGCCGACTTTAATTACGAACAATCCATTGCACAGACCAATAGTAGCCTTGCCGGGGTGGAGAGCGTTTTTATGATGTGCTCCCCGAAGTACAGTAATATTTCCTCTTCGATAGTCCGTGATGTTTTCAGAAACGATGGTGATATAAGTGCCTTAGTGCCTACATCGGTCTTAGGTTAAAAATACCGACGATATATCAAATAAAAAAAACTCCTTCAATTGCTTGAAGGAGTTATTATTTTATATTGGAGAATTCTTATAACGCAGCTACGTGCTTCGCCATATTCGATTTTAGGTTAGCCGCTTTATTATCATGAATGATATTTTTCTTCGCTAACTTATCGATTATTGAAACAACTTCAGGAAACATTTTTTCAGCTTCTTTCTTGTTGGTAAGTTCTTTGAACTTCTTCATAACATTACGAGCCGTTTTATGTTGGTAACGGTTACGTAAACGTTTTGTTTCGTTGCTTCTAATTCTCTTTAATGCTGACTTATGATTCGCCATTTTGCTTTTTTTAAATCTTAATTTTTGTAGTCCGTAGGGGAATCGAACCCCTGTTACCAGGATGAAAACCTGGCGTCCTAACCCCTAGACGAACGGACCATTGGTTTTTAAATGCGGATGCAAAAATACAACTATTTTTTAATGCCGCAAATCCTGTAATAGTTTTTTGCAAAAAATTTAATAGGCTTTTGCAAAAAGCACCTTTCGCTTAGAAGGTTTTCCAGTAACCATGCAGGTTCCGGCTTCGGTATCATCATCCAAAGGGATACATCGAATAGTAGCCTTTGTTTCGTTTTTTATCTGTTCTTCTGTTTCCGTTGTTCCATCCCAATGTGCTAATACAAAACCTCCTTTCGACTCCAACACTTCTTTGAATTCGGCATAGTTAGAAACCGAAGTGGTATGTGAAGCACGGTGGTCGAAAGCTTTTTTATACAAATTGGTTTGAATTTCTTCCATCAATTGCACAAGCTGTGCGGCAACCGTATCCATGGAAAGAATTTCCTTCGTAAGCGTATCGCGACGCGCCACTTCAACGGTTCTATTTTCTATATCCTTGGGGCCAATCGCAATACGTACAGGCACACCCTTTAATTCATATTCATTGAATTTCCATCCCGGTTTGTGTGTATCCCGGTTGTCAAATTTCACACGCAGGCCTTTTCCCCGAAGTTCTTTCATTAGTTTAGTAGCAACTTCACTTACCGCTTCAAACTGCTCATCGCTTCTATAAATAGGTACAATCACAACTTGATCGGGTGCCAAATTTGGAGGTAGCACCAAGCCGTTGTCATCACTGTGTGTCATAATTAGGGCTCCTACCAAACGCGTAGAAACACCCCATGAAGTAGCCCAAACATACTCTTGATTACCTTCTTTGGTCGCAAACTTCACATCGAATGCTTTGGCGAAATTCTGACCCAAAAAGTGTGATGTGCCTGCTTGAAGCGCCTTTCCATCCTGCATCAAGGCTTCGATACAATACGTCTCTAACGCACCCGCAAAACGTTCGCTTTCAGTCTTGGTTCCCTTAATAACCGGAACTGCCATATAATTTTCAGCAAATTCGGCATAGATATTCATCATTTGTTCGGCCTCGGCGATTGCTTCGTTTTTAGTAGCATGTGCCGTATGCCCTTCTTGCCATAAAAACTCAGCTGTTCTAAGAAATAACCTTGTACGCATCTCCCAACGCACCACATTAGCCCATTGGTTGATCAACAAAGGAAGATCTCTATACGATTGAATCCATTTGCGATAGGTATCCCAAATAATGGTTTCTGAAGTAGGTCTAACAATCAATTCCTCTTCTAGCTTGGCATCGGGATCTACTTCAATACCACTTCCATCTTCTGCATTTCTAAGTCGGTAATGTGTCACAACGGCACATTCTTTCGCAAAACCATCTACATGGCTCGCCTCTTTACTGAAGTATGATTTTGGGATAAAAAGTGGAAAATACGCATTTTGATGGCCTGTTTCCTTAAA
Organism: Altibacter sp.; assembly: GCF_019913785.1. Taxonomy (GTDB): domain Bacteria; phylum Bacteroidota; class Bacteroidia; order Flavobacteriales; family Flavobacteriaceae; genus Altibacter. The sequence goes on from NZ_JAIOHK010000073.1 coordinate 10,084, forward strand.
CATTCGATCCAATTCTGCCTGTATTCGTTCCCAAATGGCAAAGCCGTAGGGCTTAATCACCATACATCCTCTTACGCCCGAATTTTCAGCAAGATCTGCTTTGATAACCAGTTCGTTATACCATTTTGAGTAATCCTCACTTCGAGTCGTTAAATTCTTAGCCATAGTGGGTAGTTTGGCACAAATATTGTGTTTTTGTTAAATGTTTGTTAGTTCTCGGCAAAACTAACTATTTTTATAATGTCCAACAATTAAAATACCGCTGTTATGCAAACTCGATACCCCTACCTTAAAAAATTGATCCCATTAGTGTTTATGGGATTATTCGTATTACTCTTAAGTTCTTGCGGTACACACAATACTGGATATAGTGAAACCGATGGGATTTATACTTCCGAAACGGATACAGAAAGCACTATTGCTGAAGAAACCAACGATAAGTCAAATTATTACAAACAATATTTTAATTCGAAAACAAAGGTTTACGAAGATCTCCCGGACGAAGATTTGATTTTTACCGACATTGAAGCCTATTCAACCACAGAAAGCTTAGACGAAGAAGGCTATATCGTAATTGAGGAAGAAGCCTATGATGATGGCTACGGTCCCTGGGGAGATAATTCGGAAGATATTACGATTAATGTATATAATTACGGAGGATATTATGGTGGTTATGCTGGACACTACTATAATCCGTATTGGTATGGTTACTGGGTTCGTCCTTACTGGAGCATTGGATATACTTGGGGATGGGGCTACCCATACTATGGATACTATGGCTGGGGATATCCTTCCTATTATTACGGGGGTTATTACGGTCATTATTACAACCCATACTACGGATATGGCGGTTATGGCAGCAATATTGCCTACAATCGCGGAAGAAGAAACCTAGATTATTCTAGAGGAAGAACAACTGATAGAGGTAAATCGAATGTATCTGACGGAAGAAGTTCGTATTCCAGATCTGAACTAACACGAAGAAACAATTCGAATACGGTACGAAGAAATTCGACGTTTACCAGAGATAGAAGCACGAATATTCGTCGTAATTCGACCTTAAATAATACGAGATCCAATTCTAATAATTCTATAAGAAATACAAGAACCACGCGACCTAATACGAATACAATCCGAAATAATTCCAGTAATCGAAATAACAATTCGGTGCGTCGATCAAACAATGTGTCAAGACCGAATTCGAGTTCAAACAACTCGGGATCTTCTGTGAGAAGTTCGGGCGGTAGTTCTCGTTCATCCGGCACAAGTAGAAGTGGAGGCGGAAGAAGAGGTGGTGGTGGTCTCGAATAACAATTCAATTTAATTATAACTTTTTATGGCTATGAAAAGAATTACATTCTTACTCATAACGGTCTTTGCTATGGCTGTTACAAATGCTCAAGATATCTCCGACGGACTTCGATATTCTTTAGAAAACAACAGTGGAACTGCGCGATTTAATGCCTTAAGTGGCTCATTTGGGGCCTTGGGGGGAGATGTATCTGCCATCGCAATTAACCCTGCGGGATCTGCGGTATTTCTAACCAATTCAATTACGGTATCCCTTGGTGTAAATGATATAGACAATTCGGCGACCTATTTTAATACTTCGGTTAAAAGCAACCAATCCGACTTCAATCTGAATCAGGCGGGTGCCGTCTTTGTTTTCAACAGCAGGAATGAGGATTCCTCCTGGAAAAAATTCAGTATTGGTGTAAATTACCTTAACAATAAAAATTATAATGATGATTTGTTTATTGCCGGTACTGGAAATACATCAATTGGCGAGTTCTTTTTGGCAAACGCACAAGGTGTACCATTAGATCTCTTGCAACTTCAAAGCGGCGAAACCATTTCCGATTTATATGCTTATTTAGGCGAAACACAGGGAGCCGCCGCTCAAAATGCATTTTTAGGGTATCAAGGCTATATTATAGACCCTGTTGACCCAAATGACCCTCAGAATTCACACTATATCTTAAACATTGCTCCGGGGAGCTTTAATCACGAATTTGTCGCTTTGGAACGAGGATATAGAGGAAAATATACAGCGAATTTTGCCACACAGTATACGGACAACTTTTACTTCGGAATTAATTTAAACTCGCACATTATTGATTACGATCAAAGCACTTATTTGTATGAAGGTAATTCGAATGTTGGCAGTTTAGTTTCTGAAGTAGGCTTCGAAAACAACCTATCCGTATTAGGATCAGGCTTTTCGGCACAAATTGGAGGTATTATGAAAATTGGGCAAAATAGCCGAATAGGACTTACTTTTGATACGCCAACTTGGTATGTGGTTTCTGAAGAAACTACCCAATACCTTGAAACGAATCGTATAGAGGACGAAATGTCAATCAATGAAATTATTAATCCCAGAGTTTTGAATATTTATGAAGATTACGATCTAAGAACTCCTGGAAAGATTTCAGTAAGCGCAGCACATATCTTTGGAAAAAGCGGGTTGCTAAGTTTTGACTATAGCTATAGTGACTTCTCGAATATTCAATTTGGCCCTACCTCCGACCCTGTTTTTGCTTCAGAAAATACAACTATTAACGATCTTTTACAAGGTGCAGGAAGCTATCGTTTAGGAGGCGAATATCGATTTGAACAACTAAGCCTTAGAGCGGGCTTGCGTTATAATGAAAGCCCTTATAAAGATGGAAATACGATTGGTGACACCAAGGGATTTTCGTTAGGTCTTGGCTATAATTTTGGAAACTATAGTTTTGATCTCTCTTATGCACGTGCGGAGCAGGAAAGAAACCAACAGCTTTACAATATAGGATTGACGGATAGCGCAGCTATAAATACTGTTTATAGCAATTTCGTATTTACACTAGGTTTTAATCTATAAATTAAAAATATAGTACTAAAAAAGCCTCTCAGATTATTGAGAGGCTTTTTTAATCATCCTAGTTAATTTGCTATCTTTTTAGGGTAAAATGCCCTTTAAACTCTTTTGCTGTATCGTCCTCGGTATACTCCACCACGAACCAGTAATCACTCGATGGA
>NZ_JAIOHK010000074.1 GCF_019913785.1 Altibacter sp.
CGGCAATTGCAATCTTATTATAAATTAATCGACAGGAACAATTACACTGTGGTTAAATCACTTCTAATTGGTCCCGAATTTACAGATGATTTTATTAGCGAGTGTGAATTAGAGTATGATTTAAACCTCTCTTTAATTACAGCAAATACCCTCTATGAAATACTTCTTGGTTTTAGAAATAATAATAAACATGAAATATTTCCTCATAAACTTTTATTTAGGGATGTTGTAATAAGTGAGGAAAGAATTTTAAAAGCAATTAAGCGATAGTTTACCGATTTTGTGATACCTCCAGGATTCTTTCGCCTGTGGCGAATATTCCTTTGGTTCCACTGCTGCAAATACAAAACCAACTGCCTCTGGCAGTTTGGTTCTTTATTCTCAGCTTCTCAGAAAAGTAAACTTTTCTTCGAATCTTCCAATAAAAAACCCGAAACTTTCGTTTCGGGTTTTGTGAGTGATGTGGTACCTCCAGGCATTCCCTCACCAAGTTCGGGACAGGCTTCGATTCGTTCTGCCTACGGCATAAAAAAAGCACCCTAAAAAGAGTGCTTTTCTGTCGATACCCCTCGCGGGGCTCGTGGTACCTCCAGGAATCGAACCAGGGACACACGGATTTTCAGTCCGTTGCTCTACCAACTGAGCTAAGGTACCATAATTGAGAGCGCAAATATAACCCTATTTTAGCTTTTGCAAAATATTAATGGAAAAAAATAAATCCACATTTCATTTTCAATTTAATACACAATTAACAACACCTTATAACTACATGTTGTATTTTTAACGCCTTATACCGTACAATGAATTTAGTTATCGATGTAGGGAACACGTTGTTGAAACTTGCAATTTTCCAGAAAAACAAGTTAGAGTTTAAAAAAACGTGTCTAAAAAAGGACTTTTTGGAGCTGCTGGGGGAGGCTTTCGAAGCATTCCCGAGCATCACAAAGTGTATTGTTTCGTCGGTGGGGCAATTCACCGACCACCAATTGCTAAAATTAAAACAACGGGTTCCGGTATTGGAATTATCCCACGAGCTTTCCTTACCTTTTACGAATAAATATAGCACTCCTAAAACATTGGGTGTAGACCGGATTGCACTAGTAAGTGCGGCTGCTAAAGTATATCCAAAAAGGAACGTACTTATTATAGATACTGGAAGTTGCATTACATACGACTTCCTTTCGGAAGACAATGCCTATCTTGGTGGGGCCATTTCACCCGGAGTAGAAATGCGATATAAGGCGATGCATACGTTTACAGCAAAACTTCCGTTATTGGAAGCAAGTTCGCCTAAAATGATGGTGGGAAATACTACGGCCGCCTCGATGCACGCGGGTGTTGTTCATGGTGTTTTATTTGAAATAGATGGCTTTATTTCGGCATATAAAGAAAAATATGACGATTTAACAATTATTTTAACAGGTGGAGACGCTCATTTTTTGCGAGATAGCTTAAAAAATGACATCTTTGCCAACTCAAATTTTTTATTGGAGGGCTTAAATTATATTTTGGAACTTAACAACAACGAATGTTGAAGCGAATCATAATTGCATTATTTCTACTCATTACCGGCGTCACTATGGCCCAAGATGGGACTATTTCACCTTATTCTTTTTATGGAATTGGAACTTTAAAGTTTAAAGGTACTGCCGAAAACAGATCGATGGCAGGAATTAGCGTCTATACAGACAGTATTCATCTAAGTCTTCAAAATCCGGCTGGAATAGCCGATTTGCGTTTGGTGAATTATTCCATTGGAGGGAGCCATAAATATGTAAATCAAAGTACATCGACTGAAGAACGAAAGGGTTCTACCACTACTTTAGATTATTTAGCAATTGGTGTGCCTATGGGAAAATTTGGTGCAGGATTTGGCCTAATACCTTACACTTCGGTTGGATATAGTTTACAATCTATTGATAGTATTACAACTACGACCTATTCGGGTTCAGGTGGTTTGAACAAGGCTTTTTTGACCTTGGGATATAAGGTGACTGACAAGTTAAATATAGGAGCAGAATTAAATTATAACTTCGGAAATATTGAGAATACAACTATTAGTGATATTGGTGTCCAATATGCAAGTAGAGAGATTAATAAGTCAGATCTGTTAGGTTTCAGCTTTAATTTTGGGGCATCGTATCGTACGATGGTTTCTGAAAACCTTGAATTTTCTTCATCGCTTTCCTATACTCCGGAAACGAGTTTTAATTCAGAAAACAGCAGGACGCTTGCTACCGTATTGTTAACTAGTGGAGGAGGGATTGGAATAGTACAGGAAGATGAGGTTCCCGTGGAAGATACTGATTTTACATTTCCGTCGCAGTACACCCTCGGAGCAGGGATAGGAAAACCGAAAAATTGGTTTGTTGGAGCAGAGTATACTAACCAAAAAACGAGTAATTTTACCAATCGCACTTTCGATATCTCCAATGTAATGTTCACCAATGCTTCAAAATATCGCGTTGGAGGATTTTATATTCCGAATTACAACGCCTTAGGAAGCTATTGGAAGCGAGTTGTTTATAGGGCCGGAGTTCGTTTTGAGGAAACAGGAATTAATGTAAGTGGGCAAAATATAAACGAGTTTGGCATATCTTTTGGAGTTGGTTTACCGGTAGGGAGATTGTTCTCCAATATGAACCTTGGATTTGAGATGGGTAGACGCGGAACGAAAGACTTTGGGTTAGTTCAAGAGAATTTCTTCAATACATTTTTAAGTTTGTCTTTAAATGACAAATGGTTTGAAAAAAGATATTATGATTAATAAAGTAAACAGTTACACTATGAAAGCGAAAGCAATTTTATTTTTAGCAACCTTATCACTAACTATGGGTGGTGTCGTGTATGCACAAGCTCCTGATGATTGCAATATAACTTTGTCTCTATTTGCCGAACCAGCCAAAGCAAAAAATTATGAGGCGGCTTTACCTCATTACGAAAAAGTTATTGCCGAATGTCCAAAATTTAGTTTAGCGACCTATCAATATGCTGAACGCATGTTCAAGCATTTTATTGATAATGGTGATAAAAGTAAGGTGAATGACCTTATTAAATCATATAACCTACGATTGGCAAACTTCCCGACGAAAACAAAAGAAGGAGATATTCTTTCCGATATTGCTCAAGTTAAGTACGACAACGGAATTGGTTCTAAAATGGAGCAGTTTAGTGCTTTCGATTTGGCTTTTAAGAAAGATGCTGAAAACTTTACAAGTCCTAAAAGCTTATACACCTATTTTTCATTAGCAGTCGACCTCTATAATAGCGGTGAAAAAGATCTTCAGGATGTATTCGACCTATACGACGTGGTATATGCTAAAATCGAAAAAGAAGAAAGTGATTTGGCGTCTAAGTTGACTCAATTGTTAGACAAACAAGATTCTGGTGCAACCTTAACCTCAAAAGAGACTAAATACCTAAAGGCATACGAAACAAACTTAGAATCTTATGGCAAGGTTAAAGGAAGTGTGGATGGTAAATTAGGTCAGTTGGCCGATTGTCCTAACTTAATACCTTTGTACAAGAAAGATTTTGAAGCTAAGAAAACCGACATTACCTGGATAAAAAGAGCAGCCGGACGATTAAGTGCCAAAGATTGTGACGATCCATTGTTCTTTAAATTAGTGCAAGAACTTCACAAGTTGGAACCATCTGCCAAATCTGCTTATTACTTGGGTAAATTAGCTGAAAAAGATGGAAAACCAGGTCAGGCGTTGGAGTATTTTAATCAGGCAGCCGAGTTGGAAACCAATCCAAGTGATAAGGCTAGAGTGTATTATAGTATCGCAGAAAACTTCCGTAAAAAAGGAAGTAGTGGGCAGGCTAGATCGTATTATATGAAAATGGTCGAAGTAAAACCTTCAGCAGGTATTGCCTACTTAAAGATCGCCAATATGTACGCAGCCAGTGCTAACAACTGTGGCACTACTACCTTCGAAAAAAGAGCGATTTACTGGAAGGCTGCCGAAATGGCGAGAAAAGCTGCAAGAGTAGATGGATCTATTGCCGGTTCAGCGAATGCAACTGCCGATAGCTATGAGCAACGGGCGCCTTCAAAAACCGATATTTTTTCTGAAAATATGGCTGGAAAGACCATTAGCTTTAACTGTTGGGTTGGGGGCAGTGTAAGAGTACCTAACTTATAACATCCTTCACGCTTTAAGCGTGACACAACATGAAAAAATTGAAACAGATGCTTCAAAGCGTGATAGTACTTTTAGTTACTATCACGCTTTTTGCATGTGAAGGAAATTACCAAAATGTGCAACAATTAAACCTGGCCGATGGTGCGCCTATCGCCGAAGGAAGGAATATCAATTTAAAATACACCGATTCGGGACGCGTGGTCACCAATTTAATTGCTCCGGTATTAAACGATTATTCGAACTTTCAGTTTCCGTATCAGGAATTTCCCGATGGAGTGGAAGTACGGTTTTGGAACGAAAAAAATGAAAAGAGTGTAGTCACTTCAGATTATGCCATTCGATTTGATCAAACAAATATCGTAGATTTGCGAGACAATGTGGTACTGGTGACTAGTGATAGTCTTGTCCTCAAGGCTGAGCAACTGTATTGGGACCAAAAAACACAATGGGTGTTTACAGATCAGCCGTACCAAATCAAATTTAAAGACGGATCGTATAACGACGGGGCACGCTTCGATTCGAGTGAAGATTTTACAAACTTTTTATCCCGAAAGAATCAGGGAATACAAATTATAGATCAAAAGAAAACCGATGGGAACTAAAATTTACCGCATTTTTGAGTACGCATATATTTTAATGGCTGTTGTTTCAATCTATGTCGCCTATGACAATTGGACTGTGAATAGAAATAAGGCCTATCTATTTGCATTCTTTACCGTAGTTGCTATTTTTATGTTCTTCTTTAAACGAAGGTTTAGGAGAAACATGGAGGAACGTAGTAAAAACCGTTAATGGAATACATTCTTATTATCGTAATCATGCTTATCCTCTCCGCTTTTTTTTCGGGGATGGAGATAGCGTATGTTTCTTCAAACAAGATTCATATTGAGATCGAAAAAAAACAGAACAACTTTTTAGCCGGAGTCCTTAAGAAAATTACCAAACGCCCCTCAAAATTTATTGCTACCATGTTGGTGGGCAATAATATTGCATTGGTGGTCTATGGATTCTATATGGGCGATCTTTTGATGGAAAAGATGCCGGAAGCGTTTTCGGGCTTGTTGGTCCAAACGATCATTTCTACCTTAATCATTTTACTCACGGCCGAATTTCTTCCCAAAGTGTTTTTTCAGATCTACGCCAATAGTTTGGTAAAGATATTTGCGGTTCCTGCCTATCTGTTTTACCTGTTGTTTTCGGTGATTTCTGAATTTATCATGTGGATCTCCGATCTGGTCTTGCGTATCTTTTTTAAGACCGAAGGGGATACCATTCAGCTCACCTTCAGTAAAATTGAATTGGGAAATTATATTACCGAGCAAATGGAAACGGTCGAAACACCCGATGATATTGATACTGAAATTCAAATCTTTCAGAATGCCTTGGATTTTTCCGAAGTGAAATCTCGCGAAGTGATGATTCCCCGTACCGAAGTGGTTGCCGTGGATATGGAGATGACGCCTAAGGAACTGAGCAAGCTCTTTACCGAAACCGGGCTTTCAAAGATTCTGGTCTATAAAGACAATATCGACGATATTCTGGGCTATGTGCATTCCTTCGAATTGTTTAAAAAGCCTACCGACCTCCAAAAAATACTCATGCCGGTGGTCTTCGTTCCTGAAACCATGTTGGCAAAGGATGTGCTGAACATTTTGAGTAAGAAACGCAAGAGTATTGCCGTTGTTATTGATGAATACGGAGGAACCTCCGGTATTATGACCGTGGAAGATATAATTGAGGAATTGTTTGGTGAGATCGAGGATGAACATGATTCGGTCGAACTGGTAGAAGAAGTACTCAGCGAGAACCACTATAGATTCTCTGCACGACTTGAGGTAGATTATCTAAATGAAACCTATAAATTAGACCTTCCCGAAAGTGAAAACTATGAAACCTTGGGAGGGATGATTGTCAATACCACCGAAGAAATCCCCGATCAAAACGAAACCGTTGAAATTGAGGATTATACTATTCAGATTCTAGAAGTTTCAAGTACTAAAATCGAAATGGTCGAACTGAAACGAAATACTGAAGATTAGATTTTTACGATTTCTTTATTTTTTTCAAAAGGAACCTTTTATAAATGGTGGGAAAATGGTATTTTCGCCCCCTAAATTTAAAGGAACTAATTTCTAAAATTTAGTCCTAATTGTTTAATTAGGTCAATTTTAGGGTAACAATTTCCTTCTCAATCAAGCGAAGGAGGATAAATTTGAACGACAGATGGCAGTTTTAAATAGTATTAGAAAAAGAGGAGTATTCCTTATCGTAATTATCGCAATGGCCTTATTCTCTTTTGTTTTGGCAGATGTGATTCGCAATGGGGGTTTCTCAAGCAATAAAGGTCAAACTACGGTAGCTACCGTGAATGGCGTTGACATTCCAAGACAAGAGTTTATGGAGCAGGTAGAAGCTACACAACGTTCTTTAGGCCCCAATGCACCTTCCAGTCAGGCAATGGACATTGTTTGGAAGCGTGAACTGCGTCGTGTGCTCTTGGAAGAGCAATACGAAGAACTGGGTCTTATTGCCGAATCTGCGATGACAAATAATGCATTGGCTAAATTTCTTGCCGCCAACCCTACGTTTCAGGACGAATCGGGTGCATATAGCGAGGCAAAAATGTTAGAGTATGTGGCCGATATCAAAGCGAACAGCCCGCAGGCCTACCAGCAATGGCAGGATTATGTGAAGTCTACACAACAATCGGTTTTGGAAACCACCTATTTGAATATGGTAAAAGGTGGGATGATTGTTACTCAGGCAGAAGGGGAGAAAGAATATCGATTTGAAAACGACAAGATCAATATCGAATTTGTTCATGTACCTTATGCCAACATTCCCGATGCCGATGTGCCGGTAAGTGATGAAGAAATTACAAAATACGTAAAAAGCCATGCTTCCGAATTTGAAGTAGACCCTATGGTCGATATTCAGTATGTGACTTATTCGGAAGTGCCATCACCAGCCGATATGGAAGCCGCAAAAACTGAAATGGCTTCATTAAAAGACTATGTAATTGTTAGTGGCGATACCTTACCGGGATTAGGTGCAGCTACCAATTATGAAGAGTTTGTAAATGCAAATTCAGATAATCCCTATGTCGATTCTTGGTATTATAAGAAGGAACTGCCTGCATCTATTAAGGATACAGTCTTTAAAATGAACGTGGGAGATATTTATGGCCCCTACCAGGTAGGTAACGCCTTGAGCCTTACAAAATTGATTGGGAAACGTCAGCTTCCCGATTCGGTCTCTGCAAGACACATTTTGATTCCTGCTGGTTTAAACCCAACGGACAATGTTACTAGAACCGACGAACAGGCAAAAGCTACAGCCGACAGCATTGTGGGTGTGGTTAAAGCGAATCGTTCTAAATTCGCGGACTTGGTGACGGCAATGTCTTCCGATAGCGGAAGCGTAGAAAAAGGCGGTTTGTATGAAAATTATGTATATACGGCAATGGTTCCCGAATTTAGAGATTTCACTTTTGAAGGGAAAAAAGGAGATGTTGGCGTGGTGAAGTCGCAGTTTGGGTATCACGTGATCGAGATCATGGACCAGAAGAACTTTCAAGATGTGGTAAAGACCGCAACCGTTATGAAAGAAGTGGAGCCTTCAGAAAATACCATCAACGATATATTTTCGAAAGCTACCAGCTATGAAGTAGCAGCACAGGATAGAAAATTCGACGAGATTGCAAAAGAGCAAAATTCTGAGGTAAAACCCGTCAACCGAATTGGAGAATTGGATTCGAACATCCCGGGGTTGGGAAGTAACCGTTCTGTTGTGACATGGGCTTTCAACGAAGATACCAAAGTAGGCGATGTAAAGCGTTTCAATGTGCCTTCTGGATATGTAATTGTACAACTAACGCGTAAGAATCCAAAAGGATTGCAAAGTGTCGCAGAAGCCTCTGCTAAGGTGACACCAATCTTACGCAACGAAAAGAAGGCAAAGAAAATCCGTGAGTCTATTAGTGGAACAACCTTGCAAGAAATGGCTTCAAGTCAGAATGTGACAGTTAAAACTGCAACTGCAGTTACTATGGCTGCTCCTACCTTGGCCGATGCCGGTACCGAGCCAAAAGTGGTAGGCGCTGCCTTTGGCAAGAAAGCCGGAGAAGAAACCGGATTTATCGATGGTAAGACCGGCGTGTTTAAAGTACGGGTGTTGGCAGTGAACAAAGCGCCAGATCTAGAGAACTATGCTTCATTTGCAAATCAGGCAAATGCAAAGGTACTTACAGGTGTAAATACGAAAGTGTTTAATGCCCTTGAGAAAAATGCGGAGATCGAAGATAACAGGGCTACTTTTTATTAAACCCTGAAAAAGTTTATATAAAAGCCTCCGTGACGAATGCTGCGGAGGTTTTTTATTTTAGCATGGTCCTAAAATCGATAATGGTACTATACCCTTTATCACGGAAATAATCTTTCTCTGCTTCCCCTCCCGTGGCCAATACAAAATCACCACCCCAGGCACCTAAGCTTTTTATCGTTCGTGGATAATCCGAGAAACGTTCCTTTTTAATCGTTGGAAGCTGAATTAATTCTGAAATAAGTTGTTCGTGCTGATCTAATAAGGCTTCAAATTCTGAAAGAGCCGTATAGACAAGGAGCTTCTTATTGATATCATCTATTTCGGTAAACATCTTCGTATCTACCGAAGCATTTTTATAGCGTACAATACCTTCTTTACTATCCTGCTTCCGATTGAGGTGCACAAAGAACAACTGATCTTTAAAATCCCAGGGCGATGTGACGCGCTTTATGATTGGTATTCCGTCTTGGAGTCGATATAATATAGGGCCGTCACTTTGTGCAGCAGCAATATCGTAACCACTTCCACCAAAACTTTTCCGAAGCAACACAAATGCATCAACCTGCGCCCATTGCGCTATATTGTTGATTAAGGTTGAAGAGGTGCCCAGGCCCCAATTTCGAGGGAAATCGAGCCGGGTGGTAAGATTCCAGCCGTTGGCTTCCTGTAAAAAATTCGGATTGAGTTGTTGGGCTGAAAGAAGGATGTTGTGCAAGATTTTTGAAGTCTTGTCTTTATCGAGTTGTTTCAGTTGTCCTTTTTCGGAAGTAAAATTACCCTCAAACCAGACCGCATCGTTTTCGTCCAAACTTTTCCAATGAATTCCGGCTTTTTCTGAAGGAACAATTTCCAGAGATTGTCCGTATTTGGTTGGGATGGCTATGGCCGAAGCACCGTCCAAGACCACGTATTCGCCAGTGAGTAATAATTTGCCGTTGCTGTAGAAAGTCTGTTTCAACATCAATTCCGAAGGGTTTCAACAAAGTGTTCCACGGCACTATGTGTAATACTGTTCTCTTTAAAATAAGTCACCGCCTTTTCTTTTTCTATATCGGAAGCGTGCAACTGATTTAAGATATTCATCAGATGCATTTTCATATGTCCCTTCTGAATTCCGGTTGTCACCAAAGAGCGGATGGCCGCAAAGTTCTGTGCCAAACCGGCCACGGCCACAACTTGCATCAGGGTTTTTGCATCTGGTTTTTGTAAAATATCGAAGGCTATTGCTACCATCGGATGTAAGGAGGTAAGTCCGCCAACGGTGCCCAAAGCCAACGGAAGTTCAATCCAAAATCGAAACTCCCCGTTTTCTACGGTGGCATGTGTCAGGCTGGTATAATTTCCGTCTTTGGCGGCGTAGGCGTGGACCCCGGCTTCAACGGCTCTAAAGTCGTTCCCTGTTGCAAGAACAACGGCATCTACCCCATTCATTATCCCTTTATTGTGGGTGACGGCCCTGCGCTTTTCGGCTTTGGCAATGGCGACAGCACGTACAAATTTGGCAGCAAAGGTGTTGCCATCTATTTTTGAGTCATCGAGCATGTCCACAGGACAGCTCACTTCGGCGCGAACCAAACATTCCGGGACATAATTGGAAAGGATACTTAAGACGACTTCCGGATAGGTATTATTTTCTGAAAAAGGTGTAAATCGTTTTGCTTCGGCTTCGAAGGTGGTTGCTATTTGCTCTAAACAACTGTTGATAAAATTGGCACCCATGGCGTCTAGCGTTTCAAAGGTTGCATGTAGTTGGTAATAGCCTTCAAGGGTTTCGGTGGCGTCAATAAGTTCCAGACTGTGTAATCCACCACCTCTTTTTTGCATGTTTTTCTGAAGCTCGGCGATGCTGTCGATCAGCTTCGGTTTTATCGCTGCAAAGAAAGTACTTAGGTGAGCCTCCTTTCCGAAGTAATTAATATGTACCTGCCCATTCTTTTGGGTCGAAATCACTTCGGCTTTAAATCCGCCGCGCTTTAACCAAAATTTGGCAGCGTTGCTGGCCGCTGCCACCACCGAACTTTCCTCAATCACCATGGGAAGTGCGTACAGGCGTTCATTGATCAAAAAATTAGGGGCGATTCCGAAGGGGAGGTAGTAATTGGTAAGCGTATTCTCAATAAAATCGTCGTGTAGCTTTTGAACCTCCGTATCCGGATTCCAATATTTTCTTAAAGTAGCCAAGGCATCTGGATCATTATCGAGATAAGTTTCGACCAACCATTGTACTTTTTCTGCTTTCGACTTTTTAGAAAATCCTGAAACGGGCTTCGGCATATTCTGGAATTTAAAAAACAAAGATACCATTTATAGTGAACCTTTTGAAGGCTTATTTACTAACAAATGAGAGGTATTTAACATAAAAACTGCCATAATTTCGTTAAAATTTAGTAAACTTGGCGTATCAAAATTTTAACAGTTTGAAGAGATTATTTTCGGTTAAGGTGCTACTGCTATTTATAGCGACTATTTCTACTTCCGTAGCACAGCAAAAAGAGATCACATTAGAAGATATTTGGGGAGGCACTTTCCGTACAGAACGACTGGATGTATTGCGTTCGTTGAACAATGGAAAGGAGTATTCCGTCTTAAATTACGATCGCGAGAAAAAGGCATCTACCGTGGATGTATACGATTATAAAAGCGGTAATAAGGTGCGTACGTTGGTCAATACCGAAGACTTGCCGGGAATCGACTATATCATATCCTATGAGTTCAGCAGTGACGAATCCAAATTGATGTTGGCAACACAGTTGCAGCAAATCTATAGAAGATCATCGTTGGGGACCTATTATGTGTATGATATAAAGTCCAAAAAATTGACGTTGGTATCCAAGGATCAAATTCAGGAGCCCACGTTCAACCACGATGGAAGTAAAATTGCCTATGGATATGACAATAACCTATTTGTAAAGGACATATCGAATGGGGAGGTTCGGCAAATTACCACCGATGGAAAAAAGAATAGCATTATAAACGGAATTACCGATTGGGTTTACGAAGAGGAATTTGCCTTTGTACGGGCCTTCGATTGGAACAAGGACGGCAGTAAGATTGCCTATATTCGTTTTGATGAAACCCATGTCCCCGAATTTTCCATGGATGTGTACGGAGGTGATTTATATCAAACCCAACAGGTGTTTAAATATCCGAAAGCGGGTGAGGCCAACGCCTTAGTGACCTTGCATTTATACGATTTGAACTCCGGAAACACTTCAAAGGTAGATATTTCGAAATATAACAATTACTATATCCCGAGAATCAAATGGACCAACGACGCCGCTATCCTAAGTGTTCAATTGACAAACAGGCACCAGAATGAACTCGATCTGGTATTTGTAAATGCAGCCAATAGCACTTCGACATTGGTACATAAAGAAAAAGATGCTGCCTATGTTGATGTGACCGATGATCTCACCTTTTTAAACGACAATAGTTTTATCTGGACCAGTGAGAAAAGTGGATGGAATCATATCTATCATTACGATAAGACCGGGAAGTTGATCAATCAAATTACCGATGGAAAGTGGGAAGTGACCAAGTATTACGGATTCGATCAAAATACGGGGCGTGTCTTTTATCAGAGTACGGAAAACGGCAGTATTAATAGAGATATCTATTCTGTACTTCGTTCCGGTAAGAACAAAGTGAGGTTGAGTGATAAAACCGGAAGCAATAGCGCTGCCTTCAGTTCGGACTTTACGTATTTTATAAAAACTTTTTCAGACACGGAAACACCCTATGTTTTCACTCTGCATGATGCAAAAACGGGAAGACAACTACGTGAAATCAAAAACAACAACGTCTTAAAGAATCAGCTAGGCGTTTATAAAACTTCTCCCAAGGAGTTTTCAACGATCCAGATCAATGGTGAAGACCTGAATATGTACACCATTAAACCGAAGGACTTCAATCCCAATAAAGAATATCCACTGTTTATGTACCAATATTCCGGTCCGGGCTCACAAAATGTGTCCAACAGCTGGGGAGGATCGAACGATTACTGGCACCAAATGTTGGCACAACAAGGATATATTGTAGTATGCGTTGATGGGAGAGGTACTGGTTTGAAGGGACGCGACTTCAAGAAGATGACGCAAAAAGAACTGGGAAAATACGAAGTGCAGGATCAAATTGCTGTTGCCCAAAAGCTAGGTGAATTGCCTTATATTGATGCAAACAGAATTGGAATTTGGGGATGGAGCTATGGAGGCTTTATGGCGGCCAATTGTTTGTTTCAGGGTGCCGATACGTTTTCTATGGCCATATCGGTAGCTCCGGTGAGCAGCTGGCGTTTTTACGATACAATTTATACTGAACGCTATATGCAAACGCCTCAGGAAAACCCGTCGGGATACGATGAGAATTCACCCATTTCGCATGTGGATAAATTGAAAGGCGATTTTCTTTTGGTACACGGTAGTGCCGATGACAACGTGCATGTGCAAAACACCACACGCTTGGTAGAAGCATTGGTGCAAGCCGATAAGGATTTTGAATGGGCTATTTACCCCGATAAGAATCACAGTATCTATGGTGGAAATACACGCCTACACTTATTCAAGAAAATGACCAAGTTTATCCATGAAACCTTGGGCGATCCAAAGGAGCAACTTATTCAAATTAAGAACTAGCAACTATAAATTCTAACTAAATACAATCACTATGTCGACAACTCTCCAAAATCA
>NZ_JAIOHK010000075.1 GCF_019913785.1 Altibacter sp.
GAATTGTTTCTAAGTATTATTTCACTTATGTAATTTGTTAGTAAATAAGAAAGGGGTGTCGTAAAAAAACTGTTCTGAAACAATCTTTTCGCATAGTAAAAGCTGTCAATATGAATTTTAGAACCTAATCTGAAATGAGTATTACTTATCTTGTAACCTTTGTTATTTGTTTCTACTAATAGGTTTTCCGGTAAATTTTTGTTGAGTGCATATTGTACTGATTGCTCAAACAGACTAATGGGACTGCCATATATATCTTTATTTTTGATTAATAGGTCAAAGTATTTTAGATTGCCATTGGTCAACAATAAGCTCGTCGGAGAGTAATATTCGGTTTCAACTTTACCTTTTGTATTTCTTTGAATAAATTGTTTATAATATGAATAATGGTGTTTCCAAATACGAAGATTAATATAGTTGTATTTTGCTTCAGTCTTTCCCGTTAGCAAAGTCGCTCCAAATCGATTAAAATCATTGTCTTGGATACCTTTTTGATATGAATAGAATAATACAAAACTTTCATCTTCCCAAAAGTCAAAATCAATATGTTTGGATTGGGTTCGTCGTAATTCAATAATGTCTCGAGTTATTACCTTGGATATATTATAGATGATAATATTTTTAATTTCCAAACTAATTGCAGAAAGAAGCCTTACCCAATCACTAGCATTATCAATTTTTAAAAGTTTTGCATTTATTAGATGAATGTTATTTTTGTGATGGTCGGCTATCTTGAAAAAAGTACTATAAACTTCAAAAATAAAAGCGTATTTACCGACAATTTTAGTTGGAACATTATCATAGTAAATAATTTTATTTAAATCAACTTCGCCATTCAATTCCGAAAATGGAATTTTATAATACTTGTCTATACTTTTTAGAGAGTTTTCATTATGCCCAGTTTGTAATCCCAGTTTTTTTTTAAGTTTTAATTGTTGGAGATGGGAATTAAACTTTTCAAGAGGAATTAAGCAATTATAGCTAGTGCCATATCTATTGGTTGATTTATCTAAACTTACCCCATTATTTTTATCCATAAAGAAAGCTTCATTATGTGATACTGCCTTAACATATCCCCCAAACCGTTCAGTAGCAACATGAGTAAAATATTGTAAACCATATCTTGATATAAGTTTGTTTAGTTGATGATCGGTCTTAGCATTTGGTAAAAAGAAATCTTCGAATCTATAAACATTTTTATTTTTTACTAAATCAATGTCATGTTCATAATTGATTTTTAGATTATTATTTGGGTCATTTTGCTTATTTAGCTCAATATTTTCTATATATTTCTTTCTAATTGGTTTATATCCCAAATCGATCACATTGATGTCCAAAAAGAAATCATTTTCATCGAAGGGCTCTAAATATTTTTTTTCTGAAGATTCTTTAAGAATAGTAAGCCTCCTTTTTTCAAAAATTCTTGCGGTAATAACTCCTACTCCAGATTGAGAAGTTTCGGTATTACGAGAATGCTCTACAATATTTAAGGCCAATTCTTTAATACTAGAACTTAGTTGTTCTACAAAAGCTATATAATAATCAATAGACTTTTTATCTATTTTACTCTTCTTATTATTTGGAATATCATCTGTAAGTAAAACTCTCAATAAGAATGTTTCAAAAATACTAAGCGTAGGGATATTGTCATAAAACCCTTTAACTTTTTGTTCTATCTTTTCAAAATATCTAAATGCCTGTGAGTTAGTCAAATAGGTCTTTTTTTTATCGAAAAAGAAACTAATCTTATCCTTGCTATCTATTAATACTAGAGGTATAAACCTTTCAGAAACTCCGGCATTTTTAGGGACTGGGAATTTACTTTGCTTCTCCTTATTGTAATAAAATGCTGTTAGAGAAATTCTATTTTTGAATTGTGGATATTCAAGAATAGAAATTATTTGATCTCGTAGACTAAAAGCCCTGTTCGATACTTTTACACAGTTTTGAAAGTTCGCCTCGGAAAAATTCTCCTCCAGCTCTTCTAAATAAGGGTTTATTATAGAAATATCAATCTTAGTTTTATAGAATTTTTCAATAAAGAGTACTAGATAACTAAGAAAAAGAGGGTCAACTTCAAGAATTGGCTCATCATTATATATTCTTGGGGTTATTATTATCTTTATTAAGTTATATATTGTTCCTTCAATTATATCTACGGCTCCTCCATTTTCGATTGCACAATCATTATAGAAATTAATTAATCTATTTATTTCAGCATAATCAATATTTCCCTCAATGTGAAATATGTTTTTCTCAGTTATATTCATATATGATTTTTATTGTGTATCACTGTTGACTGCATTATAATAAATTCAAGGATTTAAATTACGTTTGTAATAATTCACATTGTAAACCTATAGCAAAAAAACACCCCGCCCTGCGGCTTGCAGAGACGGGGGGAGTAGTTAAAGATAGTAATTTTTTTGATTTATTAGGTTTTTGGTTATTAACCCAAACTTACCAACAAGCTTCAAATCTTCCTTACGGCATACCGTACTGCTCCAAAAAAAAGAAAGACACCTTTACAGTGCCTTTCCTATCTCCCTGGTATTTCAAGGCATGGCCTATCCATAACACTACAATACTACCTAACTGTGTTTGGAAATCCCTACGGGAATCCGTAGGGTTGGTTATTTTTTTAAATAAGCCCCAAATCTTTTACCATGGCCACCAGATGGATGGCGTTGTTGGCCTTAAACTGGATGCGGAGTTTGTTGAGGCGCTTTTCGATGGAACTCAGACTCGAAGGGGAAATATGGCTGTTCTTAAAATGTGCGCTCACTTCATCCTGCGAAAAGCCCCGCGCCAATAATTGCAGTAAGGCAATATCGTAATCGTCTACCTCCAGGGCTTCCTTGTCGTTGAGCGCATGGGCAATTTGTGGCGACAAATAGGATTCTTGTTTGTCCAAGGCACGAATGGCGTGGGATAGTTCTACCAGCCCTTTTCGGCCCTTGCACACATAGGCGTCGGCATAACGGTCCTGCATGAGGGCACGAACCCGCTGCAATCTGTCTTCTACGGTATATACGGCAATCTGCAGATTGGGATAGGCCTCTCGCACTGCCTTGATCAATAGATCTCCGCTGGGGTAGGTCTGATCTCTATGGTCCAGTTTAAAGGAGAGGTCGGTGATCAAAAGATCGAAAGGGTCCCCATCCATGGCTGCCTTTTTTAGTTTGAGGTAGGCGTCGTCACAATACTGTACCTGTACCACCTCTTTGATGCCCAATGAAGCAGCCACCGTCATCACTCCGTGGTTGATGCTGTCCAGATCATCTGATATGAGTACTTTTTTAAACATAATTATACGGTAATAGTCGCTTTAAACCCCTTGTCGGGTTCCGATTCAAAGCTAATACGCCCGTTGATGGTTTCCATACGGTTTTCCGTATTTAGTAAACCACCTCGTTTTTTCAGGTGGGTGCCCAGGCCGTTGTCTGTGTAGGCTATCTGGTAGGTACCTCCCTTTTTTGAAAATACCAGCACCACCACCGTTGCCTTGCTGTGTTTGCGCATATTGGTCATTAGTTCCTGCAGGACCCGGTAGAGCGTTGTCTTTTTGGTATTGGGGAGGGCATCCCAATCTATTTTCGCAATATTTCTAGTGATGATGGAGACCTCGGCACTTTGATAGCTGAGCAGTAGGTCGGAAAGGAGGGTATCGAAATGTTGGTGTACTTCTATGGCGCCGCTTTCTTTCGAAATATCCCGGGTCTTGGTATAGATCTGTTCCAGATCGTCTAAAAGCGCCTCGTCTTGGGTATGATTATTCTGAAGCTTGGTCATGACATGATAGACATCGTTGGCGACCTCGTCGTGTACTTTTTTCGATATGCGGGTTTCGGTGGTATAGATGGCCTGTTGCGTCTTCTTTTTATTCCGGTCCCGAAGGAAAAAGAAGAGGTAGATACCACTTAGTAGTACAACACCCCCCAGGGCTTGGTATACTATTTTGTAACGTTTTTGTTTTTCTTTTTCCAGTTCGTTGGCATTGGCGCGGCGCGCTTCCTTTTCAAATTCAAATTTAATACCGGCATAGCTATTCTCCTGTGCCAGTTTGGCCTTGGCGAGACTGTCTGTAAGAAAGAGGTAGTTGCTAAAGTTGGTATCGTTCTTGGTTCGTATCAAATTGGCGATGGCATTTTCTAAGTAGGAGGCGCTATTAAGGATTTTGGCTGTCTGGTAGGCTTTTTGGGCATAGGCTTCGGCTTGTGTAAATTCTTTCTTATCTAAATGATATTCGGTAAGGTGCCGATAGCTGGAATAGATACCGGGTAGATCGTTAAGGGGAAGACGTAGTGCCAAGGCCGCCTGCAGATTGGGAAGCCCCTCAGGCCTTCCTAATTTGCTTTGCACAAAACCCAGGTTGTCTTGGGTCTTGGCAATCGTTAGCGCTTCTTGTTTTTGTTCCGCTTTTTTAAATGCCTGTTCGAGCTCCCGTAACGCCAGATCATAGGCTTCCATATCGATATACACTGTGGCTCTGTTGTTCAGATGGATTATGCTATCCTTTTTGGACGTGACCAATGCCAGTACTTTGTCATAGTAGTACAAAGCGGTTTTTGGATTTTGCAAGGATCGATATACGCGTCCCAGATTAATATAGAAGGCTTTTTTGTTTTCGAGTGTATAAGGAGAATCATTTAATGACTCTAGTAATTTTAGGGCGTTCGTGGCAGTTTCTTCACTATCGTTCAAAAAATCCATTTCGTATTGTCCTATAACCAGCAGTCTTTGGGCATACAATGCGGCAACAGTATCCTTTCTTTTTAATGCCTGCTCCAGCTTTCGTTGAAAATAAACAATGGCTTGGAGGGTTTCTGTTTTTGAATTAGTGCTAATAATGGCTTGATAGTAATAGGATGTGCTATCCGGTGCTGGCTGACTGTAACTCCTAACAGGAAAAGCTACCCATATCACTATTAGGAGTTGCCAAAAAAAGAGGGATGTAAATGGAACCATTCGCATCCCTCAAAAGTAGTGACAAATTTTTAATACATGCCACGCTTTTTTCTATCCTCCGGGAGGTGGCGGAGGTGGTGGTGGCGGTGGTCCAAAGTCATCGCCACAACAGGCTTGTGGGGTTATAACTTCGTCCATTGCTTGGGGGGTGCAGGCTTGCATGCCCAAGTAGAGCAGGGCGGCACCCATAACTATGATTATTCGTTTCATCGTTTAAGATTTAAAAATTAGAAATAGGCGTTGCTGTCCGAGTTATTACTCGGTTTGTTTTTGTTGCACAGCAACACCGTGATTTTTGAAGCGCGTTGGCTTCGGGTTGAGAAGTGCGGAGTGCAGCGGTCAAGAAATTCGATTACTTCTCAAATGGTCGAACCCCTCGACGTCGCAACTCCGGTATTGCATCGAAGAGATTCGTAAACCCTATTACGCTTGGGTGTTCTTCAATGCTGGGTCAAATAAATGGAGTTTTTTCGAGGAGGGCCTAGAAAGACCTTGGAAAGCTTTTAGAAGATCGTTGGAAAGCTAATTTCCAATTGTTTTCCAAAAAGATGTTGTAATTTTCGGGAAGTGAAACGGGAGAAAAACATGCAAACAAAACTATTGAGGATGGTATTTGAAAAGGCCTTACATGAAGGGGCTTCAAATAGCAGAAATGGAATAGCAACGCATATTAGTCAAGCGTTGGATCATGACTTTAAGTTTTCAATTACTTCGAAAGCCATTAGTAATTATCATCAGAAATTGGAAGAGGGTGAGACCTTTACTATTTCAAAGGTGATTCGAAATCAGTTATCGAAATATCTCGGCTATACCGATTACAAGGATTTTATTAAAAAGAATGAGGAGATCACGGTCAAAAAGAATCGCTCACGGTATGTAATCATATTGCTGTTGGTAATCATAGGATATTTTATTTACGACTCCACAAGGAAGAAATGCATGCAATGGCAAGGGGATAGGTATGTGAAAGTACATTGTGAAGAACCCAATACCATACCACTTGATATAGGTTTGTATAATAATTTTAGAAAGCTCGAAGCCACCTGTGAAAAGACGTTCTTTTTTAATGCTGATGGGAGTCCTAAGGTGTGGTATTACAAACGCGGAGACAAGGATTTGGAATTATTCTCGGCTCCGGGGGTACATCCCTTGAAGGGCAACGATCTTAGAAAGATCAATGTGGATATGATTAAGAAGCATGTGTGTCCGGATTATAGTGAATAGTGAAGGGTGAGTTGTGAGTTGTGAGATGAGATTCATCGGTCGCTTCGCTCCCTCTGAATCGTAATCAATTTTTAATTCAACTTTCTTTTGCTGCTCCAAAAGAAAGTTGCAAAGAAAAGGAGCTTTTATCCTTTTACTCACACGCTAATATTTTATTGAGTTCGTGAATCTTCGATTTCTT
>NZ_JAIOHK010000076.1 GCF_019913785.1 Altibacter sp.
TATATGGAAAAACTATTTCTGTTGGGATTGGGGTAAAGGGCCGTTCCGTTACTTATATAATCGGAAGCTTGTAAAATATCATCATTTTGTAAAACCACTACTTTCCCGGAATTTGCTCCATTGCCATCATTAAAAGGAGCGCCTATCAAAATTCTATTCCCGAGAGAATTCAAATCGATTGATAGCCCAAATACATCTGATTGCCCATCGCCTTCTATGCTTTCACCAAACTGCTGCCACGTAGTATTAATCAATCTGAAAACCTGAACAATCCCAGTTCCCAAGCTTTCAAAAGGGTCTGATATCACGAGTATATTTCCCGCTTCATTAAAACACAATGAAGCACCATAACTATTCTCCAAACCTACAATTGGCTGTCCTAGCAATTCCCAACTATTGTTTTGATACCGATATACTTTTACATAACCCGGATTGTTAATGCCTCCGCGTGCACCAACAGCCACGCTATTTCCTCTAAGACTTAAAGGTGTAGTTCCCGGAGAAATCGAACCCCCTAAATTATCCTCTTCAATTGTTCCAAAAATATCGCCTCCTAATTGTTCCCATTCATTATTCAGCAATTCGAAAATCCGTAAAAGGCCCGAATCATTTCCAGTGCTGTCATTTTGAGGAGCGGCGATAGCAATCTTATCTCCGTTGGCACTCAATGAAATCGATTGTCCAAATTGATCCTCAGGATTTAACCCTAAAAGGGAACTGCCAATTTGCGACCATACACCATTTATATAATTAAAGATTTTAACATACCCGGGGCCATTCAAAATATTTTGAGGGCTTCCAATAGCTATAGTTTCTCCATCATCACTAATATCAACAGCATATCCAAAGTAATCGCCTTCAATTTCGCCATTCAAATCTTGTCCTAATTGAACCCAACTTCCTCCAACCAATTCAAATACCCTTACAATCCCAGATTCCTGAACTCCGTTAGAATCATTACTTGGAGAGCTAAAAATAAATCGATCTCCTGTTGCGTTCATTTTAACAGGACCTGCAGATTGTAAGTCTCCTGAAAAGCCAACAACGCCCTGTCCCAGTTGAATCCAGGTTCCATTTTGTAGTTCAAACACACGCGCCATACCTCCTGGATCGCCATTTACATTGCCATCGAATAAAACCAGTCTTTCTCCTGTTTCATTAAAACTTACAGAACCTCCTGTTATTTCTCCAGATTCCCCATAAATCACCTGTCCCACATTCTCCCATTGCGCAACAACAGTAATGGAAAAAAATATTAGTATCAAAGTGAAAGCGGTGTTTTTCATAAGTTTTATTATGTGTGAAAGATAACAATTCTCTCAAAACTTTCTCTTCCATAATTAGTACCTTTGCCCTCGTATTGTTAGAAAAAGAATTATGTCTCAAAAAGTACGCGTACGTTTTGCCCCAAGTCCAACCGGACCCTTACATATTGGCGGAGTAAGAACCGCCTTGTTCAATTATTTGTTTGCTAAAAAGCACGGAGGAGATTTTCTGCTCCGGATTGAGGATACCGACCAAAACCGATTCGTTGAAGGTGCAGAACAATATATTATCGAGGCATTAGACTGGCTTAATATTCCCTTTGATGAAGGCCCCGGGAAGGAAAAAGGATACGGGCCCTACCGGCAGAGTGAGCGCAAAGGTCTATACAAGGAATACGCAGACCAACTTATCGCCAAAGGTCATGCCTACTACGCTTTCGATACCTCCGAAGAACTCGACACCCATAGAAAAGACCATGAAGCAAAGGGGAAAACCTTTATTTACAATTGGCATAACAGACTAAAACTAAAAAATTCGTTAGCCCTTTCCGAGACCGATGTACAGGCAAAACTCACCGCAGGCGAAGAATACGTTATTCGATTTAAATCGCCAGAAGGGGAAACGCTTTCCCTAAATGATATGATTCGGGGTACCATGACCATCGACACCCATGTGCTGGACGATAAAGTATTGTTTAAAAGCGATGGCATGCCTACCTATCATTTGGCCAATATCGTAGACGATCATTTGATGGAAATTACGCATGTGATTCGCGGTGAAGAGTGGCTTCCTTCTCTGGCGCTGCATGTATTATTATACCGAGCTTTCGGATGGCAGGCACCTCAATTTGCCCATTTACCCCTTATTATGAAACCGGAAGGAAAGGGGAAGTTGAGTAAACGTGACGGTGATAAAATGGGCTTTCCTGTTTTTCCTTTGGAATGGAAAACAGCCGAAGGTGATGTGTTTTCAGGCTATCGGGAGGATGGTTATTTGCCCGAGGCGGTCGTAAATATGTTGGCCTTTTTGGGGTG
Organism: Altibacter sp.; assembly: GCF_019913785.1. Taxonomy (GTDB): domain Bacteria; phylum Bacteroidota; class Bacteroidia; order Flavobacteriales; family Flavobacteriaceae; genus Altibacter. The sequence continues at coordinate 2,301 of NZ_JAIOHK010000076.1, forward strand.
GAATCCGGGGACGGAACAAGAGATCTTTAGTTTGGAGGAATTGTGCCAAGCCTTCGAATTGGAGCGCGTACATAAGGCAGGGGCTAAGTTTGATCCCGAAAAGACCAAGTGGTTTCAGCACCAATACTTACAGGAAATGGAAGCAACTGTTTTAACCGCTAAGTTTAAATCATTGCTTTCTGAAAAGGGCATAGAAACCACATTGAATCTGTCAAAAATTGTTTCGCTATTGAAAGAACGCGCCACCTTTGTGGAAGATCTTTGGGATCAGGGAAGTTTCTTTTTTGAAACCCCGGTATCATACGACGAAAAAGCTTCGGCCAAAGCATTTAAGCAAGACACCCCTGCCTTGCTTGAAGAAGTTATCACACTATTAAAACAGACGTCCGACTTTTCGGCGGCAAACCTTTCAGAAATCGTTAAAGGATGGATCACTTCAAAAGAAATAGGCTTTGGAAAAGTAATGATGCCTTTGCGATTGGCTTTAGTAGGAGAAATGAAAGGACCCGAAGTATTTGATATTGCCGCATTGCTTGGGAAGGAAGAAACAATCAAGCGTATTGAAAATGCGTTGAAAACGATCTCCTAAAAATAGATAATCGCCATAAGAACGATGGTGGAGCCATGCCCTTCAAAATCCTTGTTCTCCAAGTTTTTATCGTTTAGGTTTTTTAGCATATTAGTTACACCGTACTGGTAGTGGCCACTAATTCGAAAATTTTCTAGTCCGGCAGTAAGCCCTCCCAGCACATGAAAATTGATCTTAGAAATATCCTGAATATCTTTCGCCCGTAACGTATTGTACCCATCTATTATATAGTTTTCGTAACGGTCGCTTTTCAGCTTCATTTTGCCATTCACATTGAGAACCGGGCCAACTTCTATACTTAAATGATGCTTTATAATGTTGTAACTGGCTAAAAAATTTAATTGTGCCGATTGTATAGAATACGGTACATACTGCTGATCGAATGTTCCTGAAACATCCCCTATGTCTCTAGCAAAGATCTCAATTTCGGCATTGTAATAATTGAGTCCGTAAATAAGGTCGAAATTATTTCTGAAAGATCCTCTGGTGGTAAAGCCCCCCATAAACCCAATGGCTTGCTTCGTATTGAAGTCGTCGGTATTGATGTCGAATATTGTAAGCCCTGCATTGAGTCCCAGCCTGTTATATTCTTCGTAATTTCTCTGAGCGGTTAGTTGTTGTAAAAATAGAATGGAAATAGTAACAAATAATAGGTTCTTCAGACTCATAAAGTGTGAGGTTTATTGATAATAGGGCAGGCTAAAATAGCTTTATTTTCGTATCTTCAACGTACTTATTAACTTAATATTTCAAAAACTATGGGTGGTTTTATTATTTTATTGATTCCTATCGGAATCATTTTCTTCTTTTTACTTCTATCTTCCTTTTTCACTGTCAAGCAACAAACGGCTGCTCTTATTGAAAATTTTGGAAAATTTAACAGTATTAGAACATCAGGATTACAGTTTAAAATTCCGATTGTACAACGTATTGCAGGGCGAGTTAATTTAAAGATTCAGCAATTGGATGTTATGGTGGAAACCAAGACCAAGGATGACGTATTTGTGCGTCTAAAGATTTCGGTACAATTTCAAGTGATCAAGGAAAAAGTGTACGATGCCTTTTATAAATTGGAGAATCCGCACGACCAGATTACGTCCTACGTATTTGACGTGGTGCGTGCCGAAGTACCCAAAATGAAGCTGGACGATGTATTTGAACGCAAGGATGATATCGCTATTGCTGTTAAAACTGAATTAAATGAAGCAATGATTAACTATGGTTACGATATTATCAAGACGCTTGTAACCGATATTGACCCCGATGTGCAAGTAAAAGCGGCCATGAACCGAATCAACGCGGCCGAACGTGAAAAAGTCGCAGCCGAATACGAAGCCGAAGCAGAGCGTATCAAGATTGTTGCCAAGGCGCGTGCCGAAGCCGAAAGCAAACGACTTCAGGGGCAGGGGATCGCAGATCAACGTCGTGAAATTGCTCGCGGACTGGAAGAAAGTGTGGATGTATTGAACAATGTAGGTATTAATTCACAAGAAGCTTCTGCTTTGATCGTGGTTACCCAGCATTACGATACGCTGCAGTCGATTGGCGAGGAAACGAATACCAATTTAATCCTGCTGCCTAATTCTCCGCAGGCAGGAAGCAATATGTTAAACGATATGATCGCTTCCTTTGTAGCGAGTAACCAAATTGGTGAGCAGATGAAAAAAGAGAATGCCGCCAAAGGCATAACAAAACAAAAGCGGAAAACTCCTCCGCCAAGACCGGCAGAAGGTGACGACCTTAAATATTAATAATAAGCCCTTCAAATTTTGAAGGGCTTATTTCTTAAATGTCATTTTATTATTCTACAATATCGCTTTTGCCTCAGCGACAAGCAGCGCATCCTTGTCTTCAAGTGCTTGTTGAACAAATATGTCGATTGCGCTATTCTTATCTAAGCCTTGTGCTAATAATACACGAAGGCTTATCATAGCAGCTATCCGAGTGCCCGTTTTTTTTGTACTCGTGCCAAAAAGCGGTGCTAATTCATCATAGCTTACTTGTTGGGCCAATTGCTCTATTTGGGTCTTGGTTTTTAATTGCTTCTCTGGAGGTAAATTGGTGTATTTCTTGCCCAATTGTTTGATTACTTCAATAGCCGGACGCTGTGGCTGTTGAGAAGATTTCTTTTGTTGGTTTTGGACATTTTGTTCAACCGGTTTTTGCTTTTCCCAGGAATCGCGTAGGCCTACTGTTTTATTAAACACCAGCTGCTGGTCTGTGGAATCATGGTCCACATTAAAGTAGCCGATGCGTTGAAATTGGAAACGCTCTCCTATTTTTGCTCCTTTCAGGCTTGGTTCTACATAGGCATCGATCACCTTCAGTGACTCCGGATTAATAAACTCCATAAAATCCTTGTCTGCATGGCTGTCGGGGGCTTCGTCTAAAAACAATCGGTCGTATTCCCTTACTTCCGCTTTTATAGCATGCTTTACCGAAACCCAATGCAAGGTCCCTTTTACTTTTCGCAGACTTGCCTCTGTCCCGCTTCCGCTTAAAGAATCGGGGTCATAGGTGCAATGCACTGCAACAATGTTTCCTTGATCGTCTTTTACAACCTTCTCCCCCTTGATGATATAGGCGTTTTTAAGTCGGACTTCTTTACCAAGTGTCAGTCTAAAATACTTGCTGCTGGCATTTTCTTTAAAATCGTCTTTTTCAATATAAAGCTCCCTTGAAAAAGGCACTTTTCTAAAACCTGCACTTTCATCTTCCTGGTTGTTCTCAGCTTCTAAGAACTCCTCCTTGCCTTCGGGATAATTCGTGATAATTAGTTTAATAGGGTCTAATACCGCCATCACACGTGGGGCAGTTTTATTTAGATCTTCTCGAATGCAGAATTCTAAAAGCGCTACATCGATGACGTTATCGCGCTTCGCGACTCCTACCGTTTCGACGAATTTACGAATAGCACTTGGGGTGTATCCTCTTCGGCGCAGGCCGGAAATAGTCGGCATTCTAGGGTCATCCCAACCGTTCACAACCCCATCTTCTACCAATTTGAGCAATTTTCGTTTACTCATTATCGTATAGCTTAGATTCAAACGTGCAAATTCACGTTGTTTAGGGCGTAATTTGTGTGCGTCCACAACCTGGTCCAAAAACCAATCGTATAGCTCTCTATGAGGTTTAAATTCCAAAGAACAGAGGGAGTGTGTTATCTGTTCAATATAATCACTTTCCCCGTGGGTCCAATCGTACATCGGGTAGATACACCAAGTATTCCCTGTACGGTGGTGTGATTTTTTTAAAATTCGATACATGAGCGGGTCCCGCATAAGCATATTGGGATGCTGCATGTCTATTTTAGCACGCAACACATGGGTTCCTTCTTCAAACTCACCGTTCTTCATCCGTTCGAATAGATCGAGGTTTTCCTCAATGCTTCTGTTTCGATAAGGCCCTTCGACGCCCGGTTGGGTTGGTGTTCCTTTTTGTTCGGCCATTGCCTCGCTGGATTGTGAGTCTACATAAGCCTTCCCTTCTTTGATTAGTTTTACTGCCCAATCGTATAATTGTTGAAAATAATCGGACGAATACAATTCGTTTTCCCATGTATAACCCAACCATTTTATATCGTGTTTAATAGCGTCCACATATTCCTGCTCTTCCTTGGCCGGATTGGTATCGTCGAAACGAAGGTTGACGGGTGCGTTGTACTTTTCACCTAATCCAAAACTAATTCCAATAGCCTTGGTATGCCCTATATGAAGATATCCATTGGGTTCGGGTGGAAATCGGAAGCGCAGGTCCTTCGAATCCATTCCGTTTTTCAAATCTTCTTCTATGATATGCTCAATAAAATTGAGAGATTCTTTTTCTTCTGACATGGTTAAAAATAAAAGGCAAAGGTAACTAAATAACAGAAAAAAGTATCTTTGCTAAAACTTTTTAAATGAGTACCATCCGATTAAAAAACATCAAGATATTCGCCTTTCACGGTTGCTTGGTTGAAGAAGAAAAAATAGGGTCCGATTATCTGGTTAACCTGTCGGTAAAAGCAGATCTTTCAAAGGCTGCAACAAGCGATAGGCTAACTGATACCGTGGATTATGTGCATCTTCAGAAAATTGTAAAAAACGAAATGGCAATTCGGTCTAAATTATTAGAACACGTCGGACAACGAATCATCGCTGTTGTTTTTAAAGAAATTCCTTTGGTCAACACGGTAAAGGTAACGGTGGCAAAAGTAAATCCTCCCATTGGAGGTGACGTTGCAGAGGTAAGTGTTACCATGCAGTCCATGAGGTAATAGCTATTTTAATAGGAATTTTCGGTTAAATTTATTTACATTTGCGCTCATCTAAGGCATCATGGCCGAGTGGCTAGGCAGAGGTCTGCAAAACCTTCTACAGCGGTTCGAATCCGCTTGATGCCTCAAAAACCTTCAGTGTTTACTGGAGGTTTTTTTATTGACTATTATCTATCTGGTTTTCAATGGAGTGTACAGGGCCCGGAATCTTTTCCAGACCTGCTTTTACTTCATTTGGAAAAATACCTTGTAGTAGCATTAAAACACCAAAACCGGTTATTAAGATACTCACCCACTTTTTGGTCTTAAAGATAAAGCGTGGGGTCATTTTATTCTTCAGCTTCTTTGCCAGTGTAATTTTTAAAAGATCGGTGAGAAAAAAAGTAATAAAAACAGTAGTTAAGAATAGCACAACTCCATTTTTGGAAGTGGTTAAGGCATTTGCCATAATGATGGTTCCAATCCATCCGGCCAGTACACCAAAGTTTACAAAATTCAGAAGAAACCCTTTTAGAAACAGCCCTCCCAGGTTCTTTTTCACCTTTACTGCATAGTGTTCTCGCGCAATTTTTATAAACGATTTGGCCGTTCGAATATAGGAGATGATCCCGTAGGCTATCAAGATGGCGCCTCCAAAAATAAGTAAGCCAGGGTCATCCTTCACCTTGTCTAAGATCTTACTGGTACTAAAATAAGCGAAAAGAATAAAAATAATATCGGCAAAGATGGCGCCTAAATCGAAGAAAAGCCCTGCTTTAAATCCCTTGGTAATACTGGTCTCAATGAGGGTAAAGAACACGGGGCCTACTGCAAATGCGAGTAGAAACCCATAAAAAACAGCATACCACAAACCATCGAACATAGTGTGGTAAAAGTACGAATATTTTTAGCCTTTTCGGTTGGGTTGGTATTCATTTCGATGCCCCAGCATGGTAAAGTCTAAGTGCTTTTTAACCAAATCAGCATTTTTTACCCTTACATAGATCTCGTCACCAAGCTGATATACATTTTTTGTGCGTTGTCCAATAGCGGCATATTCTTCTCTATCAAATACATAGTGGTCATCCCGGATATCCTGTAAACGAACCATTCCCTCACATTTATTAGATATGATTTCAACATAAACACCCCATTCGGTCACCCCGGAGATTACCCCTAAAAAGTCTTCATTCTGGTGATCCTGCATATACTTTACCTGCATATATTTAATACTGTCCCTTTCTGCATTAGAGGCAAGGTTTTCCATATCGCTGGAATGCCCACACAATTCTTCGTATTTTTCCTCTTTGGCAGAGTCCTTTCCGTCTAGATAACGCTGTAAAAGCCGGTGCACTAACACATCGGGATACCGGCGTATTGGCGAGGTAAAGTGTGTGTAATAATCGAAGGCTAAGCCGTAATGACCAATATTATTGGTGGTATAAACAGCCTTACTCATGGAGCGAATAGCAAGTGTATCCACTAAATTCTGCTCTTTCTTTCCGTTTACATCACTCAGTAGTTTGTTTAACGAGGCCGCGGTAGTTTTTCTGTCTCTGGTGTTTAGTTTGTATCCAAAGCGTTTTATGATATTCTCTAGAGCCGCGATCTTTTCATCATCGGGTTCGTCGTGAACCCGGTATACAAAGGTTTTCTTCTTGCTTTGTTTTCCAATGAATTCGGCAACGCTGCGGTTGGCTAATAGCATAAATTCTTCGATCAATTTATTAGCATCCTTACTTTCCTTAAAGTAAACACCTTCAGGGTTATTATCTGCATCAAGTTTAAACTTCACTTCTAACTTGTCAAATGAAATAGCACCCTGTCGCATTCTATCCTTCCGAAGTATTTTTGCCAGCCGGTCTAATTCTAAAATAGCTTCAGCAATTTCATTTTTAACGGAATAACTTTTATCGGTAATTGATATTTCCGAAGGAATAGTATGAGAAGTATCTGTGGGGTTTTCAATAATATGTTGTGCCTCTTCATACGAAAAGCGGGCATCACTATACGTCACTGTTCTTCCAAACCATTTTTTAAGCACTTCAGCCTTATTATTTATTTCAAAAACGGCCGAAAACGTATATTTTTCTTCGTTTGGGCGAAGTGAACAAGCTCCGTTTGAAAGTATTTCAGGAAGCATAGGTACCACGCGATCCACCAAATAAACCGATGTGGCGCGTTCGTATGCCTCGTCGTCTAAAACCGTTCCTGTTTGCAGGTAGTGAGATACGTCGGCGATATGTATTCCAATTTCATAATTGCCGTTTTCGAGTTTGGTAAATGACAAGGCATCATCAAAATCCTTCGCATCTTTAGGATCGATCGTAAAAGTGAGATCCCTACGCATATCTCTTCTTTTCTGAATTTCTTCAGCATGAATTGTTGTATCGAGCTTATTAGCAAAGGCTTCAACTTCGGCTGGAAACTCGTATGGTAGTCCGTATTGAGCTAAAATAGAATGAATCTCTGTATTGTGTTCTCCGGGCATTCCCAACACTTTGATCACCCTTCCAAAGGGAGAGTCTGCCTTTTCGGGCCAGTCTTCCATTACCACCAACACCTTTTCTCCGTTCTTTGCGTCACCTATATTGGCTTTCGGAATAAAGATATCGGTATACATTTTATAATCGGTCACATCGACAAAGGCAAAATTTTCCATCACCTGAATCGTCCCGACGAACTCAGTTCGTTTTCGTTGTAAAATCTTTGTAATTTCCCCTTCTGTTTTTCCACCCTTTCGGCGCTTAAACACGTAGACTTCGACGGTATCACCTTGCAAGGCCTTGTTGAGATTCTTGTTTTTTACAAGGATATCTTCTTCTAGGTCTTCAACTATAACATACCCCTGTCCACGACCGGCAATATCTACTCTTCCGGTGTAATAATTTTGAGATGGGGTAAGAATATATTTACCTCGTTCAATTTCTTGAATGGTATTTTTAATTTGAAGTTCTTTTAATTTCTTAATTATCTGATTTCTACTACTTGGATCATCTACTCCTAATTTTGTTGCAATTTGCTTGTAGTTGATTGGTTTGGAGTGATCTTTTCGGAGTATGGCTACTATGCTTTCGGTAAGTCCTTCAGTTGATTGTTTTCTTCGCTTCTTTTTCCTTTGCGACATATGTTTTTATTAATGTTTGTAAAAGTACGTTTTATAAATCAATAGCTCCTGAATATTAATAAAGATTTAGTACCTTGGTAAGACTTCAGAAATACATATATGGAAAATTTTAAAACCATTGCTATTTTTACTTTTCCTAGCGAATATGCCGTGTTGCGACTTCTACTTGAGCAACATGATATTCGCCATGTCTTTCTACACGAAACCATGATTGGGGTTTTACCCTTTCACTCAAATGCTTTTGGCGGAATTCGACTTCAAGTCCATTTTGAAGATATCGAAGCTGCTCAAAAAATAATTAAAGAGTTAGATGGTTCTTCTAATCTAAGGATTGTTTAAAATCTTCTTATCAACAACTATTACATATACATCTTTTCTTTTTAAAATTTAAAATTAATAAATGGTGTTTATTATGGGATGTTAATAGTTGGTATAACTTTTATTAAAGATGTTTTGAATTTAAGTTATCGCTATTTTTTGATAGGTTATAAACAAGATATAAGTAGCTAAAACAATTGAAAAACAACTCTTTTCATTCAATCATTAACAACTGTCAACAACTTAAATTTAGTGTATTTTTTTGTAAGTTTTTTAAAAATATTTGTTCGAATCTCAATGTATTGTACTTATAGAATTTGAATAACTGTACTTAAAAAAATTAGGGTATTAAAATACTTATTTGGTATTGTAAAATGATTCGAGTAAAGCAAGTTTTTTTCTTCTTATTCTATCAACAAATATTAACACTGTTGTTAACTTTATAATTACCTAAACATTAATAAATAGTAAACTCACACATTTACAATATCTTTGTAAAAACAAGTATTATGAAAATAGCTATTGGAAATGATCATGCAGGGACCGGGTATAAAAACACCATTGTATCCTACTTAGAAAGCGAGGGACACGAAGTTATTAATTACGGAACCAATACAAACGACAGTGTGGATTATCCCGATTATGTACATCCAGTAGCTTCCGATGTAGCGAATACAGAGGTGGCTTTCGGAATTATTATCTGCGGAAGCGGAAACGGTGCGAATATGACCGCTAATAAACACCAGAAAGTACGCTCAGCACTTTGTTGGACCAAAGAAATTGCCGCCTTAGCTCGGGAACACAACGATGCAAATGTGTTAAGTATCCCCGCTAGATTTACAAGTGAACCTCAGGCTGTAGAAATGGTAAAAACATTCTTAAACACTCCTTTTGAAGGAGGTCGACACCAAAGACGGGTAGATAAAATATCCTGTTCATAATTCATTTAAATGGCACATTCTCACTCGCACGGTCATTCCCATCATGATGTAAAAGGGCGGAATCTGCTTATTTCCATAGTCCTAAATATTCTCATTACCGTTGCTCAGGTAATTGGTGGTTTGATTTCGGGGAGTTTATCTCTACTCAGTGATGCTTTACATAATTTTAGCGATGTAATCTCTCTAGTGGTAAGTTATGTTGCTGATCGCTATTCAAAAAAAGCAGCTTCTTTCGGAAGAACCTTCGGTTATAAGCGCGCCGAAATAATTGCTGCATTTGTCAATGCTTTATCCCTGTTGATCGTAGCGGCATATCTTATTTACGAAGCAGTGGTTCGGTTTTTACACCCCCAGGAAATTAAGAGCGGACTTGTAATTTGGTTAGCGTTACTGGGAATTGTAGCAAACGGTCTAAGTGTTTTATTACTTCGAAAAGACGCCAAGGAAAATATGAATATGCGCTCCGCCTACCTGCATTTATTTACGGATATGTCGGCTTCTGTGGCGGTATTGATCGGTGGTTTGTTGATGAAGTATTTTGGTTGGTTTTGGGTGGATAGTGTGTTAACGGTGTTAATAGCCGTTTACCTTTTGTTTATGGGATATGCACTTCTGAAAAGCTCTTTTAAAGTGCTTATGCTTTTTACACCGGATGATATCAATCTGATAAAAATTAGTGAGGCTATTACTACTTTCCCCGAAATAAAGAACGTGCACCACGTGCATATTTGGCAGTTAAACGAGAATGAAACTCATTTGGAAGCGCATGTAGAATTCTTTGAAGATATTCTTTTGTCACAATTTGATGAAATATCCGATAAGGTTGAGGAAGTATTATACCATGAATTTGGAATCAACCACATCAATTTGCAGCCTGAATATCAAAAAGACGACCCAAAAGATCTTATAATACAAGACTAGAATGGAAATTACGGTAAAAACATTTGACGAATTAACTATTTATGAGCTTCACGACCTTTTGCAATTACGCAGTGAAGTGTTTGTGGTAGAACAAGACTGTGTCTATCAAGACATCGATGGGAAGGATGCTAAAGCAATTCATGTGTTGGGAAAGAAAGACGGCAAGATTGTGGCATATACACGATGCTTTCCTCCGGGGATCTATTTTAATGAGGCGGCAATTGGTCGCGTTGTTGTTCAGCAAAACCAACGAGAGCACAGCTACGGACACAGCATCATGAAAGCCTCAAAACAAGCCATCAAAGAAAAGTTTCATACCGATACGATAAAACTATCCGCTCAAACGTATTTGATTAAGTTTTACGAAGCACACGGTTTTACAGTGACAGGAAAAGAATACCTAGAAGACGGTATTCCACATGTCGCAATGATTACAGTTTAATAAGATCCTTTTTAAGATTCAGATCTTCCAGCATTTCATTTGTGAATTTGTAGTGCCCTCGGCGTGTAATGATTCTAAATCGCTCATTGCGCATTCTGGAAAGCACATCTAAAAACCGCCATTTAGACTTTAAAAGTGTTGGTGTCTGCGACTTTAAACTCACTTCGAAATAATGCTTAATTCCGGCACGCTCCGCAACAATATCGGGAGTAATTACTATATCCGATCCTTTCTTGTGATACGACTTTGGAGTTTCGTATCCTTCAATGTCGGCCTGAATATTTTCAAAGCCCTTGTTCTCTAAATAAGCAACTGAATCTTTTATTGCCTCAACTCCTTCTAATTTATCTGCTTGTACCATAGGCGGTAAAGTACAAAGAAAAAAGGAGAATCTGCGTTAATGCTGTGTTAAGTCTTTCTGGATGAGATAGTTTTGTCAAAGGGAATCCTCAGCTGAACCATAATATTTTCATCATCGGTGGTATCTGAAATATCAAGCCCGTATCGAATATCCTCCATATTTCCATACACAAAGGTTCCAAAGATTCGATCCCACACAGAGAGCATGTTTCCATAGTTCTTATCGGTCCACGGCAGTTTATAATGATGATGGAATTTGTGCATATTTGGCGTAACAATAAGGTAGGATAACCCCTTGTCTAACCACAAGGGAAGTTGAATATTGGCATGTGTGAAATACGTAAATAGCACACTTAAAATACGGTAGAAAAAGTAAAAGGCAATAGGCATGCCCATAATAAGAACCGCGATTAATGCAAAGCCCTCCCGAATTATAAAATCTAAAGGATGGTGGCGTGTTCCTGTGGAAGCGTCGATATTTTTGTCGCTGTGGTGAACAATATGCAAGCGCCACATCCAATTTACTTGATGTAATAAATAATGAACGCCATATTGCGCAATAAGATCCAATACTGCAATTGAAAGTAACAATTCTACCCATACCGGGACTTCAAAAAGGTGTAAGATGCCGAATTGGCTTTCCTGCAACCATACAAACACACTAACAGTCGCAATGCCAAAAATCGCATTGATAAGGATGACGAAAAAGAGAAAAATTAAGTTTGTCTTTGCGTGTTTCCATTTTCTATAGGGCAGCGAACGAAAACTGTAATACCCTTCGAGAATCCAAAAAAGACTTAAACAAAAAAATACCCAACCGGCCTTCATCCAGATGGGCATGGTTTCAAAAAAGCTTAAGAATGCATCCAAAATTATTTGAGTATTCGTTTGTAGCGACTTTCGTCATTTAGCACCGAAACAGCCTCTAAAATTTCGGGATTGTGTACCACTTGATAATCGTATAATCCTTCCCGATAGAAATAGCGCTTTAAAATTTCATCACTTAACAGCGACATGATCTCTGCCTTTTTTGAAACCACCGCCTTGTCCTTGGCAACATCTATTGCCGTCATTAAGGCGTTGTAACTGGAGCCAATCTCTCCTTGAAGATCATCGTCTTCGGCACGACGTAATGCTTTGGCGAATTCCTTTTCGGTTTCGGTTTCGTAATTGAAGTTGTTTTGCTTCAGAAAACGCAAGAAATCTTGAAAATCGGTTTCAGAAAAACGAAAAGAACTCCAATCGGTCAACTCATGGCTATAATAATACTGCGTGGCATAATTGAAAATAACATTGTCTTTTAACAGCGCTGTTGTGATAGGACTAAATACCGCGGTTTCCAATTCAATATCGGGCAAAATACCACCGCCATCGTAGACAGTTCTTCCCCCTTTGGTTTTAAATTTATTGTATTCTTTGGCGTCTACTCGCACCGGATCCCCGTTTTCGTCTCTATTCCAATAGTCCAATGCTTGAATACAACGACCACTAGGTGTATAATATCTGGAAATGGTGACTTTTAATTGGGTGCCATAGGTCAGTTTTTTTGGACGTTGCACAAGGCCTTTTCCGAAGCTACGTGCGCCAACAATAACAGCCCTGTCCAGATCCTGTAAGCCGCCCGATACGATCTCACTCGCCGAAGCACTTCGACCATTTACCAAGACGACCAGCGGAATGTCAGCATCAAGTGGATCGCGAGTGGTTTTATAAGTTTTATTATATTTTTCGATCACCGATTTCGTGGTTGTAATAACCTCGCCTTTCGGCACAAACATATTTACGATATTGATCGCTTCGCTAAGCAATCCACCTGGGTTTCCGCGCAGGTCTAAAATAAGTTTTTTAGCGCCTTGCGATTTGAGGTCATCTAGCGCCTGCTTGGTTTCAATACTCGTCTTTCTGTTAAAAGCCGAAAGCACGATATAACCAATATCATTATTGAGTAATTTATAATAAGGAACCGCTTTTACGTCAACGGAAGATCTGGTTATTGTTGCAGTATTGGTCTTTCCTTGTCGGACATAGGTAAGTACTACTTGTGAATTCGGTGTCCCTTTTAATAACTCACCCGCATCGTCTTCGAAGTCGGAAATCTTAATATCTCCAATTTTAATAATTTCATCACCCGCTTTTAATCCGGCCTTGTCTGCCGGATAGTCTTTATAGGGCTCCACTATAATGATTTTGTCTTTTTCGGCTTTGGCTGTGGCACCAATACCGGTATACACGCCAGAGTTGTTAATGTATGCATCTTCAACAGCCTGCTCGTTCCAGTAGACCGTATATGGGTCGAGGTCTTCCAACATGCCCTTAATGGCCTTATCCATCAAAACTGCCGGCGTTACTTCGTCTACATAATTCATGTTCAACTCCTTGAAAAGTGTGGTGAAGATCTCTATCTGTTTGGCAATTTCAAAAAAATCGCTTTTAAAACCGGCCGTAGTAAATAAAATACCAATAGCGATTATAGGAATGATAATTTTCTTTTTCATGCGATTCTATTTATTATGATTTCGTTTTCGTCGTTTCAAATACCGTCGAAGGATTAGAATACCAATTCCTATAAGAAGGAAAAGTGGCCAGAGATATAGGAGTCCCAAAAAGAAAACAGAGATACCGTCCCATCCGCCTTTGAGGGCGTTTTTCATTTTTTGCCCATAGGATTGCGTGATTCCTGTTTCTGAAGTGAGTTTATAAAATTCGATGCTTATCGTACTCATGGAAACGCGGCTTTCCAGATATTTTAATCGTCCTTGTCTTGCTTCAATCTCCTCCCGAATCGTAGACAGCTCGCGCTCTATTTCTAACATCTCCTTTACATTTTTAGCCTGACTGAGCAATTCAAGATATCGTTTTTCGAGCTCTCGCTTAGCTTTTAACCGAGCCTCCAGATCTACAAATTCTTCAGTGACGTCTTGTCGCGAGATATCGCGTTGGTCAAAGTAGTCCACACCTTCAGAAACACCGTCTATAAATTTCTGAAAACTCTCGGTGGGCACTCTAATGATTACATTCCTAAAAATTCGGTTATAGCCTTTTCCGCTGTTGTCGTTTTGGACAATTCCTTTGTGTTGTTGTGCTAACTGAAGAATCTTTTTATGGGTTTCTTCCGGATTTTGGGTTTCAAAAACCAGATTTGCTGTTTTTATAATTTTTTGTTCCTGAATTTCTACACGTTCCGATATAACCTCACTCCGAACAAGGGATTGTTCAACCACATCGTCAAATTCACTTTCTTCATAGTCCGCCGACTTACTTTCAGCGATATCAAAATTTCCAGAATCGCCCGTAGGGCCTCCGCATGCTAAAAAAAACAAAAAAAGCAACGCGCTAATAAATTTCATCATTTAAGTTTTTAAGCAGCTTGCCCATGGCCACTTCCAATTGAGCGTACTGCGGTTTGTCCTTACTAAGGTATAAAAATAACAACGCAAATTTTGGGCCGTTATTGGTGGGCAAGAGTTGTTTTTGAAGGCGGTAGGCCTCTCGAAGCTGTCGTTTGATGCGATTTCTGGACACGGCTGATTTAAAACTTCGCTTTGGTACCGAAAAGGCCACTTGGTGTGCCGTCTCATTTTCAACAAGGACATAGAACACCTTAATGGGAAATTTGGTCAATGACTTGCCCTCTAAAAACAGGCTTTCAATGGTTTTTCGGCTTTTCAGCTTTTCGTTTTTAGGCAGTCTAAAGTCCATAAAGTAAAAGTACAATAATACTTTATTAAAAAACCCGATTCTATGGAATCGGGTTTTCTTCAGGATAATATTTTAAAAATTATTGAGCTTCAAAATTATTGTTGCTCGGCTGTACGTCGGCCATTCGGCCTGTAGCATCAATTGAAAGGTATTTCACCTTTTTATCGCTCACAATTTCAAGTTCATAGGTTGGATGCGCCCATGCCCAATCCGGTAGAACAGTACGTTTCATCATTGGATATGGATTCGTTTTTTCGGCGCGTGCCATTTGTAAGGGAATGTAAAATGCTTCTTGTGTGCCGTCTTCAAATTGCACGTATAAATCTATGGGCATTGGCATAAGTCCAATGCGCTCTAAGACGACCTTGGTTTTCCCGCTTTCTTCAATCACGGAAGCAATTCCGTAATCAATCGTATTGGTGGTCTGCGTCCAATCGGTGAGATACCAATCCAGTTCGAAACCGGACACTTTTTCTGCGATGCGAATAAAATCGTTGGGCGTTGGATGTTTGAACTTCCACTCACTATAATATCGCTTGAGTGTCTTTTTCAAATTCTCTTCACCAATCACATAACCTAGTTGAGCGACAAAAACGGCTCCCTTACTATAAGCCGCATTACTATATGCCTTGTTATATTCAAAACGATCGGCATGGGTGGATTGGGGTTGTTCCCTACCACTTCTAACCAATGACATATAACCACCATAGGAACCAACATGTGGATTGTCTGCATTATACTGCATAACCTCTCCCATGGCCTTGTCTGAAATATAATCGGCAAAGCCCTCATCAAACCACCCGTGTTTTAGTTCGTTGTTGGCCAACAAAAACTGAAACCAACTATGAGCTATTTCATGAGCCGTTACTCCTACCAAACTCCCAAATGTTCGTTCCCCTGTAATAAGGGTACACATACCGTACTCCATACCGCCGTCTCCCCCTTGAATGATAGAATATTGCTTATATGGATAGGGTCCAATTTGTTCGTTGAAATACTCCAATAACTCAGCTGCCTTTGGTTGCAGCTTCTTCCAGTTTTCCAGAATTTCGGGCTTGTTCTTATAAAAGAAATGAAGATCTACACCATTGGGTCCGTTGTAGACGTCATGAATAAAATTATCGTCGGCCGCCCACGTAAAATCATGCACGTTCGGCGCTATAAAATGCCAGTTAAACTTTCCTTTTACAGCTGGCATTGTTTTTTGTCCAGGGAGCTGGTAACCATGACCAACTTCTGCGGGATTCTGAAGATAACCGGTTCCACCGATGGTGTAGTCCTTATCAATTGTAATCGTTACGTCAAAATCTCCCCAGACACCGTGAAACTCTCTTCCAATATAAGGATCGGCATGCCAGCCTTCAAAATCGTATTCGGCCAGTTTTGGGTACCATTGTGCCATGGATAAGGCAACACCTTCTTTATTGTTACGCCCACTTCGCCGTATCTGCAATGGAACTTGGGCATCCCAGTCCATTTTAAACGTCGTGCTTTTTCCGGGTAATATCGGTGCGTATAATGAAACTTCCAGCACCGTTCCAACGACTTCATAATCC
This sequence comes from Altibacter sp., assembly GCF_019913785.1. Taxonomy (GTDB): domain Bacteria; phylum Bacteroidota; class Bacteroidia; order Flavobacteriales; family Flavobacteriaceae; genus Altibacter. The sequence goes on from NZ_JAIOHK010000076.1 coordinate 18,488, forward strand.
AATTTTTTGCCGTCCTGAGTTAGGGAGGTAGGTTTAATATATCCTATTTCAGAAGGTGTCAATTTCGAGATACGATCGCCTACTCTTCTATCCGGATCGGTGATTGTTCGTGAACGAACATCCATTTCACTGCCCGGCTGAAAGGCATTAAAGTATAAGTGATAAAACACCCTGCTAATTGTATCAGGAGAGTTGTTGGTGTAAACTAGCTCCTGCTTTCCTTTGTATTGATAGTTCTCAACATCCATGTCGATCACCATCTTGTAATCGACCTTTTGTTGCCAATATCCATTCGTATTTTGGGCGAAAATGGAGGTTGCCCCAATAAGCAATAACCCTAAAAGAAAATACCTCATTATTTCGACATTTTATCGGCCATAATCAAGGCGTTATACAAGTTCACCATTTTTCCCGACTTTGAGATATTGGTAAAATTATCGGTATTGGAGGCATCTCCCCCTAATACAACCGGGGTCTTTGAGGAAAGTCCGCTGTCCATTAAAATCTGCTTCACTTGTTGGGCAGACAGGCCGGGGTAGTACGAACGGATCATTGCCGCTACACCGCTAACTGCCGGTGCTGCCATAGAAGTTCCTTGAAGGAATTCGTAAGTATTTAATGGAGTTGTTGACCAGATTTTAACGCCAGGAGCAAAGACATCCACATTCGATTTTCCGTAGTTGGAGAAATCGGCTACCATTTCACTTCCGTATTTATAATTTAGCGCTCCAATGGTAATAAATGTGTTACCCATTTCGGCTCCGGTTCCTTTTTGATCGTTCGGATATACCTGAATGGTGTCCAAGTTATAGCCTTCGTTTCCGGCTGCATTTACAATTAGCACATCCTTATCGGAGGCATATTTAATGGCATCCCAAACCCATTCCGGATGAGGTGAATAGTATTTTCCGAAGCTGGTATTGATTACTTTCGCACCATTGTCTACGGCATAGCGAATAGCCAAAGCAATATCTTTGTCGTATTCATCGCCGTCGGGTACTGCACGAACTACCATAATTTCAGCATTATTAGCAACACCATTCATACCGATGCCGTTATTTCTTTCTGCAGCAATAATTCCGGCAACATGTGTTCCGTGGCGCGCATCTACTTTTTTGGCGTCCGGGCCGTCTACATCTCCGTTTCCGTAGAACTTATCGTTGATATCGTCCGGATTATCACCTAGAACCGTTCGGAAATCCTTTTCTAAATTGAAATGGGTATCCAGTCTACCGCCAAAGTATTCGATTCCCTCAGAAAGTTGTTTGATCACTTCTGGCACTGCATCTCCAAAATTGAGCATTTGGGTGAGCACCCCAATATGTTGCTGCTCTTCTGAAGTAGGGTTTTGTATGGCGGCCAATTCATTTTTGGTATAATTTTCCTTTCCCAGTTTCTTTGAGATGGCTGCATGTGAAGGCTTTACCTGAGCTAGAATTTGCTCGTATTGTGCCTTGGCACCAAGCGCTTCCTGATACTCTTTTTCGTATTCGGCCTTTGCCTTTTGATATAATATAAAATCGGCACGATCGGCGGCACTTACCGAAGCTTCTGTCTTTCCTTCAAATTTAGGGCCTAGCTTTTTTATATAGCGGACATATTCCATATTCTCGGCGACCACATCGCCAAGAAAATTCCAGCCGTGTACGTCGTCTATATATCCATTCTTATCATCGTCTATTCCATTACCGGCGATCTCTCCTTTATTGACCCATATAACGTTTTTTAGATCTTCGTGTTCAATATCTATTCCGCTATCAATCACGGCGACAATCACTTTCTGCCCCTTTCGCTTTGAAAGCAATTCGGCGTATGCCTTGTCCACACTCATTCCCGGGATGGTGTCTGCCAAGAGGTCTGAGGCTCCCCAAGTCTTGTATTGCGCTTCCGTTAGCGAGGTGGTCTTTAAGGGCAGGGTATCAATATTCTCTATAGGTGTTGAAATAAGTGGCGCAACACTACTTCCGCAGCTTGCTAAAATAAGGGCTGTTGAAACAGCCAATAGGGACGTTCTTACAATTTTCATGTGTTTACAATTCATTAAAAAGTTCATTACAAGTATAGGAGGCGTCAAGACGCACTCCCTTTTCGGTATGTTTTACCGTAATTATTTGATTGTGAGCGTCGTGCTCTAAAAATAAATAGTAATTGTGATCTGCCGCAGCAGTTAAAAATTTTTCTTTTTCCGGCAGGGTTAGCAAAGGTCTGGTGTCATATCCCATCACAAATGGAAGGGGTAAATGCCCAGCTGTTGGCAATAAATCGGCCATAAAAACGATGGTTTTTCCTTTGTAATTTATATGCGGGATCATTTGTTTTTCCGTGTGTCCATCAACAAAAAAAATACCAAAATCAAGTTCATGAGCTTCGGTAAAGTCTGTCTTAGGATTGGCCACAAACTTCAATTGGCCACTTTCTTGCATGGGAAGGATATTTTCTGGTAAAAATGATGCCTTTTCCCGACGGTTGGGCTGGGTGGCCCATTGCCAATGACGCTCGTTACTCCAGAATATGGCATTTTTAAAGGCAGGCTCATAGCCTGTTCGATCTTTGTTCCATTGAATGCTTCCCCCGCAATGATCGAAATGAAGGTGCGTTAGAAATACATCGGTGATATCATCGCGATGAAACCCGAGCTCTTTTAACGAATCATCCAAATTGTAATTTCCCCAGGGGTCATAGTAACCGAAGAATTTATCCGATTGCTTGTTCCCCATACCGGTATCAATAAGCGTGAGGCGGTCGCCGTTCTCAATAAGCAAACAGCGCGCAGCAATATCGATCATATTATTGGCGTCGGCTGGATTTGTTCTGGACCAAAGCGTTTTGGGTACTACACCAAACATGGCGCCACCGTCCAGTTTAAAATTCCCGGCCTCAATTGGATATAACTTCATTGAATTTTAAAAGAAGTGCAAAATACTAAAAGCGTTACATACTCTTTAATGCAGAGTTAATTAATTATACTATTTTTAACAAAAAGTTGGAATTTGCGAAATTACAAATCCCATATTTAACAAATAAACATAGATGCTCGAACTTGCCGGAATTATAATTTTAGGGATTTTAGCCCAATGGGTCGCCTGGAAGTTTAAAATACCTGCTATTTTACCTTTGATTTTAATAGGTCTTTTTGTTGGTCCGATTTCCACTTTTATTTCTGAAGATGGCACCCAATGGATTCAGCCTATTTGGAACGGAGAAAAGGGTTTTTTTCCGGATGAAAGCCTGTTTTATTTTGTATCTCTTGCTATTGGAATTATTCTGTTTGAAGGAGGACTTACACTTCGAAGAGGAGAAATCTCTAAAGTGGGACCGGTGATTGTAAAGCTAATTAGTTTAGGATCTGCCATCACCTTTATTGGCGCAGGTATAGCAGCACACTATATTTTTGGCTTAAGCTGGAAGATTTCTTTTCTTTTTGCAGGACTGATCATTGTAACAGGGCCAACTGTAATCACGCCTATTTTGAGAAACATTCCATTAAAGCAGGATGTTTCGGCAGTACTAAAATGGGAAGGGATTTTAATTGATCCTATTGGGGCTTTGGTGGCGGTATTGGTCTTCGAATTTATCTCTATTGAAGATCAGAGTGCTGGATATACGAAAGAAGCTTTGTTGGAATTTGGAAAGATTGTGCTCATCGGTTTTTCTTTCGGAATTTCTGGTGGTTATGCACTGTATATGGCGATTAAGAAAAAATTTATTCCACATTATCTACTCAATGTAGTCTCGCTTTCGGTCGTATTATTGATATTTGTTGAGAGTGACATCTTTGCACACGAATCTGGTCTGTTGTCGGTGGTCGTTATGGGAATGTACCTGGGGAACAGCGACCTGCCCAACCTAAAAGAACTGCTTTATTTTAAGGAGTCATTAAGCGTATTACTTATTTCTATACTGTTCATCCTTCTTTCGGCCAATATAAGCCTGGACGACCTATTGCTTGTGTACAATTGGCAGACGGGTATTTTGCTGGCGGTTATTATTTTTATTCTGAGACCGCTAGGGGTGTTTCTTAGCACCATAGGTTCTTCGCTCAAGACGAACGAAAAACTTTTTATTAGTTGGGTTGGGCCTAGAGGTATTGTGGCTGCGGGTATTGCCTCGTTGTTTGGAACCAAACTGGTTTTCAGAGGAGAGCCCGGTGCCGAATATATCACCCCGTTGGTGTTTGCCGTGGTATTGACAACCGTATTGTTCAATGCCACTACTGCTCGGTTTTTTGCCAAGGTTGTGGGGGTTTTCTTAAAAACTTCGGAAGGTATTTTAATTGTGGGAGCTTCTAAGGTTTCACGCCTTATAGCAACCTACCTTCAGAAAAACAATCGGCACGTGGTTTTGGTCGATTCAAATCAGCAAAGTATTAAAATGGCAAAGGAATTAGGCCTGGAGGCAATCAATGCAAATATTTACGCCAACGACTTAACGGATAATATTGAACTTAATGACGTAGGTTATTTATTAGCCATGACCGGTAATGACGATATTAACAAACATGCCATAAATCATTTTGGAAGTGTTTTCGGTGAAACCGGAACCTTTCGTTTGATGAATTCGGAAGAATTTAAAAATGGTAAAAATGAGGGAAACCCCGAATTGTTTTCCACAACGCATAATTATCTTAAGCTGGCCGAAGTTGCCAACAACTATCCTTCGATTCAAGAAATTCCTGTGAGTTCACAAAAACAACTTCTAAAACTTTTAAATTTTATTGAGGGAGATGATAAGGCTATCGCATTATTTTTGAAGCAACCCAATGGGTTTTTAGATATTATTAGTGAACCAAGGCTGATGGAACTGGAAAAAGGGTGTCATTTGGTGTATTTAGGAAAGCCGATGGATTTTGAGAATGTATTAAATGCAACCCGAGAAGAACAGGAAAAAGCCGACTAAAAATAATTGCGATCTAAATTCGTTACAATTTTATAAACTCTTCTATGCGTAGATATACTCTTTTTTTTGTTGGATTTGTTTTTTTAGCACTATTTCCCGGCTGTAAAGGAGATGACACGCGAACCTGCCTCAGCTGTAGCTCGCCCAATACTGCCGATTTTCAAGTCTGTGATGAAGGAGATGGAAATGCTTCCGTAAACGGAGAAAACACCGGAACCCCTTTCGATGTATATATCTCGGGACTCGAAGATGCCGGTGCCAACTGTGGAGGAAATTAATCGTTCAATTTAAGAACCGCCATAAAGGCTTCCTGTGGAATTTCTACATTACCCACTTGTCGCATTCGCTTCTTTCCTTTCTTCTGCTTTTCTAACAATTTTCGTTTACGAGAAATATCCCCACCGTAACATTTTGCAGTCACATCTTTACGCAATGCCTTCACAGTTTCACGAGATATAATTTTAGCGCCAACAGCCGCCTGAATAGGAATATCAAACTGTTGCCTCGGGATTAATTGTCGGAGCTTTTCGCACATCTTTTTACCGATTTCGTACGCATTGTCCTTGTGTAATAATGCTGAAAGTGCATCTACAATATTACCATTCAGTAATACATCCACTTTTACGAGTTGTGATGTGCGCATTCCAATGGGTGAATAATCAAAGGAAGCATATCCTTTGGAAACTGTTTTTAAGCGATCGTAGAAATCGAAAACAATTTCGGCCAATGGCATATCGAATGACAGTTCAACCCGCTCTGGAGTTAGGTAGGTTTGATTCGTAATTTGACCGCGTTTTTCAATACATAAGGACATCACCGACCCCACAAAGTCGGATTTGGTGATAATCGTCGCTTTGATATAGGGCTCCTCCACGCGATTAAGCGATGAAGGCTCCGGAAGATCAGATGGATTGTTTACGAGGACGATATCATCCGGGTTTTTGTTGGTATAGGCATGATACGAAACGTTAGGGACCGTGGTGATAACCGTCATATCGAATTCTCGTTCCAATCGCTCCTGGATAATCTCTAAATGGAGCATCCCTAAAAACCCACATCTAAATCCAAAACCAAGTGCCATCGAGCTCTCCGGGATAAACACCAAAGAAGCATCGTTTAATTGTAGTTTCTCCATGGAAGAGCGAAGCTCTTCGTAATCTTCAGTATCTACAGGATAAATACCCGCGAACACCATGGGTTTTACATCTTCAAACCCTTCAATCATATTTGTGGTTGGGTTCTTGGAGTCTGTGATTGTATCTCCTACTTTAACCTCCTTTGCTTCTTTTATTCCTGTGATGAGGTAACCCACATCTCCTGTTCGTATTACCTCTTTTGGGAATTGTTTCAGCTTTAAAGTACCCACTTCATCTGCAAAATAGGATTTCCCGGTCGCCATAAACTTAATATGCTGTCCTTTTCTTATTTCTCCATTGAGGACTCTGAAATAAGTTTCAACTCCTCTAAACGGATTATAAACCGAATCAAAGATTAGGGCCTGTAACGACTCATCCGGATTTCCTTTCGGCGGAGGAACACGCTCGATAATCGCTTTAAGGATCTCTTCAATCCCAATTCCGGTTTTTGCACTAGCAGGAATTACTTCTTCGGGCTTGCAGCCCAACAAATCCACGATGTCATCGGTTACCTCTTCTACATTGGCAGAAGGAAGGTCTACCTTGTTTAACACCGGAATGATCTCCAAATCGTTTTCTAAGGCCAAATACAGGTTCGAAATGGTCTGGGCCTGGATACTTTGAGCCGCATCAACGATAAGCAAGGCACCCTCGCAGGCAGCAATCGACCGGGATACTTCGTATGAAAAATCAACATGCCCGGGCGTGTCGATCAAATTCAGTATATAGGATTCACCTTCGTATTCATATTGCATCTGAATTGCATGACTCTTGATGGTAATACCACGCTCCCGCTCCAAGTCCATACTGTCCAAAAGCTGGTCTTGCTTCTCACGCGAAGTCACAGAGCCGGTAGCATCCAAAAGCCGATCGGCCAAGGTGCTCTTGCCGTGATCAATGTGCGCAATAATGCAAAAATTTCGAATATTCTTCATAACAACGTTCCTCAATACCTAATAAGGCTGCAAATATAGCTTAAAAAGGCAGTATAATGTAATTCGGAGTCAATTCGGACTTAAAAAAAATAATATAGGACAATTCCTATTAAAAAAATAAATGACATCTTTGTAAGAGCGGCAAAAAATGTAAGAACTATTTAAGCGGGTGGATTGAATAATTTTTACTTAAAACAAACAAACCAACATCTCGAGTATTGAAATGAACGCCCTTCGATCCCTATTATTGTTGATACTTTGTACAGCCTCCCTGTATGCTCAAAACAGTGCGGTTTCAAGCAAGGTGGTCGACAATACCGGTACACCTCTTTCCTTTGTGACGGTGCTTATTTATAAGGTAGGAGAATTGAATCCGGTAACAGGTACCACCACAGATGAATCGGGAAATTTTAAGATTGACAATCTTGTCGAAGGAACCTATAGCCTTGTCGTTAGTTTTATAGGGTATCAAACAAATATTCAATTAATTACGGTAAAACAAAACCAAAAGCTGGAAACAATTGTTCTGGAAGAGGAGGTAGAGGCGCTGGACGAAACGGTTATCCAAGTGAAAAGACCAACGGTTGTTAAAGAACCCGGAAAACTGATCTTTAATGTAGAAAATACCTCACTATCTTTCGGGAATACCTTCGATTTACTTTCAAAAACCCCGGGTGTGTTGGTACTCCAAGACAAGGTTTCCATAAAAAACGGACCTACCTTGGTTTTTATCAACGGAAGGCGTGTTTACTTATCCTCTGCGGAAGTGATTTCCTTATTAAAAAATGTGGATGCTTCAGCAATTAAAGCCGTAGAAGTAATCACCAATCCCTCGGCAAAATACGATGCCGAAGCCGGGGCTGTTCTAAATATTGTAACGTCCAGAGCGATTTCTATTGGCTACAAAGGAGCTATTAATACACGCTATGAGCAAGCGGTGTATCCCAAATATTCATTTGGGACCTCTCATTTTTATAAGAACAACTGGATAAATTTTTACGCAGGCTACAGCTTTAATCCGCAGAAGGAATACAAAGACCAGTTTGACGATATCGTTTTTATGGAGCATAGCGGTGCCGTAACCTCTATCTGGGATACCGACTTTAATAGAATGACCAAATCGAATGTCCATCAAGGAAATGTGATAGCCGATTTCACGCTTAACGACAAGAATTCGCTAAGTCTCTCCTCCAGTGTATACGTTTCTCCTAATAAAACCTTTAACAATACGGTACTGGCAGAGCTATTTAATGCGCAGCATCAATTGGACTCTACTTTTAGAACAAAAAGCAGTTTAGAGAACGATCAACATAATTTGTCGTTTTCCGGAGAATATAAAACCACTCTCAGCGCAAAGGGAACGAGTTTGGCAGTTACCGCGGACTATATTTTATACAATGAAGAGCAGCTTCAAAATGTCGCTACTGATTATTTTTTACCGAATGGAGATTTGACACGTAACAACAGTTTTTTCACCAATTCGAAACAGGATAGCAATATTCTTACAGGGGGATTGGATGTATCGATTCCTATTGAGAATGGAACCGTTGAAGGGGGAACAAAATATTCGAATATTGACACAAAAAGCGCCATTGATTTTTTTAATATCCGAAACAGCGGGATGGTATTTAATGCAGCTCTTTCGGATGAATTTATATACGAAGAGGCTATTTATGCTGCCTATTTAAATTTTTCCAAAGAATGGGGGAAGTGGGAAACCACACTTGGGCTTCGGACGGAATATACCGACGTTCATGGAAACTCCCGATCGCTTGGAATTGTAAATACTCAAGAAAGTTTTGAGTTATTCCCTTCGGCATCCCTTCAGCATAGAATCAACGATAACAATAGCCTGGGCCTTAGCTATGCACGACATATTCAGCGGCCGCGCTATCAAAGTTTAAATCCGTTTAGGTACTTTTTAAATGAGAGCAACTTTAACAGCGGAGACCCCAATCTGGTTCCTTCAATTGAAGATAAGATTATGCTTAGCTATAATTATAAGAGTAAGTGGTTCATCGATGTATATTATCAGCAAACCGATGATGCCTTGAGCATTTTGCGATTTCAGGATAATGACAATATGATTATTCGCACTGAAGACGCCAATCTAATTCGCGAATTTCAATACAGTGTTGATATCATACACGTTTCTTCACCAACCAATTGGTGGTATTTGAGCCTGTACACCTCTTCTTTTTATTTTGAAAACAAGTTCTATTCGGTGGAAAGCGTTCAGGACACCTATTCAAACAGCACCTATGGCTTTTATGGCCAATTGTACAACGGCCTCACCCTCTCAAAAGACCGAAGCTTTTCGGGCGATATTACGGCAGTATATCTTTCCGATTTTATTTACGGCTCCTATGATTACGGCAATCAATTTTCGGTATCCCTTTCTCTTAGGAAATCGTTTTGGAATAACACGGCAAGCATCACTGCGGGAGTTAATGACATATTCGATACCTACAATGTTCCGGTGACCTCCAAGTATTACAATCAGAATAATACCTATTTCGCACAACCCGAATCAAGACTCTTCAGAGTAAGCTTCAAATACACCTTTGGCAATGCTAATTTACGGGACAACAACAGGGACAGCAAACCTAAGGAAACCCAACGATTGGAGAAGAACAATCCATAGCCGACAGATTTATACGGGCTTACACACAATAATTCATTATTTTTGCAGCCGAAATGGCAAAGATAGGTAACATAGACGTAGGAGAATTTCCGCTACTACTTGCTCCCATGGAGGACGTTAGTGATCCCCCGTTCAGAGCACTTTGTAAAGAGCAGGGTGCCGATGTGGTGTTCACCGAGTTTATTTCTTCCGAAGGATTAATTCGTGATGCGGCTAAGAGCGTCATGAAACTAGATATTTACGAAAAAGAACGCCCGGTCGGAATTCAGATTTTCGGAGCCGTATTAGATTCGATGCTGCAAAGTGTTGAAATAGTTGAAGCCAGCGGCCCGGATATAATCGATATCAACTTTGGCTGTCCGGTAAAGAAAGTGGTCAGTAAAGGCGCCGGTGCCGGCATATTAAAAGACATCGACCTTATGGTTTCGTTGACCGAAGCCATGGTAAAACACACAAAACTTCCCATTACCGTAAAAACCCGACTGGGTTGGGATCACGATTCCATAAAAATAGTTGAAGTGGCCGAACGGCTCCAGGATGTGGGTTGTAAGGCGATTTCTATTCATGGACGCACCAGAGCGCAAATGTATAAAGGCGAGGCCGATTGGGCGCCCATTGCCGAAGTGAAAAACAACCCACGTATGCACATTCCTATTTTTGGAAACGGCGATGTGGATACACCTGAAAAGGCGATGGAGATGCGCGACAAATACGGTTTGGATGGGGCCATGATCGGGCGCGCCAGTATTGGTTATCCTTGGTTCTTTAAGGAAGTGAAACATTATTTTAATACCGGAGTACATTGTGCGCCACCCACCATGCAGGAACGGGTTGATGCGGCAAAACGCCACCTGGAAATGGCCATATCGTGGAAGGGAGAAAAACTAGGTGTTTTTGAGACCCGCCGGCACTATACAAACTACTTTAAGGGTATACCCGATTTTAAAGAATACCGAATGAAAATGGTTACTAGCGATGATTCGGCTTCGGTGTTTGCTGCCTTCGAGGAAGTCCAAAAGCTATTTGCCGATTATCAATTCGCTTAAACCAGCAATTTTTCCCGTACTCTTCCGGAAGCAATTTTTGACGCAATTACGCCCAATACCGTAATGGTAGCAAGGACTACCACGATATTTATCACTTTTAGTTTAACCGGATACGGCAAGGTGGCTGTTATGTTTATAAAGGCAAATTGCAATTGTGCCCATACCGCTATTATTCCCAAAAGCACCCCAAACAAGCCGCCTAAGGTGGTTAGCAGGACACCTTGATAAAAGAAAATACTTCGAATCTCTTGTAGGGTGGCCCCTAAATTAAAAAGGGTTTTGATATTCTTTCGTTTATCGAGGATCATCATTATAATCGAGCCAATTACATTGAAAAGTGCGATAATTAATACCAGCGTAAAGATGAGGTAGACAGCAATATTTTCGGTATTCAACATTTTGTATAAGGCGTCATTTTGCTGAATGCGGTTTTTAATGACAATTTCTTCAGAAAAAAGAGTGATGAGTTGTTCGCGAGCCGTCGCTTCAGAAGCACCCGGAAGCAGTTTTAATTCGATCGAAGAGATTCTTGTACTATCCAACTGAAGCAGGGATCGTGCAAAGGCTATATCTGAAAAAACGTACTTACTGTCCAAATCTTCGTTGACCTGATACACGCCCGATACCACAGCATTTTCCTTGGTAAAGGCCTGCGAAGGATCCAGCGCATTAATTTGCCCGCTGCCGGGCTTCGGAACGTAAATTTCGAGAAGATCTATATAATCCTGAACTCCCAGTGACAATTTGGAAGCGGTGCCCAAACCAATGACCACCTCGCTCGTTTGAGGCTCAAACCAATTGCCAAAATACAGGAGGCTGTCTATTGGATTCACATCCTCAAAGTGCAGGTCAACTCCTTTTATATAAGCAATATGATTTTTCCCCTTATACTGAAGAAAAATACGTTCCTCAATAATTTTTGAGTAGGCCGAAACGCCCGTAACTTTTTTTAACTGTTGTTCTTGCGCTTCAGAAAACGTGATGGTCTTTCCGCTTTTCGGAAGTATTTTTAGGTCACTATCAAAAACATTGGTGAACTGAAGGCTAAAGTCTTTTAATCCCGAAAAGCCGGACAGCACAATAAATAAGGACATCGACCCAACGACAACACCTACGGCGGCAATTCCCGTGATAATGTTAATGGCATTGTTACTGCTTTTTGAAAACAGATAGCGCTTGGCGATGTAAAAGGGAAATTTCACCTTAGGTCTTTTTTCGCTTCGGGAGGATATCCGGGTTTTGAATAGGATTTTCCTTTCCTTTAACGGCCTGTTCTATTTTATCGATATACTCAAGCGAATCGTCATTGTAAAAATGCAGGTCGGGCATTTTTCGCAATTGATGTTTGGTGAGTTGGGCAATGCGATGCTTAATCTTAGATTTTATTTCGTTCAGTTCGGCGGTGATGTTTTCAGCTTTTTCTGAAGGAAACACACTGGCGTACACCTTGGCGATGGAAAGATCGGTGGTCACCTTAACCTTAGATACCGATATAATGATTCCTAATTGCCCCGATTCTCGAAGCATACTCTGCAATACGTTAGCTAGATCATTTTGCAAAACGCCGGCAATTTTCTTTTGTCTATTACTTTCAATCATACTGCAAAAGTAGCACATTTAAAGATTTGATATTTTTTTAAATAACAATACATTTACAATTATGAAGAAAATTGAACACATTGGCATTGCCGTTAAGGATATAGCCCTTGCAAACAAGACCTATAAGAGTCTTTTTGGGTACGAGCACTACAAAACAGAAAACGTAGCAAGTGAGGGAGTTACCACTTCTTTTTTTAGGTGTGGAGAGAGTAAGATTGAGCTGTTGGAAGCAACAGATCCCAATAGCCCGATAGCAAAATTCATTGAAAAAAGAGGAGAGGGAATCCATCACATCGCTTTTTATGTAAATGATATTGTTTCGGAAATGGCGCGTTTAAAAAAAGAAGGATTTACCTTGTTGCATGAAGAGCCAAAACGAGGTGCAGATAATAAGTGGGTTGCTTTTTTACACCCAAAATCTTCCCATGGCGTATTGATAGAATTGTGTCAGGATATGGAAGCAAAGGTCTGATCACCTAACATTAAGCTCAAATAGTTTTGCATTCAATATAAAGTGTTTTACATTTGCAAACTGTTTTTGGTCCCATAGCTCAGCTGGTTAGAGCACCTGACTCATAATCAGGGGGTCCATGGTTCGAGCCCATGTGGGACCACTTTTTTAAGTTATTTCGTTATTTGAAGTATAAATAAGGTTTGATTTGAAAAGGGCGAGAAGTTTACACTGAGCAGTAACGAGAAACAAAACATGTTTTGTTTTGAAGTTAGCAACTGAAGGTTGTCGAAGTGAGCCCATGTGGTACCACTTTTTTTGATTGAGAAGCGTTATTTGATTTTGAAAATCATTTTTCTGTTTGAAGCGGATATATTAAGTAAGTGTTTGACAATGGTGAAAGCGTACCGTAAAGGAACATCAGAAACCATAAATAATTAAGAGCACAGGCTACTTTTTATTGTTAAAAGGCACAATTATTTATAAAAAATTGAGTTAATAAGTTTCGGATAATTTAATTTTTTATATGATGTTAAAAAAAAATTATTACATTAGCCCCTGTATATGCGACCCCAAATCGTGAAAAAAATAATAACCTCGGTACTTTGTATGTTTACGGGTACTATTATGCTTGCTCAG
>NZ_JAIOHK010000006.1 GCF_019913785.1 Altibacter sp.
TCGTCCCGGTACTCTTTTATATTGTACACAAGTTGAAGCTGCGTATCCGTCGCTGGCGAACAAAGCCAAAAAACGAAGCGGAGCAACTAGAAGCTATATAACAAAAAAACCCTTTCTTTTCAGAAAGGGTTTTTAATTTAAATTAAATGACTGCTAGATTCCTTCATTTTGAGGAATAGGGAATTGAGTAACTATGTTATCCCCTTCTCTATCAATAATTAGTTCGCTCAGTCTACCAAATCTTCTCATATCGATCCAGCGATGGCCTTCAGCGAAAAGAGAATAACGTCTTTCATACAAAAGTCTATCAACATTGACAGATCCTGCCGCCACAGGTCCTAAACCGGCGGCACTTCTAACAGCGTTAATTGCAGTTTCAGCAGCCGTCGGATTCGAAGTCATGTTTGCTTCGGCATATAATAAAATGAGTTCTTCATTTCTAATTATCCCAACGGGATCTGTACTGGATTGGTAAATATAAACATCATGTGATCCTGGACTTAAATCTGCAATATTTAATTCCCCGTCTGTTCTAAACACGGCCTTTCCTGCTCTTCCATCTCCTGGTTCAGCAGAATTCACAAAATCCGGATGTGCAATTCTGGCATTAGCGCCAGTTGAATTCAACGCAAAAAATAGTCCGTTTAATTCATCTGAACCTGCGGCTGAAAATCGATAATAAGCTCCTGCGTTCATATCGCCACCTAAGTCCATAAACGAATCTTGAAGGGCACTAAGCACCAAGGAATAGTTTCCTTGATAAGCGGCTGCTCTTGCCGTGATTGCTCTGTTAAATTGCAAATACGACACTCCTAAAGTATTCGGAGCAACATCTCCTCCAACTTCTAAGTCTGATGCAGCTGTATTCAGCAGCCCAATGATAGTTGACAATGCAGCGTCATAGCTTTCAAAATCACCTAAATTATCAGGGTCAGCAACATCGGTTCTAATTCCATTTTCATATAGGAATCCTAAAACGGTTAACAATTGATGCGCCTTCATAGTATTTGCAAATCCTCTGATGGCGGCTTTTTCAGCAGTTGTAAAATCAGCTGTCGTATTAGCGAGACCTTCTAACAATAAATTACATTCCTTAACAACGGCATATCTAGCGGCATAATGCGTTGTGATATAGAAAGAGTTATCATCAAGTGTACCCGTTAAAAGGTCACCCGTCCATCTAGGATCTGAACTTTGATGTCTCCAATAATCTCTTCCTACAACAGAAATTGCGTCCACCTGTGTGGCCAATCGCGCTCTCATATCTGCTAGGATTCCAGAGACAGCCTGGGGTAGTTCCGGTCTAGACAAGTCTTCGGCTATTGATGAAGTTTCCGGACCATTTAAATCCTTCCCGTCTTCAATAGTACATGAGTAACCCATTAATAAACCAATGGTTACTATAAATACTTTTAATTTTGTTATATTTTTCATATTAAGTTCTTTTTTAAATTATTAAAATCCAACCGATACATGAAACATATATCGTCTTGAAGATGGGAACGGTGCCACTTCAATACCAATTCCGGCGGCGGTAGAACCAAAGTTAGATACTTCAGGGTCGTAACTGTTATAATCAAAAATATTGATTATGTTATGTCCTGAGAAACCAAGTTTCACAGAATCTATATTACCTCCTACGACACCAGATAACAACTTCTTAGGTAAATTGTAGTATAAACCTATTTCTCTTAACTTAAGATAAGAAGCATCTTCAACGAAAGGCTCTGCAATTCCACTTAGGAAGGATCCAATTCGATAATCTCCATTTGATAACTGACCTGATGGATCAAGACCCATTTCGTCATAATCTGCACTAGTTCCTCCAAAGTCGGATAGTAACCTACTTAAATTCACGTTATCACCCCCATTTTTCCAATGCCAAAGGAACGATAAGCTAAGTCCTTTGTACTGTACAGTATTGTTGAATGACATTTGAAAATCTGGTTCGGCGTCTCCTAGTACTACTACATTTCCGTTAGTGTCATTACCAACAATCTGCGTAGCACTTTTTCCTTCCTCAATTCTAAACGTACCTAATCCGGTACCAAATCCTTGTGTATCGAAAGAATTTACGGTTAATTCGGTAATTTCCGATCTATTTCTAAACCAGCTAACACTTGTGTTCCAAGAAAAGTTTTCTGAATCAAAAGGAGTAGCATTTAGTCCAAGTTCGATTCCTTTATTTTCCAATGCTCCAGCATTCGCCCATCGGAAAGTATATCCTGATGATGGCTCGTTATCTGCTTGTAGAATTAAATCTTCCACTTGCTTGTTATATCAGGTAAGCTCAAAGGAAAGTCTTTTATCGAAAAAGCTTAGATCAACACCAGCCTCTAATTCTTTTTGACGTTCCGGCTTAATGTTTGGATCTCCAAGAGTCGATGGGGTAATAATACCTACATTTCCATCAATTAATGAATTCGTGTAGGTCGTAAATAAAGCGCCATAAGGAGCAAAATTTCCTGCTTCACCATATGCTACTCTCAACTTTAACTGATCCCAAACACCATCTTCATTCCAAAAACCAAACTTATTGATATTCACAGCCAACGATCCTTTAGGATAATAGAAGAACTCATTCGCATCACCATTATTTGATGATTTATCCCCTCTCAATCCTAATGTAGCGATAAACATATCTTGGAAGTTAACTTCTTCCTGCGCAAAAAATCCAAAATCTTCTTGTATAAGTCTGAACTGGCTCACAGAAACATTTGCTGCTTGATCGACGTTTGATTCGGAAGCAATTAACCCAGTCCCTGTTGCTCTTACCGTATTCTGAGAGAATTGTTCATTCGTCATACCCGCTTGGGTCGTAAAACTTACGTTGCTCTCTGTAGTAAAATCATGTACCAAGAAACCTGAATAGTTCGCATCGGTATTTTGGGTAGTTCCTTCAGATGTAAGTCCATCAACTCCACCTACTGCCGGATCCATAAATTGTAAATCTCTAGGGAAAAATACAGTTGTTTTAAGCGTATAGGTATCCACCCCCGCTCTTAGCAAAAGTTTTAGGTTTTGATTTTCTGTTTTTAATAAATTAATATCCAAAGACCCTCCTCCTATTAATCGACTTACGGATTCATTGTTAATCATTACATCGCGTGTATGTATTTGATTTGATGAATTCGCAGGGTGATCGGGATAATTTCCGTTCGCATCTGGAAGTAAATAATCCCAAGGTCTGGTAAACAACAGCGAAACACCAATAGTTGTATTTGTATTATCGTTGTTAAAGAATCCTCTATCGGCACTTGAACGAATATAGTTACTCGTTAGGGCCAATTTCATCCAATCATTTAATTTATGATTCACATTCAATCTGAAGGATCTTTTTGTAGCGCCTGTACGTCGCACAATTCCATCTTCTTGATTGTTTGTAAACGCTCCAAAGAAGGATGTTTTTTCACCACCTCCCGAAATGCTTACGTTCGTATTAGTAATAAAACCTCGTTCGCCATAAATTTCTTTCTCGTAATCTATTAATCTTCCTGCAGACTGCGCGGCCGCATACAAATCACCTTCTCCATATACACTTTCAGCAAGTTCTCTGGTCCATTTTCTTTGCCCAAGTAAGTTAACAGCTTCATTGTAACCTACTGCTTGAGAGAAATTTACCTTGGTCTCACCTCGTTTTCCTTTCTTGGTAGTAATAATTACCACCCCAGCCGCAGCGCGCGATCCATAGATGGCCGCCGCAGAGGCTCCTTTTAAAATTTCGATATCCTCGATATCTTCGACATTGATATCTGCAATCCTATTAGATGGGTTGTCTTGAGAATCAGTTGTGGATGCTCCTCCACCCGCAGCATTCGAAACATCATTAAGACCTCCGGCGTACACAGTGTTGTTATTAACATAGACACCGTCAATAATATAAAGCGGCTGCCCATTTCCATTAATGGAAGTAACCCCCCTAAGTTTAACAGAAATTCCTCCTCCGGGTGCTCCGGAAGCCTGCGTAATCTGCGCTCCTACAAATTTTCCTGCCAACGCACCATCCAATGTTTGGGGTGGGGTTCGTCCCGCCAACTCCTCTGAAGAAATGGAAGCTACAGCATTTGCTGAATTTGTTCTTTTTATAGAAGTTGCTAGTCCGGTAACCACTACTTCACTTAAGGCTTCGGCAGATTCGGCTATAGTTATTGCCATAGGAGCCGTACTACTTGCCACTTGTTCAATGGTCTCATACCCCAAAGATGAATAAATCAAGGTGGCCGGTAAGTTTGCCACCGTAATAGAATAGTTTCCATCGATATCTGATGTTGTTCCATTGGAGGTTCCTTTTTCAATGACATTGACAAAAGGAACGGTATTACCATTCGGATCACTAATTTTTCCCGTTAGTGTTGTTTGCGCAAACAGAAAACACGGGAAAATGAG
>NZ_JAIOHK010000077.1 GCF_019913785.1 Altibacter sp.
TGACCTTCAACTTTGGAGACGAGTACGACGAATATTAGACAGGTGAAAAAAATAAAAATTGAAACTCATTTAGAAGTTTTCGACTCGGTTTCGGAGCTTCCAAAAGAAATTCAAGATCTACTTAGTAAGGCGCAGCAAGCACGAGAAAATGCTTATGCGCCTTATTCGCATTTTAGAGTTGGGGCGGCGCTTCAATTGGCTTCAGGAGAAATTGTTACAGGAAACAACCAAGAGAATGCTGCTTTCCCTTCCGGACTTTGTGCCGAAAGAGTTGCCGTATTTCATGCTGGAGCGACCTATCCAGATATGACGATCGTAGCAATGGCGATTACAGCACGCTCACTTAATCAAAAGGTGGATACACCTACTCCGCCTTGTGGGGCATGTCGTCAAGCCTTGGCAGAGTATGAAGTAAAACAAAAAAGCCCTATCAGTATCTACTTTATGGGAGAGGTTGGTAAGGTGGTAAAATCAAATTCAGTAAAAGAATTACTTCCGCTTATCTTCGACAGCTCATATCTTTAATTATTTATTGCATTTTAGCAGATAGCAGTTTTGTAGTCATTCAGAATATAGTATTTTTGTTATTCGTGCAATAAATTCCGAATGGGGATTTTTACTAAGAACAGATGAAAAAAATTACGAAGCAAACCTACCTCGATTGGTATGAAAATATGCTCTTCTGGCGCAAATTTGAAGATAAATTGGCCCAGGTTTATATCAATCAAAAAGTAAGAGGATTTCTTCATTTGTACAATGGTCAAGAAGCGGTATTGGCGGGTGCATTACACGCCATGGATCTTACCAAGGATAAAATGATAACGGCATATAGAAACCACGTTCAGCCTATTGGAATGGGCGTTGATCCTAAAAAAGTGATGGCCGAATTGTATGGAAAGGGAACCGGTACGTCTCAAGGTTTGGGAGGATCTATGCATATCTTTTCGAAAGAACATCGGTTTTTTGGAGGTCATGGAATCGTTGGCGGGCAAATTCCCTTAGGAGCCGGTCTGGCATTTGCAGATAAATACAATAATTTAGATGCCGTAACACTCACCTATATGGGAGATGGTGCGGTACGCCAAGGATCATTACACGAAACTTTTAACCTAGCCATGTTGTGGAAGTTACCTGTGGTTTTTTGTTGTGAAAATAACGGTTACGCCATGGGAACTTCGGTAGCCAGAACCGCAAATCACACCGACATTTATAAGTTGGGCTTGGGGTATGAAATGCCCTGTAAAGCGATAGATGGTATGAAACCGGAAGTTGTGGCGAAGGAGATGGATGAGGCTATTGCAAGAGCTAGAAGAGGGGATGGTCCTACTTTCTTAGAAATTAGAACCTACCGCTATCGCGGGCATTCTATGAGTGATGCACAGCATTACCGAACCAAAGAAGAAGTAGCAAAAAAACAAGAGGAGGATCCTATTTTGTATGTGTTAAATCATATTTACAAAAATAAGTGGGCCACAGAAGCGGAAATTAAAAAGGTAGACGATCGTGTAAAAGATTTGGTAGCCGAATGTGAAAAGTTTGCGGAAGATTCGCCATATCCCGAGAAGAATGTTATGTACGATACCGTTTACGAGCAGAAAGATTATCCTTTTTTACCCCATAAACTATAGATAATGGCAGAAGTAATAAACATGCCGCGCTTGAGCGACACTATGGAAGAAGGGACAGTGGCTACCTGGCTTAAAAAAGTAGGGGATACTGTTTCGGAAGGAGATATTTTAGCCGAAATAGAAACAGACAAAGCGACCATGGAGTTCGAATCATTTTATGAGGGAACCTTGCTTCATATTGGTATTGCCGAAGGGGAAACTGCCAAAGTAGACGCACTACTGGCAATCATTGGGAAAAAAGGAGAAGACATTTCAGGATTGATTTCAGGAAATACAAGCAATGATGAAAAACCGAAAACTCAAAACGAGGAAGCGGTTAAAGCAACAACTAATTCACAAGATAGTGCTTCAAATACGCAAAGTGCCGATCTTCCAAAAGGGGTTGAGATTATCAACATGCCGAGGCTGAGTGACACCATGGAAGAGGGAACTGTTGCCAGTTGGTTAAAAAAAGAGGGAGATACGGTTGCTGAAGGCGATATCCTCGCCGAGATAGAAACCGATAAGGCCACTATGGAGTTCGAATCCTTCTACTCGGGGACCTTGCTTAAAATTGGGATCGCTGAAGGCGAAACGGCAAAAGTAGATGCCTTGTTAGCGATCATTGGTCCTAAGGGTACGGATGTTTCGGGTATTTCAACTAGTGCTCCAAAGAGCAGCAGTGCTGAAGCAATACCTGTTGCTGAAAAAAGAGAGACACCCATTTCCGAAGTTAAATCAGAAACCACAATACCACAGACGGTAGCAACAACCAATATAGAGGGAGGTAGAATCTTTGCTTCTCCACTGGCGAGAAGGATGGCCGAAGAAAAAGGGATACAGCTAAGTTTGGTGAAGGGAAGCGGGGAGAATGGTCGGATTGTAAAAAGCGATATCGAGAATTACACACCTGGAGTTGGAAGTGCTCAAACCTATACACCGGTTGGAGTGGAACGTTTTGAGGAGGTGAAGAATTCACAAATGCGGAAGACTATTGCCAAGCGATTGGGAGAATCTAAATTTAGTGCACCGCATTATTATTTGACAATCGAATTGGATATGGATCACGCTATAGCGGCACGAAATGCCATTAACGCCGATCCGGAGGTGAGGATATCTTTTAATGATATGATTGTTAAGGCATGTGCCATGGCGTTGCGGAAACATCCTCAAGTAAATACACAATGGACAAGCGATGCAATCCGAATTGCAAAACACATTCATATAGGTGTGGCAGTGGCGGTTGATGAAGGCCTTTTAGTGCCTGTTTTAAAATTTGCAGACCAGATGTCCTTTTCTCAAATTGGGGCCAATGTGAAGGATTTGGCGGTGAAAGCCCGAACTAAAAAAATTACACCTCAAGAAATGGAGGGCAGTACGTTTACGGTGTCCAATCTGGGAATGTTTGGTATTAAGGAGTTTACGTCAATTATCAATGCGCCTAATTCGGCCATTTTATCGGTGGGGGCTATTGTTGAAAAACCAGTTGTAAAAAACGGAGCAATAGCGATTGGAAATACGATGAGCGTTACCTTGGCATGTGATCACCGTACGGTTGATGGTGCTACCGGGGCTCAATTCTTACAGACCCTGCGGCAGTATATTGAGAATCCGGTGACGATGTTTGTATAAAGAATTTAATAATTTAATCGAATCCCGATGGCTTCATTTTTACTGAAACTATCGGGATTTGTGTATATTTAGGATATGAAGAACATTATAATTACCGGTACGAGTAGAGGGATAGGATTTGAATTGGTAAAGGTATTTGCCGAAGCAGGTCATTCGGTGTTGGCACTTTCTCGAAATTCAGATCCGGTAACTGCGTTGGGACTTTCAAAGGTTACTGCTTTTGATTTTGATATTGCGAATGAGGCCGAAATGAAAAGGCTTTCAGCACATTTAAAACGAAATATGGATCGGGTAGATGTTTTGATCAACAATGCCGGTCTTTTGGTACACAAACCGTTCTCTGAAACTACTTCCGCAGATTTTATGAAATGTTATTCTGTCAATGTTTTTGGTCTCGTAGCGCTCACTAAAACGGTACTGCCCTTTATGGAAAAGGACAGCCATATAGTGAATATAAGTAGCATGGGGGGTATTCAAGGGAGTACTAAATTTCCGGGACTAAGCGCTTACAGCAGCAGTAAAGGTGCGGTTATTACGCTAACAGAATTGCTGGCAGAAGAATACAAAGAGACCGGGCCATCGTTCAATGCATTGGCCCTAGGAGCTGTCCAGACCGAAATGCTGGAGGAGGTGTTTCCGGGATATAAAGCTCCACTTTCGGCTGTAGAAATGGCCGAATACATAGTTGATTTTGCCCTTGGCGGAAATAAATTCTATAACGGAAAAGTGCTTCAGGTTTCCAGTTCAACACCCTAGCAGATGCAGCGTATCCTTGAAAAATATATTCCTGAAGCGTCGGTAGAAGCGGTTTTTAAACTAATAAAAAAGCACAACGTCCATCTTAAAATTGTCAATGAACGTGTTACACGACATGGAGATTATAGGAAGTTACCCAATGGACAACATCAAATAACGGTCAATGCCAATTTAAACCCGTACCGCTTCTTAATGACGCTGGTACACGAGATAGCGCATCTGGTCGCCTTTAACGAATGTGGTCGCAAAATCAAACCGCATGGAAAAGAATGGAAACATATCTTTCAGCAATTCATGCTACCCTTTATAAGACCCGAGATTTTCCCGAATCAGCTGTTGCCCTTGTTGGCACTTCATTTTAAGAATCCTAAGGCAACCAGCGACACCGATGCGAAGCTTTCTTTGGCCTTAAAACAGTTCGATCCTGAGAATGATAAAAACTATATCTTTGAAATACCTCAAGACGGCTTGTTTAGACTTTACAATGGGAAAATATTTAAAAGAGGACAAAAACGAGTGAAGCGTTACGAGTGCTTGGAAGTGGCGACTGGGAAGATCTATTTATTCAATCCGAATGCCGAAGTTGAATTTTTAAAGTAATTATATGAATAAGGACTATTATGCGGTTATCATGGCAGGTGGGATTGGCACCCGATTTTGGCCTGTAAGTACCAAAGCATTCCCCAAACAGTTTCACGATATGTTGGGAACGGGGCAGACATTGTTGCAAAAAACATTTTCCAGACTGCATAAAATAATTCCTGCAGAGAATATTTATATCCTTACCAATGAGCGATATCTCGATATCACCTTAGCACAATTACCTGAAATCAATTCCGAACAAGTGGTATTGGAGCCGGCAATGCGCAATACGGCTCCGTGTATTTTACTTTCGGCATTAAAAATTAAAAAAAAGAATCAGAATGCCCTAATGCTGGTAGCTCCAAGCGATCATTGGATCGAAGATGAAGCGGCATTCGCGAATGATGTGGAGGCCTGTTTTACTGCGTCCAGTCAAAACGACATATTGATGACCCTAGGTATTCACCCCACTTTCCCAAATACCGGTTATGGTTATATTGAAAGTGATAAAATGGAGGCGTCCGCAATTAAAAAGGTCAGGCAGTTTAGAGAAAAGCCGGATTATGATACCGCAAAGCAGTTTATTTCGGAAGGAAACTTTCTATGGAATGCAGGAATTTTCTTGTGGAGTGTAAAAAGCATTGTCGCCTCTTTTGAAAGACATATACCAGCGATGTATTCACTTTTTGCTGAAGGGAATTCTCTGTATAACACCGAAGAAGAGGCGCAATTTATTGCACAGAATTATGAGAAGGCAGAAAATATTTCGATCGATTACGGGGTGATGGAAAAAGCGTCGAATGTGTATGTGAAGGAAGCATCTTTCGATTGGAACGATTTAGGCACCTGGGGTGCGTTACACGACAAAATGACTTCAAACCCTTCTGAAAATGCAATGGTTCGTGCGATTTCTCATTTGAAAAACGCCCAAGGGAATATGATATATACCGCAGCGGAGAAGTTGGTAGTAATCGATGGGATTGATGATTATATAATTGTTGACAAAGAAAATGTACTGCTAATTTTTCCGAAAGAGAAAGAGCAAAACATTAAGAATTTATTAACGGAAATTAACCATACTTTTGGCGAAAATTATACCTAATATGAATACTTCAGAAACAAATAAGGAGTCAAGTCCAAATGATGTTCTGCCAGAGGGCAACAATTTTAATTCATGGGCCGGTATTAAGAAATTTCTATCTGAATTATTGGATATTCGCCTGGGCACAGATCGTGAAGCGACCATAGAAGCAGTTAAACAGGATATTTCTTTCAAAGGTCATACTGCCTGGATTTTGATATTCTCAATTTTCGTGGCTTCGATTGGTCTTAATGTAAGTAGTGCGGCAGTTGTTATTGGAGCGATGTTAATTTCACCGCTTATGGGACCTATCGTTGGAGTAGGGATGTCGGTAGCAATTAATGATGTAGTTACCTTAAAAAGATCTCTTATTAACCTAGGTGTTATGGTGGTGTTGAGTGTGCTTACAGCATTCTTATATTTTAAGTTATCTCCTTTAACCAAAGAGACACCTGAGTTATTAGCCAGAACCTATCCAACTATTTTGGATGTCTTGGTCGCTATTTTTGGTGGTCTGGCATTGATCGTTGCTAAAACGAAAAGTGGGACTATTGCCAGTGTCATCTTTGGGGTTGCCATCGCTACAGCTCTTATGCCTCCGTTGTGCACGGTTGGCTACGGACTCGCAGTTGGTAATGCTAGTTACGCAGGAGGCGCGCTGTATTTATTCTCTATCAATGCAGTGTTCATCGCATTATCGACCTTTATTGTTTCGAAATTGTTGCGCTTTCCATTGGTGAGGTATGCGAATTCTCAACGACGGAAGCGCATTGCACAGTTGGCTTCACTTATTGCATTGATTGTTATGGTCCCCAGCGTAATCCTTTTTATGAATTTGTTGAAGGAGCAGGTTTTTGAAAATAGAGCGACCATGTTTGTCGACAATATCGTAAAGTACGAGGGAGCCGAAATTGTAAAATCCACTATGAACTTTGAAACAAAATTTATAGATGTATACCTAATTGGGCGTCCTGTTCCCCAGAATAAAATAAATGAATGGACCAACGAACTTAAAGATACAGATAAATTACAAGACATTACCCTACGGGTTTACCAAGGTGCAGATCAAAGCGGTGAATTGGCCGAAAAACTTTCGAGTGAGGTAAAGGCAGGAATATTAGAGGACCTATATGTTAAGAACGAACAATTGTTGCAGGATAAGGATTCTAGAATCACTTTTTTAGAAAATGAAATTGCGAACTTAAAAATAAATAATGTTCCTTTTAAAGAATTAAGCCAAGAAGTTAAGATCAATTATCAAGGGATTGAAACCTTTAGTTATTCGAATAAAATAACGACGAATTTTCAAAAGACAGACACATTACCGGTGATAAATATTCGCTGGAAACGCGAAGTGCCGGTAAGAGATAGAAAAGAACAAATGAAGCGTTTAGAAGCTTGGCTCAAATTTAAAATGCAATTGGACACAATTAGCGTCATAGAATATCCTTAATAAAAAAGGCTCCTAATTTTAGGAGCCTTTTTTAAATTGAGAAACTAATATTTATCTCTTGATAAATTTATAACTCACGTTTTTCTTTTCAATTTCCAATTGTACAAAATACACACCGGAGTTTAAAGCTGAAACGTCCAAATTGTTTTCTGAAGAAATCTTTGTGGAAACAATGATTTTCCCATTTACATCTACAACAGTAACAGGAGTATCTGCCAAACCGCTTAGTGAGAAATTGATAATATCTGTTGTTGGATTAGGATATAATTTGATTCCATTGATCTGAAAATCGGTAATAGCAAGTGGATTGCTTCCTTCCACAATGATATGAGTTTCATTGATGTTTGGATCGATCACATAATCTACGATTCCGGATGGCCAACGAATAATCATTTGATCGATCACCGTGCTTTGTCCAACTCCGAAATGTCCCACCAAGGAATTCATATGGCTAAAACCTTGTCCGGAACGGATTTCACGTATTTGCATTCCCCAGTCGCCATAAATCTCTATACGTGCACCTATACCGTTGAGGTTGCTCTGAACTCCTTCCAATCCAACTTTAACCCAATTATTCGAATTTCCTTGGTTTATCCAAAGGTCACCGTCGTTAACGACATCTAAAAATCCGTCGTTGTTCATGTCGCCTATGGCTCCTTCATCAAATGGCAGATCGATACCTGTAAAGGTCATATCACCGTTATTGATATATAATTCTTTAGACAATTCAGAAAAGATGTCTACAAAACCATCGTTATTGAAATCTCCCGCCTGATTTTCCCATGCCCCAAGGTCATTGGGGTCTATGCCCGTAGTTCCAATAATGTCGGTAAACATTCCGGTTCCGTCGTTTTCCATGAAGCGATTTTGAAAATCATGGTTAACAATAAAGGCATCAAAGTCACCGTCATTATCAAAATCTTCAAAAACGGTCGCCCAAGATTGTGCGTTATCCCGCATATTGATGTCTAATCCATTTTCGGTAAAGGTTCCATCGCCATTATTGGTGTACATTGCATTGTCGCGATTTACATCTCCAACAGGAGCGCCACCTCTACATTTTGTAAGGTACATGTCTGAATCGCCATCGTTGTCGTAATCTACCCAGATAGCCGCATAGTTTCCGGGGCGATCTAAAGTCTGAATCAAATTTTGATCTAATACCATGTTTTGTCCGCCATCATTACGGTAAGGGTGACTTTCGTCCACATCATGACAAACAAAGGCATCAATGTCTCCGTCGTTGTCAATATCATTAAAGGTGGAACGCTGTGAGAAGATATACTCTGGATGGGTGTCTTCGGTATAAAGAGTTCCATCTCCATTAGCAAACAAAAAGGATACTCTTGATCCATTTCCTAATACAAGATCGTTGTAGCCATTTTTGTCTATATCGGCTGCTGCAACACTCCAGTCTGGGGCGTTTGCAATTGACATAGTAATAAATTCGGAAATAAAAGTGCCGTTTGGTTGTTGGTAATCGATACCAATACCTCCTGAACTTACACGAACGTAGTCATCCAGATAATCGCCATTCATATCTACGGCGATCTCCGAAGTGTCCGGGTAGTTTCCAATTAATCCACTTTGGTTGATAAAATTAACCTGGGCCCAAAGTGATGCACCACACAATAAAGCGATGCCTAAAAGTAAATTGTTTTTCATAATTTGGTTTTTTAATAAGGCTAAAAATAACTTAAAATATTTGATTAGCACAAGGTTAGGAAGTAAAATTCACCCTTCTTTTAATTGGACATCTCTAATTTTTTTAAATAAATCCGATGAATACACAAAGTTGGTAACATCTTCATTATCGGTTTTAAAGATATCTTCATTGGTGCCCTGCCAAACTAGTTTTCCGTGTTTTAACAATACGATACTTTCACCTATTTCCATAACCGAATTCATATCGTGGGACACCACTACAGTGGTAATATTATATTCGTGCGTAATTTCCTGAATTAAATTATCAATCACTGTTGCTGTCTTTGGATCCAGACCCGAATTGGGCTCATCGCAAAAAAGGTACTTGGGTTTGTTGACAATCGCTCTTGCAATGGAAACTCTTTTTTGCATGCCACCCGAGATCTCGGCAGGAAATTTTTTGTTGACATTTTCAAGATTAACACGAGCTAGAACTTCATTTACTCGATCCAGCATTTCAGTCCGTTTCTGATTGCTGAACATACGTAATGGGAACATAACATTCTCTTCAATCGTCATGGAATCGAATAAGGCACCCCCTTGAAAAAGCATGCCAATTTCTTCACGTAAGGTTCTTTGTTCTGCATCGTTCATATGTTGAATGGCCTTGTCCTCGTAATAAATCAACCCTTCTTCGGGCCTAAAAAGCCCTAAAAGACATTTGAGCAATACCGTTTTTCCGCTACCACTTTGTCCTATGATGAGGTTAGTCTTACCCCTATCAAAAACGGTGGTAATTCCTTTTAGAATTTCTTCATCACCAAAACGCTTGTGTACATTTTCAACTTTGATCATTAGCTTAAAAGGAGTTGAGTTACTATATAATTTGAAAGGATTATGAGGACACTGGTCCAAACAAAGGAATTGGTACTCGCCTTTCCTACTTCTAACGCGCCACCTTTCATATAATATCCTTGCCAAGATGGCACTGTTGCGAGGATAAAGGCAAAAACAAATGTTTTTATAAAGGCATAGGTCAAGTGAAACGGATCGAACGAATCTTGTAGTCCGGCGATAAATTCGGGAGAAGATGTAAATCCGCCGTAAACGCCTGCTATCCAACCACCAAATATACCCAAGAACATGGCTACGGCGATCACAAAGGGGAAAAACAACAAGGCAATAATTTTTGGAAAAACCAGATAGTTGAGTGAATTTATGCCCATCACTTCCAGAGCATCAATTTGTTCGGTAACACGCATAGATCCGATACTTGATGTTATAAATGACCCCACTTTTCCCGCCATGATGATAGAGATAAAAGTGGGTGCAAACTCCAGAATGATGGACTGCCTTGTTGCAAATCCGATAAGCGATTTAGGGATCAAGGGATTCGATAAATTCAAGGCCGTTTGTATCGTAATTACCCCTCCGACGAAGAACGAAATAAAGGCGACAATGCCCATAGAGGTAAAAATTAGATCATCTATTTCTTTGAAGATCAATTCCTTTAATACAGATCCTTTGGTGAAACTGCTGAATACTCTTTTGAGCATTAAAAAATAAGAGCCAATGTCTTTGATATACTTCATAGGATAATCGGTCTTGCTAAAGTAACAAAATTAGCCGAGGGTGCTTCCATCTATTTTTTAGATGAAATGAATAGCAATTTCTTTTTTATGTTTTTCCACCGCAAGTCTCTAATAAATTTCCCTTCTGCTTCGGAAACGATAAAAGGTTTACGGTCTCGTTGTGCTTTCCGGTAGCCCTGAAGGCAATGTATATAGAATAAGAAATTTTTCTTGTTCCAGGCCAATTTCGCCGAAGCAATGTTAGTAAGTAGAAAACCGTACTGCATCCGGTGAAAGGCTTCCCCTTGCTTGAATCTTGCAGCTCGCGAATACGAAGCTCCGGTGGGTTTTAAGTGTTTCACGTGTAAGGAAGTGTCGGTGGAGACCGTCCAGCCGTGGTACTGCGCCAAAAGCTCGTCCACAGTATCCCAGCCCATCACATTTTTTAAACCCCCAATTTGATGAAAACATTCTTTTCGATAGGCTTTTAAAGCCCCACGTATATGATCTTTGTTCGTAAGACTTTCCAATACCCAATTGCCGTTCTTCTCGATATAGCAAAAACCGCCGGCCATCCCACAACTCGGGTCGTTTTGAAAGATTTGGTGTATGGTGGCCAGATAATGCTTCGGAAAAATGAGATCGGCATCAAACTTACAAATCACGTCGTAGGTAGCATCAAGTGATTCCAAACCCTTGTTAAAGGCATTGATTACCTTGCTTCCGGGACTGTGCAGATCTTCAGAAACCTGTAAAACCGATTCAATAAATGCATATTTAGAAGTAAATGAATCAATGATGTTTTGGGTGTTGTCTGTTGAGTTGTCGTTTACCACAACCACTTTTTTTGGAAGCACGGTTTGGTCTATCAAGGATTGAAGCGTTTTCGAAAGATAGTCCGCTTCGTTATGTGCCGGTATGACAATACAAAATTCCATCAAATTCGTTCGGCATAGATCAAATAATATCGAGGCGTAAATCGTCTAAGGATAGGTCGTATGCCTAATTTCTTTACAGGGTTGGTGAACTTCTCCCTTTTTTTAATGTGCCATCCGGCTTTTTCGAGTAGCCAATCGAATTGCCAGTCTTCAAATTCGTGATAATGTCGGTCACGTTCATCAGTTTTACTTTGATAAGCCGATGCAAACCACAACTTTAACGGTACGGAAGCTACCAGTTTTTTGGCTTTAATTGTTTGAAGGACGTTGAAGGGGGAAACCAAATGCTCAAAAATTTCGAAGGCAGTGACCAAATCGAAATTGTCAGTCGCTACCGCCTCTGTGTCAATATCCAAATCTTCTCCTTGGGTGTTGGTTACGGTATAACCATGCTTTTTCATGATTTCAGAAAAAGGATTTTCTACTCCTAAATCGAGAATTTTTTTAGGGGGAGCAACTACTTCTTGTAAAAAGCGGAGGGTGTGTTTATATCGCTTCTTGGGGTATTTTTCTTCATACATAAATTAGACGCGATAAATAATGGCATTGATATTCATGCCGGCACCAACACTGGCAAAGATGATTATATCTCCCTGCCGAATACGATGATCGCCCAATTCCTCTTTTAAGACAAGATCATATAGGGTAGGAACAGTTGCCACACTAGAATTACCTAACTTATCTATGGTCATGGGCATTACATCCTCCGGAGGTGTCTCATTATATAACTTATAAAACCGATTCATAATGGCCTCATCCATCTTCTCATTGGCTTGATGGATAAAAATCTTTTTGATTTCTGTAATTGAAATACCTGTTTCATCCAAACATTCTTTCATGGCTGAAGGCACATTGTTCAACGCAAACTCATAGATTTTTCTGCCATACATTTTAATATACCTTCGCGCATCTGTCAAGTCCTGATTGTTCGACTCCCCGAAATAAATAAAATGAGCTTCGTCGTAAGTATAGGTCGCGCTTTTATGGGCAAGTATACCGCTATCGCCTGACTTGTATTCCACAACGGTAGCACCGGCTCCATCGCTATAGATCATGGAATCCCGATCGTGTTGGTCTACAACGCGAGACAGGGCTTCGGCCCCTATGACCAAACACCTCTTTGCAATTCCCGATTTGATAAAGGCGTTGGCCTGTATCATAGATTCCACCCAGCCCGGGCATCCAAAAAGCATATCGTAAGCAACGCAATATGGATTTTTAATCTTTAAATTGTGTTTTACACGGGAGGCAATGCTAGGCACTGTATCACTTTGTACAGCTCCGTGTTTAACATCCCCATAATTATGGGCAACAATAATATAATCTAACGTTTCTTTATCAATTCCTGCATCTTTGATAGCCAGTTCGGCAGCAAAGGAAGCAATATCGGATGTATTTAGGTTGTCTGTAATATACCGTCTTTCCGCTATCCCGGTAATGGCCTTGAACTTTTCAATAATCACATCATTTTCATAGCCAAATTTCGATCCGTCTTCGTTGTAAAAACGATGATTTTCAAACTCTTCATTGGTTGCAATCCCACTGGGAATGTAACTGCCGGTGCCAATAATTGTAACTCCCATTGTCATTAAAATTTCGACTAAATTACTGAAAAGTACTAAGCTATCATTGTTATTTTATGTGAAATCAATTCAAATTGGATTATTCGTAGAATTCGGTGTTTTTAAAATAAAATCCTCAACATCTACAACAGAATATTGAGGATTTTCTAATCTTAAAACAATTTGTTTTATGCCTCCATAAAGGCTTCTATTGGTGCACAGGTGCAGATGAGGTTTCGATCACCATAGGCATCGTCCACTCTTCGAACCGAAGGCCAGAATTTATTTTCTGAAATATAATCCAATGGAAATGCCGCCTGTTGCCTGCTATATGGAAACTCCCAAGTGTCGCTTGTCACCATTGCTAAGGTATGTGGGGAGTTTTTAAGGACGTTGTTATCATCGTCCTTATTTGCTAGGTCAATTTCTTTTCTGATAGAAATCATAGCATCACAAAAACGATCCAATTCTTGCATACTCTCACTTTCGGTCGGTTCGATCATTAATGTTCCTGCCACCGGAAATGAGACTGTTGGCGCATGGAAACCATAATCCATCAAACGTTTTGCTATATCGGTTACTTCTATTCCATTCGCCTTGAACGGACGACAATCTACGATCATCTCGTGGGCTGCCCGACCCCGTTCTCCCGTATACAACACATCGTAATGTCCTTTTAGGCGTTCTTTGATATAGTTGGCGTTCAAGATGGCATATTGTGTAGATTTCTTCAAACCGCTCTCTCCCAACATACAGATATAGGCATAGGAGATCAAACACACTAATGAGCTACCCCATGGAGCTGCCGAAATGGCCGTAATCGCTTTCTCACCACCCGTTTTTATAATCGGGTTGGAAGGAAGAAACGGAACGAGCTGTTTAGCCACACAAATGGGGCCAACACCCGGACCACCACCTCCGTGAGGAATCGCAAAGGTCTTATGTAAATTCAAATGGCATACATCGGCACCGATAGCTCCCGGATTGGTTAAAGCCACCTGTGCATTCATATTGGCGCCATCCATATAGACCTGACCACCATTATCGTGAATGATACCCGTAATTTCACGGATAGCTGATTCGTATACCCCATGTGTCGAAGGATAGGTAACCATTAGACAAGATAGATTGTCTTTGTGTTCAATTGCCTTGGCTCGTAAATCTTCAACATCTATATTTCCATCTTCAGAGGCTTTGGTGACCACAACATCCATACCGGCCATTACTGCACTGGCCGGATTGGTACCGTGGGCCGACGAGGGGATCAAGCAAATATTCCTATGACCTTCTCCTCGCGATTCGTGATAGGCTCTAATCACCATAAGTCCGGCATACTCTCCTTGTGCCCCCGAATTGGGCTGCAAAGAAGTGCCGGCAAAACCCGTAATTTCGGTAAGCTGATTTTCTAATTTTTTAAGCATTTGTTGATAGCCTTCCGCCTGCGTAACGGGAACAAAAGGATGCATATTCCCCCACTGAGGATCACTTAACGGAAGCATTTCGGCAGCAGCATTCAGTTTCATCGTACAGCTTCCTAAAGCGATCATAGAGTGATTCAACGACAAATCCCTACGCTCCAGTTTCTTGATATACCGCATCAATTCGGTTTCACTATGGTAGCTATTGAATACTTCATTCTGAAGGAATTCTGTTTTTCGCGCTGCTTCTTGGGGAATCTTGTTTCCGACGATCAATTCGGTTAACTTGATGGTTTCTTTATTGAACGCTTCAGCAAAAACCTGAATAATCTTATTGAGGTCTTTTAAGGTAGTAGTTTCATTCACCGAAATGGAAACCGTTTCCTCATCGGGATAGTAGAAATTAATTTCTTTGCCTTCCGATAAATATTCGATTTTGGTAGCATCGGTTTTGATGGCGATGGTATCAAAAAAAGTTTCATTTGCTTGCTTAAAGCCTAGTTTTTCTAAGCTTGTTGCTAAGGTAACCGCTGTATTGTGCACTTTATTGGCTATAAATTCTAGCCCTTTAGGTCCGTGATATACAGCGTACATTCCAGCCATTACCGCCAAAAGAACTTGAGCAGTACAAATATTGGAAGTTGCCTTGTCGCGCTTAATGTGTTGCTCCCGTGTTTGTAATGCCATACGTAAAGCACGGTTCCCATCGGTATCTTTGGTAACGCCAATAATACGCCCCGGGATATGACGTTTGTACTCTTCTTTGGTCGCAAAATAAGCGGCATGCGGTCCTCCATAGCCTAATGGAATACCGAAACGTTGCGTAGTTCCCACTACGATATCGGCTCCAAAATGACCGGGAGATTCTAATTTTACTAAACTCAGAATATCGGCAGCGACAGCTACTTTTATCTGGGCTGTTTTTGCATTTGCAATAAAGTCTTTAAAATTATGAACGGTTCCTGTCTTGCCGGGATACTGCAAAATAGCTCCAAAAAATTCGGCTGAAAAATCGAATTCTTCATGGTTTCCTACGACCAATTCAACTCCAATAGGGGTGGATCGCGTTTGTAGTAAAGACAAAGTTTGCGGCAGAATTTCTTCGGAAACAAAGAATTTTGAAGCATTGTTCTTTTTCTGTTCTCGTTCTCTAACTGCATATAGTAATGCCATCGCTTCGGCAGCTGCAGTTGCTTCGTCCAATAGTGAAGCATTGGCCAGTTCCATTCCGGTAAGGTCGACGACCATGGTTTGGAAATTCAACAGGGCTTCTAATCGGCCTTGTGCAATTTCAGCTTGATACGGTGTATATGCTGTATACCAACCCGGATTCTCCAATATATTTCGTTGAATGACCGGCGGAGTGATCGATTGGTTATAACCTAACCCAATATATGTTTTGTAAATTTTATTTTTTGAAGCTAATTCAGTGATGTGTTCTAAGTACTCATTTTCACTTAAGGCCATATCGAGCGATAGGTCTTCTTTAAGCAAAATATCATCCGGAATTGTTTCTGAAATGAGTTGGTCGAGGCTCTCGGCACCAACAGTTTTAAGCATTTTGGCAAGGTCACTTCTTCTGGGACCAATGTGTCTAAGGGCAAAAGAATCTGTGTTCATTATGTGCAATTAAATTTAATGCCGTCTTGTTTCTGAAGGCAGGTGCAAAATTACATATTTTACTATTAAAAACGCTTTTTTTTATTTAGTTGAAATCGATAACTTTTCAACTAGAAATTTAGGTTACTAACTCTTTAGCTACTTTTGTGTTATGAAGCTTCTTCGCAGTGTTTTTAGTTTTTATATCAACAGCAGTACACATGTGGCTTTAGCAGTATTAGCCTTGCTTCAAATCACCGTATTGGAATTTAATTTAGAGGTATCTTATTCGCTGTATGGATTTGTATTCTTCGGAACCATAACTGCGTATAATTTTGTTAAATATGCCGGCGTAGCTGGTCTGCATCATTACAGCCTGACAGAATCGTTAAAGGCCATTCAGGTTTTTTCGGTTTTCTGTTTTGTTCTGCTCTTCTATTTTGTGTTACAACAGACGGTTAGAACGATTATCGCAGCCTCTTTTTTTGGTCTTCTTACCCTGTTCTATGCAATACCGCTCCTTAAAAAAAAGAATTTGCGTACGGTCACGGGTCTGAAAATATTTATAGTTGCCATGGTTTGGGCGGGAGCGACGGTGGTGGTTCCGCTTGTAGCATCCGGAACTGAATTTAACAATACAGAATTGATTGTTTTTGTACAGCGAATTTTATTGGTGATAGTCTTGACAATACCCTTCGAAATTAGAGACCTTCCTTATGACGCTGCATCCTTGCTAACACTGCCGCAACGATTGGGTATCAAAGCTGTTAAAACGGTTGGTTATGTGGTGCTGCTCGGCTGTATACTGTTGGATTTCTTAAAGGATGAGGGAATACTTCCTTTCACGATAAGTTTGATGGTATTTTGTGCACTTGCGGGGCTGTTTCTATTTTATTCTGAAAAAAAACAATCCAGATATTTTGCTTCATTTTGGGTGGAAAGCCTTCCGATTGTTTGGTTGGGTATTGTGCTATTAACGATTCATTTCTTCATGTAATCGAATCTTAATCGCCTCTTTTTTTTCCGAAGGAAGTGTTTTTAGATCGGCTTTGTTAATCACTTCTGTGAGCTTGCCGTTTTTCTTGGATTGCACACGACAAATACGACAAACAATATGATGTAGTTTCATGAGCAACTTCTGCCAATTGCTCGCTTCTTTATATTGTGCTTTGTCACACGTTTCTGCTGCTTGTTCGCAACTAATAGGTACCTTCATTTAAAACCAGTTTTTTTCTAGACAATCTGCCATCGCTTTACGGGCGCGATGTATGATAACCCAGAGGTTAGACGGCGTAATATTGTATTCATTACAGATAGTTTCTGTATCGAATCCTTCAATTGTCTTCATCTTAAAAATGGCAGCCTGTTTTTCATTTAACCCTTCCAGACAATTTAGAATAGCGAGTCCCAATTCTTCATTTACCATAGTGTCCTCGGCGGTTTTGTCGAAGGGATCACTTACCCGTTCTTCCAACCAATCCCCTTCGGAATCTTCGCTATTGTAGTTCATACGGACTTCTGCCTTTCCCTTTCTCGAATTTATCTTCCGGTAATGATCTATGATCTTCCGCTTTAAAATAGAAATAAGCCAGGTACGCTCACTCGCCTCGCCTTTAAAATTCTTTTGAGATTTAAGCCCTGCCAAAAAGGTTTCAGAAATTAAATCCTGTGCTATTTCATGATCATTCACCCGTACGATTGTATAATTGTACAGATAATCTGAATAGCGATCTACCCAAGAATTGGGATGTAATAGATTTGATGACATACCTAAGGTGTCGAAGCGTAGATCAAAAATAGAAAAGATTTATAAAGTACGAACCGTATTAACTTATTTATAAGATAGCGTGGTGTTAAATATTTGAAAGATAAGATACAATAGCGTATTATATAGTACTTTTATTTTTTAATTATTTAATATTAATTGTACCCATTTTTATGAAAAAAATACTTACACTCTTATTACTTTTCCTTGTTGTTTTCTCAAGTTCAGCACAGGATACTTCATTTTATGCTACCATGGCCTTAAATGATGCGGAAGCACTTAAATCGGACTTGCCCTTAGAGGTGGAAATTTTGGCCAAAAAGCAGAACGAAGCCGTGGTCTATATGACGGAAAATGCAAGTCATATGCTACATGACCGCGTGTTGGTCCATGGACCGGGATATGTGTTCAAACCTTCCTATGAGGATGCTATTGCTGCCTTAGAGCGGCCCACTGTTATACCTGCCAACTCGAATATGGTCTTTACCATCACCGAGGATCAATGGGTACAGAACGCTATGGATGCTGTAAATACACAGAATATTGAGGATCAAATTTTAGTACTTCAAAATTATGGAACACGATACCATAACAGAGCTTCGGCCACACAGGCGGCCAACGACCTAAAGACAAAATGGGAGAATATGGCGGCTAGTTATGGCAGGACCGATGTGAGTGTTCGGCTTTTTAATCACGTAAATACCAATATGCCTTCCGTAATTATGACCATTGCCGGTGCCGAGACACCCGATGAGTTTGTAATCGTTGGAGGACATCTCGATTCTACGGCAAACCCCAGTAATGACAATGCCCCCGGTGCCGATGATGACGCTTCCGGAATTTCAACGATTACCGAAGCTGCTCGGGCCTTGTTTGAAACAGGATTTGTTCCGAAAAAATCCATCGAATTTATGGCCTATGCCGCCGAAGAGATCGGCTTAGTAGGATCTGCAGAGATTGCCCAAGAGTATGCAAATAATAACATCAATGTGTCGGCTGTGGTGCAATTTGATATGACCAATTACAATGGATCGGGATACGATGTCGGACTTATCACAGATTATACCTCTCCAACATTAACCGGATTTCTTTCACAATTGATGGATCATTACAATGCTTCGGGAGCTCACCAATTTAGTTATGGAGCCTCCATGTGTAATTACGGTTGTTCAGACCATGCTAGTTGGACGGCAGAAGGGTATATGGCCGCTTTTCCTTTCGAATCGGGATTTGGACAACACAATCCGAACATTCATACGGCAAACGATGTGTTTAGTATTTCTGGAAATGCCGAACACGCTGCAAAATTTTCGAAGCTTTGTGTGGAGTTCTTGATTGAAGCATCCAAAAGTGACATTATTCTGGCTGTTTCTGAAAATGAATTGGATAATTATCAAGTTTATGTCACTGATAGTACACTGAATTATTCCCTCACAACTTCGTCGGCTACCTTAGACAATATTGTGCTATATGATATACTCGGGAAGCGCATTATGCAACTGGAACATCCTAAAAATAGCGGTCAGGTTTCCCTTGAAGCCTATGCCTCCGGATTCTATATTGTTACCCTGGAATTTGAAAATGGGAAGCAATTTTCCAAGCGAATCGTCGTCGAATAAATTTATGCCTAAAAGTAGATTAAAGCAACCCGGCCCTTTTTAAAAGGGCTTCCGGGTTTGGCTTTTTCCCTCTGAATTTTATATACAATTCCATCGGGTCTTGCGTCCCACCTTGTGAAAGCACGTAATTTTTAAACTTATTGGCCACTTTCTTATTAAAGATTCCTTCTTCTTTAAAATAGGCGAAGGCATCTGCATCCAATACTTCAGCCCATTTGTAACTGTAATACCCCGCCGAATATCCTCCTTGGAAAATATGGGAGAAGGAAGTACTCATGCAATTTTCAGCAACATCCGGGAAGAGTTGGGTCGCCCCAAAAGCACTTTTTTCAAAAGCTTTCACATTGTCTATTCCCGAAGGATCACTCCCATGCCATGCCATGTCTAATAGTCCGAAACTCAATTGCCGAAGCGTTTGCATGCCTTCGTGAAAGGTAGCCGAGGCTTTTATTTTTTCAACCAATTCCATAGGAATTACTTCTTCGGTTTGGTAATGTGTGGCAAACAGCTCTAGCGTTTCTTTTTCATAACACCAGTTTTCCAATATCTGACTCGGCAGTTCGACAAAATCCCAGTAGACATTGGTTCCCGAAAGGCCTTTATACGTGGTGTTTGCTAACATACCATGCAGGGCGTGGCCAAATTCATGAAATAAGGTGGTTACCTCATTAAATGTGAGCAGAGAAGGTTTGCTAGGAGTAGGTTTTGTAAAATTACATACAATGGAAACTTGCGGTCGTTCGTTCACACCATCCTTGATCATTTGCGATTTAAAAGAAGTCATCCATGCACCGCCGCGTTTTCCGGGACGTGGATGGAAATCAGCATAGAAGATAGCCGCCAAAACGCCATCGCCATCGGTAACGCGATAGGTTTTTACATCGGGATGGTAGGTGTCAATATCGTGCACTTCGTTAAATTGAAGTCCGTATAGTTTTTCCGCAACTGTAAAGACACCTTGGATTACTTTTTGAAGCTCAAAATAGGGTTTGAGTTTTTCATCGTCCAGATCGAATAACTTTTGTTTCAATTTTTCGGCATAGTAGGCACTGTCCCATTTTTGCAATTGGTCAATCCCGTCCAATTCTTTTGCGAAGGCTTCTAATTGGTCAAATTCCTTTTGTGCCGCAGGGGTAGCTTTGTCGAGCAATTCTTTCAGAAAAGATTGTACTTTTTGTGGTGTTTCGGCCATGCGTTCTTCCAAAACGAAATGTGCATGGGAATCGTAACCAAGTAATTGGGCTCGTTGATGCCTTAACTTTACAATTTGTAAGACATTTTGTTGGTTGTCTAAGGTATCGCCGTGAAACCCTTTGGAACCAAAGGCCAGAGATAATTTTTTCCGAAGCGAACGACTATCGGCATACATCATAAATGGAATATAGCTGGGGTAATCCAGTGTAAATAGCCATCCCACTTTCCCTTTTTCTGAAGCCGTTTGTGCAGCAGCTTCCACGGCGCCTTCCGGTAGCCCGGACAGTTCGTCTTCTTTGGTAATATGCAATTCGAATTTATTGGTTTCGGCCAGGACGTTTTCACCGAAAGTGAGCTTCAGTTTGGACAATTCGGTATCCAATTTCCGAAGTATCGCCTTATCTGCTTCAGAAAGATTGGCGCCATTCCTTGTAAACCCTTTGTATTGCTTTTCCAGGAGCATTTCCTCTTCGGGATTTAGAGCAAGTGCTGTCCTTTGGTCATATACCGATTGTACTCTTTTAAAAAGCGCTTCGTTGAGTAGTATATCATTGCCAAATTCAGAAAGCAACGGAGATACCTCCTGAGCGATCTTTTGGATCTCATCGTTGGTTTCGGCACTATTCAGATTAAAAAAAATGCCGGTAGCGCGATCCAATTGCAATCCGGTATATTCCAAGGCCGCTACCGTATTCTTAAAAGTAGGGGGTTCAGAATTCGAGGTGATATTATCAATCTCGCCTTTAGTCACTTCGATGAGCTTTTTTATACCCGGCAGGAAATGTTCATTTTTTATTTTTGAAAAGGGAGCCGTATCAAAAGGCTGTAATAAGGGGTTGTTCATTATATAAAGTTATTTTTTATCCGGTCGAGCGCAGTCGAGACCTTCTTTTATATGTAAAGGAGGAGGTGTTTAATCCGTTCTGATGTTCTAAAAACCTACGAGCAATATTATTGGTTATTCCTGTATAAAGTAATCCATCCGCACATTTTAGAATATAAATGTAATAGGAATTCATTTTTTGTTGGCAACACTGTTAAAAACAAGGTTTCGACTGCGCTCGACCCAGCATTAGATTTTACTTTTTAATTTTTTTAGCGCCTTCTTCTACTTTTATTTTTAAGCCTTCCTTATAGGCCAATATTTTATCGAGCATACATTTATCTGCCGATCCAATAATTTGGGCGGCTAGTATCCCCGCATTTTTAGCACCATTTAGGGCGACCGTAGCTACAGGAACGCCACCTGGCATTTGTAGAATGGATAAAACCGAGTCCCAGCCGTCGATAGAATTACTCGATTTTACGGGAACACCAATAACCGGCAAGGGAGAAAGCGACGCTATCATTCCCGGTAGGTGAGCTGCACCACCGGCACCGGCTATGATCACCGAAATTCCTCTTGTGTGGGCCTTCTTTCCATAATCGAATAGCTTGTCTGGAGTGCGATGTGCCGATACTATATCGACTTCTACTTCTATGTCAAAGCCTTTTAAAATATCGATAGCTTCTTGCATGACCGGAAGGTCACTTGTACTTCCCATAATGATTCCTACTTTGCTCATACTACTATTTTTTACTAATTACCTGAATTGTTTTCTTGACTTTTTCGGCCACCGAACGGGCTTCATGGATATCTTTATTTACAATGGTGACATGTCCCATTTTTCGGAAGGGTCTTGTTTCTTTTTTACCATAAATATGGGGCGTTACCCCCTCCATAGCCATGATGGTTTCTATGTGCTGGTATACCACATTTCCGGTATGACCTTCGGCACCCACCAAATTTACCATAATACCTCCC
Source organism: Altibacter sp. (assembly GCF_019913785.1). Taxonomy (GTDB): domain Bacteria; phylum Bacteroidota; class Bacteroidia; order Flavobacteriales; family Flavobacteriaceae; genus Altibacter. The sequence continues at coordinate 22,226 of NZ_JAIOHK010000077.1, forward strand.
AATTTACTATCGGTCTTTCCAAGGGGTAGGTTTAAAATAGCCCTTAGATGCTGTTCAAACTGATTGGTAAAACTAGACTCAATGGTGTGATGGCCGCTGTTGTGGGGTCGTGGTGCCACCTCATTCACTAAGATTTCATCATCTTCTGTTTGGAATAGTTCCACGGCAAGCAACCCAATATGTTCAAAGGCTTCCGAGACTTTTTTGGCGACCGCGCGTGCTTTTTGTGCAACCTGTTCATCGATCCGTGCCGGGCAAATTACATATTCCACCTGATTGGCTTCGGGGTGAAACTCCATTTCGACCACCGGGTAGGTTTTAACGTCACCTTTTAAATTACGTGCGACTATGACTGCCAATTCGTTTTTAAAGGGAATTAGTTTTTCGGCAATACATTGCCCATCAGGCAGAGGACTTATATCGGCCTCATGGCGAACAATACTCACCCCTTTACCATCGTAACCGCCTGTACAGCTTTTCCAAACAAAGGGAAAGTCGAGTTCCTTTTGCGCCAGCGCTGCCTTCAGTTTATTTTTGTCTTCAAAAAGAATAAAAGGGGAGGTGGGGATACCATGTGTTTTGTAAAATTGCTTTTGTACGCCCTTATTCTGAATATTTCGAAGTGTTTCGGAAGAAGGATATACCTTTTTTCCTTCTTCTTCCAGTTTTTCCAAGGCAGCAACATTCACATTTTCAATTTCGAAGGTAAGCAGATCTACCTTTTTTCCGAAGGAATATACGGTGTTGTAATCCATCAAATCGCCTTGTTCAAAACGGTCGCAGGCTATTCGGCATGGGGCTTCAGCACTGGGATCAAGTACGTGAGTTTTAATATCAAATTTACGGGTTTCGTAGAGCAGCATTTTGCCCAATTGGCCTCCGCCAAGAATTCCAAGGGTGAAATCGGAAGAAAAATAATTAGCCATCGCACAAAGGTACAATCTTCTTTGCAATTGTTATCTTTGCACCTTTATTTATGTGCCGATTTTTAACATCACTATTCAAGAAGAAAAATAAATCTATGAAGAACATTGTATTGTTTGGGCCTCCGGGTGCCGGAAAAGGAACACAGGCCGAGGTTTTAAAAGAAAAATACCAATTAGTACATATCTCAACGGGAGATGTATTTAGATATAATATTAAAAATGAAACTGAATTAGGGAAACTAGCCAAGTCGTATATGGACAAGGGACATTTGGTGCCCGATGCCGTGACCATTAATATGTTGAATGCCGAAGTAGAGAAGAATAAAGGCGCCAACGGATTTATTTTCGACGGATTTCCCCGTACCGAAGCACAGGCAGAGGCCTTGGCAATTTTGATGCAGGAAAAGAATTCACAGATCAATGCGATGGTGGCCCTTGAAGTGGACGATGAGGTTTTGGTGCAACGATTGTTGGAGCGTGGTAAAGTCAGTGGCCGAGCCGATGATGCCAACGAAGCCGTGATCAGAAATCGTATAAAAGTATATTACGATGAGACGGCTATTTTAAAGGGATACTATAAAAAACAAGACAAATACTACGGTGTGGACGGCGTGGGGAGCATTCAAGAAATCACCGATCGTTTAAGTGC
>NZ_JAIOHK010000078.1 GCF_019913785.1 Altibacter sp.
CTTGAAATGGTTGGTAGACAAGGGCATTGACAAGAAGCGACTATCTGCCAAGGGTTATGGAGAAAGACAATTGACCAATCAATGTTCCGATGGGGTGGATTGTACCGAAGAGGAACACCAACTCAACCGACGTTCGATGTTTATTATACAGAATTAATTAACCAAGTTAATTTCTTTTAAAAGGCGTTCAAATTAAACTTTGAGCGTCTTTTGTTATTAAGAACAGCCCCGTATTTTGTATTTTTGAGAAAAACAAGAGTTCGCGATGGAAGAAGAACAGGTAATCCTTGTAAATGAAAAGGATGAACAAATTGGGCTTATGCCAAAACTGGAAGCACATCAAAAAGCATTACTTCACCGTGCATTTTCAGTATTTATTTTTAACGATGCCAATGAGTTGATGCTGCAACAAAGGGCTATGCACAAATACCATTCCCCCGGATTGTGGACCAATACCTGTTGCAGCCACCAACGAGACGGGGAATCATCGCTTGAAGCAGGGAAAAGAAGATTACAAGAGGAGATGGGTTTCACAACGCCGCTTCGGGAGACAACTTCGTTCATTTATAAGGCGCCTTTCGATAACGGCTTGACCGAACACGAATACGACCATATTCTGGTTGGGGAATACAACGATGCTCCCATAATCAATAAAGATGAAGTGGCCGCATGGAAATGGATGTCCTTAGAAGACATAAAAGAGGATATCATCCAAAACCCAAATCGGTACACCGAATGGTTCAAGATTATATTCGACAAATTTTACCAACACCTAACCGTATGAGTCTAACTGTTTACAGAAAAGCCCATTTTAATGCCGCGCATCGTTTATACAAAGAGGGATGGAGTGACGAAAAGAACCTAGAGGTTTTCGGGAAATGCAGTAATCCCAAATATCACGGACATAATTACGAATTGGAAGTGGGTGTTTCGGGAGTGATTGATCCGGAGACTGGATTTTTGATGGATTTTAAAATTCTGAAGGATATTATCAAGGAAGAAATTGAAGACCCGTTTGACCATAAGAACTTAAATCTTGAAGTAGCCGCTTTTCAAAACGTCAATCCAACGGTCGAAAATATTGCCATTGAGATATGGAATAGGCTTCGGAAGCGATTGCATGCTAAATATGATATTTCAGTAAAACTCTACGAAACACCGCGTAATTTTGTTGTCTATAATGGATAAAAAACCTCCCTTATATCCATTAAAATTTACTCCAATACTAAAGGAAAAAGTGTGGGGAGGAGGAAAGCTTGCTTCTATTTTTCAGAAGGAAGGAACCGGAAATATTGGTGAAAGCTGGGAACTGTCCGGAGTTGAGGACAATGTTTCGGTGGTAGCAAATGAACCGCTAAAAGGGACACTACTTACCGAACTTATTGAAACATATAAGGAACAATTGGTGGGAAAGACGACCTATGAGCAATTCGGAAATAAATTCCCGCTACTTTTCAAATTTATCGATGCACGAGAGGATCTTTCCGTTCAATTACATCCCAACGACGTATTGGCCCAAAAAAGGCACAATGGCTTCGGAAAGACCGAAATGTGGTATATTCTTCACGCCGAAGAAGACGCAAGGCTTATTTTGGGATTCAATCGCGATATGGACGAAGTGAATTACCTAAGATTTCTTTCAGAAAACAAACTGACGGAAATTTTACATGAGGAAAAGGTGCAAGCAGGAGATGCTTTTTTTATTGTTCCCGGTACAGTGCATGCGATTGGTGCCGGAATTGTTTTGGCTGAGATTCAGCAAACTTCAGATATTACCTATCGAATCTATGATTGGGATCGCCCCGACATGGATGGAACGCTTCGGGAACTGCATACCGATTTGGCGCTAGACGCCATAGATTACAAAGCGTCAAAAGCTAAAGTTACCTATTCGAATTTAGAAAATAAACCGGTTTTGCTGAAAACGAATCGGTATTTTGAAACCAACAAACTGAAGCTTACTCAAGATTTAGTAAGAGACTTGTCGAATATAGATTCATTTGTGGTGTATATGTGTGTGGCGGGAAGTGCCGTCTTAAAATATGAAGCCGCCTCAACTGGGTTTAAAAAAGGTGAAACCATCTTAATTCCTGCCTGTATTGATAAAATAGAAATCGAAACTAATGACGCCACATTTTTGGAAGTTTATATTCCGTAATACGCTGTTAAGTAGTATTTTTGCAAAAATTTTTAATTATGGCAAGTGTACGAATTCTAAAAAGAGATATTAATTACGTTCTAGGAGATATCATCGAAGCGGTGTATATCTGGGAACTAACTAATCCTACAAAAGATAATAAAAAAGCGGAAGCGATCATCGACGATGCTATTGCAACTTTCGACGAATTGATCGAAAAGGTAAACGATAAGAAGGTTGAAAATAAGAAGCAGCACTTCAAAGCGATTAACAAAGAATTGGAAGATCGAGGGCGAAAATTAATCGATAAGATTAACGCACTTTAATTTTCCGACTTTTTTATTTCTACTATATAAGACTCTAATGCTTTACCGTATTTAGAGTCTTTTATTTTTGGGGTAAGCGACTTGTACACGGTATCCAAATATTTCACATTGGCATCGTAGACCTCACTCAACATCAAATAAGGAGCCAATTCGTAGTCGTTATTGTTGATGGCAAAATTAACCGTGGCCAGATAGCGCCCGGTGGTAGTACTTTTTCTTTTTTTCTGAATAGCTTCAATAAGGCTATCATTGTTCTCTCGAACAGCATTCAATTCTTCTTCTATCAAGTCTAAATTTCTATCGGTATAGCGCCTCATTAACTTTCGGTATTCCTCAAATTTTTCTTGATTTTTCGATCCCAAAATAACCGCCTTTGTTGTAAAATTATCCAAGGTGGTATTGATGGTAATTTCTCCCGGTTCCGCAAAAAAGGAAAGCCGCTTGTCTTTTAAGGATTCATTTTCTATTTGTAATTGCAAGAAGTATAACTCGGGACTTTCAACAATTTCTGAAAATGAAAAGGTCGCATCTCCATTGATGGTCAAGGTATCTATCCCTATTAGCGTAGTGTCCTGCGCTTTTAGAAGAATGATTTTCCCTTTTTTAAGGCCTTTAACGTTTCCGGAAACGAACATTTCGTTTTCATTCTTACCACAACTTACAAGGATTAGTAGCGCGCTTATAACCAAAAAAGAGTACTTCATATTGATAAAAATTAGGGCAGCAAAGATGCGTGTTTTTTAAAAGAAATCCTATGCGCCGGCAGCTAATTGCATTAAGACGGTACACAATATAGCACCAACGGTTCCAATGGCATAACCAAACACAGCTAACAATACGCCAACGGTCGCCAAGGATGGATGAAAGGCCGAAGCGACGATGGGTGCCGAAGCCGCGCCACCAACATTTGCCTGACTTCCAACGGCCAAAAAGAAATAGGGCGCTCTAATGAGTTTCGCTACTAATATGAGTAGACCTGCATGAATAATCATCCAAACAATACCTATAAGTATGAGTCCGAAATTATCAAAGATCAAGGTAAGATCCATTTTCATTCCAATGCTGGCCACAAGAATATAAATAAATACACTGCCAAATTTACTGGCACCGGCTCCTTCATAACTTCTCGCTTTAGTGAACGAAAGGATGACTCCAATTACGGTAGTTATCGAAATCATCCAAAAGAAGCTGGAATCTAAAAAGGTAAAGATGTTACGGGTAATGCCTTTTGGAATTCCGGCGACCACATCGGCAAAAAAGCCACTTAAGAAATTCGCCCCAAAATGCGCAAAACTAACAGTTCCGAAGGCAATGGCAGCAAGTATCATAAGATCGGAAAGCGATGGATTTCGATCTACTTTTTTGGTATAGGAAGAAACCTTCTCTTTTAAACTTTCAATGGCCGATGTATCTGCATTCAACCATTTATCGATTCGAGCCGATTTTCCAATTCCGATTAAAATAATGGCCATCCAGATATTTGCAACGACAATATCTACGAACACCATACCACCATATAAAGCCTGATTGTAACCGTATATTTCGAGCATGGCAGTTTGATTGGCACCGCCACCGATCCAGCTTCCCGCAAGTGTTGAAAGTCCTCGCCACACGGCATCTGCGCCTACACCGCCTACTGCCTCGGGCCAAACAGTTCCTATAATTAAAACCGCAACGGGGCCTCCTATAATAATACCTGCAGTCCCTGTTAAGAACATGATCAATGCTTTGGGTCCCAAATTAAATACACCCTTTAGATCGATACTTAGCGTCATTAATACTAATGCAGCGGGTAAGAGATACCTGCTGGACATATAGTATAAATTTGTACTTTTTTCAACAGCTTCACCCGTTTCAGAAATGCTAACCCATTCCGGAGCTATAAGTCCGAAAGTTGTAAATAATGCAGGAATAAAGTATGCCATGAATAGGGCAGGGACAAATTTGTAAAAGGTGTTCCAAAAACCGGTTTCCTTGGAAGAAGTGTAGAAAATAATTCCCAAAGCGACCATTAATACACCAAACACTATGGTGTCATTGGTTAAGAAAGGGGTGGTGTCTTTTAGTATTTCGGTGGTTGTATCCTGCATGAATTTATATTTTGCTGCAAAATACAATTTCTTGGGGAAACATTATTTTAAAACGAAAACACTTATAATAGTTATTAGTTCGGGCATGACGGGCCGATTCGTTTCGTTATACGATTTTTGATTTTCCAGATCGTCCCCTTTTATTTTTTTGAAGATATGATTCATATTCTCAACAATTTCCAATTGTGCATCGGGTTTTGCCTGTTGAAGTAATTCTGCTTCCGAAATAGCCACTTGTAGATCTTTATCGCCATTGATGATAAGCACCGGCATGTCTAATTTTGTTATTTCAACCGCCGGATTGTACTCCATCCAGTTGAAAATAAAGGGTTGAATGGCAGGTCTGAAAATCGAAGCCAAACCAGGGCTGTAGTTTTGAGCCGTACCATTTACGCGTAGATCGTCAAATGCCTGTCGTGCATTATCCTTTAAGCCCGGTGCTTGTTTTTCTAATTGATCCACAATCACATCATCGATTTCTTGCCCAGCTCCTGCAATAGATATAAAGCCATCGACCCTGTCTTTAGCAGCTATCATGCCTACCAGCGATCCTTGACTATGGCCTGCGATTATGATTTTGGAGAAACGAGCGTCCTTTTTTAAGTGATCAATAATAGCAATAGCGTCCTCCACAAAATGATCAAAACGAATCTTTTTCTCGTCGATCGCCCCCATTTTCATAATCTTTACGAGGCGCTTATCATATCGGAACGTGGCAATTCCTTTATCGAATAATCCTTCAGCCAAGTACTTCAATGAATTGTTTTTAGACATCATCTGATTTCCGTTTCTATCTATGGGACCTGAGCCACCAATTAATATCACTAGCGGCACTTTTTCGGATGATTTTGGAACAAGCAGTTCACCTTCCACCAATGGGGGAATACTAACTTCTTCCCCAATCGGCTTGCTTTCCTGGGCAAAATTGATTCCGAAGTTCATTAAAAATAAGAAGGCAATAGCGTATATCTTCATGCTGGAGTTGTTAAGAGCTTAATTTTGAACTCTAAAATTACCATTAAATTGTTTATCCCCCTATCTTTGTGAAAATTGTTTGTATATGAAATCGCTTCCATTTTTATTTTTATTCCTTTTTACAAGTTCAATTGCTATAGGAGCCATAGATGATTGGGGCCGCACCGGGCATCGTGTTGTGGGCGAAATTGCACAGCGACATTTGACCAAAAAAGCGGCACGTGAAATCAAGGATCTCTTGCATGGACAATCCTTGGCATTTGTTTCGACATTCGCCGATGAAATTAGGAGCGATGACGCCTATCGCCAATATGCCCCTTGGCACTATGTGAACTTTCCATTTGACAGTACCTACGAGGCCCATCCAAAAAGTGAAAAAGGCGATATTTACACAGCCATCTATAAGTGCCTGGAAGTGCTCAAAGACGATGCAGCTCAAAAAGATAAAAAAGTGTTTCACCTAAAGTTATTGGTCCATTTTTTAGGAGACTTACATCAGCCACTCCATGTAGGTATGGCAGATGATAGGGGAGGTAACAAGTTTCAGGTACAATGGTTCGATGAAGGAACCAATCTACATAATGTGTGGGATGAACGGATTATAGAAAGTTATCAGATGTCATATTTAGAGTTGGCAGATAATAGTCCGATGCTTAGTCAGCGACAGATAGCAGCCATTCAAAATGGTTCTGTAAACGATTGGATGTACGAAAGTCGCGCTTTGTGTGAAAAGGTGTATAGCACCACTAAAAGCGGAGAAAATTTGGGTTATTTATATATGTATGACTATGTAAATGTGGTACGTACGCAACTTCAAAAAGGGGGTCTACGCCTTGCAAAACTCCTGAATGAAGTTTTTTCATAGTGTAAAGCTTCCCGGTATTTATTTCTGAAGTATCACTGCTAGTCAATTTTTCTAAAAGTCAAATTGATTCGAGGAGGTAGTGTTTTCTTGGTCTTCGGAATTTGGTGTTTCCAGCATTCTTGTGTCTTTCCTCTCATAAACAACAAACTCCCATGTGCTAAAAGTACTTTGTATCGGTGTGAAGTATTGGTGCGGTGCTTTAGGTGAAAAAAACGAGGGGCTCCCAGACTTACTGAAGCAATGCAGGGGTTTTTACCCAATTCTTTTTCATTATCACTGTGCCAACCATTGCTGTCGTTTCCATCTCGATAGAAGTTGAGCAGCACCGTATTAAAAGTAGCTTCGGAAATGAGTTCTACCTTGGTTTTAATTTCCTCTAAAATTGTGTTAAATGGCTTCGGAAACATAGTGATCCCACTATAGGCATACAATTTTCCTTCCGTTCCGTATAGGGCAGTGAGTCGTGGTTGCTTGTAAATTTTTCCGAAGACTTTAATAGAATCTTGCTGCCAAGCAGTTTCATTTTTTAATCTACTGAAATATTCTGAAGCTATTTCATGTGAAAGGAAGTCGGAATAGTAAATTATATCCGAATCGGGAAGGTTGAGGTGTTGAATTCCTTGTTTTTCTGAAACTATTTCTTTCACTTTAGGTATATAAAAATGCCCAATAGATCAATATAAATTGCAATGGTATTCTGAGTATTAACAACCACTTAGGTAGTTTTAAGGAGGCATTTTTATGTTGAAGCATATGTATATGTACCGTAAAAAATACAAGTAACATGGCGATGATTCCCCAGGCAGCATATGTTTGGGTGTCTTTGTTCAGCAACATGAGTCCCAATACCATTTCTGCAATCCCGCTTATTAGAACCATAGTACTGGTGGCAGGAAAGTAGGGAGGCATAATGCGTTCGTAAATTTTTGGCACTCTAAAATGATTAAATCCAGCCATCACGAGTAATACGCCCAAAAGATATTGATGCCATGGTAACATAAGTCCTGCTTTAATTGAATTTCAAATGTACGCTAATTATAAAAAACCCCCTTCCGTTTGGAAGGGGGTTTTTCTTATTTAATAGTTTGGTTTACAAGTTTACTCTTTAATGAGTCGTTTTACAACGCTAGCTTGTTCTCCATTTATTTGTACTACATATACTCCCGATGCCAAGTTGGAAACA
>NZ_JAIOHK010000079.1 GCF_019913785.1 Altibacter sp.
CCGACTTAAAATTTTCAACCTATCTGGCGGGCTGGTAAGAGATGAAGAAATAACAAAGAACCATGTAACCATCAGTAGTATGGATTATGCTTCAGGGCTGTATTTCTATCAGGTATTTTCAGAAAATAAACTCCTTAAAACAGAGAAGTTCATCATCCAATAAATCCACCTTAATCTTATTGAAATCATGGCCGAAAAATAATATTTGGCACGATGATTGTATTTCACTATTTAGAGATTCGTATTCTCACAAAGACATACGAAAAAGAAAAATTAGTTTTTTGGTTGGTTAGTTAAAATCCGCCGTTCCCCTAAAAAGGTTCGGCGGATTTTTTATTGCTTCAATTTTAATCCTCGCCAAACCTCCTTTAATATCAAGCACTTACATTTTTGGCACGGTCGTTGGTTATTCAGTAACTGTACCGAGCTGACCAAAAATATTTAAGCAAGTACAACCTAAATTTTTACGTTATGAAAAAAACAGCAGCACTTCTAATCGCCTTTCTTATGATAGGGATTACCAGCAAAGCAGAAACTTTAAATTACGATGCCCATGGAAACTATTCCTATGATGGTTCCGCCTATATTTTTGTAGAGAATGGCGTCGAGTTTTCAGTTTTCCCCGATGGTCAGTTCGACTTTGTATACCTTGGTCACGATCGCCACGGAAATGTGAATGTAAACATCAACGCCGGAAATATAAATATTAATTACAATGCCGGTTACGATTACGACACCTACATACAATACGATGATTACGGAGCCGTAATCCAAATTGAGGATGTTCCCGTGTATTACGATGAATTCGGACGTATTGTCCAAGCCGGAAACACAGAAATACGTTATAACGATCGACGTATCGTACGCGTGGGTGGTCTTCGGGTATATTACAATCACTATGGCTATTTCTCACATTGTTCAGGCTATATAAACCTATGGACACCACGATATATTTACCGCCCTTGGCATGTGTATTACGCACGTCCTTACTATTCGCATTGTATAGTGTACGACACCCCTTATAGAAGATATTATAACCCACATCGTTATAGCTATCATCACCACAGACAGTATTATAATAACAGACATCGCGTAGCTTATAACAACGGAAGAAGAAACTTTTACAGACCCGGAAGTCGCGTTCATTACAAGAACGGTCGTGTTGCCAAGAACAGCAATTATAACCCAAACCGAAGCAATTCGTATGCAACGGCAAATCCAAGACGTGACAATTCAATTTCAAGAAATAATACGAACGCCATTAATACGAAACGAGACAATACTATTTCTAGAAATAACACAAAAGTAAAGCGGAACAACACAATTTCAAGAAATAGATCTGTCGACAATTCGATGACGAAAAAAAGAAGTAATCGTATTTCAGGAACTTCCGGAAATGCATCGAACACGCGGAACAATGTGAAACAACAAGGTAACAATGTTTCAACAAAGTCGACAAGAAATACAAACACGCGTGTAAATACAAAAAAGTCGAAAGCAACAAGCATCTCGTCAAGAGGTGGAAATGGATCGAATAACAATTCGATCAAACGCTCTCAACAAACGCGCAAGAATACGGTAATAAAGAATAGCTCGCGCAAACAAACAACGAAACGAAGTTCCGTTTCCAAGCCCGCTTCAAAAACAAATAGAGGAAGTTCAAATTCCCGTAGAGGCGGTCAATAAGAGTTTTTTGGTTGGTTAGAAACCTCCGTCAGGCATCATGCCGGGCGGGGGTTTCGCTTTTTATGACAATTCGTGAAGTACCGCTGCCAGTTTTTTTGTGAGTTCTCGTCGGCTGTACTGATTTATTTCTGAAGGCCCCAAATAAAGTGCATCGGCCTTGAACAAGGCGTAATATTCCAGTATTTGTGAAGCAAGTGCTTCCTCATTATGGTAGCCAAAAAAGTGCCCAGACTTCGTTTCTGAAATAATCCCGGCCATATCACTGCCCTGTGGCCCGAACGCAATAATAGGACGTCTGGCCACCAAATATTCGAACAATTTCCCGGGAATGATGGCGCGGGTTTCCGGTTTGTTCATTTCAACCAGCAAAAGCAATTGCGCGTTGTGCTGCAGTTGAATTGCTTCGGAATGGGATACATACCCAATCACTTCCAAATTTTCCCGCAACTGAAAGCTATCAATACTTGCTAAAACATCCTCACTTACCGCTCCCGCAAACTTAAGTTGAAGATCCTTTTTAAATGTATCGTTTTCCGAAGCTATTTCGGATAAAACTTTCCATAGAACCTTAGGGTTTCGTTCGCTTAATAAGGACCCAATATGCGCTATCGAGAATCTTTTGTCAAAATTTGGGACAATGTCATTCGCCGTATCGCCATAGCCGTTCGTGATCACCGCTATTGGGGCGTCGGTGATTATTTCAAATTCCTTTTTTGTCGTCGGACTCGTCACCACTACCCTGTCGGCATTTTGCAGCACCTGCGCCTCCAGTTTTTTGTGTTTTCGTTCAGAAGCAACCGTGAGCCTTAGGGAATTATGATAATGAATCGTGGTCCAAGGATCTCTAAAATCGGCTACCCAAGGTATTTTTACGATTTCTTTCAACTTTAATCCAATAAGGTGCAGGCTGTGTGGTGGCCCGGTGGTAATCACCACATCCACGGGATGTACTTTCAAATAGTCTTGTAAAAAACGAACCGAGGGCTGTACCCAGCCTATGCGTGCATCGGGGATAAAATAATTTCCTCGTATATACAACAAGACCTTTTCGAGTAAGGATGGTTTTTTTTTTGTAATAATCCCACTACTTATTTGCTGTGTTTTCTTTTTTGAAAAAAGAGCCGCCAATCGATATGGTTCCTTGATAGGGTGTTTAATAAGTTCAATCCCTTCGGGCACTACCGATATAAAAGTAGTATCAACCAACGGGTAATGCGGGTTTTCAGGAATATACACTACGGGTTCAATATCGAATTCCCCCAAATACTTTACAAAATTCAACCAGCGCTGTACCCCCGGCCCCCCGGCAGGTGGCCAATAATACGTTATAATAAGCGCCCGTTTCTTCAAGATTATGGAGTGGTTTCAGTATTCCGTTTTCGATAGGTATAAAAGAGTGTCCCTAGTATAATTAACAGCAACAAGGCACTACTCGCCAAGCTAATAGTACTTCCTGTTTGAATCACCTTGGGTTCAAATTTAAATTCAACCTTGTGGTTTCCGGGGGGAATGGGCAAGGCTCGTAAGACATAATTCGCTCTTATATAGTCAACAGGTTTGTTGTTGATATAGACATTCCAACCTTTGGGATAGTAGACTTCAGAAAAAAGTGCCAGCTGAGCCGATTGGGTCGAAGTTTCGTATACCAAATAATTAGGGGCATGCTCCACAAGATCAATGGTGGCCGTGGAATCCCTTTCTATCTTTTCAAGCGGAATTTTTGAAAGAAATTCCTTATTGATGACAGCGGTTTCCTTGGTGTTCAAACTATCCAATAAGCGTATTTCTTCATCGGCATTTTCTGCCAACATTACATTTTCAACAAACCATGCCGGGCCATTGGCATACGGATTTCGTTGCGCCACGGCACCTCCGTTTTTTGCTTGGGTAATGATATAGCGCACATTCATCATGTTTAGAATGCCAATATCCCCTTTGCTCAAATAATAATCCTGAATATCCTGCATTCTACCCGGTTTCGCCGCATGATATCCGCCTAGGGCATTGTGGTAATAACTTGCCCGCCCACTGTTAAAGGCATTGTTCATAGCGTCGTAGACTCTGAAATATCCATCATCTTCCAAGATCTGCATATCGGCCCCGTTCTTCTGAAAGGGTTCATCCACCATACGGGCACTCACAAAGTTTTCATCGTTTACATAGCGTTTATCTACCCCCACCAGATCTATCACCAGTAGAAATCCTAAAATGGTCATGGTTGCGACTTGCTTAAGTTTTGCCTTCAGATACAACCAAAGGGCTGCAGCGGCCAACAATACAAAGACCAATGTTCGCAATGTGTCTGAAGTCATTAAAGAAGCTCTATCTGCTCGCATAGCCTCTACAAATGGTAGTCCCATATCTTCGATGAAATATTTGTCGTACGGACTGGCAAAGTCGAATAACGCCGACTTAAACAATAAAAAGATCAATGCGAGTCCTCCGGCAATTCCTGTTGCATACAACAAAGCTTTCTTTTTTTCCTCTTTTCGTTCAAAATCGTTAAAGAATTGATGCAATCCAACTACGGCTATAATGGGTAGCACCAATTCGATGAGTACTTGGATGGAAGAAACCGCCCTGAATTTATTGTAAAGTGGCACATAATCGATAAAAAACTCGGTAAGAAAATTAAAGTTCTTTCCCCACGACAAGAATAGACTCAGGATAAACGCAGCGGTCACCCACCATTTCAGCCGTCCCTTTACCAAGAACAGCGCCAATAAGGCTAAAAAGATCACTACTGCACCTATATAGGCCGGAGCAGCCACTATGGGTTGGTCACCCCAGTAGACCGGTACCTGATTCAATATCTGATTGGCTTCCTCTTGTGAGGCTCCCATACGCAATAAGGCTTCTACTGTTTCTGAATCCTTCGGAAGTTCATCACCGGAGCCTCCTCCCATAAAGCGGGGAATAAACAAGTTGAAGCTTTCCTTTATTCCATAGCTGTATTCGGTGATATAACCGTAATCCAGCCCGGTTGAAGCACTTTTCGGTGTTCCGTCGGGATTGAGGGTCAATGTTGTTTTCCCTCTGGTGGAGGTGTCTGCATATTCCTTGGTGGCTAAAATATTGGTGGCGTTTAGGCCAACCGCGATCACAGCTCCTACCCCCATGATGGCAACGGCTTTAAAGAAATGGGGTAGCATTTTCTTTTTATAAGCATCCACCAAGTAGGCAATACCAATAATAATCACCAACATGAGCAGATAATAGGTCATTTGGAAATGATTCGCTACCAATTCCAATGCCAGGGCAACCGTGGTAAGCACAAATCCATAAAGGTATTTTCCGCGAAAAGTGAGTATGATACCACTTAGTACAAATGGCATATAGGCGATGGCATGTGCCTTTGCATTGTGCCCTACTCCTAGAATAATTATGAGATAGGTTGAAAACCCGAAGGCTATGGCACCTAAAAAAGCCAATTTATAATCTACTTTCAAGACGAGAAATAGCAGGTACATTCCTATAAAATACAGAAACAGATAATCGGCAGGACGGGGTAAAAAACGCAGGCTAAGGTCTAATTTCTTTATATAATTATGCGGGTATTTGGCGCCTAATTGATAGGTGGGCATTCCTCCGAAAGCCGCGTTGGTCCAATAAGTTTCTTCTCCGGTGGCTTCCCTAAAGTCGTTCTGCTGTTTCGCCATGCCCGTGTATTGGACAATATCACTCTGAAATATCTTTTTACCTTGAAGTACAGGACTAAAATAGGCTAACGAGGCAATTACAAATAATAATAATACAACCAGATGTGGAAGGTACTCCTTTAAAAGACGCTGCATAGAATGTGTTTGAAATATGAAGCTTGAAAATTAGTCAATTTCTTCGTAATCCACATACTCTCCAACGGTGGACTTACTTTTAGTAGGCGTAGGCGGCATTTTATCAACTGAGGTTTCACCTTCGGGTTGGGGTTTTGAAGTCTGATACGGATTTGCACCAAAAGCCTTCTCAAATCGCTGTCCGGCCTTCTTTGCGAGATACCGCATAAAATAAGGCATAAGCAGTTTTATGAAAAACTTTAACCCATAGTATACCAGAAGGATAATTAATATCGTTTTTAAGAAAGTCATCATAATGCAAAAATCTTTGTCAAAAGTAAGGATTGATGCAGAAAAAGACGAAAATCATCTATTAAATAAATGATAAAATCTTATATCTTTGAACTAAACCGAATAGGCTATGCATATCCGAAACTTTCTACTTTTTTTTCTATTAATTCCACTCCTCACAGTTTCGGCACAATACACCGAAGAACTTAATTCCAATAGACCCGGGGCTTCTCAAGGGGCTTTTTCAGTAGGTAAGAAAGTGCTGCAATTTGAGACCGGTTTGAGCTTCGGAAAGGAAAAACACAGTCTGTTGGATACCGAAACCAGTGCCTTTGCATGGGATTACAGCGCGCGCTATGGGTTTTGGAGAGAAGAACTTGAAGTAAGTATTATTGGCGAATTTCAGTCGAATAACTATTCCTATTTGCAATTCGACCCGGTAGAAGAACGACGGGTGAGCACGTTCAGAAGCAATACCATTGGAGCTAAATACCTAATTTACGACCCCTATCGTAAAATGGAGCTGGAAGGTCCTAACCTATACAGTTGGAAGGCAAATTTCAAAATGCAGTGGAGGGATCTCATTCCGGCGATTTCGGTCTATGCAGGTGCCAATATTGATTTTACTGAAAATGCCATAGATAAACTTACCAATCCGTATTCCGCGTCAGTTGATGGTACTTCTATAAGTCCTAAGTTTGTCTTGGCCACTCAAAATAACTGGGTGGGCGGATTTGTATTTGTCACCAATATCATCGTAGATAGAATCACCACGGACGAACCTATGTATTCGTATGTCTTAACACTTACCCATACGCCTACCGACTGGTTTTCAGTTTTTGTGGAAAATCAAGGCATTAAGAGTGACTTCTATGCAGATCAACTGTTGCGTGGTGGTGCAGCGGTACTAGTCACAGAAGATTTTCAGGTGGACGCCTCGCTCATGGTCAATTTTAAAGATACACCTTCTCGCTTTTATGTAAGAGTGGGTGCTTCCTATCGTTTCGATATGCACGATACCGATGAGTATATCGAAGAAAAAGGAAAAGCAGGACGTAAAAACAAAAAGGAAAAGAAAGGCAAAAAGAAACGTGAAAAGAAACGAAAAGATGGCGTGGAAGGCGACGATGGCGGTGATGGTAATGGCGATGGCGGACTATATAGTAATTAGTGTATGATTAAAATACTACAAGTAACCAACAAAAAAGAATTAAAACAGTTTGTAACCTTCCCGTTTCAACTGTACAAAAACTCCAAATACTGGGTGCCTCCTTTGATCAACGACGAGTTGCAAACGCTGGACATCGCAAAAAACCCGGTCTTTAAAAATGCCGAAGCATCCTATTTTTTGGCCTATAAGGATGGTAAAATAGCCGGTCGGATTGCGGTAATCATCAATCATTTGGAAGTTGAAGAAATTGGTAAAAAGAAGGTGCGATTTGGATGGCTCGATATGATCGATGATATCGAAGTAACAAAGGCGCTACTTGAAGAAGTGTATACCATTGGAAGAGCAAATAATTTGGAATACGCCGAAGGCCCCGTAGGTTTTTCAAATATGGAAAAGGCCGGAATTCTCACCAAAGGCTTCGACGAACTCAACACCATGATCACCTGGTATCACCACCCCTACTATGCCAAGCATATGGAGCAATTAGGCTTCGAAAAACAGGCAACCTGGGTAGAATATTCACTTTCAATTCCGGATACCATCTACGAAAAGGTTCAGAAATTTTCTAAGATTGTTCGGGAACGATACCAACTAACTGTGATTCGGTTTAAGCATAAAAAAGAGATCCTGCCCTATGTGGATACCATGTTCGAGCTATTGAACAAAACCTACAATACATTGCAGACCTTTGTTCCTGTTCAGCAATACCAAATTGACTATTACAAGGAAAAATATTTCAGCTTTATTCACCCCGATTATATTACCTGTATTAAAGACAAAGAGGGAAAACTAATTGCCTTTTCGGTGGTCATGCCTTCTTTTTCTGAAGCCTTAAAAAAGGCAAACGGAAAGCTGATGCCTCTGGGATGGTACCATATTTTACAGGCACAGAAGAAAAACAACAAAGCAGCCTTCTATCTTATAGGAATTGACCCCGAATATCAAGGAAAGGGCGTAACCGCTATTATCTTTGAAGAAATGCAACAACTCTTCAATGCAAAGGGAATTCGCACGGTCGAAACAAATCCCGAATTGATCGAAAACACAGCCGTACAGCTGCTTTGGAAAGATTACAATCCGGTGCAGCACAAGGAACGAAGCACCTTTCGGATTGATTTATAAGCACCACTAGGCAATAAATAGCTTGGATACCGGTTTAATGGGTATACCCTAACCTACATTCTTCAATGAAAAACTTCGTAAAATTTTCTATCTGCCTATTCGCCTTTGTATCGATAGCATTTACACCTCAGCCGGAAACTTCAAATAAGGAAACGGTTGTCGTCATTGACGTTTCCCATGGAGGAGATGATTTTGGTGTGCAGCTAGGCACCTATTCCGAAAAGGAATTGGTGCTACACATCGCCAATCAAATTGACCTACTAAACACCAATACAAACCTGAAAATTCATTTTACACGCAGTTCCGACTTTAACGCCACATTAAAGCAACGCGTGGAATTTATAAACGACTTGCAGCCGGATTTGGTGCTGTCACTTCATATAAATGAAAACAAAGATGAGAACGCTTCGGGTGCCGAATTGTATATTTCGGAAGCCTCCAAGGCCTTTGTTCAAGCTGAAGCCATTGCCAAATCGTTGCAATTACAATTAAAAACAACTCCTATTAACAAGGTACACATCAAAAAAGCGAATTATTTTATTCTGAAAAATTCCGAAGCACCCACCGTACTATTGCAATTAGGCTATCTCACCAACGATACCGACCGTAAACTACTCGTGGATCCTTCGGTACAAGATCATATTTCCAAATCCATCCTAGGGTTTTTATCGGAATTGTAACCCATAAAAAAATCCGCCAGTGGCGGATTTAGATTTTATATCAGTTTTGAGAAAGCACTACTCCCCCATGGCTGCTGCAACCGCTGCCGAAAGGCGTTTATAGGTGCCGTTCTCCAAACGCTCGCGGATGGCCGAAAATGCTTCCAGTGTATCTTCTATATCTTGCATGGTATGTGTTGCCGTAGGAATCATACGCAATAGGATCAAGCCTTTTGGGATTACCGGATATACCACAATAGAACAGAAGATGCCGTGATTCTCGCGTAGATCCTTAACAAGGGCCATGGCTTCCGGAATACTTCCTTTTAAATAGACCGGAGTCACACAACTCTGGGTGGTTCCAATATCAAAACCTCGCTTCTTCAATCCATTCTGAAGTGCATTTACGTTATCCCACAGTTTTTCCTTTAATTCGGGCATGGTACGAAGCATATCTAATCGCTTCAAAGCCCCCTCAACCAATTGCATTTGCAAAGATTTGGCAAACATTTGCGAACGCAGATTGTACTTCAAATAATTAATGATCTCTTCATCTCCGGCTATGAATGCACCGGTACTGGCCATGGACTTGGCAAAGGTGGCAAAGTAGACATCAATATCGTCTTGTACGCCTTGCTCTTCACCGGCTCCTGCCCCTGTTTTTCCCAAGGTTCCGAAGCCATGGGCATCGTCGACAAACAATCTAAAATTAAATTTTTTCTTTAGGGCAACAATTTCTTTCAATTTACCCTGCTCTCCACGCATCCCAAAAACACCTTCAGAAATTAAAAGAATCCCTCCACCTGTTTTTTCTGCTACTTTTTCTGCACGTCTTAAATTCTTCTCGATACTTTCCATATCGTTGTGCTTATAGGTAAAACGCTGTCCGAGGTGCAAACGAACCCCATCGATAATACAGGCATGTGCATCCACATCGTATACTATCACATCGTCCTTAGAAACCAAGGCGTCTATGGTAGAAACCATTCCTTGGTAGCCAAAATTGAGGAGATAGGCAGCCTCTTTTTTAACAAAGGCAGCCAATTCGCGCTGCAATTGCTCGTGAAGATCGGTATGGCCACTCATCATTCGAGCACCCATAGGATAGGCCGAACCGTATTTTGCACCAGCTTCTGCATCGGCCTTACGTACTTCAGGGTGGTTGGCAAGTCCTAAATAATCATTTATGCTCCAGGTAATAACCTCTTTACCTCTGAATTTCATTCGGTTAGAAATAGGGCCTTCCAATTTTGGAAACACGAAATACCCTTCGGCTTGTTCTGCCCATTTTCCCAATGGACCTTTATCCTTGTAAATTTTATCGAATAAATCTCTCATAAAAACAGCTGGTTTCTTTGTAGGGGCAAAAATACTTAAATTTAATATTATAACATATTTATTTTTATTGAGACTCTAGAAATAAAAAAACCGCTGCAAGATGCAGCGGTTGTTATAATATATTTGGTTTCAAGTACTATTTAATGTATTCTATGGAAACGGAATGTTCGGTTTCGGTATCGAAAAAGCCTTGCTGACTCATCCACTTATCGCTAAAGATCTTGCTCATATAGCGCGACCCGTGATCGGGGAAGATAACGACTATATTACTTTCTTCGGTAAATTCGCCTTCTTCTTCCAGTTGCTTTAAGCCTTGCATGGCTGCCCCACTGGTATAGCCAACAAATAGGCCTTCGGTTTTTGCCAACTCGCGTGCGGTGTGAGCACTGCTTTCGTCGGTTACCTTTATAAATTTATCGATGATATTGAAATCGGTTGCTGTGGGAATTAAATTCTTCCCTAAACCTTCTATTCGGTATGGGTAGATCTCATCGGCATCGAACTCTCTCGTTTCGTGATATTTTTGTAATACCGATCCGAATGCGTCAATTCCAATGACCCGGATATCGGGGTTTTGTTCTTTTAAAAATCGGGCAGTCCCCGAAATAGTTCCTCCGGTTCCACTACAGGCTACTAAATGCGTGATCTTTCCATTGGTCTGATTCCAGATCTCCGGTCCGGTAGTATTGTAGTGTGCATCCATATTCAGCTCGTTAAAATACTGATTGATATACACAGAGCCTTTAATTTCACTGTGAAGACGTTTTGCCACCTCGTAATATGAACGTGGGTCATCTGCACTCACATGTGCCGGACAAACGTATACCTTAGCGCCCATGGTCTTCAACATGTCTATCTTGTCGTTAGAAGACTTGGAACTCACAGCTAAAACACATTCATACCCTTTAATAATACTCACCATCGCAATACTGAAGCCTGTGTTCCCACTAGTTGTTTCAATAATTGTATCACCGGGTTTTAGGATGCCTTTTCGTTCGGCTTCCTCGATGATATATAATGCGATGCGGTCTTTGGTAGAGTGCCCGGGGTTAAACGCTTCCACTTTAGCGAAATAATTACCTTCCATTTTTGAAGTAATGTTGCCGAGCTTTATTAATGGTGTGTTACCTATGAGCTCTAACACATTATTATGGGCTTGAATTCCTTCTTTCATATAAGGGAGTTTTTTATAAAACTTAAGCGATCGATCCTAAATTTAAAAACCGTACAAATGTACATTAAAAATTTTAATTACTCCTTTATGCTTTCCAAATCTAATAGAAAAGCATAATCCATGGCAACCTCCTTTAAAGCCTCAAATCGGCCGGAAGCACCCCCATGGCCAGCGTCCATATTTGTATGAAAAAATATTTTATTGTCGCCTTTCTTGAATTCGCGCAATTTAGCGACCCATTTTGCCGGTTCCCAGTATTGTACCTGCGAATCGTGATAACCTGTTGTAACAAAAATATTTGGGTATTCTAATGCAGCTACATTATCGTAGGGCGAATACGATTTTATATAATGATAATATTCGGCTAAATTGGGGTTGCCCCATTCGTCATATTCTCCGGTTGTCAATGGAATACTATCATCCAACATGGTGGTTAAAACATCGACAAAAGGCACCGAGGCGATTACCCCGTTGTATATTTCGGGAGCCATATTCAGCACAGCACCCATCAACAATCCACCTGCCGAACCCCCTGAGGCATACAAATGGTCCTTTGAAGTGTATTTTTCGGCAATCAAATATTTGGAAGCCGCAATAAAATCGGTAAAGGTATTTTTCTTGTTCAACAGCTTTCCATCCTCATACCATTGTCTACCCAAATATTCACTGCCGCGAATATGAGCGATGGCAAAAACAAATCCCCTATCCAACAAACTAAGTCGTGAAGACGAAAAATACGGATCGATGGTCGCTCCATACGAACCGTACCCATAGATAAGCAAGGGGTTTTTACCGTCCTTCTTCATCCCTTTTCGATAGACTAAAGAGATGGGTATTTTGGTACCGTCCTCGGCAGTTGCCCAAACCCGTTCGGATGCATAGTTGTTTTTGTCGAATTTATCGCCCAACACCTCAACCTCTTTCATCACGGTCTTTTCCTGGGTTTCCATATTAAAATCGATCACAGAGGCCGGCGTGGTCAACGAATTATAACCATATCGCAGTACCTTATTGTCAAACTCGGGATTCTGCGTGGTATAGGCCGTATAGGTCTCATTGTCAAAGGGTAAATAGTAGTCGGCCGTTTCATCCCAACGCTTGATCCGTATTTTATTCAAACCGTTGCTTCGCTCACTAACGACCAAATATTCCTTAAAAATATCGATGTCTTCCATGAGTACATCGTTCCTATGCGGTATGACATCTACCCAATTTTCCTGTGATGTTTTCTTTTCTGAAGTCTTCATCAGTTTAAAATTGGTGGCATCGTCCTTATTGGTGAGGATGTAAAAATCGGTTCCAAAATGTGAAATCCCGTATTCCAATCCTCGCTCTCGGGCCTGAAACACCTTAAATGTGCCCATAGGCGCATTGGCATCGAGTATGTGATATTCGGAAGTCAGCGTACTGGAACAGCCTATGACCAGGTATTTATCCGACTTGGTTTTATACACATAGGTATTAAAGGTTTCGTCTTCTTCGGTGAAGATCAATACATCCTTCGCCGGATCGCTGCCTCGTGTATGTCGAAATATTTCGTTAGACCGAAGTGTTTGCTCATCTTTACGCGTGTAGAACAATGTTCTATTGTCGTTGGCCCAGGTAGAACTTCCGGTAGTTAATTCGATAGTTTGTGGCAGGATCTCGCCTGTTTCCAGATTTTTAATATGAAGTGTATATTTTCTTCGGCTCAAGGTATCTACTCCAAAGGCAGCCCATTTGTTGTCCAAACTCACATTGATACCGCGCAGGTTGTAGTAGGAATAGTCTTTGGCCATTTCATTTACATTGAACAGCACCTCTTCTGCCGCCTCTAGAGAACCCTTTTTACGAGTATATATGGGGTAATCCTTTCCGGTTTCGAATTTGGTAATATAGTAGTATCCATTGTAGAAATAGGGAACCGACGCATCATCTTCCTTGATTCGGCTCTTCATTTCTTCAAAAAGATCTTCTTTCAGCTGCTTGGTATGCGCTGTCATCTTTTCGTAATAGTCGTTTTCACGCTCCAGATAATCAATTACTTCCGGTTCATCTTTTTGGTTGAGCCAATAGTAGTTATCGATACGCACATCGTCGTGGATGGTGAGTTGTTTCGGAATTTTATCTGCTTTTGGAGGAGTAAGGCTCATGGTTTTTTCTGAAGTTTCATTCGTATTACAGGCAGCGGCAAAAATAAGAGAAGCAACGGAAATAACCAGTAAATTTTTCATAAACGAAAGCTTGAATTGTTCCTCTGCAAAGTAGTAAATTTGCCGCATATATAAAACAGAAAATTATGTTTGGAGATATTATGGGGATGATGGGAAAACTGAAGGAGACCCGTGAAAAGGTGGAAGCCACCAAAAAAAGATTGGACACCGTACTTATTGACGAACAAAGTTCGGACGGACTTTTAAAAATAACCCTTACGGCCAACCGAACGATCAAGAATATGGAAATAGACGAGGCACTTCTAAAAGACAAAGAACAACTGGAGGACTACCTAATTCTTACCCTGAACAAGGCGATAGAAAAGGCAACAAATGTACAGGAAGCCGAAATAAGTGCCGTGGCCAAAGAAGGGATGCCTAATATTCCGGGAATGGATTTGTTTTCATAAAAGGCCCTGTCAAAACTAGCATGAAGAAAATCTGTACTTTTTGATAAATCAATCGGTTATAAAATTTACAGACCAAATTATTTTTCCGATATTGTCACTCAAACTTAAGGTCTAACTTTTAAACTTAAAAAAATGTTTGAATTAAAGAAAAGTGGTGACAAATTTCACTTTGTATTGAAAGCGGCTAATGGTCAAGTAATCCTTACCAGCCAAATGTATGCGTCTAAGGCTTCTGCTATGAACGGAATTGAATCTGTTAAGAAAAATTGTGGCGATGAGAAGTGTTTTGAAATTAAAACTGCCAAAAACGGTAAGATTCATTTCAATATCAAATCGACCAACGGTCAAATTATTGGGAGTAGCCAAATGTACGCGGGGGAATCCGGTGCTAAGAATGGTATCGCTTCCGTGGCAAAGAATGCGCCCGGAGCAGGAGTAAAAGAAGTATAATTATAAGCTCCTTAAAAACTAAAAGCGCCTCCCCTGGGAGGCGCTTTTAGTTAGTAGGCTGCCAATACGTTCATCGCCCTTTGATGCATCTCTTGGGTATAGTCCAAATGCGTTACCATACGCAATTTTCCCTGTCCCATACTGCTTATTTTTATACTGAGTTGCTGTAAATCGGCCATGAATTTTTCTTCTGAAATCCGATCGGAAAGGTAAAAGATCACAATATTGGTTTCGGTGGGTTCTACCCTATCTACATAGGTTTGTGCGGCGAGCACTGCTGCCAATTCTTTCGCCTTTTTATGATCTTCAGCTAGGCGTTCCACATGATGGTCTAGAGCATACAATCCTGCAGCTGCCATATAGCCAATCTGCCGCATACCGCCTCCTAAAACCTTCCGCACCCGAATAGCATTCTTCATGATATCCTTCTTTCCCACAAGCACCGTTCCAAGTGGCGTTCCCAGACCCTTACTAAAACAAATAGAGATGGTATCGAATAGCTGTCCATATTGTTTGGGATCCTCATTTTTTGCGACGAGTGCATTCATCAATCGTGCGCCGTCCAAATGAATCCCCAGTCCATGTTCATCACAAACCGCTTTGATCTTCTTTAGTTCGGTCATATCATAGCAGGCTCCCCCACCCTTGTTAGTTGTGTTCTCGATACAGACGAGGGACGTTAACGGACTGTGATAAAAGTCGGGAGGATTGATGGAATCCACCACCTGTGCTGCGGTAATCATCCCGCGATGACCATCCACTAACTTACAAGATACCCCACTGTTAAAAGAAACACCGCCTCCTTCGTAATTGTAGACGTGCGCCCATTTATCGCAAATCAATTGCTCACCGGGTTGGGTGTGTAATTTGATCGCTGCTTGATTGGCCATAGTTCCGGTAGGAAAAAATAAGGCGGCCTCCATCCCAAACAGCTCCGTACAACGCTTTTCTAAGGTATTAACGGTAGGATCCTCCTTGTACACATCGTCTCCGGTTTGTGCTTCCATGATCGCCTGCATCATTCCCGGGGTAGGTTTGGTTACCGTATCACTGCGTAGGTCTATAATCATTTGTAACTTAGTTTTGTCTTCTGAATTTAGGCTCCATCGCTTCTATGGTTTTATCCAATAGCGCATCTAGGGCTACAATTTCTAATGCGTTGTTGTAATCAGCATTCATATTAGAACTATCCGAATCATTTGAAAGGTCAAACAGATTATAGGTTTGCCCAAACCAATCCCCGGCGGTCTTAAACTGAAACCCTCGCGAACAGGGGTAGGTTTCGGTATTAAGTTTGGGTACCCCTGAAATGGATTTGGCCTGATAGTTTTTTACCAATCCGCTTTTTAGTGCTTCCTTATTGTTTTGGAAGAAATCCAGCAAGGAGGCATCTTGCAATTCTAATGAATAGTACCTGCCGCAGTTGTCAAATTTTTTGATCATGGGTTTTCCTTCGTCCATCCAAAACAAATAGACCTGAAAATAGGTTTCCTTTGAACTACACAGACTACCATCTTCCAGCGTAAATATTTCGATGGCCCCTTTACAGTAGCGCTTATTGGAAAACCAGGTGTCGATTTCACGCTCTGCTAACTTTTTTGTAAATTCTGAAACCAGATCTTCCACATAGGCTTCATCGTGTTGGGCTATTAGTACCGAGCAAAACATTAGGGTAAGCCCCATCAATAGATATTTCATAGGTATTAATTTTATGGTTCAACAATTTCACACTGAAAACTTCCAATAGGGCTTCCATCCGGAATACTAGGTGGTGTGATTACTTTAAACTCTTCGGGATCTTCCCTAAACTGTGCTATATCACGAAGCAATTGCTTGCTAAATGCATCCTTGTTTTTTGCCAAAGAACCTGCCAACGCATCAATTGTTTCATTTACAAGGCCCTTCGTCTGTGCTATGGTTTTGGTACTCACCGCCAAATTCATTAAGTATTGTAAGGTTTCGTATTGAACGGTACGCTGCACCTCTGCCTCATAGTCTGAACCTCTCCTCTCCATATAGGTTGTTTGAATTAATTGTTCCAAGACATCATCGAGGCCTATATTTTTTGAATCCAAAGCTTTCTGCTGTACCAACCTGTTGGCGCGCTCCGGGTTTAAAAGTAAACCCAAGGTCATATCGCTTGCGGTAGCGGCTGCTCCTAGTGCATCGAAGGCTACGCCCATTTTGCTTTTGAAGGATTCTCGGGATCGATAATAGCTATACGCGCGTGGCGGAAATAACTTTAGTTTGTCTTCGGGAATCGCAAGTGTCTTCATCTCCAGTGTTTTTAACACCGCCTGAAGGGCTTCGGTTTGGGTTTGCTTCGGAAGCGTTTGTACTATTATATCATCGGCTCCCTTTACTGCGTAATTATAGTCCATCCCTCCAATTAATTTTACCGCTGCTTCGGTTTGATAGCGATGAAAAAAATACAGGGGAACAAATACATCTTCCAAAACCGAAAAAGGTTCTCCTTTGCGAATATTGTCTTCGGAAAAATTTCTGATCGCTACTTCCCGAAGCCGTAGCATCGCCTCCAATTCTTCCGAAGCATTTTCTCCATTATCCCACAAATGTGCTTTTGGATGTGCCCCATCCTGTGCCCTGGCATCACTATCGGATATAAAGCGATAGCCTTTTGAAAACCCAGCCTCCAAAATCGAGTTCAATGCGTCTTTCTCCTTTACGTCCTTAGGAATATCACTATAACTATAGGCAACGGTTACCTTGTCCCATTCCCCTATCCCGGTAGCATAGGCATTGCTGAAATCTACTTCGCCATTTTGTAAAGAAAGTGTAGGGTGCGGATAGTCCATCACGCTCACCCTTCCCGTGGTACTGGCCGCAAAATTATGGGCAAAGCCTAAGGTATGTCCCACTTCGTGTGCAGCCAGTTGCCGAATCCGAGCCAAGGCCATGGCTAACATTTGTTGATGGTTATCATCCCGTTCGGCAAAGGGTTTGTTCATCAAGGCTTGCGCTATCATAAAATCCTGACGAATACGCAAACTCCCCAAACTCACATGTCCCTTAATAATCTCACCCGTTCTTGGGTCGTTGATGGTAGACCCATAACTCCATCCTCTGGTGGAGCGGTGCACCCATTGTATCACGTTATATCTCACATCCATGGGGTCTGCATCTGCCGGGAGTAATTTAACCTGAAAGGCGTCCTTATATCCTATGGCCTCAAAGGCCTGATTCCACCAACCGGCTCCTTCCATCAAGGCCGAACGAATAGGTTCGGGAGTTCCGGGGTCCAGATAATAAATTATAGGCTCTTTGGCTTCGCTGACCGCCGCATTGGGATCCTTCTTTTCTAAATGATGGCGAGTGATAAACCGTTTGGTAATGGGCTCCCATATTGGGCTGCTGTAATCCATATAGATCATGGGATACGAACCACAGTTTGGATCAAAGGCCCTTGGCGCATAATTTGAATTTTCTAAAGCCACAAAACTGTGGTGTTGTATGACCGAAACCGAATTGGGATTGGGCACCACTTCCCGTAATTTCTTTCCGGTAGGCTCTCCAACAAAGGTAAGCATGGCTTCAAACTCTACATTCTTTGGGAAGGCCTTGGTGCGTTCCATCCAAAGTGCATTCCGATCCTTATCCAGTTTATAAGTTCCTTCTTTATTGGCTTTTAGGTTTTGGGCCACACCATGCGCATCCAGCAGTAAAAAGGGAGTAAGATCAATCACATAGGATTCACCCTTGGTCTCCTTGATCTCGAATCCGAAGAGCACCGAGCGCCCAAAGGCCTCCTTGATCGATTTTTTTTCGAGTAGATTTTGGGTGTTAGCACGGTATTGCATATTGGATTGTATAAGCAGTAGCTTATTTCCGGTTTTCACGAATTGCACTACTTCACCACCGCCTAACTGTCCTCGATCCAGACCTATATCGTTGGAACCTAATCCGGTACGGAGTGAATGCACATATAAAAACTCGGTGTCGAGTTTGTCAACTTCAAGGTAAATGTTTCCTTCAGCTTCGGAATAGTGAAAATCGAAAAATCCTTCAAACTTGGTGAGTTCTTTTTTCGTTTCTAAAAACTGACCAAAGACGGCCATACTTCCGAAGCAAAATGCCAACAGGCATAATACATATTTCATAACGTATTTTTTATAACAGCAATTCTCCCCTAATTGCTCCCTCTCGGGACACAAATTGAATTACCTTTCAATTAGTTAGGGCTAAAACTATAAAATTCGTTTAAAATAGTTTCGGTTTGTGAGGGTTAATTCTATTTTTGTTGAAAATTCTTACCCAATATGATTACATACGATCAGCTTAAAGATCTTAGAGATCGCCAGGATGCGTTAAGGAGGTATCTTTGACGTTGCCGGCAAACAAATAGAGATTACCAACGACGAAGAAAAGACCTTCGACCCTAATTTTTGGAACAACCCGCAGGAAGCTGAAGCTTTTATGAAGGTACTTCGGAATAAAAAGAAGTGGGTAACCGATTATGAAACAGCGGTATCCCTCACCGACGATGCCGAAGTGCTGTTCGAATTCTTTAAGGAAGGAGAAGGTACGGCCGAGCAGGTAGAAAAACGTTTTAAGGAAGCCCTTGAAGCCACCGAAGCCCTTGAGTTTCGGAATATGCTGAGTGAAGAGGGCGACGATTTAAGTGCCGTCCTCCAAATTACGGCCGGTGCCGGGGGTACCGAAAGTTGTGATTGGGCGAGTATGCTTATGCGTATGTACTTGATGTGGGCCGAAAAGAACGGTTTTAAGGTCAAAGAACTCAACTATCAGGCCGGCGATGTGGCCGGTGTAAAGACCGTCACTTTAGAAATTGATGGAGACTACGCCTTTGGCTGGCTGAAGAGTGAGAACGGTGTGCATCGTTTGGTACGTATCTCCCCATTCGATAGCAATGCCAAGCGGCATACCAGTTTTGCAAGTGTGTATGTATATCCCTTGGCCGATGACAGTATTGAGATCGATATTAATCCTTCGGATATTTCCTGGGATTTTGCACGCTCCAGCGGCGCCGGGGGGCAGAATGTGAATAAGGTGGAGACCAAGGCCATCCTAACCCACCATCCCAGTGGGATCGTGATTCACAATAGTGAAACCCGTTCGCAATTGGAAAACCGCGAAAAGGCCATGCAGATGTTAAAGTCGCAGTTGTACGAAATTGAATTGCGGAAACAACAAGCCCAGCGTGCTGAAATTGAAAACAGCAAGATGGCGATCGAATGGGGGTCGCAGATACGCAATTATGTGCTACACCCTTACAAATTGGTGAAAGATGTACGTACCGGCTACGAGGCGGGGAATACCGAGGCCATGTTGGATGGGTATATAGACGAATTCCTAAAAGCCTATTTGATGATGACGGGGCAGAAGGAGCAGCGGGATGAGTTATAGGATGATGTGAGAAGTTGGGAGAAAGCGCCAAGAACCAAGAGCCAAAACGAGATGCTTCGCTTCGCGTTGTTTCGCTCTGAGTGACCAAAAAGTAAGCGGTGCGATCTGCAATATGATTATGACTCTTAGGTACGCCATTATATCTTATAGTGCAGTTACCGTAGGGTTATGGTTAGGTTAACCTAGCGTTATAGTGGGAGTATACACGGGTGAAACACGGGTGAAACACGGGTGAAACACGGGTGAACCTCTTTTTAATAGTGAATGGTGAGAAGTGAACAGTGAATAGAAGATACCTATTAATTAACTGAAATCATCTTCATAAATTGCATTAGATCGCGGCAAAATTAACATGCTATCGTTTTAGTTAACAACTACATTGCCACTCCTCTTCACCAATAGGTATATGCCAAGTACATCCTAGATCTTCACAACTCTCTTGCGCATCTTCTTCATCACAACTTGTAAAAAAAACAGGAATAAACAATAATAAGATAAATAAACATTTAGTTTTCATATAAGATAAGTTTTAGTTATTCATAAAATATTTTATCAAAAATAACGTCTTTTATTGTACTCAAATATAAGTATTAACCTTATAAGCGCCTAATAATTAGCTTGTTGTTATTAGCAAAACAACAATTGTCCATATAAATTATAAATAGATTATCATCATTTGGAGAAATAGCTTTAGGTTCACTTTTATAAAAAAGAACTGAACTAACTAGATGATTTAAGTCGAAAATACTGTGTTGGAATTATAGGCATGTGGTTATGGATGCCGAATCAGAAGGAACTGAATAAATTAGCTGACTAATTACTTCACACAATATCGCATAACAGTTCATGGCTAGAATTTTCGATTTAGAATATTTTCAAAACTTAAAAAACAATATCTTTATCTGATAAACACAAGTTTGCGGCGCCAACCTGCCTTCGCTCCGCTTCAGCAGGTAGGTACGTTGGGACGCATACTAAAAAAGACTACGGCCACATTGACAATGTCGAGTAAAGAAAGACCTATCGCAACACGCATTTACTTTACAGCCGGACTAACACGACCTAACCGATCGTATAGCCTGACCAGGACTCAGGTGACTGAGAGGAAAAATAACCAGTTATACTATTTTACACTTTAAATAAAACATGGACACAGAGAAAAAGAAAATTCTTGTTGTTGAAGATGAACCTGATGTTTTGCAGTTTATCAGGCAAGGATTAGAAGAAAGCGGCTTTGAGGTTGAATTTGCATATGATGGCGAATGTGGAAAGAAATTGGCTCTTTCAAAAAAATATGATGTTATTATTCTTGACATCATTATTCCACAATTAAATGGTCTCGAATTATGTAAAAAAATCAGGAAACAAAATAATGCTGCAAAGATATTACTACTTACTGCACTTGGCACACTCGATGACAAGCTGGAAGGATTTGAAGCTGGGGCTGACGATTATCTGGTTAAACCCTTCGATTTTCGTGAATTGCTGGCTAGAGTCAACGTACTGACTAAAAGAACAACTCCAGAAACGGACAATTTGCAAAAAGAAAATTATATAATAAAAGTGGCAGATTTAGCATTGAACATTAATAATAAAAGAGTAAAAAGAGGTGGAAAAGAAATCGCATTAACCGCTAAAGAATTTGCCTTACTCGAACTTCTTGTTTTAAATAAAAACAAGGTAGTGAGCAAAGTGGAGATTGCCGAAAAAATATGGGACATCAATTTTGACAGGGGGACAAATGTTATTGAAGTGTATATTAATTTTCTCAGAAAAAAAATTGACAAAGGTTTCTCTGTGAAACTATTGCATACGCTAGTTGGCATGGGGTACATATTAAAAGGTGAATAAGCATGAAAATTAGAACCCGGTTTACTTTACTTTTTGCTTTAATCGTAGGAATAATGCTATGCTTTTTTTCATTTGCTATTTATTATCTGTCAGAAGATTATCGGCAGGAGGATTTTCACTCCCGCTTACAAAACAGAGTCATAGAAAAGTTTGAGTTTTTAATAAATAATAATGGAATAACAGAAGATCTTTTGGTAAATCATATTAACGAAAACAATTTACATTCGCTTACAAATGAACATATTACCATTTATGACGAGAACAATAAATTAATATATAACGATAGTGATGCTTCTGTGCCTAAACCTGAATTAATTAATTCTATTTCTAAACAAAAAATTTACTCATGGTCGGAAAAAAATGTGGAAGGTATTGGATTTAAACATTTATATCAAGGGAAGACATACACACTTTTTGCTTCGGCTACAGACAAACACGGCACGAGTTATATTAATAACCTAAAAAAAATACTTACTATAAGGTTGATTATCATCATGCTAATCATTTTTGTGAGTGGTTGGATCTTTGCCGGATACTTTATAAAACCAATCATCAATATCGTAAAACAAGCCGATAATATTACGTCTCCAAATCTAAGTTATCGGTTAAAAACGAAACATGTAAAGGATGAAATCGGAAAATTGACCACCACTTTTAATAAGATGCTTGATCGATTGGAAACTGCATTTACTATACAAAAACGATTTGTTTCAAATGCTTCTCACGAATTGCGTAACCCGCTAACAGCCATTGGCGGGCAAATTGATGTTACTTTAATGAAGGATAGGAAAAATGAAGAATACCGTGCAACATTAGAATCGGTTTCTGTGCATATCAGAAATTTAACAACGCTTACCAATAATTTATTGGAATTGGCAAATAATGATGTAGATACATTATATCAGGATTTTGAAGAAATACGGATTGATGAAATATTGTGGAATATACGTGATGAAATAATGAAACAAAAACCGGATTGCAACATTAAAATCAGTTTTGAAGAAATAACCGATAATGAAAAATTCCTCACCTGCAAAGGCAAAGCAAAATTACTCGAAATCGCTTTTACCAATATTATAGATAATGCCTGCAAATTTTCTAATAGCAAAACAGTAAAAATAAATGTTGGTTTAGAGAAAGAAGATATACTCTTATTATTTACTGATCAGGGAATCGGCATACCCGAATCCTATCTAAATCATGTTTTTGAACCATTTTACCGGGGCAGCAATACACACGGTATTTCAGGCAAGGGAATAGGCTTATCATTGACACAGAGGATTATTAAACTCCATTCGGGCAAAATATTTATCCATTCTATATTGAATAAAGGAACTACTGTAAAAATTATTCTGCCGAATTTAAGCTGATTTTAAGTTCGCTTACCGTTTTTAAGCTCATTTTAATTTTTACACAACAAAAGGCCATTAATCCCATTGAAAATTTAATTCTTTTTAATTTCATTCTAAGCTTATTTTAATTCTCTCAGTTGATATTTGCTTTAGAAATAAAGCACTTGATGTCGGCAATTTATTTAGATAATTTAAAAAAGGGTGTTGCCAATCTATTTCCCGGGTATTTTGCCCTAACAATGGCAACAGGAATAGTTTCTATTGCGGTATTCTTATTAAAAATTCCAATAGTACCTAAAGCGCTGCTTTATTTCAATGCTATCGCTTATTGTATTTTATGGCTATTTCTGCTGTGCAGAGTAATATTCTATTTCCAAAATTTTCTCAAAGACATTTCCAACCATTCCAAAAGCTCAGGCTTTCTTACTATTGTAGCAGGAACAAATGTGCTCGGAAGTCAATTTGTTCTTATTCAAGAAAACTATATGATCGCTACCGTCCTGTTTTATTTGGGGTTGACACTTTGGGTTATTCTTATTTACTTTTTTTCTATTATGATTACGGTCAAGCGGAACAAACCTTCACTTGATGTTGGCATAAATGGTATATGGCTTCTTATGGTGGTTTCAACACAATCCGTATCTATACTGGGAGCCCAGTTGGTCAATCACCTTCCCTTCCCCCCGGGAATAATCCTCTTTACTTCGCTCGTGCTGTTCTTTATTGGATGTATGCTGTACATTATTATTATTACTTTAATATTTTATCGTCTCACATTCTTTGAGCTTAGGGCAGAAGAATTTGCACCACCTTACTGGATAAACATGGGTGCAGTAGCAATCACTACCCTTGCCGGATCTGTTCTTGTTTTATATGCAGGTGAATCGGAATTTCTTAATTCGCTGCGTCCTTTTTTGATGGGGTTTACGCTTCTGTTTTGGGGCTTCGGTACATGGTGGATACCTATAATTATTATTCTCGGTGCTTGGCGACATTTCTACCTACTTTTTCCGATCGTTTATCATCCTCAATACTGGGGTATGGTATTCCCTTTGGGTATGTACACCGTCTGCACCTATCGGTTGGCACAGGCAACAGACCTTCAGTTCTTATTCAATATTCCTTCGGTATTTGTTTACCTCGCACTGTTTGCTTGGACTTTAACCACGGGCGGATTAATATATACGATTATTAACAACACAATTTCAGCAAAAAATAAACCTATTAACAATCAAATACTATGAACTCAAAAGCAATTACCACAGAAGTCCGACTTTCTCTGAATGAGTTGGTGAGTAAATTGAAAGATATAACGGTTGAAGATTTCGACATGGTTCGTCAATCCCCCCATGCCGTTTATTATGGAGAAATTACTTCTCATTTTTTTAAGGTGAAGCATGTGCGTTATAGCCCTTTAAGTGAGTCCTCAAACATTGATGGCGAAATCATTGAAAGTTTGAACGACCGCACAATCATCAAGCTGAATATGGATATTAAAGAGCCTTATGTTCTAATTCGTAAAATGTACTATAGCACATTAATACCGATAGGTCTTATTGTTATGCTTCTCAGCGTATTAGTCATGTGGGGTACTGAGTTTCAATGGCAAAGTCTGCTGCTCTCAAGTTCATTTATAATAGTTGCTTTTCTGGCGGTTCTATTGTATAGAACAACGCTCGTGAGCATGAAAAAAAAGGAACTTAAAGACTTCATTTCAAGAATTGATGGGAAGATTATTTCCGATACAAACGGTTAAAATTTAAACATTAATCAACTGTGAAGCAAAAATTTTGCCAAGCATAAATATCATGACGATAAAAACATTAGAAGTAGAAGTAGTCAGAACGCAGTCCGACATACCTAATTAAAAATTACTAAATAAATTCCACCAGATTACGGCTGAGGAATTTGATATCGCCAAAAAGAGTATAGATTATGGATGTTGACGGAATGAAAACCTTCAACGCCTATGTTGACCTTACTCTGCTCTTTTGTTTTTCTGATTTCTACTTAAATTTAATTGATTTATAAATAATCAAACATAAAAGCAGCTGTAATTCAGCGTGGCCAAATTATAAGTTTGGAATATATTGCTACTTTTAAACTTATTAATTAATCAAAATAATATAGGCAATATAGCTATCCGACGCACTTCCGACTCTCACGCTGCATACCTTCGGCAGGTAAATTGGAAAACTCACTATCATATCATTCACAAGAAACCCAAAATATAGTCGTTATACATAACACACCCTTCAGAAACACTTTAAATGACTACTAACAAGACCTACTACAAAATTGCTTTTGGGCTTGCTGTTTTTACAATCGCCTACAATGTGGTGGAAGGACTTATTGCTACCTATCTCGGCTTTGAAGATGAAAGTTTGGCACTTTTCGGCTTTGGTTCAGACAGTTTTATTGAAGTGATATCGGGCTTTGGGATAGCACATATGATCCTTAGGATTCAAAACAACCCAGACAGCAACCGAGACGAATTTGAGCGTACCGCATTGCGAATTACCGGAGTTGCCTTCTATATTTTGGTCGTTAGTCTTGTTGTTTCAAGCCTTTATAATTTGTGGACGGGGCACAGACCGCTGACTACATTTTGGGGAGTCGTTATTTCAATGATCTCAATTCTTATAATGTGGTTATTGGTGGTATGGAAAAGAAAGGTCGGCACCCGATTACACTCTGCTCCCATCTTAGCCGATGCCAATTGCACTTTGGTCTGCGTATATATGTCCGTCATTCTATTGATTAGCAGTGGGGTTTACGAATTATTTGGAATAGGATACATTGATAGTTTGGGAACACTCGGACTTGCCTATTTTGCATTTAAAGAGGGACGGGAGTGCTTTGAAAAAGTTAAAAACGGCAGCGCCGCATGCTGTGATTGATTCTTTAGTAGACCTCTCCCCATTTGCCCAACTGCCCGCGCCATACCGTAAAATTTATTATTTTTAGAAACAAAATCAGTATACTATGACCGACACCAGCCACCACGACGAACGTATCGCCAAAATGACCTTTGCTTCGGTTTACCCGCATTATGTAACTAAAGTCGAAAA
>NZ_JAIOHK010000080.1 GCF_019913785.1 Altibacter sp.
GATACATCAATACTTTTTTCTGAAGTGTCTAAAAGCTGTTGTCCTAGCACATTATATACGGTTGCCTTTTCAAAAGTAATTGTTTCAGAAACTGTAATGTTGAGAATGTCTGAGACCGGGTTGGGATACACACTAATCCCAGAAGATACATCTACATCTATAACCCCTAATAATAAGCATTCCACTTCTATTTCCGGAATGGTATTACATCCACTGCTATTATTGCCAAAATACTTGGTAACAGCCGGATCTTCCAGTACTTCACAAATAAATGGATTTGCACAAACAGCCAGGTTGGGATTGTTTAATATAACCACTTCGCTAATGGGTCCGGGAACAATATTGCCAATAGCCTCTATGGAGTTCAAAAGCGGATTGTCCATGATTAATACACGTTCCTCAACATGCACTAAGTTCTCCAATCCGGACAGTGATTGTATATTTTGATTCTCATAAACATCCAGATTTCCAACAGATTCAATTGCACTAAAGGCCGAAAGATCGGTAAGTTGTGGATTAAATCCAATTCGCAATCTTCCACTCACTGTTTGGATGTTTTCCAATCCGTCTAGATTTGCCAAATTTGGGCACTCCACTACGTATAGGTCGACCAGCTGGGTTATATTGTTAAATGCAGACACATCCTGTGCCGGATTGTTGGAAAGCAACAAGGAACCACCTATAGATTGTAATCCAGCCAGTTCATTAAAATTAGTAATTGCCTCATTGGAGATGTTCACATCGCCAAGCACAGTTTGTAAATTTTCCAAGCCTATTAAAGAGGTAAGTGCATTTCCTCCCAATGTCAATTCTTGTAATTCTTGGACAAAACCGAATTGAGAGATATCGCTAAGACTCGAATTCGCAAATAAGTTCAAGCCTTCAATGGATTGAAGATTCGTCATGCCTGCCATTGACAACAATCCGCTGTTTACCCATATTTCCAGATCACCCACTGACTGCATGGCGGAAAGACCTGTCATGTCTACTAAGTTTTGATTCCCCCAAAGTGCCAAGTGTGAAACCGTCTCCAGGTTGTCCAATCCAAATAGGTCTGTAATTTGTGTCGCTAGGATAAAAATGTCTTCGGCTACGGTAATAGGTGCTAATCCGTTTAAATTGGTGATGGTGTTATTAGCACCGTCAACACGTAGTTCATGTGTCATTATTGAACAGTTTGGATAGTTCGTCGCAAAATTATCTATATCGGCCTGTGTTGTTAAAATAATATCGGAAGTTGGGCATTGTCCAAAACCTATTTGAAAGCTGAAGAACAAGGCCGCGAAGAGTAGTAGTTGTTTTTTCATGACTTATCGTTTTATGAGTTTTTTATTGATGTTACCATGACTGGTAGTGATTGTTATAAAGTAAATTCCATCCCTAAGATGCGACATATCGATCTCTTTTTCAGAGGTTTCCATAAGATGCTGTCCCAGTAGGCTATATAGAGACGCATTTTCGAAAGAAATGGTTACAGAATCGGAAATGAATAGTATTTCCGAAACCGGATTCGGGTAGATTGAAATAGCCCCTTGAAGGATTTCATCTGGTACAGACAGTATACAAGCAGCTTCAATTTCGGGAATCGAATTACACCCAGGAGCATTGTTCTCAAACACCTTTTCCACGGCAGGAAGTTCGAGTATTCCACAAATAAAATCATTATTACACATTGCGAGATTTGTATTTCGCTGTATGACCACCTGGTCTACCTCAAAAGGCGTTACATTATTTAATGCCGAAATATCTGTCAGAATCGGGTTATCCAAAATGTACAATGTTTGCTGAATTTCGAGTAAATTCTCTAGACCCGACAAAGAAGTTAATTGTTCATTTTCATAAATGTCCAAATCTTCAACATAGGTAATATTGTTTAAAACAGAAAGATCTGTAAGACCCGGATTATATCCAATCCGTAATCTACCGCTAACGGTCTGTATGTTTTCTAAGCCCGCAAGGTTGGTCAAATTGGTACAACCCACTACAAAAAGATCTACCACAGAGGTGATACTCGAAAAGGCGGTAAGGTCTTGTAATTGCGAATGATTCCAAATATATAAGGAGCCGTTTATGGTACTCAAATTTGATAACGGATTAAAATCTTGTAAGTTTTCGTTCGAAATAAAAACGTCTTCTTCAACTGAATGTAAATTTTCAAATCCGACGAGCGATGTCATTCCATTTCCGCCAATACTTAGTGATTGTAGTGATTCTATAGTGTTGAATGCCGTGATATCGTTCAATGTATAATTTTGAAAGATATTCAATCGATCAATCGATTGTAAAACGGGAAGACCATCAACGCTCGTCAACCCCGGATTGAACCAAATGGTAAACTCTTCTACCGATTGCAAGGTACTTAAGCCGCTCAAATTTTGGATGTTTGGGTTAAATCCTATCGATAAATGTGATGTAGAAATGAGATGTTCCAATCCAGAGAAATCGGTTATTCCGGTCTTTAGAATATAAAAATTCTGAGTATTTGTTATGACAGAAAGCCCGTTTAAGTTGGTAATATTACTATTATCACCATCAATTTTAAGTTCGTGTGTAAGCACGTAACAATTCGGATAATTGGTAGCAAAATTATCAATCTCCTCCTGAGTAGTCAATAAAATTGGAGAAGTAGGACATTGTGCAAGGCTCACTACACTACCTAACAAAAGCAGTGAGCTCAAAAAAAACATTTTCATATAGCAATCAAAAATTGATCACATCAAGATACGGAAAATACGTTATAAATATGCTGATTTATAGAAGATTAGTAAAAGGAGTACCTTTTGACCTATTTCGATATAGGGTCTTCGTTCAGCATCGCCCACAGCTTATCTTTAAGTTCTGTTAGCCCTTGCTGGGCCACAGATGAAATAAATAAATACGGTATTCCTTTAAATTGTTTGTCCAGCTCTGCCTTCATTTCGGTTTTAAGTTCTTCGTCTAACATATCACTTTTCGAAATGGCAACCAGGCGTTGCTTATCCAACAATTCGGGGTTGTAGCGACGTAATTCGTCCAGCAGTATTTCGTATTGCTCCTTGATATCGTTGGCATCTGCCGGAATTAAAAACAGCAAGGTTGAATTGCGTTCAATATGTCTTAAAAAGTAGTGTCCCAAACCTCTACCTTCGGCGGCACCTTCAATAATTCCAGGGATATCAGCTACCACAAAGGATTGGAAATCGCGGTATTTCACGATGCCTAAATTGGGTTTCAGTGTGGTAAATTCGTAGTTGGCAATCTTAGGTTTTGCCGAAGTAATTACCGAGAGTAAGGTAGATTTCCCGGCATTGGGAAAGCCTACTAAGCCCACATCGGCCAATACTTTTAACTCAAGGGTAATATCTGCCTCTTCCCCTTCCAGGCCCGGTTGCGCATAACGGGGAGTTTGGCGTGTAGCTGTTTTAAAATGACTGTTCCCTAGGCCTCCTTTTCCACCTTTCGCTACAATCCGCTCTTCACCATCCTCCGTAATTTCGAATAGGATCTTTTGGGTTTCGGTATCTCGAACAACGGTTCCTAATGGGACTTCAATATACACATCGGCTCCATCGGCACCTGTACTGGTCTGTTTACTTCCTGCTCCACCCTGTTCGGCTTTAAAGTGACGTTTAAACTTTATATGATACAGCGTCCAAAGATTCTTGTTCGCCTTTAAAATCACATGACCTCCACGACCGCCGTCACCACCATCGGGGCCCCCCATGGGAATGTATTTTTCACGTCGCATATGCGCACTTCCTTTTCCTCCCTTACCGGAAGACACGTGAATCTTTACATAGTCAACAAAATTTCCTTCGGTCATATCAATGGAAAATGTAAAAGGCAAAAGCTAAAAGTTCATTTTTATAGACACTTTCAGTTTTACATTTCAAATTTTTGAGTTTTATAATTTGTCAATAACGGCACTTAAACGATCGGTGATTTCTTGAATGCTCCCCACGCCGTCCACACCGTAGTATTTGTCTTGTTTTTTATAGTATCCCTTTAAAATAGCCGTCTCATCGTAATATACTTTTATACGATTTCTGATCACGGCTTCGTTG
>NZ_JAIOHK010000081.1 GCF_019913785.1 Altibacter sp.
CGGACTCATTTCCTTCGGGTAATCGGTGATAAATGTGGGTTGTATAAAATTGCCTTCACATTTCTCTCCAAAGATCTCATCGATTAACTTCCCTTTCCCCATGGTTTCGTCTACACTCACACCTAGTTCTTTGGCGGCCGAACGAATTTCAGCTTCTGTTTTTCCGGTAATGTCGAAACCGGTGAATTTCTTTATGGCATCGGCCATCGTCATGCGAGGATAGGGTGCTTTAAAGTCGATCTCATGGACACCATAAGTAGCTTTGGTAGTTCCATTTACTTCCACAGCACAGAATTCCAACAACTCTTCGCAGAAATCCATCATCCAGTTGTAGTCCTTGTAGGCTACATATATCTCCATCGCGGTAAACTAGGGATTGTGGGTACGGTCCATTCCTTCGTTTCTGAAGTTTTTAGAAAACTCATACACACAGTCAAAGCCACCAACAATAAGTCGTTTTAGGTATAATTCGTTTGCTATTCGCAAATACAGCGGAATATCCAGTGTATTGTGATGTGTTACAAAGGGTCGTGCAGCGGCTCCTCCCGGGATAGGCTGAAGAATAGGGGTTTCCACTTCAAAATAGCTGCGATCGTTAAAAAATGTACGCATGGCGTTGAACAGCTTGGTGCGTTTCACGAACACTTCCTTTACATGAGGGTTGACCACCAGATCTGCATAGCGCTGACGGTATCGTTGTTCTGCGTCGGTAAAGGCATCGTGTACTTTTCCTTCGGCATCGACACGGGGCTGAGGCAAGGGTTTGAGTGCTTTTGAAAGCAAGGTGAACCCTTTCACCAAAACCGTTTTCTCTCCTACCTGCGTCGTAAACAATTCGCCTTCTATGCCTATAAAATCACCTATATCTAGTAATTTCTTATAGACTTCGTTATACTGCGTTTTATCCTCACCGGGGCAGATTTCATCCCGATTAAAATACACTTGAATCCTACCATCGGCATCCTGTAATTCGGCAAAGGAAGCCTTTCCCTGGATACGACGCGACATCAGTCTACCGGCAATTACTACTTTCTTCCCTTCCTTGAAATCCTTTTTTATCCCTTTGGAGGTGTGATTCACAGGGTACATGGCCGCGGGATATGGGTTGATGCCCATATTGCGCAATTGATTCAATTTTTCTCTTCGGATGAGTTCGAGTTCAGACAGTTGCATACCTTTTGTAAAATAAGCAGCAAAGATAGGTACAAACTATGGGTTTTTCAATTCCCTTATAATTTTTTAAACCACAAAGTCTTTGGTGGTTTTTATCCCATGATCGCGAAGTTGCTTTTCATGCTTCGCACCATTTACCAGATACTTTGTGGTTTGGTCTTAAAAATTGTTGGAATTAGTTGACGACAACCAATTTTAGGGAGCTTATCTTTTCTTTTATTTGTTGATTTTCCGGATCCAATACAAGCGCTTTTTCATAGTATTTTATAGCTTCCGAAGGCTTTTCTACCTGGTACAGCTTGTTGGCCAGACTTATATAGGTGGTGACTTCTTCCGGAAATAAGCGCGTATTTAAACGAGCGACTGCAATCCCTGCGGCTTTATTCCCAGAAAAGAAGAGTACATTGGAGTAGGTGTTTAATTCTGAAGCTTTAGCGGTTAGTTTTTTTAACTTCGGAAGTAATTTTTTTGCCTTTTTATCGAACTTTTCTAGGGGTACTTCGCCCAAGAGCTCACTTACCAGAGTAACGGCGTGATAGTTTGGCGTATAGTCGCCGTTAATTATAGCGGCTAAATCTGCTTCCAATGTTTCCACCGGCGATTCCACGATGCGATTGACCTCCCTTCCGTCTTTGTAAAAAATAAAGGTGGGCACGCGATGAATGGTGAGGCCTTCTTCTTCACCGCCCGGACTTTGTTTGTAAGCATCACGCTCTCTACTTACCGCTACAAGTGTTAATCGGTCGAGTGGAAAATTGGCTGCATCTAATATTTTGTAAAAATGTGGAACTTCACGTTTACTGTCTCCACACCAGGTTCCCATAAAGGCAGTTATGGTGTAGGTCGTTAAATCGTCTTTAAATTGATTGACCACCGCCGTATTGGGTTGATAGGCGTCGTAATTTTTTAAAAACCAGTCCGAATAGGGTACGGCTGAAAGCCCCACTTTGTTAATTTTTCCCAGAAGGACGGGTGCATTTCCTTCCGAAGCAATTTCATGATTAAATGGTTGCGCCGAAATATGGGTCGTAATTAAACATACAAAGAGTACTGCTAGCGATAGTGATTTCATTTTCGTTGTTTTATGATTTGAAGGGCGAAGATTCAAAAACAATGAAAAGATTAAAAGTAGCTTGGGGTTGAAAAGGGGACTAGACCCCCGTTTGAATTTTACTGCTTGCCGGAATAATGCGCCTTCACCTCCTCACGAGAATTCACATTGAGCTTTTTGTATAGATTGTTAATATGTGTTTTTACGGTACTTAGGCTTAGGAACAATTGCGAAGCGATCTCCTTATTGGTTTTGTTTTCCAGAATCAGGTCGAGAACTTTTTGTTCTTGATTAGACAATGCAGTATCGGGTTGCATCGCATGTAGATTTATTTTCTTTAGTTTTCTGAAGAAATAAAAGTTGCCCACAACCGATAGCAAGGCGAATCCACTCATTGCATAGACCCACCAGGGTAGACCTTTATCCACTTCCGAAGAAATTAAAAAACGATCTGATGTGATTTCGGCACGGTATTGCTTTACATAATTCGAATTGGGATAGGCTTCTGTAAGTCGTTGAAGCAGTCCATCGTAATACGGATTGGTTTTTAGGTCTTCCAAATAATAGTCGTGTAAGTCATTGCTTCGGTCCGATAAAAAGGCATAGCTATACAATTCGGCCAGAGGTTCGTGTAGTTGTTCTCCATACTGCTGAAAGATGCTGAACCATTTTTTAGAATTGATCTTGCGATTGGCTTCGCTTCGGTAGGTCCCAAATGCAAAGCGCATATCGTGTTTCAGGGAATCTATTTTCAGAAAAGCATTGGCTTTTTCATCTTTGGAAAGTACCCGACAGAACATTTCATTATCAAATGAAAAGGGCAGGGAAAGGGTATCGTTGTTATTGGCTATAAAAACAATTTCCCTACTGTTTGGGCAATGACCGTTAAAGTGAGAAGTGTTTTGTTCGGCTTCGGTACAATTATCGACATGGATTCTATACATCCTATTTTCCAAAGGAAGATTGTCCCCTATAAAAAGGAAATAGCCGGTGGAATCGGGAGCTGTTTTTGAAAGAATCTGCTCGGGGTACACCCCTGATATTTTTCGGTAATCCTCCACCACCGAGAGATATACATCGCCGGGCCAATCTCGCGTGTCTATATGGCCTGAAAACTCATACTGCCCTTGA
>NZ_JAIOHK010000082.1 GCF_019913785.1 Altibacter sp.
TGAAAATACCTGATAGAAATACAGCCCTGAAGCATAATCCATACTACTGATGGTTACATGGTTCTTTGTTATTTCTTCATCTCTTACCAGCCCGCCAGATAGGTTGAAAATTTTAAGTCGGTCAACCGCTGCTTCGGCAGGCAATTGAAGGATGGACGTAGTTGTAACGGGGTTGGGGTAGAGGACAATTTGATGTTTTAAATTTTC
Organism: Altibacter sp.; assembly: GCF_019913785.1. Classification (GTDB taxonomy): domain Bacteria; phylum Bacteroidota; class Bacteroidia; order Flavobacteriales; family Flavobacteriaceae; genus Altibacter. The sequence continues at coordinate 208 of NZ_JAIOHK010000082.1, forward strand.
CGATAGCTGTAAGGTTGTGTTGTCACATGAAGTAGCGTCACCGAAATAATACGTTATTCCATTGGTCGTGAAACAAGCCAGCCCACTTCCGCAAGTGATATCCTGAAATGGCCATGGAACACCTAAACCGGCGGGTGTCCCAATACCTTCTACCCATGTTAATACTTCTCCTCCTTGAGGGAAAATCTGATCCAATAATCTTATAACTTTCCTATTTGCACCTGCTATGAATATATTTTCAATTTCAAATACCTCTAAATACCATATCGCAACATTATAATCTGTGCCCGCACAGTTGCCAAAATGATATGCTAAATCAGGCATAAAGAATGAGTCCCCAATCTCCACATTAAAATCAAATAGGATTTTTTCAATATTATCGTTGCTGTTGTATTTATAAACGACCCCATTTTCTTCACGTAGTAGGCAGGAGGTGCTGTCATCTCTGTAGATTTGTTTATAGTCTACACCATTAATTGTAACGATTTCTCCAATTGAAATTTGCTGTGTGACAATCCAGGAAGGTGGATCGGGAGGAGGCCATGGGCAATAATGGACATCAACACTCCATGCATTTCCCTCTTGCAGCATAGGAATATAGGGCTGAGCGCTTATATGACTAAAATAAATTAGAAGTAGAAAAGTAAGGAACTGTTTCATGACGATACATTAAAATAAACACTCGTACTGTACCGGGGAGTCTCCTAAAGATACTAAATTTTTTCTTTCAAATACACAGCTGTATACGATTCTTGGTTTTTGGCGACTTCTTCGGGGGTGCCTTGAGCGATTACCTGTCCGCCGGTAATGCCACCATCAAGGCCCAGGTCAATGATGTAGTCGGCACATTTAATAAGATCCAGGTTGTGTTCCACTACAATGACCGTATGCCCCTTGTCCAGCAGGGCATAAAAGGAAGCGAGCAGTTTTTTAATATCGTGAAAATGCAAGCCGGTAGTGGGCTCGTCAAAGATAAATAGCGCCTTGTCTTTGGTGCTTCCTTTTACCAGAAAAGAAGCCAATTTGATACGCTGTGCTTCTCCGCCCGAAAGGGTAGAGGAGCTCTGTCCCAGTTGTACATATCCCAAGCCAACATCTTGTAGCGGTTGTAATTTGGTAACGATTTTGGTTTCGTTGGCCGAATGGAAGAAGGCAATGGCCTCGTCCACGGTCATGCTAAGCAGGTCGTTAATGTTCTTGTTTTGAAATGCAACTTCGAGTATCTCTTTTTTAAAGCGTTTCCCGCTGCAGGTATCGCATTCCAAGTGTACATCGGCCATAAACTGCATTTCGATAGTCACTTCGCCCTCGCCTTTACAGGTTTCACAACGCCCCCCGTCTACATTAAAACTGAAATGTTTGGCCTTATAACCCCGTATATCCGAAAGTTTCTGAGAAGCGTACAAATTCCGAATGTCATCATAGGCCTTAATATAGGTCACCGGATTGGATCTGCTGGAACGACCTATAGGATTCTGATCGATAAACTCAATACTGCTTATACTGCTGAAGTTGCCCTCCAAGGCTGTAAACTGACCCGGTTTTTGACCGTAGCCACCAATCTGCCGAAGCATGGCCGGATATAAAATCTTTTTCACTAGGGTACTTTTTCCACTTCCGGAAACCCCGGTTACGGCGGTAAAAGCCCCTAAGGGAAAGGTGACATCGATATTCTTTAAGTTATTGTGACGCGCGCCTTTGACCTCAATGGCATTTTTCCAAGTCCGTCGTTTTTTTGGCACATCAATTTGAAGCCTACCGTTTAAATAGCCTGCGGTTAGGGAATCAGACTTCAGAATTGCAGCATAGGTGCCTGTTGCCATTACTTCGCCTCCAAATGTACCTGCTTCAGGGCCGATGTCGATGATCTCGTCGGCGGCTTTCATAATGTCTTCATCGTGCTCCACCACAATCACTGTATTCCCCAGGTCACGTAATGATCTAAGTACTTTTATAAGGCGTTCGGTATCTTTAGGATGAAGGCCTATACTGGGTTCATCGAGTATATACATAGAACCCACCAAGCTACTCCCCAACGAAGTGGCTAAATTAATTCGCTGGGATTCCCCACCGGACAGCGTATTCGATTTCCGGTTTAGAGTGAGATAGCTAAGGCCAACGTCCATTAAGAACGCAAGTCGGTTGTTAATTTCAAGTAGTAATCGCTTCGCTACTTTTTCATCGTATTCGGAAAGGCTTAAGGCTTTAAAGAAAGTAGCCACCTGATCTAGCGGCAACTCAACGAGTTCCTGAATAGACTTTCCGTTTATTTTTACGTAGCCGGCTTCGGGGCGTAATCTTTTTCCGTAGCAGCTATGGCATCGGGTCTTTCCGCGATAGCGAGACAGCATGACCCGATTCTGGATTTTATAACTCTTCGATTCTAAAAATGAAAAGAAACTATTTAACCCTTCAAAGTAGGAGTTTCCGTCCCATACCAACTGTTTTTGCGCTTCGGTAATTTCGAACCAGGGCTTGTGAATAGGGAAATCGAATTTGTACGCATTGTTGACCAGTTGGTCCCGATACCAGCTCATGCTTTCCCCCCGCCAAGGGAAGATGGCATTTTCGTAAATAGACAATGCGGTATTTGGAATGACCAAGTCTTCATCGATGCCAATGACGTCGCCATATCCTTCGCAATTGGGACAGGCGCCGTAGGGATTGTTAAAACTGAAGAGATGCACATTGGGTTCCATAAAAACAATACCGTCGGCCTCAAACCGATTATTGAACTCTTTTATGGAAGTATCTGAAAGCCGTTCGATAAACAGTGCTCCTTTTCCTTCAAAAAAAGCAATTTGCACTGCATCTGCCAAGCGATTATAGAAATCCTCGTCCTCTTGTGTGATTACCCTGTCAATTACCAATTGGATATCCTTCGGAAATGATTTCCCCTTCAATTCATCTATTCGGGTAACCGTGTCATTCAGTTTTACACGAGCATAGCCCTGCTGTGCAAGAGCCTGCAGTTTATTCTCCATGGAACGGCCTTCTTCCAGATGAATTGGGGCGAGCAGGAGTAATTTTTCATTTTCAGGAAATTCCTTGATATAGGCAATAACATCGGTGACGGTGTCCTTCTTTACTTCTTTTCCCGAAACAGGGGAGTAGGTGTGGCCGATACGGGTATAGAGCAATTTTAGATAATCGTAGATCTCGGTTGAAGTTCCCACCGTAGATCTCGGATTTGTGGAATTTACCTTTTGTTCGATGGCTATGGCAGGTGCAATTCCTTTGATGGCATCGACTTTTGGCTTGTTTAGCCTTCCCAAAAACTGTCTTGCATACGAAGAAAGACTTTCAACGTACCTTCGTTGACCTTCGGCATAGAGGGTGTCAAAGGCCAAACTCGACTTACCGCTTCCCGAAAGCCCGGTAATGACTACTAATTTATTTCTGGGGATGGCCACCGACACATTTTTAAGATTGTGCAGTTTTGCCCCTTGTATATAGATGTTTTTTTTGGTATCTAAAGTATCAGTACTCAAGGTTATCCTAGTTTTTTAGTAGATTTTTGCAAAGATACTGTATAGATTTCGGGATTGCACGCCCGTGGGGATTATATTTTTTTTAAGAAAAAACTCACTTTTTTTTGCAATTGTGAATTGTTTGTTCTTATATTTACCCCACTTAACGTCATTTATAAAAATTATTGCCTATAGCATATTACTACTTTTACAATTAAAATTTACATAACAACTAAGCAACCAAAAGTCATAGTTGTTTATTTTAAAAAAAGTATTGATATGAAGCAAAGCCCAACAACAGATGCGCTTTTAGTAAGCGCTTATATGAATGGCGACGAAGCTGCACTTTGCGAACTAATAACCAGGCACAAGCAAAGAATCTACAGTTTTATCTATTCCAAAGTATTTGATCGAGACGTTGCTGAAGATATTTTTCAGGACACCTTTATTAAGGTTATCAAGACCTTAAAGCGTGGTGCGTATAATGAAGAAGGTAAGTTCTTACCTTGGGTTATGCGTATTGCTCACAATTTGGTGATTGATCACTTCAGAAAGAACAATCGCATGCCGAAATTTGAAAACAACAATGATTTCAATATTTTTTCGGTGCTTTCTGACGGAGCCCTTAACATCGAAAAACAGATGATAAAAGGACAGGTGGAAAGTGATGTCCGCCGCCTTATCGAAGAGCTTCCCGAAGACCAGAAACAGGTACTGATTATGCGTATTTATAAGGACATGAGCTTTAAAGAAATTAGTGAGCAAACCAACGTGAGTATTAATACCGCGCTGGGAAGAATGCGTTACGCACTTATCAACTTGCGCAAGGTAATTGAGAAGCATAATATTATATTAACGAACTGATACAATAAACCATTTTTTGCGGCGTTATTAGGTAACATTAACCTCAAAATTACGTTCTATGCAAAAAATGTACTCTGAAACCTCACGTCCGGAGCGCGTGAATAAAGAATTAGCTCCAAAAGAAGAAACTATTCGATTTCTTCTGGATTATTCGAAGGCTTTAAGTGTTATAGATTATAATAAATTGAAGTTTGAAGCACTTCTAAACTAAACTTTGGAAAAACCCTGAAAGAAATTTCAGGGTTTTTTTATGCCTTAAATTCACCTTTTTTTCTTCCAGTATTCTGAAATCACCGATTTTCTTCCAATCGTTTTCGTAATAATATCTTTTTCCAAATCCCAACCTCTGGCAGGGGAGTATTGCCTTCCATACCAAATAATCTGTAAGTGTAGTTCATTCCAAAGATCCATTGGAAATAATCTTTTTGCATCTTTTTCAGTTTGAACCACATTTTTGCCATTCGAAAAACCCCAACGATACATCAACCTGTGAATATGGGTATCTACCGGAAAGGCAGGAATATTAAAGGCTTGGGACATAACCACACTTGCCGTTTTGTGCCCTACTGCCGGTAATGCCTCCAAGGCTTCAAAACTGGCAGGTACTTTTCCATGGTATTTTTCTATAAGAATTTTAGACAGCCCGTGAATTCCCTTCGATTTCATAGGAGAAAGACCCACCGGCTTGATAATATCTCTAATTTCTTCCACGGTGAGCTTTACCATATCGTAGGGATTATCTGCTATTTCAAATAAGATAGGTGTAATTTGGTTTACCCGCACATCGGTACTTTGAGCAGATAACAATACGGCAATCAATAAGGTATAGGGGTCTTTATGCGCTAAAGGGATGGGGACTTCGGGATATAGTTCTTTTAGGGTTTTTATAACGAAGTTTACCTTTTCCTGTTTGTTCATTTTGGTTACTTTTACACAAAAGTACGTGAAATGAAAACATTACAAGAAGGAGATAAGGTTCCAAATTTTACTGCGACAGATCAGGACGGGAATACCGTAGCATTGTCCGATTATAAAGGAAAAAAATTAGTGGTGTTCTTTTATCCGGCTGCAAACACCCCTACTTGCACGGTAGAAGCGTGCAACCTTCGGGATAATTACAGTGCGCTACAAGAGGCCGGCTACGAAATCCTAGGCGTAAGCGCCGATACCGAACGGAAACAAAAGAATTTCAGTAAAAAATATAAATTTCCATATCCGCTACTTGCCGATACCGATAAAGAAGTGATCAATGTCTTTGGAGTTTGGGGTCCCAAAAAATTTATGGGTCGCACCTATAACGGAATACACCGGATCACCTTTGTCATTGATGAAGAAGGACGTGTTGCCAAAGTGATCGACAAGGTGAAAAGTAAAGTACACGCCAGTCAGATACTTAATTAGTAGCTTCCTTTGCCCTTTTCGCCTGTTCTTGCTGCTCGATCGTACAACTAAAGAGGCATTTTTCCTTAATGATTTCTGAAACTCCCGGAGGAAGCATTTCTTCCCAGCCGTCTTGTCCGTTTTCGATCATGGTAAGTACCTCACGAGAGAATATGTCTAAAATTTCCGGGTTAAAGTCGGTAATGTCGACCACCTTTCCGTTGTACTTGAAGAATTTATACAATTCTTTCATACGCGGATGGACTTTCAAATTTTCACTGTTGGTATATTCCCCGGTCTCCAAATCGCGCATGGGGTATAAATACACTTTCAAATCCTTAAAGAACAGTTTGCCAAAGGCTTCCAGAATCCCACCACTTAAATGACGATAGTATTTCTCATCGAAAATATCTACCAAATTGTTTACGCCCATGGAAAGACCTAAGCGCATTTTGGTGTACCGTGAAAAATATTCAACCAGTTTGTAATACTCTTGGAAGTTGGAGATCATCACCGTATGTCCCAATGAACAGAGCAATCTAGCGCGATCCATAAAATCTTCTTCATCTATTTCTCCTTCAGCACGAAGGTTGGAAAGGGTGATTTCAAAAATGACCTCCGTACGTTCTTTTTCTACTTTGTTCTCGTTTAAGAACATCTCGTACGATTTCTCATACATGTCAATATTAACCTTGGTGACCGGTCTAAAACTACCACGGAGGGCTAATATGTTCTTTTTATAAAGAATTCGCGCAGGAAGGATATTATTTCCATCCGGGCCAAACATAATGGCATCGGTCATGCCATTTTTAATAAGCTGAAGGCTCATGAGACGGTTATCGACTTTCTCGAACTTGGGACCGGAAAAGTTAATGGTATCGATCTCTATTTTGTCTTTATCGATATGATCGTAAAGATACCTTAGTAACTTTTTTGGCTCATCATATTTATAATACGCACCATAGATTAGGTTTACACCAAGGCTTCCTAAGGTAATTTGCTGCAGCATCGCGTCATTTTCATGAAAGCGAATGTGCAATACGATCTCATTATAATCTTCCTTTGGATCCACCTGATAGCGGATTCCTATCCAGCCGTGACCTTTGTATTTTTTTGCGAAATCGATAGTTGCCACCGTATTTGCATAGGCAAAGAACAGTTTGTTTGGATGTTTTTCCCGAATGATTCGCTCTTCAATAAGTTGCATTTCATGCGAGAGCATTTTTTTGAGTCTCGACTCCGTCACATACCGCCCATCATCTTCAACCCCGTAAATAGCATCACTAAAATCCTTATCGTAGGCCGACATGGTTTTGGCAATAGTTCCGGAAGCACCGCCGGCCCTGAAAAAATTTCGAACTGTCTCTTGTCCGGCACCAATTTCTGCAAAGGTACCGTAGATATTTTCATTTAAATTAATTCGAAGTGCCTTACTTCTTATCGAAGGAATATTCTCAAACTCCTTGTCCCCTGAAATGTGTTCGGGCATAGCATTTTCCTATTAGCAATCTTGTTTCACAAAGGTAACAAATACAATAGGCAAACAAAAAAAATACTGTTATTTTTGTGTCGATGAAATCACAATTTTCTATCACTTTTTTAGGAACAGGAACTTCTCAGGGAATACCGGTTATTGGTAGTGATCATCCGGTTTGCAAAAGTGAAAATCCGAAGGACAAACGCTTACGGGTTTCAGTCTTGGTACAGTGGGAAGAATACACCTATGTTATCGATATAGGTCCCGACTTTAGACAACAGATGTTGCGAGCGCAGGTTTCTGAATTGAACGGAGTACTTCTTACGCACGAACATAGCGATCACACCGCAGGAATTGACGATATACGCCCTTTTTGTTTTATGCAGGGAGATATTCCATTTTATGGTCATAAACGCGTTTTTGAAGCCTTGCACCAGCGGTTTGCCTATGTTTTTGAAACAGAGAATAAATATCCCGGAGCTCCTGCTATAGCTGAGATTGAGATTGAAAACAATAGGCCTTTTCAACTAGGAAACAAAGAAGTAATACCTGTGGAAGCCTATCACGATACCTTAGCCGTTTTAGGGTTTAGAATAGAAGATTTTACCTATTTGACCGATGTTAAAACGATCGCGGCTCCCGAAATTGAAAAGATCAAGCATTCGAAAGTGCTTGTGGTCAATGCGCTTCGTGAAAAGCCACACTATTCACATTTTAATCTAACAGAGGCTTTGGCCTTTATAGAGAAAGTGCAGCCGGAAAGGGCATACCTAACCCATATTAGCCACCTTATGGGATTTCATGATGAGGTTTCGGCCAAACTCCCTAAAAATGTATTTTTAGCTTACGACACCCTTAAAATCAACGTTTAGATATGAAGAATAAAATATTTATGTACCTGTTCTTTTTTGCAGTATTGTTTATCCTATTTCAGTATATGAATGAAAAAACAATCTTCGAATCTCAGGAAAAGAAGATAGCTTCCCTTACCGAAAAGTTTTCGAAGGCAGAAGATTCCATCTCGGTGCTCACAAATCGGGTTTCTGAACTCAACTACTTTACCTTGTTAGGGAACCAAAATGCTATGGATTATCTGGAGAGTACGGGACGCGAAGCGGCTGCTGTAGAAGCATTTATAAGTGATGCTATTTACGATCAAAATCTGGTCAGTGGTGGAAATCCCTTAGTGCCGTTCGATGGTATGAACGGTGCCATGTTGGTCAATAAGATAAAATTCTTAAATCACAAATGGTTGTTGGCCGATTTTTCGGATGGAACATATTGGGGGGAGATGCTTTTGGAATACAGTTTTAACGAAGCGCACGAAATGGAGTTGCACACGTTGGCTTCGTTACTCTATCCCGCTAATTAGGCGTGCTTTTCCAACCAAGCCTTGAACTCATAAAAATTTTGAGGCGCCACACCGTGCCCTACAGGGAATTCGGAGTAGGTACAATCGATGTTTAACTGCTCGAGAAAAGGCTTCGTTTTTCGTGCCCATTCTACCGGAATCACCTGATCTACACTGCCGTGAGAGCTATAGATAGCCAAGTGAGCAAAGTCGTTTTCGGCATAGCCTTTTTTCAGAATTGCCTCGTTAATATAACCGCTCAATCCAATTACGTTTTTTATTTTTTCAGGGTAACTAAGCGCAACGGCGAAACTTAGGATGGTACCCTGACTAAATCCCAGAAGGGTGATCTTTTTGCTGTTTACTTTGTACAAACGTATTATTTCATCGATACATGTTAGCACAAGATCTCTCGAAACGATGGCCTGTTCGTCATCACTGAATTTACCATTTGCCGCATCCAAATAGATATTATACCAAGCATTTCCGAAGGGTTGCATCGGAATAGGAGCCTTTAGGGAAATAATGTGATAGTCCTCGGGCAATTCGGTTGAAAACGAAAAAAGATCATTTTCATCGCTTCCGAAGCCGTGAAGCATAATAATTGCCGGAGCATGTTCGGAAGCTTCCTTTGGGGCTTTATAATTATGGTCTAAAGAGAGTGTTTGCTTTTTCATAGATGGCAAAAATAAAAGATGCCGCTCAATACTGAAAACATTTCAGCAGAAAAGCAGCATCTTTCAAATTATGAATGTTAGGTTGGTTATCCTATTCCTTTAAACCAGTCCTGAAACTGAGCTCCTAAGAGGGGAACGAGCTTTTTTTCTCCCTGTACCGCACCAATAAACCCTAAAAGCCAAAGTACAAATACAGCCAATTGAAAAATATAGCCCAGAAACCCAATATCTATCGTAAACAATAGTGCCATGTTTACTATGTACATTAGCAGCCCAACAATAGCGATTCCCAACATTTGACGGATGTGAAAAGCACCGAAATCTGTTTTGTTACCATTGTGCATTACCAGTGCAATAATCCATCCTATTAGTGTTAAATATGCAATGATTCCAACTGTTTTACCATTGTCTGAAGTAGCTTCTGCCATGATATATGATTTAGGTTAGTACGATGTTAATACCTTAAAGATAAGCTATATCATTTAAAAATGTAAAATGCAACCGAAAAATCTTACATTTTTAATTACATATTTATGTCAAAACGATATAAATATCCCCTGGGTCGTTATTTTCTTAACTGCTGTAAACTAAACGCTTTTGAAGTCAATTGGCTTGCTATTGCCGGGTAGCTAGTCTAAAAAGCTAAACCAGATCTGAAATTTTGCACTTAAAAGCGGAATTCCCATCTGCTTGTTGAACACCGCCATACATAAGGAAAACAGCCATAAACCAAAGGCCAACCAATATATGTAAAAACCAATTGGGTAATTTTGAAGCGCAAGCGAACAAAATAATAACAACACAAGTCCAAACATATTTTTTATATGCCATCGTGCAAATTCATGTTTATCGTCTCGATTCATAAAATAGGCGATAAACATGCCTATAAATGTCATATACGCGATGATGGCTTTACTTTTTCCGGCGGGTGCTGCACTCATTAGGTAGAAAGAATTAATTCATTGTTAGCATATACCCCGTGGGCTTTCCCCTTTAATTTAGCGTGGAGGAGGGCTGCATTCTTTGAGGTTGAACGTATATCATCTTTGGTAAAGCTCCAGGCCTTGGTTGGGTCGAAGAGCGTTATATTGGCAACTTCTCCTTCCGCAATAGGTGTCATTGGGATCTTAAACGTTCCTTTTAGGCGGGTAAGTGCTTCCACGGCCAATTCGATACCCACCAAGCTATTGAGGGCACCAAAACAACTTTCCAAGCCAATGCTACCGAAACAGGCATGGTCGAATTCGGTTTTTTTGTGTTCTATATCAATTGGATCGTGGTCGCTGGTCACTCCGTCGATCACGCCTTCCTTTAATCCTTTTAAAAGTGCTTTGTTGTCTTCTGAAGTGCGCAGCGGTGGTAATAACTTATAATTTGTGTCAAAGCTTTCCAGTACATCGTCTGTTAGAAAAAGATTGGTTATGGCGACGCTACAGCTAACATTCAGGCCTTTCTTTTTCGCCTCTTTGATCAGCGAAACTGACTTTTTGGTCGATATGGTTGGGATGTGTAATTTGCCTCCGGTATATTCTAAAAGATAGAGATCGCGGGTTATTTGAAGTTCTTCGGCGAGAGCCGGAATTCCTTTTAAACCTAATTTGGTGCTGTTCACTTCTTCATTGACCATTCCGTTTCGCGCGACCGATTTGTCAAAAGGAAAGGATTGTACCAGCCCATCGAAGTTCTGGCTGTATTGCAGGGCGATCTTTAGGAGATTTGCGTTCTCGATAGGACGCTTATAATCGTAGAATGAGATGGCACCCTCGTTCGTCATATCGTACAGTTCTGCCAGATCGATTCCTTTGCTTCCCATGGTGAGCGCACCAATAGGATAGAGGCTTACCGCATTTCCTTCAGCCTTCGATCTTAAAAATTTGATATTCGATTTGCTATCGGTCACCGGAAAGGTATTCGCATTCACCGCTACCTGTGTAAATCCGCTATAGGCCGCCGTTTTTAGCCCATTCGATATGGTTTCGCGCTCCTCAAATCCCGGTTCGCCAAAGGAGACGCTAGGATCAAACCAGCCTTGCGAAATATGCAAGTTCTTTAAATCGATCTCCTTAGCTTTCTTTGTATTGGAAATTGAGGCAGCAATTTTAGAGATCTTTCCGTTCTCAAGCAACACATCTCGCTTTTTTAAATGATGCTTACTGGTGGGGTCAACAATGACGGCTGATTTTAGTAGTACGTTCATTTATAGAATTTTAAGATAAGCATTTCCAATACCAGAAATAACAATGCAAAAATAACAAACCATTTCCAGAAACTGTTAATTGAATTTGCTTCATTAATCGTTTCGAACAAAGCCGCAACCGAATCGTGAACGGTAACTCCTTCCCAGCGTTCAACCGCTGCATATTGCAGGGCGCTTTCGGCACGACTATAGTTAAAGCTACTGTTTTCAATAAATGCCGCTTCTTTAACAATTTGATAGTTTCCCGCTCGTGCCGGTTGATCCAGCGTTGTGATATCTACCTTATTCGCCTTAGTTTGCTGTAAGGGAATAAATTGAGCAATACTATCTTTTAGACTGAGTATTTCGTTCTCCTTTAATTGAATAGGGATTGAAAAGGTATTTTGCCTTCCTATTTGGTAGTATAATTTTGGTAGTTGAAGGCTCTGTTGTGCCATATTGTAAATTGTGGGAACAATAAGCGGTGAATTTTGAAAGTTCGAATTATCTGTATTAATTGGTGCCGTAGTCACATAGGTATTCCCCTGTTGCAATAAAAAGGGTTTCCCGTCCTCAAATTGGAGTGCCATGGTGGCCGTAGTATTGAACTTGTAAAAAGCATTCACCTTCGGGTATTGAAAATTAGCGACCTGCTTTTCGAAGACTTCGTGGTACAGGGGATGATTAAATGCAATCTTGGTGATCTTTTTTTCTTGAAGTACATTTTCGGTAATAGCACCCAGTCCAAAACTCCCCAATAGGCTGTTGTAATTGGAAATTTCAACTTCTTCCGAAGGAATTATCAAGAGACTCCCCCCTGCATCACTAAAAGATTTTAACGCGGTGGTAAGTGAAGCCGGGATGTCTTTTAACTCATTTAGGATCACGAAATTTTGATCGGGGATGATGTTGTAATTCAGACTCGTAAAGGCTTGTTGCGTATAGTCGAATTCGGTTTGGTCAAACAGGCGCTGCAAGAAGTTTGGATTGGCTTCGTTAATACTCAGTACCCTTATCTTTTCCGGCTTGTTAATGCTAAAGAACAGTGTATTGTCAAAAGGGATGTTGGATTCGTTGATCTCTAACTTCCCAACAAATTCGTTGTTCTTGTCGATATCAAATGTAAGGGTATGTTGTTTGACTTCAGAAAAATCAATACCCGATTTCGCCATGAGCGTATTCCCATTGTACAAGGAGACGGGCACATTTTGTGACACATCTCCGATGGCAGAGAGGGTAGCAGTCAGTTTTAGGGTCTCGGCTGTCTTTGAACTTATATAGGCCGTATCAATGGCAATGTTTGTTATTGAAACCGGTGTTAGGGGGACGGCATCCAACGAAATAGCTTCAGGAATTTCCGGAAAAGCCTCTTTTAGCTGAAAGTCGGAAATGTAAATCAGTCGCTTTTCGGCACCGCTATTTTTGCTGAACATCTGATTCGCTTTCAGTAGAACTTCAGCCGGACTCAGTTGCTTTTGACTATAGTCTACGGAAAGAATTTCATTTTTAAAATCTTGTACCGAAGTATTCTTTCTGTCGGTATCGTTGGTAAACCAACTTAATTGTTCATTCCCCGAAGCCTTGGTGTATAAATCCTGTAAGGCACGCTGTAACAACGGACCCTGCGGTCCCTTTGCCTGCATACTGAACGAATTGTCCACATAGATCACCGTTTCTTTTTGGGTGTTGAGTGCCGATTTGGAGGCGGTAAAAGGTTGTGCGAAAGCCAGAATGATACAGGCGAGTGCAAATAATCGCGTTAATAGGGTGAGCCACTTTTTAAGCTGTGAACTCTTCCGGGTTTGTATGGTCACTTTCTTTAAAAAAGCAACATTGGTGAAGTCTATTTTCTGAAAACGCCGAAGTTGAAAAAGATGGATAAAGATAGGAATGAGCAGAAGGAAAAGCGCGTAAAGTAATTCAGGGTGTTTAAACTGCATTCCAAGAAATATTTTTCAAAGATAAAAAATGCTATCTAATAATGGTGGTATCTTAACTTTTTACTTTGTATTTGATATCGAGAAGCTAAAAGTAGCGCCCTTATTCAGTTGGGAGGTGACCGAAATTTCTCCTCCCAATTTGGTCACCAGCTTCTGAACGGTTGAAAGACCAATTCCGTGTCCTTTATTGCCATGCCGGTCTAAATTACCTACCGTAGTAAATAAATTAAAGATCTCCTTTTGCTTGTCTTGAGGAATCCCTATACCATTATCTGAAAGGGTAAAATAATATTTGCCATTTTCTTCAAAACAGTCGATATCGATTACAATCTTCTCCTTGTCGTTATATTTCAGGCTATTTCCAATCAAATTTAACAGTATCTGTTCCAACGCTGCCCGATTGCTGGAGATGTCTATATTTTCTTCCGGGAAGTTGATCTCACAATCCATGTCTATATTCAGCAGGTCCACGATCTCTTCCAACAAGGAATGCAGGTCGAAATCTTCCTTGGCCTTTGTTGCAATGTTATCACTTTCGTAGTGTGCCAATAAGCCGGTAATATAATCGCTAAGTGTAAAGGAAGACTGTTTGATATAGGCTAGGTATTTTTTGCCTTGTTCGTCCAACTGTGACGCATATTTTGCCTTTAGAATATCTACTGTGACAATCATATTGGCCAATGGCATTTTCATATCGTGCGAAATGGTCCCTGCAAAATTCTTAAGTTCTTCATTCTTACGACGTAGCTCATCCTGTAGTTGGTGAAGCTGCAAGTTCTTTTTTCGTTCTTCAAACAAATTCATAACCTGATAGGCCAAGGCTGTTAGGGCTTTTTTTTGTTTTTCTGAAAGCGTTCTGGGTTTTAGATCGAAAATGCATAAGGTACCAATTGGAAAGCCATCCGGCGTTATAAGTGGGACTCCTGCATAAAATACGGCTCCTTGTAGGGTAACAATGGGGTTGTCCTTAAATCGAGCATCTTTTCTGGCATCTTCCACAATGAAAATCTCATTATTGTCTAAGATGGCATGTCCGCAAAATGATGTGGATCTCGGCGATTCGGTCAAGGGAACCCCGTAATGTGATTTTAAAAAGTTCCGGTCAGAATCGAGTAGGGTCACCAACGAAATAGGGACATCGCAAATACTTGCCGTTAGTGCGGTAATAGTATCGAAATCCCGCTCGGGTAAAGTGTCCAAGAGCTGATACGCTTTGACCGCCTCAAGGCGTTCTGTTTCATTTTCAGGAAAATTGGGTGCTATCAAGGAGTTCTTCTATTTGATTCAATACTGTTAGTTGCAATTGCCTATGCAATAAAGTTACACATTATTTAACTTTTTAAAAGTGGGTTTAGTATAAATAAAACGGTCGTATTTCAAAAGAAATACGACCGCGATCATATAGGCTATATTATGGGATAATCTACTAGTTACAAACTTCGAACATCATCGCCCAACTGTTACCACCAATAGGAACTCCGGCACCCCATGCTGTTTCAGTTTGTCCGTTTGATGTATCGGTAACAACTGCGTGAGCTGCTACATATACACATGCTCCTTCTGCAAGTGTAGTACCGATCTCATAAGTTACTGTATTGGTGCCTGCCGGATGATTTGCTTTATATGGAAATTGACCAATTTTTGGATTTCCACCATTGTTTGTAGGAAGATCGGATAACTCACCAATAAATAGATGGGTTTCTTCTATTTCCCAATCTCCATCAGAATTATAGGTAACCTCGAGTAGGCCATTTTCATCTAGTCCTACCGTCACAAAACCCATAAGAATATTTTGACCGGCCATAAGATCTGTCTGACTTAGTATAACAGGGTCTTGTGTTGTTTGACCGTCGATTACAATAATACGATCGGCAGTTGGTGAATCTTCAATAAATAAATCTGAATCTTTGGAACAACTAAGTAGTATTGTACAAAGAAATAATAATGTAGTAATTTTTGATTTCATAATAAGTAGGTTTTAGTTCAGCAGGCTAATATATAAAAAAATTACATATAAACGATAAAATATGCATTTTATCGATAAAAAGGTTAAAAAAAATTGAAATGTTAAATATTATCAAAAGTTTTCAAATACTCCGAGTCCAAATAAGGCAAAGTCATATTTAACCGGATCGTTGGGATCTAGTTTTCGAAGGGCAGTGTCCAATTCGTACAGTGCTTTCCCATCGTTTTGTTTCCGCTTCACTAGTTTCAGCTTTCTGGCTACATTTCCGCTATGCACATCGAGAGGACAAGACAACTGTGCAGGGGATAGGGTATTCCAAATACCGAAATCAACTCCGTTGGCGTCTTTTCTCACCATCCAGCGCAAAAACATATTGATGCGCTTAGCGGCCGAATTCTTCATAGGATCGCTTATGTGCTTCTCGGTTCTCGGCAAATGCGGTAAGCCAAAGAACAACTTTTTAAAGTGATGAATTGCAGGTTGTAAGGTATCTGCTTCGGCATGTTTGAAAAAGATATGTTCAAGTCCGCCATGCTGCATATAAATATGCTGAAGGGATTTCAGAAAGTATCCCAGATCGGTTTCATTAAAGGTTCGATGTACAAAACCCGAAAGGGCAGGGGTATCCTCTTCCGAAAAATTCATTATAAAATCAAAGGGAGCGTTTCCCATTCGTTGCATAAGTTGAGTGCCATTGTTGATTATGCTCTTTCGATTCCCCCATGCTATGGTCGCCACCAGGAAGGCGGCAATTTCAATATCTTCTTTTTTGGTGAATTGATGCGGAATTTGAATAGGATCAGTTGCTATAAACCTAGGATTGTTGTAAAAGGCGGCCTTTTCGTCAAGAAATTCCTTCAGCTCGCTAGATTTCATGTTTTAGGCAATAATTTTTCCGTCCTGCATGACCAATTTCCGGTCGGCCATTGCGGCCAGTTCTTCATTATGGGTAACAATCACAAAGGTCTGTCCAAATTCATCGCGTAGTTTAAAGAACAGATTGTGTAGGTTTTCGGCACTTTCGGTATCCAAATTACCACTGGGCTCATCGGCTAAAATAATTGACGGATTGTTGATCAAGGCACGAGCAACTGCTACTCGTTGTTGCTCACCTCCTGAAAGTTCGTTGGGTTTATGGTGCTCCCGATGCGATAGTCCTAAAAACTGTAGGAGTTCCTTGGCTTTTTTTTCGGCTTCAGCCTTTGGTACATTTTTTATAAAGGCAGGGATACACACGTTTTCCAAAGCGGTAAATTCGGGCAATAATTGATGGAACTGAAAAATAAAACCGAGGTTTTCATTTCTGAATTTTGCCAACGCCTTCCCACCTAAACCGGAAATATTGATTTCATTGATTTGAAGTTGTCCTTTTTCGGCATCAAACGAATCCAAGGTGCCCAAAATCTGTAATAGCGTAGTCTTTCCGGCACCCGAAGCACCTACAATTGATACTATTTCCCCTTTTTTAATCTGAAGATCAACACCCTTTAAAACGTGAAGTGTATCGTAATGTTTATGAATGTTCTTGGCTATGATCATGCAGCGGTATTTGCTTGGTGAAAATAGCATATTCGAAGCGATTACACAACTTAGGCTTTAGGAGTTTTTCTTGAAAATATTTTTCACATTGTTATAATCAATATAGTATACCAATCGCAATGAAAACACATGTTCTATGGGTTGCTCAAACAATGTTTCAAGACTGTCAAAATAGGTCGCTGACGATTCGGAATTTGAATTGAATAACGAATTTCTATACAGCGCTGTTAACTGACTTCCGGGAGCGAATTGCCACGAATAACGAAAGTCGAGATTCCAAGTATTGAAATTCACATTTGGATCGGCTACATCGGCTAGGGTGTAGTTGTCAAGGGTTGAGACCGTACCATCTTCCAGTAGGGTATAAAGGCCGTTGTCGTAGGTTACCGTGGTCCAGTAATTTCGGAAGCTAAGAGACAAGGAATGAAATGAATTAAAATTATAACTCCCGGAAATGCTATTGGTAATCGTGGTCTGAGCCCGTTGGCCAAATAAAATATCATCGTCCACGGTCTCAACATAACCTCTGCTGCCACTGCCATCTTGAAAGAAAATATTATACCCAAGGGAAAATTTATCGCTAAAACGCATTCTAGGCTCCAATCCAATCCAGTATTCAAAAAGATCTCGCTCACTGTCGAAAAGTGTTGCAAAACCAACATGGGCGAAGGCGGCCAATTTCTTGGCATAATTCGTATTGACCCAAGAACTTACATTAAATGGATTTTTAAAAGTGAAAAAACGGCCTTCGGTTCTCGGTTCGTAATAATCGTGTTGTTTACCGGCTTGGAAGTTTACATTAATACCATAATCCCAGAGCTTCTTGTTCTGCATATAGATATCAAAACCTAGTGAATTTCCGGTATAGGTACTGGGGTCGAAAAGCATTTGGTATTCGGCCCAGGTGTAAACGCTAAAGTTGTTCAATTTTTCGGTGGGTTCAAAGATACGGTACGACCCAAAAGCTCTAAAGTTGTTGTAATTATTTCGGAAGGAAATACCAAGGTCGTTAATGTTATAATTTGTATCAGCGACCGTATTTTCGATCCCATAACGATATTTTCCACTTACTTTTTCAAACTCCAAAGAGGAACTGAAGCCGGTTTGATTGTCGTCTTTTAGATTCAGTGTACTGACTTTCAACGAGCCGTCAACGTTCCATGTATTCGATTTGTCCGTAATATCGAAAAGGGCAGCGGTGACATTGGCATCTCTAAAATGTCCATCTCGAATCACACTGGTATTCACCAAACTAATGGAAGAGTTTTTATTGAATTGCTGGTCTAAAACAAGGATATTATAGTTGGCTAAGGGCTCCACAACTTCTTTGCGGGTTTCTCCTGTGGTCGTATTCCTAATTTTCGCATAGGTCTTTTCAGTGATGGCATTGAAAAAACCAATTCCCAAACCGTTTTTGGTACGTCCCGAAACCTTTATAGCGTTTAGCATACTTACCTTGTCGGGGCGGTCGACAACTTCCTCATCGTCTGCCGTTTCAGGGTAGCTCGATGGATTTTCCCCGATACGACGGGAATAGAATAAATTTCCCTTTGTGAACAGGTCAACGCCTTCCTTAAAGAATTGGCGTTGTTCGGAGAACGTCTGCTCGAAAGGACCTAGATTGAGTTGTACATTGTCGAAGCCCGCCTGGCTAAAAT
>NZ_JAIOHK010000007.1 GCF_019913785.1 Altibacter sp.
CGGTACATCGATACCCATAAACGTATCCCGCTGTTTAAAAGCGTCCTTTTTTGGGGTTTGGTCTGCGACCATCAAGGTAATAGAATGTTCCCCATTTTTGGCACTTCGAAACAAGGAGGCGACAATTTTTTTATTGGTTACAATGGTCGCTCCAAATCGCCCTCTAATTTTTTTAATAAGCGCGTCGAAGTATTTATTTCGAAGGGGTTTATAAACACCAAATCCTTTGGCTTCGGTGTGCACAGGTACAATATTACTCCATTCCCAATTTGCGTAGTGACCGCATAGCACCAAGGTACTGCGACCCTTACTGAAATAGTCATTCAACAAGTCCATATTCTCGATTTCAAAGCGTTTCCGAAGTTCTTTTTCAGAAATGGACATGCTTTTGATGGTCTCAAAGATCAGGTCACAGAGGTGTTTGTAAAATTGCCTTTCGATGAATTTCCGCTCGGCCACCGTTTTATGAGGAAAGACTAATTGCAAATTACTTTTTACGACCTTTCTTCTATACCCGATGACATAATAAGCAAATAGATAAAGCACAGAAGATTTTATATACAGCAAAGACATTGGCAAAAGGGAAGTTAGCCAAAGAATAGGGTACAACAAAATATAAAGTAACCGCTGCATAGGTAAATTTACGGCAAAACTAACTAAATTTATTGCATTACAAATAGTACTTCAAACAGATCGTATATGCTAAATATAGATATTGCCACCCTTGTGATTATTTTGGCGAACGTAGCCGTTTCAATCAAAGGGTTTAACGACTTTTCCTTTTTCGAAAAATACAAATTCAATATAGCGGGGATTCGTCGTGGGGAACAAATACGAATGGTCACCTCCGGTTTTTTACATGTGGATATTACCCACTTGCTTTTTAATATGCTTACTCTGTATTTTTTTGCCGGGGTGGTGATTGATGCCGTTGGTGTCACCAAGTTCGTACTTATTTATTTGGCAAGCTTATTGGTAGGTAATATGTTGTCCTTGTTTTTTCATAAGGAAGAATATCATTACAGTGCCGTAGGCGCTAGTGGAGCAGTAACCGGAGTGCTGTATTCGGCAATTTTGTTTTATCCCGATATGGGCTTGTATTTGTTTTTTATACCTATTCCAATACCGGCCTGGATCTTTGGAATCCTGTATTTGCTTTATTCCATTTACGGCATGAAAAGCAGGATGGGAAACATTGGTCACGATGCACACTTTGGTGGTGCCATTGCAGGATATGTACTCACCATTGCATTTGTACCAAGTCTCTTGGAGACGAGTTGGTGGATTGTAGCGGTGTTGGCCGTTCCCATTATTTTACTATTTATATTACACAAACTCGGAAAAATTTAAATTCACATTGTTATGAAATCAATATCCACTTTTTTAATCATTTTAACAAGCTGTATTATGACCGCACAACCCAGCCCGCAACCCACCGTAGATGTCACCGGAGAAGGCATTGTTTATGTAATTCCCGATGAAGTAACCATTAGCGTCCGCGTGGAGAATACCGGCAAGAATGCGAAAGAGCTCAAGCAGCAGAACGACGCCGTAGTGAGTGAGGTTTTTAAATTTATCCGATCCATGGGTATTGAAGATAAGTACGTAAGTACAGAGTACATTAGGCTAAGCAAGAACTATGAGTACAATACAAAAACCTACAATTATTCGGCAAATCAATCTATAGCTATAAAGCTTACGAAACTGGATAAATACGAAGCGCTTATGAATGGCTTATTAGAAACCGGGATTAATCGTATCGATGGCGTAGCTTTTTCTTCTTCTGAAAAGTCAAAACTAGAATCGGATGCCCGAAAGAAGGCAGTAGCCAACGCAAAAATGAAGGCCGAAGAATACGCCGGAGTTTTGGCTCAAACCATTGGAAAGGCCGTATCTATTAGCGAACATCAATCCGTTAATTACCCGCAACCCATGTATAAAAGTATGGCGGTCATGGCCGATGCATCCGGAGATCAGCAAACGATATCACCAGGAGAAATGGAAATACGCGTACAGGTAAATGTGCGTTTTATTCTAAATTAGTTATTGTCCTAGCAAAGATTCAATTTTTGCTCCTAAGGCCGGACCACGCAAATTTTTAGCAATTATAGTACCGTTTTCATCTAAAAGGAAGGTAGCTGGAATAGATCTCACGTTATACATTCTAGCAATAGGATCGTTCCAAAATTTTAAATTGGAGATGTGATACCAATCCATCTTGTCATCCTTAATGGCCTGAATCCATCTTTCTTTTTGCCCTTCTTTATCAAGGGAAACGCTGATAATATTTAGCCCTTTGTCGTGGTATTTGTTATACACATTTACAACATTTGGGTTTTCCAAACGGCAGGGTCTACACCAAGACGCCCAAAAATCGATGATAGTGTATTTTCCCATTGCTTCCGATAGTGAGAAGTTCTCACCGGTAGGAGTAGGCGCTGAAAAATCGGGTGCGGGTGAGCCCACATCAGCTTTTTTCGAATTGGCGATCATTACTTTTAGATCATCTGTAATGGGTAAGGCAGCTACTTTCGGACTCACATTCGCAAGGAAATTGGTCGCATCGGCTGCTGATATCTCTTTTCTGGTAAGCATTTCAGTAATCAACATTACAGAAAATATAGAATTGCCGTTTTCCATGGCAAATTGTATTTTATAATTGGTTTCTTCTTCCACAAGGGCCATATTTTCCCCTTGAATCTGAGTGATTAATAAATTGTCCTGTTCTTGTCTGGCTAGCTGAAAACGCTGCATATTAGCTTGCTTCTGCGTATTAAACTCACGAATCTTTTTCGAAAAGGCAGTGTATGAATCGTTTAATTTACTTCCTGAAACAAATGAGGTGCTTAGACTATCCATATAGATAGTAGCTTTTAAATCTACATTTTCCGGGAAAAAGATGATGGATGTATTAATGCTTTCCATACGTAAATAGCGAATGGAGGCATCATCGGACTTTGGGTAGGTAGCAGAAAATTTTCCGCCCATCACTTTAATTGTGTCAATCACCTTCGGCTGATTTTTATAAACTTCATACACATAAATAGGTGTGCCGTCAACATAACCGGTTGCGTCACCCTCAAGTGTATATGAATTCGTATCTTTCTGACAAGAAATTAAGGAAAGTGTAATAAAAAGGGCAAATAATCGTCTCATTTGTACAAGTTTAATTTGGACAAAAATAGCGTCTTTTTTTCCTGAAAAAAAAATACGAGACTCAAATTATTGTTAATGAACTGTAATATTTGACGACTAACCACAATATTTCTTAATTTTAAAGCTGAAACCTATCGAAAATGATTACTAAAAAAAATGATTTTCCTTTATCAATTAGAATCAGTTTTTCGAAGCTCTTCGAAAAATATGAAGCTAATCTCTCTTCCAAAAACGAGTTGGTACAACAGCGTGCCAAGCGGGTTTTAGATATTGCAAAGGCCTACCCTAAACTTTCAGAAGGTTTTTTAAACGAAAAAGAAGTATTAAAAAATCAAAGTCAGATTGACCTCGTATTAGAAGATCTTTTTTCATCGGTGCTTCAGGAAAATGAAATCAAGGTTGCATCCATTCCATACCAGTATTTTATATTTAAATCGTCTCAACGCTATAGAAACCTTACGGCAGCTGCAGGGAAGGATTTTCAATTGAAATTCACCGATTTTGACACTGATCAGGCCTATATCATGGGATGTAGCATGATCTTAAATACCTATTACGGGTACCGGGTAGATTTTAGAAGACCATTTTATTATCAGATTCCGGATGCACAAGGGATTATACGTCATTATAAAGTATTGTATAATGCCGACTTTGTCGAAATCTTAAAGACCAAAAATTCGATAGAAATCACCCAGGACGACGTAGCCGAATTGTTAGAAAACTTCAACAACATAGAAATCTGGAAGCAAAAATTTCCACCGGAAAGTTGGATTTTTAAAGGTTTTGTGATTGCTAATATGTACGATGCCACCATCGATGTTGCCCTCTCAAATTTTAAGGCAAATCTTTTAAAAGATCACACCAAGGACGAGAATTTTGTAGATGACTTTCAATCCATTCTTCACGCCATCTTTAATTTACCGGAACTAAAGGTTGGCTATACCTTATTTAATGAAGAAGATGAAGTATTAGAAGCAATTCCGCAATTGTATAATTCGCAGAGTTTTATTCTGAATGGAAAGACCAGTGTGGCCTGTGATGGTGCCCTATGTGATCGTTCCTATGAGTCTTTGTTCAATAAACATGAATTCTATTGCATTACGGATGTGAATAAATACCACGCGTTATACCCGAACAATATATTGTATAAGAATTTGTATAAGCAGAAAATTCAGAGTGCTATTATTGCTTCGATCGTCGCTGAAGGTAAGGTCTTGGGTATTTTAGAGATAGTATCTCCTCATGCAAACGAATTGAACACCATTAATGCCAATAAATTACTGGATATCATGCCCTATTTGGTCGATTCGGTAAAACGGTCGAAAGAGCAGGAAGAGAATGAAATTGAACTGCTAATACAAAGTGAATGTACTTCCATTCATCCTAGTGTTCATTGGAAATTCAAGAAAGAGGCAGAGCGGGTAATTCGCGAACAACTTCAAGGAAACCAAGTGGCCTTTCGCGAGATCGTTTTTGAGAATGTATACCCGTTATATGGGCAAATTGATATAAAAGGGTCTTCAGAAGCCAGAAACCTTGCCACTCAGAAAGATCTAATCCTACAGCTAAAACACGTGCAGAAAATAATTAGAAAGATCTATAAGATTGATACCCTGCCTATTTATGAGCAAATCGATTTTAATATAAAAAATTATTTAAACGATGTGGACGACCATTTGAATGTAGATAGCGAACGTCTGGTATTAAATTTCTTGCAAAAGGAAATTGTTCCACTGTACGAACATTTAAAGTCTAAAAGCCCGGCACTAGAGTCCCTGATTAATGAATATTATGAAATTATAGATGACGATAAGGGATTTATTTACAAGCACAGGAAAGATTACGATGATTCGGTGATGCTCATCAATAAAAAAATGGCAACCATCTTAGACCAAAAACAAGTGGAAGCCCAGTTAATGTATCCCCATTATTTCGAGCGTTTTAAAACAGATGGGGTAGAGCATAATCTATACATTGGGGAATCGATAACCAAAAAGAATAACTTCAATAAAATCTACTTATACAATTTGCGATTGTGGCAATTGCAGGCCATGTGTGAAATGGAAAACAGTTTTTATAGGCTGAAAGAACAGTTGCCTATTCCATTGAATGTTTCTTCCATGATATTGGCTTTTCACGCGTCCTTATCGTTGCGTTTTAGAATGGACGAAAAGCGATTTGATGTAGACGGCACCTATAATGCCCGTTACGAAGTCGTGAAAAAACGTGTTGATAAAGCACGTGTTAAGGGATCTACCGATCGTATTACACAGCCGGGTAAGATCACTATAATTTATTCCCAAAAGGAAGATGAAAAAGAGTATTTAAAGTATATACGATTCCTTCAGGCAAAAAAACAATTGGTGGATGATATTGAAATTGTAAAAGTGGAAGATCTCCAAGGAGTTACCGGACTTAAAGCCATTCGTGTTAGTGTCTTGTACTCGAAAGAACAAGCAGGTAATGAAAAGGAGTATTATACCTATGAGGATCTAATGAAAGAATTGGATACTTAAAATCCCTTATACTGAAATGCGATTGCAAAAGCAATAACCGATACTATGATCCCAATCATGAAAATAGTATAGGTCAACCGCAATATTTTATATTTTTTCTGCAATACCAATCCTAAAAAATACAAATCTTTGGTCATAGACGAATAGATGTATTCCTTGTCATTGAGCATCTCGTTCATGGCCCATTCAAATTCGGTTAGCGTCATTTTGTGAAAATTACCAAAGAAGAGTAGATTTACTTTCTTATTGTCAACATCCTCCTTCGTAAATTTTCCTATGGTCACATTGGGTCGGGTCGCTAAAACCGACATAACAATTGCCGTAACTGTAAAAACCAAAAATATAACCGTTGGGTAGATAAGATAATTATTGCTAGGGTTGTCCAGCTTTGGAATGAGGTTTGAAAGGGCTATGGATATAATAATAGCATTTACCGAAAGCAATATATTGGCCTTAGTATCGGCTATATCGCTAAGTTTGATATGATTTTTTAAGGTAACTCTAAAAACACTTTGAATCGCCTTTTCGGGATCTGTACTTTTTTGAAGCTGCTTCAATTCTTTTTTCTCTAACTTTTCCTCTTTTACTAACTTCTTCTTCGCATTTCGAATGGCTTCTAAGTTTTTTTCCTTTTCGGGGTTCCAATACGCAATGGCATAATCGGTAAAATACACATGCTTATTTTCCAGCATATCGATGTTGACGGCCATCCACTCCAGTTTGCTGTAGTCAGCAATTCCTTGTAATTGTAACTCTAACCGTAATAATTCACTGGCCTCCAGAAAATATTCCTTCGCAAAATGCGAACTATCGGCATCTCGAATAATTTTCTCTAATTCGGTGACAGGTTCCTTATCAAGATTTGTAGCCAAGATACATTGTTCGACCTTTGCTATTAATGCCTCACTGGCCTTTTTTTCCTTCAGAAAATCCGTAGCCATTTTTGCGCTCACCACCTCGTGATCCTTCGGGCCATTTATATGTCCAATATCGTGGAGTAAGGCCGCAATTTGCAGGATTTCAGCCTCTTCAGAAGTAAGAGTGCTCTTATTTATTATTTCTTTTGTACTTTTAAAGACTCTCTTAGTGTGCGTTAAATTATGATATAGACAATTGCTTGGAAGATTTGCAGCAAATATAGTAGAGACATAATCAAAAGTTTCAGTAACTAATTGTGACATAGAAATACAATTTTATAGCAAATTACTAAAAATATAAACCTCGCAAACGTCATATGAAAATAAATTACGCGCCGCTCATTGCCTTATCACTTCTTTTTACACTAAGCTGTGCCAGTTATAAGGCCAAATATTCAGATGACAGCAATAATAATTTAGAAAATCCTTCAGAAAAAGAAATAGAAAAAAGGTTCTATCTCATTGGTGATGCAGGCGACGCCGACGCTACCAATGGATCTAATGCTCTTAACGCGTTTAAAGCGTTTATACAGGACAATAATACCAAAAACGATATCGTATTATTTTTAGGAGATAATATCTATCCGGCAGGCATGTCTTCAAAAAATGAAACAGCAGGGCAGGCGAAGATAGATGCTCAAATTAATGCTGTTAAAGATTTCAAAGGACGAACCATTTTTATTCCCGGCAATCATGATTGGTATGCCGATGGGCTAACAGGTTTAAAAAATCAAGCAAACTATGTTGAAACTGCCTTATCCGATTCGAAATCGTTCCAGCCCAGTAAAGGTTGCCCCATTGAGAAGATCGATGTGACGGACAATATAGTGCTCTTGGTCATAGATACACAATGGTATCTTACCGATTGGGATAACAACCCTACAATCAATGACAATTGTAATATAAAATCGAGAAAGGAATTTTTTATTGAAGTTGAAGGCGAACTCAAAAAGAACAACGAAAAGACAATTCTTGTGGCCATGCATCACCCGGCTTATACCAATGGGGTTCATGGAGGCTATTTTAACTTAGGGAAACATATCTTTCCCTTTGAAGCCAAGATTCCGCTACCGGTACTTGGGAGCTTGGCAGCTCAAATTAGAACGCAGGGAGGTGTTTCTCCTCAAGACCGATATAATGTGCGCTATAATGAATTGATGACGCGCCTTATCACTATGGCCAAAGGCAATGACCGACTCATCTTTGCTTCCGGACACGAGCATACATTACAATATATTGATCAAGACGGCGTGAAGCAAATTGTTTCCGGAGCTGGGTCAAAATCAAACCCCGTTGCTTTGGGAAAAGAAGGGAAATTTGCTTACGGAAAGCAAGGATTTGCAGTCTTGAATGTTTTTACGGATGGATCTTCAGAAGTGAATTTTTATGGTGCCGAGAATGACAAAGCGAACCTACTGTATGCGACCACGGTTCATGATCCTTTGGAAGCCTACAAAGGTCCTGAATTTCCTGCCGAGTTTGAAGCCACCAAATCGGCATCTATTTACGATAAGGAGCATACGCAAAAAAAGAAAAGCTATAATTGGTTTTGGGGAAAACACTACCGCTACTTATACGGAATGGATGTGAAGGTGCCGGTTGCCACCCTGGATACGCTAATGGGTGGCCTTAGTATTGAACGAAAGGGGGGAGGACATCAAACCCGTTCGTTGCGCTTAATTGATAAAAACGGTAAGAATTTTGCATTGAGAGGCGTAAAGAAAAGCGCCATACAGTATCTCCAAAGTGTTGTTTTTACTACAAATTATTTAGATGATACGTTTGATGATACGGCTACTGAAAATTTAATTCTGGATTTTTACACGGCCAGTCATCCCTATGCCACCTTTGTGGTTTCTGAATTATCAGGAGCCATTGGCGTATATCATACCAATCCACAATTGATATATGTCCCAAAGCATAAAGCCTTGGGGAAGTACAATGAAGAATTTGGAGACGAATTGTATATCATTGAGGAACGTCCCGATGACGGATTTACAGACGTAGCATCCTTTGGAAACCCCGATGCCATAGAAAGCACGAGCGACGTGCTAAAAAACCTGCGAAAAGATGAAAAATACCAAATTGATAAGTCGGCATATATTAAAGCACGGCTTTTTGATATGCTTTTAGGCGATTGGGATAGACATCAAGATCAATGGCGATGGTCTCGTTTTAATATAAGCGATGATAGGATCGAATACCGACCCATCCCTCGCGATCGGGATCAGGCTTTTTCTAATTATGACGGGGCATTTTTAGATTTTATGAAACTCACAACCCCCTCCACCAAACAGTTGCAGGAATACTCCGGCGAATTGAAAGACATTCGGTGGATCAATGAGGCAGGAATTAAAATGGATCGCAACTTTACCCAAGATGTGGCTAAGGAACTGTGGTTAGAGCAGGCGGCGTTTATTGAACAAAATTTAACAGATGCAGCTATTGATAGTGCGTTCGAGTTATTTCCAGAGGAAGTAAAGGACGATGTGGCACTAAGCATAAGAGAGAAGTTAAAAGTCCGCCGTGGTAATTTGGTAGATATAGCCTCGCGCTACTACGACTATCTTACAAAATTGGTGGTCATGACCGGAACCGACAAGGATGATCAATTTAAGATCACAAGAGCACCCGGAATGACTAAAATTTCTATTTCTCGAATTATAGATGGGGTGGCTCAACAACCATACAGGGAGCGTATTATCAAGTCGGAAGAAACTCGTGAAATTTGGATTTACGGATTGGATGACGACGATCAATTCATCGTGGATGGCGAGGGGAGTGACCTTATTCGAATTAGAATCATTGGCGGGCAGAATAACGATGTGTATACCATTGAAAACGGTAGAAAAATTAGGGTCTACGACCATTTAAACAAGCCAAATACCATTGTCAAACGAGGCGGTGCGACCTTTAGATTTAGAGATATTTACAGTAATAATATATATGACTTCGATAAATACATCAAGAGGGTAAATACAGTGTTTCCATCGGTTGCGTCAAATGCAGACGACGGTTATATGGTGGGCTTAAAAGATACATTTATTGTAAGGGGCTTCAAGGATGCTCCCTTTCACCAAAAACATGTTTTCGGGGCTCAGTATTTTGTCAGTACACAAGGATTCAATGTTTCATACCTCGGAGAGATAGCCAATACATTTGGGAGGTGGAATTTGGTAGTTGGAGGTCGTTTCGCCAGTGAGAATTTCACGCAGAATTTCTTTGGCTTCGGAAATGAAACCGTTAATCTCGATGATGCAGTAGATCTTAATTACAACCGTGTGAGATCGGGTATTTTAAAAGGAACGCTAGGTGTAGTAAAGAATGGACATTTCGGTAGTAAATTAGCGATAACAGCCAGTGTCGAACAAATCGAGATTGAGCCTACTCCCGGAAGGTTTATTACCACTTTGTTTCAGAATATGCCCGAATCGTTTGAAAGTAAAACATTTGGGATCGCAGATGTAAATTATAGTTTTTCGGGTTATGACAATCCGGTGTTCCCAACCCGGGGAATGTTCTTTAATGTAAATGCAGGTGCCTCCGGAAATCTAGAAGATACCGACAGGATCTTTGGCTATGTAAAACCATCGGTTGAATTTTATAATGCACTCATTCGCAGTCGGAAGTTAGTTTTAAAGACGATGGCACAGGGGCAGTTTAACATAGGCGATGATTTCGAATTTTATCAAGCTGCTGTCTTAGGTGCCGACACCGGCTTACGCGGATTTAGAGAGCAGCGCTTTAGCGGTAACAGTGCCCTTGCCTTCGGTGCCGATTTACGACTGAGTCTACTGAAATTTAAAACAGGACTGGTTCCTTTTGAATTAGGCATTTTTGGAGGCTATGATTACGGAAGGGTATGGGTTGATAATGAAGATTCTAATACCTGGCATGATAGCATAGGAGGTGGATTATTGGTCAATGCCGTAGATACACTTTCGGGAAATCTCAGCGTATTTAACAGTGATGACGGATTGCGAATCGCTTTCGGATTTGGTGTAAGCCTTTAGTTGTTTATAGGAAGCTCAAATATATTTCCGCCGGAGAATTTATTTTGCTCATCGGCTATGTACAGCGTCTTGCTATTTTTAAAGGTGATGCTTTCTTTTTTAGACGTATGCTGTAATTCAATGGTTTCAATAGTTCCTTCAAATATGGCATCTTCGGTATAACTACTTAACAGCCACACCTTATTTGCACTTAAGAGGGCAATATTCCCGGTAGAATGATCCAGACTTGCACCGGTAATTTGACAGATATGCTCATTATCACAGGTCTTATAACTGGCAATGAGCTGGGCTTCAAACCGACCTTCCTTAGCGGGGAGTTTATATAATTTTGTTGTCCCGTCAAAGTCACTACTTCTGTTTTTGGTAAATAAATAGAAAAATCCGTTCATGGAAATAAAGGCCTCTACATCGAAGTTTCGGTTTTTCTTTCGGGGTGGGAAATGATTCTGATCGCTGAGGTAAAAACTTGTGATAATTGCATTGGTTGAATCTTCTTTTATAGCCGAAAGATTCGTCACGGTATAAATGGCCAGATCTTTTCTGTTATTTCCATTATTGCCAAAATCCCCGATAAACAAATTTCCGTTGTTGTCTGAAGCAAGGTCTTCCCAATCTGTATTGGAAACGTTGGAAATAGCAATGGTCTTGGCAATCTTTTTTTGAGCGAGGTCATACCCGTAAATTTTGGCCGAATTCCCCGAATCGTTGACCATCCAAATAAGATCTGATCCAACCACTACCTCCATTCCGCTCACCTCTTCTAGGGTATCAGGAAGCAAAGCCACGAATTGTAAGTTTCCAAAATCTTGGCAACTCGCGCCAAACAATAAGATAAAAAGTAAACTAAAAAAATTCTTCATAAAAATACCCGCCGAAAGACAGGTCTCGCATTTACACAAATTTACAAGCATTGTCGGGGATTCCCAATAAATACAGGTTTTTAATGTTTCTTTAACGTATAATAACACCCTTACAGATTAATTATATTTTAAATTTTTCCCGAATCGATTATGCCCATAATGATTCCTTCAAATATTGTACCTTTGGAACTTCAGATTGCTCCCAGATACATGAAAGAAAATATTACAATTGCTATTCAGGCTGCCTTGGAGGCGGGTAAAGAAATTTTAAGGGTGTACGAAACCGACTTTTCGGTTGAAATAAAAGGAGATGCCTCTCCGCTCACCATAGCCGATAAAAATGCCAATGGGATCATTGTCTCTTATCTTAAGAAAACAACCATACCAATTATAAGTGAAGAAAACAAAACCATCGATTTTTCCGAACGGAAACAATGGAAGCGCTGTTGGATTGTCGATCCCTTGGATGGCACCAAGGAATTTGTAAAACGAAATGGCGAATTTACCGTAAACATCGCCTTGGTCGAATTGGGGAATCCCATACTAGGTGTTATTTATGTTCCTGTCTCCAAAACACTTTACTTCACGAATCAGGATGCTTCGAAATCGTATAAAATAAGCTTAAAATCTGAAGATACTTCTGCAGGCGAAATATTTAAAAATGCTTCGAAAATAGCCCCTTCAGAGCGAATAGCGCCCATTAAAATCGTGGGTAGCCGGTCGCATCTAAATGAAGAAACGGCTAGCTTTATTTCAGAAATAGAAAAAGAAAACGAGGTAGAGATTGTTTCGAAAGGAAGTTCTCTAAAATTTTGTCTCGTGGCTGAAGGAGCAGCCCACATATATCCTCGATATGCTCCTACCATGGAGTGGGATACAGCAGCAGGACAAGCGATTTGTCAAGCCGTGGGTGTAAGCGTGACCGATATAACAACACAAAAATCATTACAGTACAATAAAGAGAATCTGTTGAACAATCACTTTTTAGTAAAAAGATAGTGAAGGACGTCTCATATAAAAGGCATTTAGCCAAGACCATTACATGGCGCATTGTAGGTACCGCTGACACCATTCTCCTGTCCTGGCTTATCACAGGGGATCCTATGGTGGGTTTACAGATTGGTTTTGTAGAGGTTGTTACCAAGATGCTTTTGTATTTTTTGCATGAGCGAATGTGGTTCAAAATTAATTTGTCCAAAAATGGAATCCTCCGTGAAAGTAAGAAGAGACACTTGGCAAAGACTTTTACATGGCGCGGTTTAGGAACCTTGGATACCATGATTATTTCATGGATTATTACAGGAAACCCCTTCACCGGACTTAAAATTGGACTAGCAGAACTTATTACTAAGATGATTTTGTATTATATTCACGAAAGAGTTTGGTACAGAAGAGATTACGGACTCAAAAAGCGACATACCGATTAGATGAAACATATAATTCAGCATAACTTTAATGTCACCAGGGCACAGCGCAATGCCCATAAAGGGCACTGTAGTTTTTTAGTCTGGTTTACGGGACTATCGGGTTCGGGAAAATCTACCATTGCAGATGCCTTAGAACAGGCCTTGTTCGAAATGGGAATACACACCTACGTCTTGGATGGAGATAATGTGAGGACAGGTTTGAACAACAATCTTTCTTTTTCTGCTGAAGATCGTTCCGAGAATATTCGGCGTATCGCCGAAGTATCTAAACTTATGATCGATGCTGGAATTGTGGTAATCGCTTCCTTTGTATCTCCTTATGAAGCCGATAGGAATAATGTGCGAAAAACAGTTGGAGCTGCTAATTGGATAGAGGTTTTTGTGAATACACCCATTGCTGAATGTGAAAAACGCGATGTAAAAGGATTATACGCAAAGGCAAGGGCAGGGGAGATAAAGAATTTTACGGGTGTGAGTGCACCTTATGAGGAACCTAAAAATCCTGATATCGAGATTGACACTACAAAAACTTCTGTTACCGAAGCAGTAGCTGTAATCATTAATAAGATTGAACACAAACTAAAGTTATAAGATGAGTAAGTACTACTTAAATTATTTGGATGAACTAGAATCGGAGGCCATCTATATTCTTCGGGAGGTATGGGCACAATTTCAAAACCCGGTAATTTTATTCTCCGGCGGAAAGGATTCCATTGTCGTAACCCATTTGGCCAAGAAAGCTTTTTTTCCATCAAAAATTCCCTTTCCGCTGATGCATGTGGACACAGGTCATAATTTTCTGGAAACTATTCAATTTAGGGATGATCTCATAACCGAATTAGGCCTACAGTTGATTGTGGGTTCTGTTCAAGATTCTATTGATCAAGGCAGAGTAGCCGAAGAACGAGGAAAAAATGCTACGCGTAATGCATTACAAATTACCACTCTCTTGGATGCTATCGAACGTCATAAAGTGGATTGTGCTATTGGCGGTGGTAGAAGAGACGAGGAGAAAGCACGGGCTAAAGAACGATTTTTTTCACATCGGGACGACTTTGGACAGTGGGATCCAAAAAATCAGCGCCCCGAATTGTGGAATATTTTAAACGGAAAGCATTTTGAAGGAGAGCATTTTAGGGCCTTCCCAATTAGTAATTGGACCGAAATGGACGTTTGGAACTATATCCTTAGGGAAAATATTAGTATTCCATCTTTGTACTTTGCACACCAACGGAAAGTTGTATGGAGAAGTAATTCCTGGATTCCCATTTCCGATCATTTATTGTTGGAAGACGGTGAAGAAGTCTTTGAAAAAAAGATACGTTTTAGAACCTTGGGAGATATCACAATTACGGGCGGTATTGAAAGTGACGCAGATAGTTTAGAAAAAATAGTTCAGGAAGTTTCTGCCATGAAACAAACGGAACGAGGCAATCGAAGTGATGATAAAAGAAGTGAATCGGCCATGGAAGACCGTAAACGTCAAGGTTATTTTTAACAGTTCAGAAAGTTTGTATCATGCATATAGATAACAATCAATTATTACGATTTACAACCGCAGGAAGTGTGGATGATGGTAAAAGTACGCTCATAGGACGTTTGTTATATGACAGTAAAGCGATATTTGAAGATCAATTGGCCGCAGTTGAGAATACCAGTAAGAAAAAAGGACATGA
Organism: Altibacter sp.; assembly: GCF_019913785.1. GTDB lineage: Bacteria > Bacteroidota > Bacteroidia > Flavobacteriales > Flavobacteriaceae > Altibacter. The sequence continues at coordinate 14,566 of NZ_JAIOHK010000007.1, forward strand.
GGGTGTCGATCTGGCACTGTTTACAGATGGTCTTCGGGATGAACGAGAGCAGGGGATTACAATAGATGTGGCCTATCGGTATTTCACCACGCCGAAGCGAAAATTCATTATCGCCGATACGCCCGGTCATATTCAATACACGCGAAACATGGTAACGGGAGCTTCCACCGCAAATGCTGCACTTATATTGATAGATGCTCGCCATGGTGTGATTGAACAAACAAAGCGACATGCCTTTATTGCTTCCTTATTGCAAATTCCACATATCATCGTATGCGTTAACAAGATGGATTTGGTGGATTATTCGGAAGCGGTCTATGAGAAAATTATTAATCAGTTTGAAGAATTTTCATCAAAGTTATACGTAAAGGATATTCAATTCTTGCCCATAAGCGCTCTGGATGGTGATAATGTGGTAAATAGATCAAAGAATATGGATTGGTATCAAGGTGCCCCCTTATTACATACCCTGGAGCATATGCACATTAGTAGTGATCTCAACAAGATTGATGCGCGTTTTCCGGTGCAAACCGTATTACGCCCACAGCGGGAAGGCTATATTGATTATCGCGGTTATGCCGGTCGAGTGGCTAGCGGTATTTTCAGACCGGGTGATGATGTGGTGATATTGCCTTCAGGATTCCCTTCAAAAATAAAATCCATTGATACCCATGATGGCCCTCTAGAAGAAATTTTTGCTCCAATGTCTGCTTCGATAACCTTGGAAGATGATATTGATATAAGCAGGGGGGATATGATTGTTAAGGCCAATAACAAACCTACAGCGGTCCAAGAATTTGATGCCATGCTTTGCTGGTTGAACAACGCGGCAGCGCGTTCGCGTGCAAAATATACAATCCTACATACCTCGAACGAACAAAAAGCAATGATCAAGGAGGTATTATACAAGATCGATATCAATACCTATTCCAGAGAGGAAGAGGATAAGGAATTAAAGATGAACGATATCGCTCGGATAAAAATTCGTACCACCCGTCCGTTAATGATTGACGAATACCGTGATAATAGAATTACAGGAAGTTTTGTACTTATTGATGATGCCACCCATGAGACCGTTGCTGCCGGGATGATATTGTAGCTGCAATATAGTAAATAGGTATTTTGTAACGGCATAACTTTAAATCCATTCATGTCTAGATCGAAGGACAACATCAGAATAGCAAAAAACACCTTGCTGCTTTATTTCAGGATGTTGTTTTTGATGTTTGTAACCCTGTATACGTCACGTATCATTCTGAAAGCTCTGGGCGTTGAAGACTTTGGAATTTTCAGTGTAGTAGGAGGCATTGTTACCGTACTGGCGTTTTTTAATGCGGCTATGTCGGGAGCAACACAACGATTTTTCTCTTTTGAATTAGGGAAAGGCGATTTGAAACAATTAGGCAAGGTATTTAGTGCTGCCCTTTCAATTCATATAGCAATCGCACTGTTGGTTTTAATTTTGTCTGAAACGGTTGGGTTATGGTTTTTCTACAATTATCTGAATATTCCACCTGATAGGTTAGATGCCGGCTTTTGGGTCTATCAATTTTCAATTGCCACGTTTGTAGTAAAAATTGTCCAAGTTCCTTATAATGCCAGTATTATCGCCCATGAACGCATGGGGGTTTATGCCTATGTGAGTATCGCCGAAGCAATGCTTACCTTGCTCTTGGCCTTTACACTAACCTGGGTTGAATACGACAAACTGATGCTGTATGCAATGTTACTCTTTCTGCTGACTCTTATTATTGCAAGTATATACAAGATTTACTGTACACGTAAGTTTGCGACTTGTCGTTACCAATTTACATGGGACAGACCGCTATACGAAGAAATAGTGCGCTATTCGGGATGGAACTTATTTGGCAACCTTTCGTTTGTAGCAAAAGGACAGGGCGTGAATATTCTTTTAAATATCTTTTTCGGACCGGCCATTAATGCCGCAAGAGCCATTGCCTATCAATTGCAAACAGCTGTGCAAGCGTTTGTCGCAAATTTTCAAATGGCGGTCAATCCGCAGATCATCAAATTATATGCTTCGGAACAAAAAGAGGCTATGCAGCACCTAGTCTTTAAAAGCGCCCGACTTTCCTATTTTTTGCTCTTTTTTCTTTCGCTCCCCATTTTATTAGAAACCGAATTTATACTCCATTTGTGGCTTACTGTTGTTCCGGAGTACTCGGTTATATTTACTATTTTGATCATCATCAATGCATTGGTAGATAGTTTTTCGGGACCTTTGATGACTTCCGTACAGGCGACCGGAAGAATAAAGTGGTATCAGATTGTGGTGGGAGGGATGTTGTTGCTCAATCTGCCTGTCTCCTACGTTTTTTTAAAACTTGGCTACTCGCCCGAAATTACAGTTTATATTGGAATCACCCTTTCACTTTTCGCATTAGTATTACGACTTTGGTTTTTACAGGCTATGATTGGAATTTCGATAGGCCGTTTTTTTAGAGAGGTAATGGGGAAAGCGCTGATAGTTAGTTTTATTTCGGGAATACTGCCTTGGTTTCTTTCAACTACCTTAGACGCCGGCTTAATTAGATTTTTAGTTGTGGGGGTAGCTTCCGCTATGATGGTGGGAGGAGCCATATTTGCGATAGGATTGACACAAAATGAAAGGACCTTTATTCAACAACAATTAACCCGAATATTTGCTAAAACCAATACAGAGTGAATCGGAAAAGGAAAATAGGCTTGTTTACGATGCCGCTTGGCACGAACTACGGGGGAATCCTACAACTAGTTGCCTTACAATATTTTCTGAACCAGCAAGGTTATGAAACGATCCTTATCAATAGGAGGTATCCTAGTTCGATGGTGAAACGCATGGCGAAAAAAATAGTTGAGACAAATGGAATATTCGATCTAAAGGAAATTGCGTTCAAAAAGAAAATTTCCATCGAATTAGATCGATTTAAGGCAAAATATATCCCTTCGAGCACACGACCCTTGTATACCGAAGCAGCCTTGATAAAAGATACTAAAAAACAACAGTTCGATACTGTTATAGTGGGTAGTGATCAGGTTTGGCGCATTGGGTATATGCAAGGAATTTGGCAGCATGCCTTTTTAAATTTTATCTCAAAGCCCGAAACAAAGAAGATTGCATATGCAGCCTCTTTTGGGAATGAAACCTGGGATTATCCTAAACTAAGTCCGAAAATTTCTGAGCTCTTGCTTAAGTTCGATGCTGTGTCGGTACGAGAGGACAGTGGGATCGCCATTTGCAAGGAACACTTCGGGTGTGCTGACGTACAACATACTATAGACCCAACACTTTTAGTAGATGACGGATTTTATAGGCAATTTCTTAAAGAGCGAGCTGATTTACATCCTACAGGCATTTTCGCTTTTTTCTTGGATCAGGACAGTCAAAAGCGAGACATATTCGAACAGCTCGAAAAAGCGCTTCGGATAAAGGGCACTATTTTTCCAATTGGGAAGAAAATTTCAGAATACAAACGTTTAAGAGGCTATAAAAAACCTCGGGTTGAAGAATGGTTATATGGATTTGCGACAGCCGATTTTGTAATTACCGATTCGTACCACGGTATGCTGCTTTCCCTTGTTTTTGAAAGGCCATTTTTAGCTATCGCGAATAAGAAACGGGGCCTTGCTCGTTTTACTTCTGTATTAAAAAAACTGGGATTGGAGAATAGACTTATGCATGAAAAGGGACAATTACCGTTGGAAATACTATCGAAACCAATAAATTACGAAGAAGTACGTACCAAATTAGAAATTTGGCGAAAAGAATCTGAATTGTTTTTAATAAATGCGCTAGAAAAATAAAATGATTTCTGTTGTAATTCCATTGTATAATAAAGAAGGGTTTATAGCCGATACGATACGGTCTGTTTTACATCAAACATTTGATCGCTTCGAAATCATTGTAGTGGATGATGGAAGTTTGGATGCTTCGGCAGAAGTAGTTAGTCAGTTTGATGATCCACGTATAAGAGTAGTTCCCATTGCACATTCCGGAGTTTCGGTAGCGCGCAATACAGGTATGGAACAAGCCACCTACAATTGGATTGCCTTTCTGGACGCAGACGATTGGTGGGCACCCACTTTTTTGGAAGAAATGGTTAAATCCATTGATGCGTATCCCTTGCAAAAGATATTCGCAACAGGACGGACAAGGGTTTTTTCTGATACCTCCGAGCGATATAAGCATCGGTATCTTCCAATGGCTGGTAAGACCGGAATAGTGAATTACTTTAAAATAATTAGCAAGTATTTACCTCCTATAAACGCATCGAATGTTGTTGTGGAGAAATCCTTGTTTTATGAAATTGGAAAGTTCAGGAAGGATCAGACGCATTATGAAGACCACGATCTTTGGCTTCGGCTTTGTGTTAAACAACCTGTTGTTTTTGTAAACAAATCACTTTCTTTTTACCGAAAGACCGAAGAAGACTCAGCTTCAGGAGGAGTGTATACAGCCTCCGATTTTTGCACCTATTTAAGTACTATGGTCGAAGTGAATGATTCACTTTCGGAAGAAAATAAACGCTATTTTCGAAAGTACACGAATCGCTTTGTGTTTCTAACTTTTTTGAAGTACAATTGGGAGTATACCTTCTCAGAAAGAAGCAAAGTATACGCTCTGGCGCGGCAATTACTCACGTTTAGACGACGTCTAGCACTGAGTTTTTTTAATGCCTTGCCTTTTAATTTGTATTCAATCCTAAAACGTGGCAAACGATAATGGAAACAAAAAAAGCTAATCTTTTTATTGTGGGCGCTATGCGGGCGGGAACGACTTCATTCGTGGAGTTGCTCTCTAAACATCCGCAGATTTACGTTTCCCCCATAAAGGAACCTAATTACTTTGTAGACAGGTTGCCTCTTAC
>NZ_JAIOHK010000008.1 GCF_019913785.1 Altibacter sp.
GACACTGTGTCAAGCACAGTCTGACAAATACCATACCCCCTTCTTGTCATTCTGACGCAAGTCAGAATCCATTAAGCACAGTGTGACAAGTCCCATTACCCCCTTTTTGTCATTCTGACGCAAGTCAGAATCCATTATTCGCAGTGACTATAAACCCAATGGACACTGTGTCAAGCACAGTGTGACAAGTCCCATTACCCCCTTCTTGTCATTCTGACGCAAGTCAGAATCCATTATACATAGTGCCAAGTCGAAATTGAGGCAACAAAAAAAGCTCCCCATTTCTGAGAAGCTCTTGCTTTTGGGTGGAAGACCGGATTCGAACCGGCGACCCTCGGTACCACAAACCGATGCTCTAACCAACTGAGCTACAACCACCGTTTTACAGTTTTAAGACCTGCGTCTTCCAAAACTCCGCGAAACGTAGTTAAGGAGGGTGCAAATATAAAGTATTTAGTACGTATGTACAATACTCCGCTTTAAGATTTTTTAAATCAATTTAAATAAGGAGTCCACCGCTATATATCGCTCTGCGGTAAACCCTTCCCCATGAGCAACTCCTATTAATCGCCCCATGTCCTGTGCCCTATACGAAATGCTGTCCCTAAAATTGGTGGAAGATATAGGTGTATCCGGCTCATCGGAATCGGTATTGTGAAACTGACTCTCATAGGCAAATACGGCTTTCAACTTTTGGTCTAAGAAGCCGCTAACATCAACTACCACATCGGGCTCTGCGTTTTTCCACTGAATATAGTGATAGACCTGCTTCGGGCGCCAGGCCTTTTGGTGATTGCCCTCAAAAATGGTTTCAATTTTCGGCAGGCCACTCAAAAAACAAGCATCACTGGCAAGCTTACTACCCTTGCCATGATCAATATGTCGATCGTTAACAGCATTGCACAAAACAATTGTGGGTTGGTATTTCCGAATTACCTTTATAATCTCTAGTTGTGAAGCCGCATTGTTTACAAAAAAACCATCCGCAAACTCTAAATTTAGGCGAACGGAAGCACCCAATATCTTAGCGGCTTTTGCCGCTTCCTTATCGCGTATTTCAGCCGAACCCCTCGTGCCCAATTCACCACGAGTAAGATCCAGTATACCTACCTTTTTACCATTGTTGATCTCTTTTGCAATCGTAGCACCACACCCTAACTCAACATCGTCCGGGTGCGCTCCTATTGCCAATATATCTAATTTCATCTAGTTTGTTTTTTGTAATTGCTTTGTAGAAACCTTCTCAAAGGCCTGTTCGAAATCGGCTATCAAATCTTTTTTATCTTCAATCCCAACCGAAAATCGCATCAGGCCATCGGCAATCCCCTGCCGTTCTCTTTCTTCCGGAGATAATAAGGCATGCGAAGTTTTTGCAGGTGATAAAATGGTCGATTCAACACCGGCGAGACTCATCGATTGTTTCACCAATTGCAAGGCCTCCATAAATCGATTTGCATCTATTTCGGAAATCAATTCGAACGATAGCATCCCGGTGTATCCCCGCATCTGTTTTTTTGCCAAGGCATGATCCGGGTGTGATTTCAAACCGGGATAATATACTTTTTCGATCAATGGATGCTTTTCCAGCCATTTGGCCATTTTCTTTGCATTTCGGTTATGTGCTTTTACCCGTATCGCCATGGTCTTCATACTGCGCTCCAACAGCCAAACCGTATAATCACTCAAACTACCACCAAGGTTCTTCGCCTTGTTCCAAATTTGTTTAATAAGTACCTCACTGGCCGCAACGGCACCCGCACATATATCGCTATGTCCTCCCATATACTTGGTAGCGCTGTGGATCGAGATGTCAATACCAAAATCGATGGGGTTTTGGTTGATGGGTGATGCGAACGTATTGTCTATCATAGACACAAGGCCGCGCTCCTTCGCAATACGACCTATCATGGCAAGGTCGGTGATCTTCATCAACGGATTGGAAGGGGTTTCTATAAAAATAACCTTCGTATTTTCCTGTATGGCCGAAACAAAATCGGCTTCAGAAAAACCATTGGTAAACGTATAGCCAATTCCGAATTTATCAAACTCTTCCGAAACAAAATTAAAGGTTCCGCCGTACAGCGTTTGCTGCAACACCACATGATCTCCCTGTTGTAAAAAGGCCAGCATCGCAGTGCTTATCGCCGCCATCCCACTGCCAAAGATCAATCCCGCTTCGGTGTGTTCCAACATGGCGATCTTCTTGCAAAGTGCCTCCTGATTTGGCGTATTAAAATACCGAGGATAGCGCTTTACATCCACATTTTCATAGGCATACGAACTGGACATATACAAAGGAGAAATGGCCCCCTTAAACTGCTTATCCTCCACTTCTCCCACATGGGTACAAATGGTATTGACCCCTAACGACTTCGATTTCATAAATCAGGTATTTTTTGAAGCTCTAAGTTATAAATTCCTTTTTAGGTTTGCTATCTTTAGCCAATGAAAAAAATATTCTTTTTCTTTTTACTAAGTATTTGCATACTGGAAACAAGCGCACAAACTTTAATTGAGAATGGTCAGTCTTCTCTTGAAGTAAAAAAGGCAAAAAAGAATGGCAAGTGGGAAGTACACACGTCCAGGTATTTTATTTCGGTTGCAGATAATGAAAAAAAGGTGCAGGTCCGTATAAAGCTGGAGTCTCAAACAGGGGATCATGTAATAATCGATCCAAATAAATTCTTTGTTCTGGTAGATGAATATAAAATTCGCGTGCGCCCCATGGACCTAAAATATCCGTTCGCATTAGCATCTATTGCCTTCGTCCGACTTATCAAAGAAAATGAATACGGCCGTGGAAACACAGTTAGGGGTGGTTATGCAAGAGATGGTTCCATTGTCGACACCTTTGGTGATTATGCTATTTCCGGTTATCAAGATATTGAAACTACGCTAAATTACGGAACCGAAAAAAAACCCATCCTTAAAACCATTTATTATAAACCGAACGACATAAAGAATTCGTTGATCGATATTTATTTTGCCCTTCCCAAAGATGTTACACAGTTTTCCTTTTATTATGGTGAAATTAAAATCGACGATCTAACCGTAAAATAATTATAAAATTGATTCTCTTAAAAAACATAAAAGAACTTCTACAAGTACGTGACACAGCTCCTAAAAAGCTAAGTGGCGCAGCCATGAAGGCACTTCCAACCATAAAAAATGCCTGGTTGCTAATGGAAGATGATCGCATTGTTGACTTCGGAAGTATGGACAATTTGAAAGAAATAGTTGCTGCCGAAACCATCGATTGTACCGGAAAAACAGTGCTGCCGGCCTGGTGTGATTCCCACACTCACTTGGTGTATGCCGGCAACCGGGAACAGGAATTTGTCGACCGAATCAATGGCCTGTCCTATCAGGAAATAGCCGAAAAAGGCGGTGGGATTGTAAATAGTGCAAAAAAGTTACAAAATACTTCGGAAGCCGAGCTGTATGCGCAATCAGTCGTTCGTCTCGAAGAAGTAATGAAACTTGGCACCGGCGCCATCGAAATTAAAAGCGGCTACGGACTTACCACCGAAGCAGAGCTAAAAATGCTTCGGGTGGCTAAAAAATTAGGTGATAATTATCCCATCGCCATAAAAACCACCTTTTTAGGAGCACATGCGGTACCCACCGAATTTAAAGGTAATAAGGATGGTTATATGGACCTTATTTGTAATGAAATGCTTCCCAAAGTGGCGGCCGAAAAACTTGCCGACTATGTCGATATCTTCTGTGAAGAGGGTTACTTCTCGGTGGCCGATACAGACCGCCTCCTTTCCGAAGCAAAAAAATACAAGCTCATCCCCAAAATACATGTCAATCAGTTTAACGCCATTGGTGGTATCGCCATGGGCGTACAACACAACGCGCTGAGTGTAGATCATTTGGAAGTACTCACCGCCGAGGATATCAAGGCATTACAAGGCTCCCATACCATGCCGGTCGCCCTTCCCTCCTGCTCGTACTTTTTAAGCATCCCGTACACACCGGGTCGGGATTTGATCGACTCAGGACTGCCCTTGGCACTGGCAACCGACTATAATCCGGGATCTACACCCAGCGGGAATATGAACTTTGTTGTGGCAACGGCCTGTATTAAAATGAAACTCACCCCCGAAGAAGCCATCAATGCCGCCACTATTAACGGTGCCTATGCCATGGGACTGAGCGACACCCACGGTAGTATCACCAAAGGAAAGAAAGCCAATGTGATCATCACCAAGAAGATTCCTTCGTATGGGTATCTGCCCTACGCCTTTGGCAGCAATTTGATTGAGGCAGTATTTATAAACGGACAAAAAGTATGAGTTTGGTAAAATTCTATACGAAAGAAGATCTGCTGTCTTTGGTAAAAAAGCGTAAGGGCGAAGTTAAATTAGGGGAAGGCCTCACCACGGTTTCCAATTGGGGTCAACTAAAGAAAGCGACTCAGAGATTTGTATTGGTTGGTATTCCCGAAGATATTGGGGTACGAGCCAACTATGGAAATCCGGGAACTTCGGAGGCATGGAAGGCAGCCTTACAGGTCTTTTGCAATATTCAGCAAAACGAATTAACCCATGTTGAAAATATACTTGTCCTAGGCGAGGTGAATTGCGAAACCGAAATGAAATCGGCTTCCCGACTTTCTTCCAAAGAAGAGCACTACACTGAGAAATTGGGCAAATTGGTAGAACAGGTCGATAAAAAAGTAGCCGGAACCATTCAGATGGTGCTGGAGGCGGGGAAATTCCCCATTGTGATAGGCGGTGGACATAACAACTGCTACGGCAACTTAAAAGGAGCGCACAGCGCCTTCGGAAAACCAATCAATTGCTTGAATTTTGACGCCCATACCGACTTCCGGGCCTTGGAACACCGGCATAGTGGCAATGGATTTTCATACGCCTTTGAAGAGGGTTATTTAGACAGGTATTTCACCTTTGGTCTACATAGGAATTACACCTCACAATTTGTATTTGATCGCTTGAAATTACACCATGATCGCATCCGGTTTAGTGTTTTTGAAGACATTGCCATCACAGAAAAAATTACCTATTCGGAAGCAATTAAAGAGGCTGAAGCATTTATCTGCGGAGCTACATTCGGATTAGAATTGGATCTGGATGCCATTGAAGACATGGGAAGCAGCGCCATGACACCAGGAGGCTTTACCATGAACGATGCCCGCAGGTTTATCTCCTACTTTTCCAAAAAAGAACAGTGTGTATATTTTCATATTTGTGAAGGAGCCCCAGGTCTGGGGAACTTCCCGGCACAGGTAGGAAAGACTATTTCATTTTTAATTTCAGATGTAATCGCATAAAAATAAACAACCATGCAACAACAATTAATAGAGTGTGTCCCCAATATAAGCGAAGGACGAGATTCAGCCAAAATACAAACCATAGCGCGGGTCGTTGAAACCGTCGAAGGCGTAAAGCTTTTAGATATAGACCCCGGGAAAGCCACCAACCGAACGGTGATCACCTTTGTGGGCGCTCCCGATGCTGTAATAGAAGCAGCGTTCCTGCTCATAAAAAAAGCATCCGAACTCATCGATATGAGCAAACACAGCGGCGAACACCCCCGTTTTGGTGCTACCGATGTATGTCCCCTAGTGCCCATCTCGGGAATTTCTCTGGAGGAAACTGCAAAATACGCCCACAAACTGGGTGAACGCGTAGGTAAAGAACTCGGCATCCCCGGTTACTTTTATGAAAAGGCCGCCAAGGAAGAAAAACGAAAAAATCTAGCCAATTGCCGCTCCGGCGAATACGAAGGCCTGCCAAAAAAATTAAGCAATCCCGAATGGAAACCCGATTTCGGTCCGGCCGAATTCAATGAGAAGGTGGCCAAGACCGGGGCGACAGCTATTTCGGCTCGGGATTTTCTAATTGCCTATAATGTAAACCTAAATACAACTTCCACACGAAGAGCAAACGCCATTGCCTTCGATATTCGAGAAGCAGGCCGTGTAAAAAGGGAAGGTAATCCCATTACCGGAAAGAAAGTATTGGACGAAACAGGGGAGCCGGTACGCATCCCGGGTAAACTGAAAGCCGTCAAAGGAATTGGTTGGTATATAGACGAATACGGTATTGCACAAATATCCTACAACCTCACCAATATTTCTGTCACTTCTATGCATGTGGCCTTCGATGAAACCTGCAAGGCTGCCGAAGCAAGAGGATTGCGGGTGACAGGGTCTGAACTTATTGGGCTTATACCCTTACAGGCCATGCTCGATGCGGCCGATTTTTATCTGGTGAAGCAAGAGCGTTCCTTGGGTGCTTCAGAAAGTGAAAAAATAAAAATTGCAATAAAATCATTAGGACTAGATGACCTAAAACCTTTCAACCCGGAAGAAAAGATCATCGAATATATGCTGAAAGACGACACCAAGAAGTTAATTGACTTTAAACTGGACGACTTTGCCGATGAAACCGCAGGCGATTCCATGGCACCGGGAGGTGGTTCCATCGCGGCCTATGTAGGCACCTTGGGGGTTTCCTTAGGCACTATGGTGGCCAACCTATCGGCGCACAAAGCGGGTTGGGATGACCGGTGGGAGTATTATTCTGCCTGGGCCGAAAAAGGACAGGCCTACAAGAAAAAATTACTGTATTTGGTAGACGAAGACACCAACGCCTTCAATCGGATCATAGAAGGATTTAGAATGCCCCAGGGAAGTGAGGCCGAAAAGGAAGTGCGTAGAGCTGCAATTGAAGCCGCCACCAAATACGCCACCGAAATTCCTTTTCAGGTGATGGAAACAGCCTATAACTCGATGGAAGTTATGCAGGCCATGATAAAAGAGGGTATGGAAAGTTCAATATCCGATTCGGGTGTTGGGATGCTTTGCGCACGAACAGCTGTGCTGGGTGCTTATTTCAATGTACGTATCAATGGAAAGGATATAAAGGATCGCGTCTTTGCGGAAGACATTATCAAAAGGGCTTCGGAAATTTATAAAAAAACGCTTCAGATAGAAAAAGAAACCATCGATTATATTGAAGGTAAAATGTAGGCAATGGCGATTATACTTGTTCCTTTTCAGAAAAAATACGCCAAAGCATTCTACAACCTCAACATAGAATGGTTGGAAACTTATTTTTATGTGGAAGATTTTGACCGCGAAGTGCTAAGTAATCCCAAAGACTATATCCTTAGGCCCGGCGGACATATATTCTTCGCGGTGGAAGACGACCATGTGCTTGGAACAGTGGCCCTGATGAAAAGAGCAGATAAGGCCTTCGAACTCACCAAAATGGCCGTAGTACCAAAGCAACGAGGAAAGAGAATTGGACAACGACTTATACAGTATTGTATCGATTTTGCCAAAGCAGAGCAAATTAAAAAGCTCTACCTCTACTCCAATACCAAATTGGAAAACGCAATCTATATCTATCGGAAATATGGTTTTATAGAAATCCCGGTAGAAGCAGATAGCCCCTATAAACGCAGCAATATTAAAATGGAATTGCCAATTTCTGAAATGCGGGCGATATAAGGGCTTGTTTTCTGAAATAGTTGTAATTTCAAAAAAATAAGTGTTTTGAAAGGAATCTATGTACTCTTCTTCTTTTTTATTGGGTTCAGCAACAGCTTTGCTCAACAGGTAGCAGATACACTGTACAACCCACCCATTGCCAAGCCGGAATATCCGAAAGCTAAGGGCCCCGTAGTATTTATCGACGAGGGTCATTTTAATTTTCATACCAAGGAAGGCCGTTATAAGGCGTTTTCCAATCTCTTGGAACGCGACGGCTATCAGGTAAATGCGTATAAAGGTAGTTTTACTCGGGAAAAACTGGAGGAGGCTAAGATTTTGGTCATCTCGAATGCACTCCACGAAACAACGGTGGGCAATTGGGTGCTACCTACGCCTTCAGCCTTTACCGAAGAAGAAATCGCAACGGTCAAACAATGGGTAAACGACGGCGGGAGCTTATTTTTAATAGCCGACCATATGCCATTGGCAGGGGCCGCCGCCGAACTGGCTCTGGCCTTCGATGTAGAATTCTCCAACGGCTTTGTCTTTAATGCCGTTTCAAAACCTGAAGGCATTGCTTATTTCAATAGGAAAGACGGCTCCCTGATTGAAAGTGCGATCACCAAGGGGCGAAATGCCGATGAAAATGTGGAGCAGGTCATAAGTTTTACCGGGCAGGCATTTCGGTTTAACCAGCCCATGCAGCAAGTGCTGGTCCTTGATGAACGCTATATTAACAAACTTCCCGATACCGCTTGGTCCTTTCATAAAAACACACCACAACACGGCGTGGATGGTTGGTCACAAGGTGCATGTGGTACGGTGGGGAAAGGGCGTTTGGCAGTCTTCGGAGAGGCCGCCATGTTTTCGGCTCAATTGGCCGGTCCCGAAAAAAACAAGGCCGGGATGAACCATGAAATTGCCCCCGAGAACTATAAATTGCTTCTCAATATCATTCACTGGTTGGATGGTAAATTGGATTAGGACAGTCTCGATGTAGGATGGTTGATTCGTTTATTTATTAATTCGTTGATTCGTTACCAACTAGGCACTCTTCACCCTTTACTACAGGCCTCCAGCTTTAAACTTTTCACTACTCACTATTCACTACTCACCAATCCGAATTAAAGCAACATTCGTTGAAATTTCATATATTGCTGAATACGAACCAATTATAAATTTCAACTTATGAAAGTTTTTAACAACATAATCCTATTGCTGGGGTTACTATTGACGGTTCCTTCAGCTTCGCAAAACAGGACCAATATCGATACCTTATTAGAAAGGCTCAACGAAAATCATATGGGAAGTGTCACCGATGTATTCACCCTGGAAGAGTTACAGCAGCTAAAGGCCTATTTCGCTACACAGAAGGGGAATGTCCCCGTGCAGGAAAATGAAAGCCTGTTGCTCAACAGGCGGCTTGCTTCGTCTCAGGTGGTGATCCCGGTAAGAGTGGTCTCGATAGAACCGACTGATTTGTCAGATTTATTAGATTATGGCCCCTCTAATATTCCGGAATTTGAGGGTGCCGGCTATATACGGGGAATTCCGGCCAATGAAGCCGTTATCATTGATAATGCCAATAACGTATATCTACGTGGCATCGAAAACAATACAATTGTGAATAACGGTGCTGTGGTCAATGTCCCCCCGGGAGAAAGCATTACGGGTGTGGAATTGATCGTGGGTAGAACAGATATGCTATATGGCGTATCCACTAATGGCGTGGATAGTAGCCACCTGCTGCGTATCAATCCTAGCAACTTTGAAGCGGAAGTGATAGGCGGCAACAACGGATTGATAGTTCCCATTGCCCTTGCCAAAGACGGTGCAAACAATTTAATTACCATTGACATTGATGATGATATGGTATATACATTGAATATAGAAACAGGAGCCGCCAGTCTTATTGGTCCACTGGGCTATAACGCTAATTTTGGTCAGGGGATGGCATTTGATCCCTTTAGTGGAGAAATCCTAAATGCGGCCTATAATAGTAGTGTAGGAGATTCGGAACTTCGTGTGATTAATCCAAACACAGGCCTATCCGTATCTTTGGGAACTATTAAACCCGGTACTTTAGACCAATTTGGATGGATTGATGCTTATGATAGTGATCTGCTGGCAACGATTGAAAATATATTTGATGAATTTGAGATGTACCCAAACCCTATGTCCGATCAACTCCATATCAAGGCTACCAATCCCATTCAATCCGTTAGCATTTTTACCCTCGCAGGGCAGGAAGTAGTTCAGAAATCAATGGATACACTGAGCAGCACCTTGGACCTTGCCTTTCTATCTTCCGGTATGTATGTGATGCAGGTGGAAATAAATAATGAGCTAGGTTTCTATAAACTGATTAAAAACTAAGCCATACGCAAAGTAGCAAAATATAAAAACCTCGGTGAAACACCAGCTTTGAAATTTTTCCCAATACTAGTCCCTAGGGTTACGTTACATTACTCTGGAACTTTTAACATAATAAATGTTTCGGTCCTTTAAATAATTGATAAAATAATTAAAACAAGCTTCGTATTTACCAATCAGTTCCGGGGGAAAAACGCCTTTCTCAGAAAACAATCCCTCTAGAAACATATTGGCGGCAGCAGTCGCGGTGTAACCTGTTGTCCTTGCCATCGATGATGTTTGGGTTGCCTTGCAGTATTCGTCGTATAAATTATAGGTGATTTCTTCAATTTCTCCCTGAGCGTTTTCTCCTTTAAGCGTCACTCTCATCACGGTTAACTCTTCTTCGGTTTCTCCCAATTTCCATTCGTTAAACAGTATTTTACTCGTAACGTCTAAGGGAGACACCTTGTTTCCCTTTACATCGATTTCCGCTTCACTGAAAAACCCACTTTCTTTTAATACTCTCACATACTCCACATGTCCGGGATAACGCAGGGTCTTTTCTTTCAAATTAGGAATATGCGGCATGGTAAAAATAATAGACCGCAACCCATCTGAATTAAACGATTCTAAGGTTCCCACCTTGTCAAAATCAACATAATCGCAATCGGTTAATGGTTCGCGTACTACCACTTCGCCGTGTTCCACATATCGCGCAGGACGGGTATACTCTTCAATAACATCAATTGGGGAGAAAGGTGCTTTATAGCTAAAAGGCCATTTTTTTATTTTCGGCAACCCCCCTACTAAACATTCGAAATCGGTTAATTTCATGGTTTCGTTGTAGCGCCCAAGTATTATATTATCCATACCCGGAGCTACTCCACAATCCACAATCGCGGTGATATTCTTCTCTTTGGCCAAAGCGTCCAATGCCAAGGAATTTTCCGGAAAAAATGAAATGTCTATCACGTTCATTTCGGCTTCAATAATGGTGCGAAGCGTTTCGAAGCCTAAAAAACCGGGTACGGCACAAATCACCAAATCGAATTGCTTGATTGTTTTCTGAAGTGCTTCTTTATGGGTCACGTCTAACCGACTTACAGTTAGGCTGTCGCACCTTTGTTTTACGGTATCCAATACCTGTTGGCTTATATCTGTTAAGGTTACTTGATGATTTTTAGTCATATCGATGGCCATGGCACTTCCTACCATACCGGCACCTAATACTATTACTTTGCTCATATTGAAAAATATTAAAAGACTAAATTGTTGATTTTGTCATCTCGAACTGAGTTGAAGGATAAACAAATTATTGCAACCCTCTTCGCTAGGTTCAGATAGACAATACTAGAACAAATACGAAATACACCAATAAATTCTCAGGGTACTTGGTGGGTGTTACGTATACGTATTCGTTGCATGCTGCAAATGTAGTAATTTAAAATCTTGACTAGTACCCTACTCATTGCGTAAGTCGAATAAAAAATATAAAATATCCATGTGAATGCTCGTGTGATATTTAGGGTACAAGGCATCCCAATATTTGAATAATTTGAACAAATAGTGGTAAATTGCGCTGCCAAAAAAACTGGTTAGTAATTCTGAGCAAAGATGAAAAATAACGAAGTAGAGATTTTAGCCCCGGTAGGTTCGTACGAATCGCTAATGGCAGCGCTGAAAGCAGGATGCAATGCTGTTTATTTTGGGGTAGAACAACTCAATATGAGGGCAAGGTCGTCCATCAATTTTACGACGGATGACTTGAAAAAGATTGTGAAAACTTGTAAAGCACATAATGTTAAGACCTACCTCACAATTAACACCATCCTATACAACCATGATATTCGTTTGATGAGATCTATTGTAGATCAGGCAAAAGAAAACGGAATCACAGCAATAATTGCTTCAGACGTTGCTGCCTTGTCTTATTGCAAATCAATTGGCATGCCCTTGCACATTTCTACTCAAGCCAATATTACCAATATCGAAACGGTCGAGTTCTATGCTGTATTTGCCGACGTCATGGTATTGGCCCGAGAATTAAGTTTAATGCAGGTGGCAGAAATCTCAAGAGAAATTGAACGAAGACAAATCAAAGGACCTAGCGGGGAGTTGGTACGATTGGAGGTATTTGCCCACGGTGCGCTATGTATGGCCATATCCGGAAAATGCTATTTGAGTCTGCATGCTAACAATGCCTCGGCCAATAGAGGCGCATGTATACAGAACTGTAGGCAGAAGTACATCGTGACCAGTAAGGAAGATGGCGTGGAGATGGAAATCGATAATGAGTACATCATGAGCGCCAAAGATCTGTGTACGATCGGATTTCTTGACAAGATCGTAGCTGCAGGCGTGAGCGTTCTAAAGATTGAAGGCAGAGGCAGGGCGGCAGACTATGTAGATACCGTTGTGAGATGCTATAAGGAGGCCATTTGTGCCTTAAAAGACGATACTTACACACAAGACAAGATCGAAAATTGGACAAGGCAATTGGCAACGGTTTATAACCGAGGCTTTTGGGATGGCTACTACCTTGGGCGTAAAATGGGTGAATGGAACAATTCGTATGGATCTAAGGCCACCGATAAAAAGATCTTCATTGGCAGGGGCATTAAGTATTTCAACAAAGTAAAAGTTGGAGAATTTAAAATGGAATCGTATACGCTGAATACAGGAGATAGCATATTGATCACCGGGCCGAATATTGGCGTTATCAAAACAGAGGTTAAAGAGATGCGGATAGATAACAACAGCGTAGAATCTGTGAGCAAGGGCGATATTTTCTCTATCAAGGTGAATGAGGTTATCAAGCCCTCATGCAAGCTGTATAAAGTTATAAGTGCATAATGGTTCAAATACTATTTCACAGGGGCAAATGTATTGGCTGTAACGGATGTGTAGAAGCAGACCCTAACCGATGGAGGATTTCTAAAAAAGATGGCAGATGCAATCTTATAGAAGGAAAGGAAAAGAAAGGAGTATACCGGGCATTGGTTGCTGATGATGAGTATTCACAGCTTTTACAAGTGGCAGCAATCTGCCCCGTCAAGATTATTCAGGTGGAACTCGTTTAAGGCAGAAGTGTATTATAAACCTCTGGAATTACTTTAAGACAGCTCGATCTTCATATTGATGTACATCCATTTGGTAGGAACAGAGTCCGATGTCCCGTTAACAATCTTATCATAGTCAATTCCCCAATCAAACAGGTTCATTTGACCTTCCAAAACAAGTAAACGAGTCCTTGTTTCTTTTGGATCTCTAATCCCTGTAACGAAAAACGATACCTCCTTTTCGATTCCCTTTATCGACATTTTACCGTTCACCTGATACCAATCCAGTCCCATCGTATAAACTTCAGTCGTTTTGAAGGTGATTCTTTCATCCTGCTCCCCAATAAACAATCCGGGTGTTTTAATTCTTGCCGTTAAATCGTCTCCTGCACAGACCTTAAACGAATTGGGATTAATCTCAAACGAGATCTTCATATCTTCCAGCGGATTCCCCAGGTCATTTCGTTTAGTAACGCTTACTTTTAAATCGTCTACAATACCGGCAAAGGGCGTACTGCAATGACCATGCGTCACAAAGAAATTAACCGTTTGCTTTGGTTCGTTCTCAACCACCATAACCTCCTCCTTATTTTGAAAATCTGAGGTGCTTAACGTAAAACCGCTTACCACAAGTGTAATTGTTACTACAACTAATGACACTACAACATTTTTGATATTTTTCATGATATACTATTTAATAGTGGTACGAATATAGGGTGAGTCCTGTGTTAAATCTGTCAATAAAATGTAAAAAAAATGTAAAAAGTGTCGTCGATATAATAGCGCATGCATACCTAAGTCTCTTTAAAGAAATACTAAACACAACACCGTATTAAATCTATGGCACAACGCTTCAATAGTTGAATAATTAGCACAAATAATAGTACATTGTACTTCCGAAAAACGCGAACGTGCCTTCGTGCTGTTCCGTTCATTAGGTGAACGAAAATGTACGTCGGTTATGCCGTGCCAAGCCTTTCAAAAAGAAAAGGGAAGCAGCCGCACAGAAGCCAAGTGCTACTTTTTATATTCAAATTCGTTGGCAGAAATTTAATACAGAGAAGTTATGACTGAAAAAGAAATGAAAGATTTGGGCTATAAAATTATAGATCATATTGTCCATCATAGATTAAATTTTGAAACGAAAGAAGTAAGTAATATTGGAAGTTATGCATCCCTTTCTGAACAAGTTAAAAAGGAAATGCCGATGCATGGCGAAAATCCTGAAGCTGTTTTTGATGAATTAAATTCACTGATAAAGAATAATATAGTACATCTAGATCATCCCAGGTTTTTTTCCTTTATTCCCGGACCCAGTAACTATTACAGTATACTTGCAGATACACTGGCAACCGGATATAATGTTTTTGCCGGGCATTGGCTTGGTGGTTCTGCGGCGGCCATGATTGAAACTCGAACCATAACATGGTTAACGCAAATTGCGGGTTATCCCAAAGAAAGCGGTGGTTTGTTTGTAAGCGGTGGTTCTATGGCTAACTTAACCGCCATTGTAGCCGCCAGAACAAATAAATTGAAGGACGATTACACCAAGGGAACAATTTATTATTCAGAGCAAACGCATTCGTCACTTTCAAAAGCATTACGAGTTATTGGGTTTCAAGAGCAGAATATGCGCAAAATTGCGACGCATGAGAATTTTGAAATTAATATTCAGGAGTTGGAGCGCACCTTAGATGAAGATATTA
Organism: Altibacter sp.; assembly: GCF_019913785.1. Lineage (GTDB taxonomy): Bacteria > Bacteroidota > Bacteroidia > Flavobacteriales > Flavobacteriaceae > Altibacter. The sequence continues at coordinate 14,589 of NZ_JAIOHK010000008.1, forward strand.
AAAAGGGATGTATTCCCTGTTGTATCATCGGAAATGCAGGTACGACCAACACAGGAGCAATAGACGATTTTGACGCACTTTCAAGAATTTCAGAGAAATACAACGCCTGGTTTCATATAGATGCCGCCTATGGTGGAGCAACATTACTTTCAGAAGCATACAAGGCGCAAGTGAAAGGCATAGAGAAGGCAGATTCCATTACACTCGACCCGCATAAATGGTGGTTCCAACCCTATGAAATGGGATGTTTATTAGTAAAAGATAAAAAAACACTAAAAGCGAGTTTTGCCGTACAGGCCGAATATTTGGACGATACGATAAAAGATGAAAAAGAAATTAATTACTACGATTATGGCGTGCAACTTTCAAGATCCTTTAGAGCGCTAAAACTATATACCTATTTTAGATGTGAGGGGCTGACAAAAATTGGCGGCTATGTAACACAGGGTATAAAAAACGCTGAGTTCCTAGAAACGCTCTTTAACGCAAAGGACTATTGGGAAGTATTGTCGAAACCTTCAATAGGTATTATCTCCTTCCGTGCAAAAGTGACTGCTGCAAACATAAATAATGATGCATTAAATGCCGAAGTATCAAAACACCTATCTGAAAGTGGGTATGCGATGATCACTACCACGAAGTTAAAAGGTCATTTGGCCCTAAGGATGTGTCCAATTCATCCTGAAACAACAAAGGAGCACTTGTCTAAAACGGTAGCCATAATGAACTCCTATATAGAGCATAAAATAAAAATGGCTGGCAATAAGGCGTCTTAACTAAAAAATATTAACATTCGGTTGCCGAACCGTTTGAGTACTATTAAGACGAAACACCAACTATCGATACTAATTTTTAGCAATAGAAAATCCACCTCAACCTTTAATGAAATTTATACAAACAATTCTACGGGGCATCGGACAGGTTATATTTCAGAATAATATCTATTCCGGAATATTATTCTTGGTCGGAATTTTTTACAACTCCTGGTTATTAGGATTGGCAGCCCTTGGTGGTACAATAATCAGTACGTATTCTGCCCAAGTTTTAAGGTATTCAAAAGAGGATATTCAAAACGGACTGTACGGCTTTAATGGCGCTTTAACGGGCATCGCCTTGCTGTGTTTTTTTGAACTTAGCTTGGGTATTGTCATAGCCCTCGTCTTAGGTTCGGTAGTGTCGACACTACTGATGCATTTTCTAAAGAAAATACTTCCGCCATTTACCGCTCCCTTCGTGATGGTCACCTGGTTTTTGATATACAGCTTATTATTTGTGTTTGACGTTCCGCTTATAGCTTCGTCGGGGCCAACAGCGACTAGTATAGATGTTCTAAGTGCCTCAAGCAATAGTTTTGGTCAAGTAATGTTTCAAGAAAATGTGATCACGGGGCTGTTCTTTCTTTTAGCGATATGGGTAAACAACAAGCTAATGGCCGTTTATGCCATTTATGCAGCGGTTTTAGGCACATTGACCGGATGGCTCTTATCTGCCCCTATAACCACAATTAATGCCGGACTAATGGGCTACAATGCCATCCTTTGCGCCATTGCACTTTTTGGTAAAAAGTGGAACGATTATCTGTGGATCACCATTGCTATAATCCTCTCCACAATTTTAAATATCGGGTTGGGAATGACCGGAATCATTACACTCACCGCACCGTTCGTATTAGCAACTTGGGGGATTTTGATATTGAAAAAAAAGAAGGGCGTACTTATAAAAAAATAACAAAAGTCCGCTTGACCGTATGCCTTCTGGAAGGTACCGCCGCAAAATAGGGGGTTGTTTTTCTGAAGTATAGGGATATGTCTAAATGTAGGCTAGGTTGAAGCATCAATTTTCTATCTTTACTTCTCATTCATTTAATAAAGATCAAATTATGACCACCGTAAGCAACCCAAAAGTAACGCTCATAGAAGATGGAGAAAAGCTGACTATAAAGCAGATGGCAGCAAATTCGGGGCAACTTTTACCCAAGCACAAGGCATCGGACGAGTCGGTAGTTGTTGTGATCGAAGGAGAATGTGTTTTAAAGTTTGACGAAAAGGATCATGTATTAACACAGGGTGACAGCGTGGTAATCCCAGCCAATTTATGGCACCAAATTAAGGTCAATCGGGATTTTAAGGCACTTCATGTAATGCCCAAAGACATCTATTTCGAATTTACTAAATAAGCAACCTGCAGGTGCGGGCTTCCTGCTTGTAATATCAAGGCCAATTCACCTGGGCAATTGATATTTTATAATTTTTTCAATTAAAATAATAACTATCAATACCTCAATGAGAATGCCGATTTGTTTACAAATCTTATTTCGTAATCCAAGCGGCTTCTGTACTATTTTAGGCTTCTGATGTGTTCCGTTTCAATTTTGGATAGTTCTTGGAGTTCTCCGGCCTCATAAAGTAAGGGTAAGTCTAATAAAGGGGTGTCTCGCTCGGCCTTGTAGTTTATATAATCTTGAAAGGTGATTCCATCGACCACGCTTCTATTATAAGCACTTCTAAAACGAACGCCCCCCTTGTCTACATTGAAGTTATACGCCAGGTAGTCTATTTTGTTTGTTTCGGTATGTATCCAATAGTGATAGGCATCATCAAAATCTTCTCCCCCGCCTTCTCGATCAAAGGTGATCCCTAAAATGGCATAGTGTTCTCCCTTGATGCTGGTCACACCAAGGTAGGTTTTTTGGACGGCAGCATCTTGTAACTTATGCGGCAGTGTCACAAAATAGATAACGGAATTTAAAGCCTCGGCAGCACTTTTCAGCTTTTTTCCGGAAAGGGTGACAGGGTCTCCATCAAGCGTTCTGGAGAAGGCACCATTGACAAGCAGGTCTTTGGTAACCGAATTTCCATCTTTGGTGTTTTTTGCATATTCATAATTGGGGCCGTCATTTTTAAAATGATAGGTATTCCCTCTAAAAACGAAGCTGTAATAAGCCGAATTGTATAAATCGCCTCCATGTGCCTTCACCACACGGTCTAGCAGAATTTGTGCCTTTGAAAGCGGTGCTGCTTCTGTTGTTATTTCTGCTTCGTTGGAAGGAGTGATTGTTAGTTTGCTGTTTTTAGAGTTGCATGCCAAGAGTGTAATGATACAGGCAATTAGTAAAGCAGGTTTGTGTATGCGCATGGTATGGCTTCTCTTTTTAATGATTGTTCGTTAGTGGTCGTATAAAGGTGCAAAAACTTTCCGGGAATGCTTTTCTCACTTCTCACTCTTCACTCTTCACCCTTCAAAAGCGAAGCCGAAGATCCCTTAGCAAAAAATTAAAAAGCTGTTGCAGTTAACTCGTGAAAACAATTCGGACTAATATGATAAATGTCATAATTATTTATCACTTTAAATCGCAACTTTAAGCCTTGTATATCTTGAAAATTGATGCTTAAATTATTGAAAAAAATATTGTTTAAAAGTGTATTGGTAGTGATGTTACTTCACACTTTTATTCCGCATCCTCATTCAGAGGAAATGACCGAAAAGGAACATATTGCACTTCATAAAAATCCCAACACACTTTTTAAAATTATAAGTCTTGCTTTTCACGACAACATTGATGAAAATTTAATTGTTGCCCAATACAATATTGTTGAAAAAGATAATATAGCATGTCAAAATTCAACATCAGCCCTACTGTACAGCACCTTTTCGGTAGTTGAAAATACACCAGTCGAAAAAATAGCACCAAGGAATACTAATTGCTCCAATAGCATATTTATTGTTACACTGAATGGAGAGAGAGGCCCACCACTATCGGCCTAATCATTTTCAGCATATAAAATATATAATTAACAATAAAATTTAAAATTATGGATGCAACACATCTTCATTTAGTATTGTCACATTTTCCAATAATAGGGACAATCATCGGAATAGTAATATTGGCCTACGGTCAAATTTCCAAAAACATTGATATTCAAAAAGTAGCCTTGGCAACGTTTATTTTGATGGCACTTTTTACAATCCCGGTATTTTTAACGGGAGAAGGAGCTGAAGACGCCGTTGAACAGATTTCGGGTGTTTCAGAACAAGTAATTGAGGAACATGAAGAGCTCGCGGAGAAAGCGATTTGGCTTATGGGGCTCTTAGGGGTATTATCAATAGTTAGTTTCTTTGCAATCGTCAAAAAATTGTCATTTGCAAAAACAATCACCCTAATTACATTAATAGTTTCATTGGGAACTTTTGGACTTTTTGCACAACTTGGAAATTTAGGTGGGCAAATTCGTCACTCTGAAATTAGAGATGGAAATACTAATAATGTGCTAATCAATAATGATTATCCGAAAGCAGACCAGGATGATGATTAATTGACACTTTTTCTAAAAAGTGTATAGTAAATGGCGGTTTTTTAATACGTATTTCTAGATAATAACTTCAATTAATAGCGTGTTAGATTGAAATATTTATGATGAGAACTGCCATTGCCTATTCTCATGGAGCAAACTAGATTTTAACATGTCATAGGCCTGTTTGATCAGCTTATTGCAGACTGCTAAGCGTGCTAACGCTTCACCTATTCACTGCTCACTCCTCACTCCTCACCCTTCAGAGGCGAAGCCGAAGACCCTTTTCACTTTTCACTTTTCACTTTTCACTTTTCACTTTTCACTTTTCACTTTTCACTGCTCACTAATAAAGTTACAATACAAATACCATACTCCTCGTAACCGCAAGGGAATACGGTAACTTAGCGTACACCATAAAATTGATAGGATGACAATTGTAAAATGAGTTATATTAGGTGTTGCCAACAATTATAACAAACTAAAAGTTTAATAGATGGAAAAATTTTGGGTATTAGTAATAGCAATATTTATTTTCTTATTATTCATTTTCCTTTTTTGGATACTGACACATGGTTATGTCAAAAAGAAATATGGTACAAGGATGTGGAAACATTGGCCATCGAGATTATCATATTGGCAGGCTGCAATATTATATAGTATCGGACTTACATTAATTACGATTTATCTTTTAAAATGGGCAAATGTTTTGACCTTTTAGAAGTCTAAACACCTTTGAAAACAAACTTAGGACGTGTATAATTAATGGCTAGTCCTCTCCTACTTACGTAAATTGCTGGCGCCGGTTCGCTTCGCTCGCGTCTCGTAAATTTTCTATTCGGTTTGTATTTGCTAAATTAGGTGCATAAACACGCTAGGAAATATAACAACACATAGACATGAAATACAAAACCTTTCAAACAATTATACTTATCTCTAGCATCTTCCTTTCTATTGGAGGTTGTGTAACGAGCAAACCTTCTGCGGAAAATAATACTAACTATACCATATCACCGCCCGTATCCAATAACAAAATGGTTCATGTCAATGGTACCAAAATTGTTGATGGCAACGGAAACCACATAAAATTAAAAGCCGTGCTATTAGAAGGTTGGCTAATGTGGAATGGTACACTTTGGGGTGCGGGATTAACTTCGGAAACCAAAATAACACAGCGTCTTGAAAAGATGGCCGGAAAGGAACAAACCGAACTTTTCAGAACCGCAATTTATGACCATTTTATTACTGAAAAGGATATTGAAATGATTGCCGAGATTGGATTAAATACGGTACGAGTTCCTTTTAATCATACCATTTTGGAGGATAAAAATCCTTTAGAAGATTATTCGGCAAGAGGTTGGAAGTATCTTGACAACTTGATGACCTGGTGTGAACGATACAATATTTACGTCGTCTTGGATTTTCATTCACTTCCAGGAGGTCAAGGCGCATTTGTATCTGATCCGGAATTTATAAATGTTTGGCATTCAGAAGAACATCAGCAGCGCACTGTCGACATCTGGAAGGCCATTGCCAATCGATATAAAGATAGACAGATTGTAGCCGGTTATGACCTAATTAACGAACCTGATGCGCCAACCGGAAAAAATCTGGTAGACTTACAAAAAAGAATCATTAGTGAAATAAGAAAGGTAGACAAATTGCACATGATTATTTTGGAAGGCGGAAATTTTTCATCCGATTTTTCTATGTACGATAGCCCATTGGATGGCAATCAGGTTTATGGTTTTCATACCTACAATTTCTTTACGGATGAAACAGATGTAAAAAACCTCGAAAAACTTTCAGAATTGGCTAAAAAACAAAATGTTCCACTTTGGAATGGCGAATTTGGCGCACATAAGTTAAGTTGGATCGAAGACCAATTAGAACTTTACGAAAACCCGAAATTTCCAATAAACGGATGGACATTTTGGCCATGGAAACGTGTTTCAGAAAATAGTAATAGATATAGAAATTTAGCAAAGATTATTCCCGGAGATGATTGGAAAGAAGTTGCAAAAGGAATATCAGATTTATTTGGTCCAAGTAATAAAATCACACCTGAATTTACTAAAAAAGCTATGGATAGTTTTATTGAAGCTGTTAAAGCCGAAAATATCGTCTATGATACCGAAGTAAAAGACCTTCTAAAAAAATACTGAAGTCTGGTGCTGCTAAAGAAGCCTTTCGAAGTTGTACTAAGGCCTTGCAAATTCGTACTTTAATCCCGAGACTTATGAATTTTTGAAAAAATTATGCATTGTTTGAAATAAACAAAGCCTGCTGGTAACAAGGGCTATATTTCAACGGTTGCTGGATTATAGGTAGAATAATTTTACAAACATTCAACTTATTAACGAAGCGGAATAATATAAGTAATAAAGCTATCCGACGCACTTCTAATTTGCTCCCTGCTCCCTTCGACTCCGCTCAGGGAACAGCCGCTGCCAACATTTGCTCCGCAAATTTTGTCTGTCAGAATAACAACCGACAGCTGCCACAAACCTTATACAAGTCTGTTGTGCTTCATTATCTGAAATCCAAAATTTAATAATTTTTCTATCTTTAGAGAAACTAACCGCTTGTGATTAAATTCTTTAGAAAAATACGCCAAAGGTTATTAACCGACCCGCCCGAACGTATCAGTTCGGTACGGGCCGGAAACAGGTTCACTAAATACATACTTTATGCTATTGGGGAAATTATTCTAGTAGTTATTGGAATTCTAATTGCTCTTCAAATTAATAATTGGAATGAATCCAGGAAGGCATACAACAATGAGTTACAACTCTATCTCAAAATCCTGGATGATATACAAGACCAATACGGCTACATAAAAAACCGAGATAAAAGCATGAAGAGTTATCAAGATTTGCATTTCGATGTTTATAATCAATCACAGGGAAAATCCCGAATCGATTCTACATTATACTACAACACTTTAGAATGGATATTTCCCTTTCATCTTTCTATTACAGAAAAATATACCGGATCACTATCGACCATAACTAATGACACAATCCGTGACTTGTTGAAAAGCTATATTGCTCGAGAGAAAGGAACAAGTGATGCTCACGAAGAATGGAATGATCTTAAAGTGCAGCGTCTGAGACCATTTTTCAACAAACATGGCATCCATAACACAGAAGCCATATTCAACGCTGACCGTTACTCATTCTCTCCGCTCATGTCGGCTGATCTGATAGAATATCCCAAACTAATAGAGCAATATGGATCAACAGAGTTGGATGAGTTATTATTTGACCTTAGATTCAAAACATCATGGATCTTTATCAATCTCAATTCTTTAAAAAATGGAAATTATAGTTTGGAATTAGCTTTGATAAAAGAATTGAAAAATGCAAAACTCGGTAATGAAATTAAAAGAATAAATCCGAAAAGATTGACTGAACTTTTGAAATCCGGAAAAACAATTGATGAAATCATTGAAATCATTAAAAAGGATGACAATAACGCTCCTGTTTATGATATTTCCGAAAGTGAAATTAATAGCTGGGGATACGATTTAATCAATAAAGACAATGCTAAAGATGCATTAAAAATATTCAAACTTAATACAGAATTATTTCCAAAGGCATATAATACTTATGACAGTTATGGGGAATGTTTATTGAAATTGGGTGATCTACAAAATGCGATAGATGCGTATCGAAAATCATTAGAGCTCAATCCAAACAATGATAATGCTATAAAGGTTTTGGCTGAACTTAATTAACGAAGGCTAACAACGGCGGTAATTCAGCTAGCCGCAATAGTTGCTTGATAATTATTACTACATCTAAAACGTAATAATTAATCTGAAGAAAATCGGTAAGTTGCTGCTCCTTCCAATTTGACCGCTGTCCTTCGACTCCGCTCAGGGAGCAGCTGCTGCTACAATCGCTATACAAGTCTGTTGTGCTTCATTATCTGAAATCCAAAATTTAATAATTTTTCTATCTTTAGAGAAACTAACCTCACATGATTAAATTCTTTCATTATCGCAACGTCATCCCGAGTACTCGGGATCAAAGGTCTAGTAGACCTTTGGTTGAGATACCCGCTTGCGGGCGTAACCTAAATAACCTGAGTATCTATGTTTAAGTTTTTTCGACGCATTAGATTCGACCTTATGGAGAAAAATAAAACTAGAAAGTATTTAAAGTATGCTATTGGAGAAATTTTTCTTGTCGTTATTGGAATTTTGATTGCGCTGAGTATTAATAATTGGAACGAGAATAGAAAATTAAATAAGGAAGAATTAAATCTGCTATCTGATATAAAAGCCAACCTCATATCAAGCCTTGACACCTTTAAAAATGACAGTTTATTAAATCAGCGAGATATTTTGCGCTACGAGAAAATTGAATATTACCTTGAAAAGGACTTAAAATACAATGTTGAACTTGATAGTGCTTTTGGTGTCCTTACCTTTTGGAGCACCCCGTATATTACATCTTCAGCGTATAAAACACTTCAAACAAAAGGTCTTGACCTTATCAAGAATGAGCAATTAAGGCAAGAAATTGTTCGTGTCTATGAAGTCGAATTGAAGTCGTTGGTCGAGGACTATGATAAAAGTGAATGGAGTATAAATGAAATTGTTAATGACTTCTTCTCAAAACACATTAGGCGATTGCATAAAACATCCTTGGTTCTCGCCAGACCCAATAATTTTGAAGCGTTAAAACGAAATGAGGAGTTTGATAATTTATTAAGTATGATTATTAGGCAACGAAAACGAGGCCAGGAATTTTTTGGTGATGTAATGTTTGAAATGCGCAACTTGATCGAAGATATTGAGACTGAATTAAGGTCAAGAGAAAAATAACGAAGGCACAGCAACGGCTATAATTAAGCAGGTCTCAATAGTTAGCATGATAATTATTACTACTTTTAAACGTAATAATTGATCTGAATAAATCGGTAAGTTGCTGCTCCTTCCAATTTGACCGCTGCCCTTCGATTCCGCTCAGGGAGCAGCAGTCACGAACAATATACATGATGGCCATACAACAAACGATGAGAAACTTACTAATTTTAATAATACTAGCCGCTTCGTGCCAAGGATTTGCGCAAGACCCGGATCCAGATTTGTTTCAAACCTGGTATTTATATCGTATTCTTGAGAGTGATGCATCGGAAATATATGAAATTTCAGAAATAGAACCTCCTATTACTCCATTCGTTACAATTTCTGAAAACTTGAATATAAATGGTGAAGGTGCCTGCAATAGCTTCATGGGTATATACAGCTACGAAACCCCAAATGTCTTAAGAACAACTAGTTTTAGTAATACAACCGACAACTGCGGGATTCAGATTCACAATTTTTTTGAACAAGACTTTTTTGCTTTTATGAATGGTGATGGTGATAATCTTTGGTTTCAAATCACACCGGATAGCGAAGGCCTGACATTACATTTAAGTAATCAAATATTTGGATGGGCTATTTTTAAAAATTACCCCCTTTCAATATCCGATTTTTATTTAAATGAGATTAAAATTCACCCCAATCCAAGCAGTTCTCAAATCTTTATAAAATCGGAAAAGTATCCTGTCACGAAAATAGAGCTTTATAATTTCCTAGGAATGAATATTCAAACCCAAAACGATAAGGTGGCAGCTATGGATATTTCTAACGTATCCTCCGGTATATATCTACTAAAAATACACACTGATTATGGAGCAACGATAAGAAAGATTGTCAAAAAATAGTTCTTATCGCGAAATAAATGAAAGTGGAAAAGAAGCCAATGGTTAACAACACCTAACTTGCTGTGTAGCTGGTTAACTAAAATTAAATTCCTACATTTATTAGATTATAAACCTTAAGTGAAAAATATATTTCAGCGGAGCTAACACGTGCGTAGCAAACCTGCTGGCTGGCAAAACAAATGTTAGCCTTAACCGTTAGTGGCAATTCAAATAATTTAAATATAGAATTATGGCTGTAAAATCCTTGAAAATTAATAAGAATGGAGAGGTTCTATTAATTACTCGATCTGGGAATGATACAAATGGTGAAATAACCGAGTTTGAGGGTATGGATGAACCCGGAATAGGTCCTCCAATGCATGTTCATTTTATACAAGAAGAAAAAATCAAACTTCTTAAAGGTAAAATGAGAGCAAAAACTCCTAAGAAAGAATTTGATCTCGTAATGGGACAAGAATATATTTTTGAACCTGGCGTACCACATCAATTTTGGAATACAGGAGACGAACAGAATCATTATTCTGGATATTTGAAACCTTCGTGCAACTGGGAATATATCATTGAAAATGTATATCAATCTGCAAATTCTGCTAATGATGTAAAACCTTCTCCTTTCGATGCTGCATTCTTATTGACGAAATATAAGACTGAAATTGATTTATTGATAATCCCAACTCCAGTTAAAAAACTCGTATTCCCAGTACTTTTCGCTATTGGTAAGTTGACAGGAAAGTTTAAAAAGTTTAATGACGCACCTGATGCTTTTAGGAAATAAGTATGTAGGTTATGTCATTAAAAATGAATTTATAAGAGTATCTAAATTTAACAAGATCTCCTTGTCAAAATGAAGATAAAAGCATAAATCTGCCACTAACATCATCTATAATGCAGTGTTAACTTTATCCAGAAAATGAAATCTCGAACAAATAACTTACATTTAACCAACCTCAACATATAAACTAACGGCTTTGCCAATTGCCCTGCCTACCGTATGCCGGTACAAGACCGTTGCATGTGATGCATATAGCCCCATAACTAATCTTAAAAAAGTTGAGAATATGACGCAAAGCCTCTCTACTAAAATTTTAATACTCAATCTTATTTTAATACTTCTCGCCTTTATTGTAGGGTTTTATTGGAATGAGTTGGGATTCTCTAATCATGACCAAAATTATCTAGCACTCGCAGTTATAATTATTTTTGGCTTATCCGTAGGTGGATTATTTGCGGGAATTGTTGAACATAATTATGACCAAATGGGAGCAATAATTGGAATTATTGGTAACGCTCTCTTAATCATCATATCAATTTCAATATTCATACTTGCAATAGAGCATGTTTAGGACAGGACCCAAAACAACAACGCATTTTATTAAAGCTAAAACGTAAAAAAGGGGACAGTCTCCCGTCCCCTTCCCATTATGCAAAAACAAGGTTTATAGTACCTCGATAATGGACAGCGAATTATAGGCCCCATTGCTTAGGGCGTACTGCTTGCCATTTAACTCCTGGTAAAAGGCCACCAACAATAAATAGAGTTGGTTTCCACTACCGGTGGGTACCCCTGCCGGGGCCATGGTCACGGTAGTAGCGCCTTCCACCAAGGGGGTTTCTACCTCATCACTTACTTCCAAGGCCGCCTCACCTGTGGCAAAATCCAGATTCAAGAAGCCCGCCCTAAATCGTACATGGGTTGCTCCCTCGGGATACGCCAACTGATGCTCGGCATCGAAATTGTCCAAAGTGATGGTTCCTGTAGCCGTATCCAGTTCGATCTCGGTACGAACCACTGCCTGTAGCGGTGCCACGCTGTTAAAATCGAAGCCTTTTAGTAGGTCCTTCCCTTCGGAAGTCGCCAAACCAACAGCTACGGTACGATCCCCTCTATTCGAGGTGGTATCCAGGTTCTTGATCGCCGCGAGACTTTTTACGACTCTGGGGATCAAGGTAGCATCACTAATATGCTTGCTAAGGTCCAATACTGCCTTACGCAGTACCGCTCCTGTTTTAGTAAGGTGTCCAAACTCCTTACCGTTCTCACGGGTTCTCTTAAAGGCCGGATCTTTTTCAATACGCTCGGCCGAAACGCCCGTTTTCCGTCTAACTCGGTACCCATCTTTACTTTTATAAAAGGTAAAATCGTCTATGGTACCTTCAATCTTGATAATACTTGACTGTAACGCCATAATTTCTAAGTTTTAAATTAAACATTCAGTTACATCGGTGTGCTTGAAATCGTATTCATTTTTTTTACTGTTTCAAACACCAGTTCCGGAATCCGATAGACCAAACATAGAACGTACTTTTTTGATACACAAGGGGCTAGTTCCGTTTACGACCGTTTTTGACCTTTTTTGCCGAAAAAGACCAAAAAGGTCACTTTTTGCCGTTTTTTACCATTTTTTACCAAAAAGGCCATTTTTAACCAATTTTTACCACTTTTTACCCTTTGGTTTAACCCCACTTTAACCCCACTTTAACCCCACTCTAACCCCACTATGCCCCAGTGCATACCAAAAAGCACCTAAAATAAGCCTGAAATAGTAAGAAAATACTGAATTGATAGGGCTTCCATACACTATCGTACCAGTATCGTACCAGTATCCATACAGTAACCTGCCAGTATCCATACCCTAGTGTACTAGTATCCTTACTTGGTCATAGGATTTCGAAGGGCGATGGAACGAAGAACGATAAGGTTTGGGGATTAGTAATTAATAATTAGTGATTAGTGATTAGTGATTAGTGATTAGTGATTAGTGATGAATGATTTAAATTCGTGATAGGTACTTTTTACTAACTTCTTTTGACCAACGCACCAACTCACTACCCACTTTCCAACGGTCATTCCGATCGGCCATGGCGGAGAAGCATCTCGATCAATTACTTTTATAAGTAACAAAATACATCCAGTTGATTTGTTGATTCGTTTATTTGGCACCAACTAGGCATCCTCTAATCTTTACCCTTCATCTTTCACTACAGGCTTACAACTTCGTGCTTCCATCCTGGTGCTTCCAACTTCGTGCTTCCGGCTTCCAGCTTTAAACTTTTCACTTTTCACTTTTCACTTCTCACTCCTCACTTTTCACTTTTCACTTTTCACTCCTCACTGCTCACTAATTCATTTATTAGTCTATCTTTAGAGAAACTAACCAACCGTGATCCAATTCTTTAGGCGACTTCGCCAAAAAACACTAGCCGAAAATAAACTCAGCAAGTATCTACTCTATGCCATTGGAGAAATAATACTTGTAATGATTGGTATACTGTTGGCCTTACAAGTAAATACATGGAACGAACTACGCATTGCCAAAAAAACAGAGCTGGTAAATATGCAGGAGCTTGTAAATAACCTGAAACAAGACATACAAGACCTGCGGCATAATTTAAAAGCCGATGCGAGCATCTTAAACAGCTTTGATGTGCTGTTAGATCATATAAAGCAGTCAGATAAATTTCATGATTCACTTGCCTATCACTTTGGCATGGCCAATCGATATACCAATTTTATTAATAGTACCTCAGCCTATGAAAGCCTAAAATCCATTGGCCTCAACAGTATCAAGGATAGTGAATTGCGATTTCAAATTATAGCCTACTATGAAAGAACCTCCAAAGTGCTACTGAACGTAGAAGGTGAATTTATCAATACCGTTGAAAATAATTTTATGAAACCCTTGAAGATCAAATATCTTGATTACGATACGAAGTTTGGTCCTGCGGTTCCCAAGGACTTTGAAGCATTGCTAACTGAGGGAAATCTAAAAACAGTATTGGTAGAACTTAAGAATGATTTTGAATGGAAAATAGGACTCACAGAGGATTGTCATGAGAAAGCCCAGAAGCTATTAACACGAATTAATTCAAAATTAAAAAAATAACCAAAGCATCTTGACGCGGTAATTATACACACTAGCTTTAACCTATTAACCACTCGCAGGCTGGCGGATGGCAGGCTCACTCCTCACGTCTTGGCTCTTGACTCTTGATTCCTTTTCCGTTCACTGCTCACTGCTCACTGCTCATCCATCACCATTCGGGATTGGAACATTATTGGTATAGCTTCTCGATACATTTTTTCGTGCTACGCGCTCAAAAACACTCGAAGTGACAATATAGCGC
>NZ_JAIOHK010000083.1 GCF_019913785.1 Altibacter sp.
CCCTATAAGTACCGGATAGCGCATTTCTTCTCGATCACTCAGTGTTAAAAAGATAGGATAGGTTTTTCCAAATAAGATTATTTCGGTTAAAATTCGGTATCGTGCCTGTATTTGACCATTACTGCTTTTTACCACTTTTACATCGTAGCGGTCAAAAACAAATTCCTTTTCGTGATAGGCCGGATGTTCTTCATCTAGAAAGACACATTTCAAATAGTTGTCAACGACCACCACATTTTTGCAATGGATGCTAGAGGTATAAGCACCTGTGTCTATTTTTACCTCGACATCAAATAAATTTAGCAGGGGGAAATCTGCCTTGTCAACTCTTCCTATTTTTCTTTTCAATGCAATCAGTTTTATTGGTGCAAGATACTAAAATGCCAGTCTGTTTCGATGAAGTTGGTATACTTAGGCGCAAGTTGACTTACTTATTACGCTCTAAATATCCAATGATACTTTTTGAAATATTTTTCCCGGTTGCGGTTTCAATACCCTCCAAACCGGGAGTTGAATTTACTTCCAACACCAAGGGACCTCTACTAGATTGTAGAATATCTACACCACAGACGCCTAAGCGAAGTGCTTTTGCAGCCCTAAGCGCGAGGCTTTCTTCTTCATAGCCTAATGTAATCACTTCGGAAGTTCCTCCGCGATGTAAATTCGATCTAAAATCCCCCTCCTTACACTGTCGTTTCATCGCTGCTACTACAACGCCATCAACTACAATGGCCCTTATGTCTGCTCCATTAGATTCTGAAATAAATTCCTGAAGCAAAAACTTAACACCGGCCGTTTGAAGGGTTTCGACAGTAGCCAAAGCAGTTTGATAGGTTTGCGCCAGAATGACTCCATGTCCGTGTGTACCCTCCAATAGTTTTATAATTAGCGGGTTTCCATCAAAACTTCTAAGTTGTTCTTCATAATTGATAGCATGTGCCAACATGGTTTTGGGAACGGCAACACCTGCCTGTGTTAAAATTTGAAAACTAGTCCACTTATCTCGCGATTTGACAATGGCGTCGGCCGTGACGGCCGTGAATACCCCCATGGACTCAAAATGTCGCACTAAGGCTGCCCCGAAATAGGTGTTGGAAGCTCCAATCCGTGGTATAACCGCATGTAGGTCATCTACCATATCACCTTGATAGTTTAAGATTGCCGTACCATTTTCAACTAAAAGCTCACAATGATCGGGATCTAAGACTTCCATGGTGTGATTTCTCGCCTCCCCGGCTCGTAAAAGGCTTTTGGTAGAGTAGAGACCACCACCACGCGATAATATGGCAATATTCATAAAGTGAATTTAACCCTTGCAATGTAATAAAAAATTAAAACGACAAACCGACAAGAAGTTTAGAATGTTCATTTAGCTCATTTTTAACACTAATTGAAACTTCAAAGCGCTTCAAAAAAACAAAATTGCAAGTATCTTTGAGGTATGGCCGAAGCATCTGTGATATTGCAAATTTCTACGCTCCCGGAATCTCCCGGGGTCTATCAATATTACGACAAGGACGAAAAATTGC
>NZ_JAIOHK010000009.1 GCF_019913785.1 Altibacter sp.
ATAGTTTCCATCGATATCTGATGTTGTTCCATTGGAGGTTCCTTTTTCAATGACATTGACAAAAGGAACGGTATTACCATTCGGATCACTAATTTTTCCCGTTAGTGTTGTTTGCGCAAACAGAAAACACGGGAAAATGAGTAGTAGAAGCAAGAGTCTCCTACTAATAGAGTTGTTTTGTTTCATAGTTATTAGTTTTGATTAATCACTCGAAGGTACTAAAGATTTATCAATAATTTATTTTTTCCTACATATTAACGTACCGATCCAAACAAATCGTCCCTCCATAATTATCGAAAATCACAAAATAGTACTGTATTACATCCGATTCTTTTTAAATTTGCAACCGCCTGCTCAATTTAGCAGGATCTAATTTTTCCAATAATATGTACAGAACACATACAAACGGCGAACTAAGAGCGTCTAATTCTAATGAAAAAGTCACTTTGTCAGGATGGGTACAAAAAACCAGAAACAAAGGATTTATGATCTGGGTAGATCTTAGAGATCGCTATGGCATTACCCAGCTTATATTCGACGAAGAGCGCACTTCCAAAGAAGTGATGGCAATTGCTTCTAAGCTGGGCCGTGAGTTTGTTATTCAGGTGAACGGAACTGTGATAGTACGTGAATCGAAAAATGTAAACATTCCTACAGGTGATATTGAAATTTTAGTTTCTGAAGTTACCATCCTCAACGAATCGCTTACGCCTCCCTTTACTATTGAAAATGAAACAGATGGCGGTGAGGACCTTCGGATGAAATATCGCTACCTCGATATACGAAGAAAACCGGTGCGTGAAAATTTAATCTTTCGCCATAAGGTCACCATGGCCGTTCGTAACTATTTATCGGAAAAAGGTTTTGTCGAAATTGAAACACCTTATTTAATAAAATCTACTCCGGAAGGAGCCCGTGATTTTGTGGTGCCATCTCGCATGAATGCAGGTCAGTTCTACGCCTTACCTCAATCTCCTCAAACCTTCAAGCAGTTGCTTATGGTGGGTGGAATGGATAAGTATTTTCAAATTGTGAAATGTTTCCGCGATGAGGACCTAAGAGCAGACAGACAACCTGAATTTACCCAAATTGACTGCGAAATGGCCTTTGTTGAACAGGAAGACATCCTACAAACCTTTGAATGCTTGACGCGCCACCTCCTCAAGGAAATAAATGGTGCTGAAGTTGCCGAATTTCCTAGAATGACCTACGATGAGGCCATGAAAAAATATGGCAATGACAAACCGGATATTCGCTTCGGAATGGAATTTGGCGAATTGAATGAAGTAGCTCAGCATAAGGAATTTAATGTATTTAATCAGGCCGAATTGGTTGTTGGAATTGCGGTACCAGGAGGAAATGTGTACACTCGTAAGGATATTGACAATCTGATCGACTGGGTAAAACGACCTCAAATTGGCGCCCTTGGAATGGTATACTGCCGTTGTAATGAAGATGGTAGTTATAAATCGTCTGTCGACAAATTCTACGACGAACAAGATCTGGCAAAGTGGGCTTCGGTGACCGGCGCAAAAGCAGGGGATCTTATTTGTGTACTTTCAGGAAATACATCAAAAGTACGTGCTCAATTGAGCGCTTTGCGAATGGAGTTTGCCGAACGTCTAGGTTTACGAAAGGCAACGGAATTTGCACCCCTTTGGGTGGTTGACTTTCCATTGCTCGAATGGGATGAGGAAACACAACGCTATCACGCGATGCACCACCCATTCACCTCTCCAAAACCCGGACAATTAGCGCTTTTAGCAACGGACCCCGGAGCTGTCAAAGCCAATGCCTATGATCTTGTGCTTAACGGCAATGAAATTGGAGGTGGCTCTATCCGTATTCACGATAAAAAAACTCAGGCCTTGATGTTCGACTATTTAGGCTTTACACCTGAGGAAGCGAAGGCTCAATTTGGCTTTTTAATGGATGCTTTTCAATATGGTGCACCACCACACGGTGGGATTGCCTTTGGTCTGGATCGACTTGTCGCCATACTTGGAGGGCAGGAAACCATACGCGATTTTATAGCCTTTCCGAAAAATAATTCGGGGCGCGATGTCATGATAGATGCCCCTGCGCCTATTGACGAAGCGCAGCTGAAGGAATTAAGTTTGCAACTCAACTTAAAATCGTAACTTTAAAATCCTGCTCAAGCAGGATTTTTTGATACCATAGCAAATGCCTCCACAGAAAAAATCCTTGCTCACACGATTTTTGATCTGGCGATTAAAATACATCTCGCACAAGCAATTTATTTTTATAGTGAGTATTTTGGTGGGCTTTCTATCGGGTTTGGGAGCTGTGCTTATAAAAAACGGCACCCACTTTATACAACTGCTTCTAGAAGGGAAGCTCATTAAAGAATACCATTCGGCATTCTATTTTATCTTTCCACTTATTGGATTAGCCATCACCTATTTAATTCTCAAATATATTGTGCGGAACAAACCTTCACAGGGCATCCCCGCAACCTTG
The DNA here is from genome assembly GCF_019913785.1 of Altibacter sp. Lineage (GTDB taxonomy): Bacteria > Bacteroidota > Bacteroidia > Flavobacteriales > Flavobacteriaceae > Altibacter. The sequence continues at coordinate 2,482 of NZ_JAIOHK010000009.1, forward strand.
TATGCTATTTCCAAAAAGAAAGGGATCATGAAGCCCTTTCAGATGTTTGGAAGCTTACTCGCTGCGCCAATAACAGTAGGCTTTGGAGGCTCAGTGGGGTTGGAAGGACCTACGGTGGCAACCGGTGCAGCGGTGAGTTCGAATCTGTCGCGGATGTTGCATATGAATCAGGCAACGCGAACTTTACTCATAGGCTGTGCAGCAGCAGCGGCCATGTCTTCTATTTTTAAAGCACCTATTGCAGCAATTATTTTTGCGGTAGAAGTATTCAGCTTAGACTTGACTTTGGTCAGTATGATTCCGCTATTGTTGGCATCTAGTTCAGCCTTGATTACATCTTATTTTTTCTTTGGAGATGATATTTTACTCCCTTTTAGCATTCAAGATAAATTTGTGTTGAAGGATCTTCCATTTTATATTATTCTAGGTATTGTTGCAGGGTTTGTCTCTATTTATTTTACTGAAACCTATGAACGCTTTCAGAATTTTTTTGAAAAAATTGGCTCTCCAATAAAACGCCTTATTATTGGTGGTTTGGGTATTGGAATTCTAGTCTATTTTATTCCTCCACTATATGGAGAGGGTTTTGATGTAATTAACAATTTAGTTCAAGGACATCCCGAAAAAGCACTGGAGAATAATATATTCAGTTTGGATCTTAACAACGTTTGGATCTTAGTTGCCTTATTAGCCGGCCTCGTGATTTTTAAAGTTATTGCAAGTTCCCTTACGTTTGGCGCAGGAGGTGTGGGAGGCATTTTTGCCCCAACGCTTTTTATGGGAAGCATCATGGGCTTTTGTCTCGCGAAAATTTTAAACAATATTGGTCTGTTTTCCCATCCAATCTCTGAAAGTAATTTTACACTTGTTGGAATGACAGGATTAATGGCTGGAGTACTTCATGCGCCACTCACGGCTATCTTTTTAATTGCTGAAGTAACCGGAGGCTACGAATTATTTTTACCACTAATGATCACTGCGGCTATATCATTTTCAATAACAAAATATTTTGTACCACATTCTGTATACGCAATGGAATTGGGTCGGAAGGGAGAGTTAATTACACACAATAAGGATCATGCCGTGTTAACACTTATGGATATTAAATCGGTGGTAGAACAAAATTTCGTAAAAATATATGCCGATATGACCTTAGGTGAAATTGTTCGTGAAGCCGTGGTGAAATCGAATAGGAATATCTTTCCGGTGATCGACAAAGAAACCGAAAGTTTGGAAGGTATTATCTTACTGGATGATCTAAGGCCCGTTATGTTCGATCAAACACTTTACAAAGTAATAATGGCGCGCGATTTAATGCAGAATCCTCCCGCACTTATAAATTTAGAAGAGGACAAAATGACCCAAGTCATGAAAAGATTTCAGGATACCGGAGCCTGGAATCTTCCGGTAATCTCAGGAGGGAAATACTACGGCTTTGTGTCAAAATCGAAGTTACTCACGGCATACCGAAGAAAATTAATTGATTTTTCAGGAAAACATTAATTATGAAATACATTCTTATCACCTTACTCCTTTTAGCAATCCTTGGAACCTGTTTGGGTTTTTATATCCGGGCCGAAGATCTTAAAACCGGAGAATTCCTTATTGGCATCTCTATCGCCATAACCTTTTTTATCACCATGCCTGTGTTTATCTATCATCGCTGGAAAAACCGAAGTGTTAAAGACTATATGTTAACCAAAGAAAATATTGACAAAATGCGAAATTATAGCAAAGACAAAAAGCTATAAATCAATGCCTGCATTTAAAAAAAGTAATCGCTTCTTGATTTTTGAGGTCATAATTATAGTACATTTGTTATTATTAATTTATTTTTTATTTACAATGGAAGGAACAGTAAAGTTTTTTAACGAATCAAAAGGTTTCGGGTTTATCACCAACGATGAAACCGGAAAAGACATCTTTGTACACGTAACCGGTCTTAATGGCGAAGCCCTTAATGAAGGTGACAAAGTAGAGTATGTTGAAGAAGAAGGACGAAAAGGAATGGTAGCAGCACAAGTGCGCGTAATCCACGACTAAGATATATATCTTAACAACTAACTATGAAAAGCCTGCTATTAAATAGCAGGCTTTTTATTTAGTGTAAGTTCCGTTTTTCGATAAAAAATTTCTTTAACAAAGCTGAAGCTTCTACGGCTAAAACACCACCCTTCATTTTTGTTTTTGGATGTAGCCTTGTGTTCAATGAAATACAACCCCGCTGCTCATCTCTGGCACCGTAAACAATATTGGAAATCTGACTCCAAAACAAAGCCCCTGCGCACATTTGACAAGGCTCAATAGTCACATACAAGGTACAATCCAATAGATATTTCCCTCCCAGATAGTTCGCCGCCGCTGTTATAGCCTGCATTTCGGCATGTGCCGTAACGTCATTCAAAGTTTCAGTAAGATTATGAGCTCTGGCAATAATCTGATTATTTATAACAATCACCGCCCCTATCGGAACCTCCCCTTTTTGATACGCTACCTCTGCCTCTTGCAAGGCTCGTTTCATAAAATAGTTTTCATCAAAGGGATTCAGTACACTCATAATCTCAAATATACAAAAGCAAAATGTATCTTTGCAGGGTGTCAAAAAAGATATTAGATAGCATCGTATTTCCAAAAGACCTGCGTACACTTTCTGCTCAGGAATTGCCTCAACTTGCCCTCGAATTACGAGATTTTATCATCAATATCGTTGCCGTAAAAGAAGGACATTTGGGCGCTAGTTTGGGTGTGGTTGAATTAACTATTGCCTTACATTATGTATTTAATACCCCGGATGATATTCTTGTTTGGGATGTAGGACATCAAGCTTATGGACACAAGATCCTTACCGGAAGAAAAGAGGCATTTCACACCAACAGAAGCTTACACGGTCTAAGTGGATTTCCTAAAATGGAAGAAAGTGTTTACGACGCGTTCGGTACGGGGCATAGTAGTACGGCGATCTCAGCGACGCTGGGAATGTCAATTGCAGCGCAATTGACAGGTGATGCCGACAGGCAGCATATTGCCGTAGTAGGCGATGCTTCTATAGCCAGTGGAATGGCATTTGAAGCCCTAAACCATGCCGGAGTTACGGATACTAATTTGTTGGTCATACTAAACGACAATGCCATTGGTATTGATCCAAGTGTTGGAGCATTAAAGGCTTATTTTACAAAGGTAAAATTGAACGGAGCCACAGACACCGAAAACATATTTGAAGCACTTAATTTTAATTATACAGGACCGATAGATGGGCACAACCTTACCGAGTTGATAACCGCATTGAAACGATTAAAACTACAGAAAGGTCCGAAATTGTTACATGTTATCACCAAAAAAGGGAAAGGACTAAAACAGGCGGAAGAAAATCAAGTGACCTATCACGCCCCGGGAAAATTTGATGCCTCAACCGGAGAATTGTTGCCAAAAAATATTGAAAATACACCTCCAAAATTTCAGGATGTTTTCGGAAAGACATTGGTAGAATTAGCAACTTCGAACGAAAGAATCATAGGGATTACTCCTGCCATGCCTACGGGAAGCTCTCTAAAATACTTTATGGATGCCTTTCCTAATCGTGCATTCGACGTTGGCATTGCCGAACAGCACGCAGTTACCTTCGCAGCAGGCTTAGCTACACAAGGTATGTTCGTGTATTGCAATATCTATTCTACTTTTTTGCAACGCGCCTACGATCAGGTGATTCACGATGTCTGTCTGCAAGCGCTTCCTGTTATATTTTGTTTGGATAGGGCGGGGCTGGTTGGAGAGGATGGCGCTACACACCATGGTATATTTGATATTGCCTATTTGCGATGTATCCCCAACCTTATTATTGTAGCACCTAGAAACGAAGTTGAACTCAGAAATATCCTTTATACAGCGCAGCTCGGATTGGACTTACCCATGGCAATTCGTTACCCTCGCGGACGGGGATCTGTAATAGCATGGAAACAGCCCTTTTCAAGGATTGAAATTGGAACAGGACAACAACTTAAAAATGGTTCCAAGATTGTAATACTGACTATTGGCACTATGGCAACCAATGCACTGGAAGCGATAGCTTCAATTCCCGAAGCCGAATATATCGCATGTTACGATATGCGCTTTGTAAAACCCTTGGACGAAAAATTACTACATACCATTTTTGAAGCCTTTCCCATTATCATTACTGTCGAAGATGGTGTGATTCACGGCGGATTCGGAAGTGCTATTGCCGAATTTTCGGTGCGAAACAAATACCGTAATACGATTGAAATAATAGGAGTTCCCGATGTGTTTCCGGAACAAGGTACAGTCGAAGAACTTCAGGATCTTATGGGGATCTCTTCAGAAAAAATTAAGCTGGCCCTTCAAAAATATCTATAAAAAAAGGAGGCCATAACAGCCTCCTTTCTTCTTAATAATCTATTAAAAATTTATTTGATAATAACCTTCGCGTTGTGAACATAATTGTCACCTTCTATCTGTATAAGATATACCCCTGTTTGTAGGTAGCTTACATCAATAGAAACCGTATCATGCAATTCAACATTTTCAGCATATACTTTTCTTCCATTCAAATCAAAGATCGAAATAGTTGCATCGCTCAAGCTCATTAACGACTTCACATTGATATTTCCATTAGACGGATTTGGATAAATAATAAAGTTCTGATTAAAAGTACTATCCGCTGTTCCTAAAATACAACCTGTAGTTGTTGGGACATCAAAGGCTTCAACGCCATCGGAAGTACTATTACTACTCCCTTGACTTGCACTCAGTCCTAATCCTCTTCGTGCAAAAGCTTCCCAGATTAAACATTGATTATCGCCTCCATTATTAATCATATCGGCTTCAAGGATGGCATTTCTACCATCAACAAATCCCGGGCTACAAGGTTGTAGTTTCATTCCGTCCATAACTAGTTGAAAAGCAATATTATTCCCGCCAGTTCCATTATAGATATCGGAATCCCAGCCATATACATCAATAAGGTCCCAGGTCATTTCCCATAGCATGGTGGCCCATACAAAACCAACTCCATGAGGGACAGACACGTTTCCGTTAACATCGGCATAGGTGTAATCATTTATACCAAAATCGGTGCTATAGGGTGCTTCTCTAATTCCATTTGGATCCCCTGAAGCATAAGACGCCATTCCACGTATATCACCTTCTAAGTCTCCTGGTTGCATTGTCATAACCAATCCAAAATAGTCGCTCCAGCCTTCTCCCATTTGTTCTGCATTCTGAAGGCATCCGGCAGCCGAAGGACCACCCGTTAGTCTATTGGAAATCCCATGTGTATACTCATGAATAACGATTTCGGTATCGAGATCTCCATCTCGATTTAGAGGAACATTCGTTCCGTTTACTGTTCCGTTTATGCTTCCGGCACCGAGTAATTCAGTGATAATAGGCTCGCCATCTACATCGGAAATAGCAAATAGTGGAATCGTGACTTGACAGCCTACCACTCCGGCTCCCATAAGTGGCGGTGCTCCGGCTGCATTATTTACAATGATTACCGCGACAGCACCATTGGTTTGTGCTGCAAGGGCTTTTACCCCAAATTCACAATCTCCACGGCGAATAACTACTATTTTTCCGGCCAATGCAGGTCCGTTAGTTATGTTATCACAACCATCATTAGGATCGGAAGAAGTTCCTGCATCGTCGTCTTCAATCACTACCAAATCTGCTGTTAAGGTAGTGGGTATAGCACCTCCGAATCCAGCCGGCACACCACTGTAAACGCCTGCTAGCGGTCCGCCATTTATTGTAAAAATATCGGTAACCGCGCCAGTCGCTCCTGTCCAAATATACATCTGCATTCTCGGGTTTTGCCCATCAGGACCTGTGGCAAAATTGGCATTATTGGTGCCGCCACCATCCTGTGCTTCGGCCATTACTTCGTCACTTCCCTGACCTCCATTGCCATAATTGTTGAATTGGAAATTCCCACTAGCCTCGTCAAATCCATATTGATACGTCACATCGTGTACGATATTATTCAAGTAGAACAAATTTACGGTAGCCGCATCCCTAAAATTTACAGGCGAATTTGGCAATCCAAATGGAAAATCAAAATCGAGGGTTGCTCCTCCATCAGGAGAAGGTCCTGAACCCGTATTACAAAGGTCTAGATAGGCGAACGCATTGTTTCCTCTTGTAATAGTATATTCTGCACCACCCGCACCATTGGTATCGTGCCAACCAAAAGGGGAGGCTGTTGCATTTGATGGACTGTTTTCCAAGGTGTCAGGACCGTCATCAGGGTTTCTGAGTGGAAGTGCAAAAACGCGGTATTGCGCGCCTCCACTACTCTCTACATTACTAGAGTTTTCCGGAAACACAATGCTTTTTTGAATTGAAGCTTTTCCTCCTGAATGACTGTGAAATGCGTCACCAAAGTCACAATTTGCAACCCAATCATGAGTATCTAAAAGCGTTCCTGTCACTGCATCAATTCGAACGCCGTAGTAGTGACTACCGTCTAGCAAGTATATACTTAAATCCCAGGCCAGACGTAAGTTGTTATTTTCTGTAGGCTGGAATACTAGTTCCACAGGAATGTTTTCTAACGAGATGTTTCCTTTTGAAAAAACATAACTATTCCCGGAAGATTCTAACAATTCTAAATTGGTCGGGCTTTCAATACCCAAAGCCATAGTCGCTTTGATAATTGCCGATAAAGCCGAAATCCCGGGGTTTGTAGTATTGACACTTGTAGCGATATTAGGTATGAAGCTCAGCCCCGCATGAATTACCTGTCCATTTTTTACTGCAAAACTTGAAACCGAATTAAACACTTTGATGCCTTGGAAGTTTTGCGAAGCATACACATTGTCTAATTGCATGCTTTTGGAAAAACTCTGAGAGGCAATCGTAATATCTGCAATATCCTGAGGTTGTAACCCCAGCTCCGCGCGATTTACATTAAGGTAGGAGCCAATAGCTCCGCTGAAATCCTGCGCTTGTCCCCATGAAATGGCGAAAAACACAAATAAGTAAAGTACTTTTTTCATAATAGGTTATTAGTTGATTAATAATTCATAAAAGCTTTGAAACAATGTAATATCTGTTAGAAGAATTTTATGTGGATGCTAAAAATACCGAAAAAATATTTACTTCTAATTAATTCCCTTTTTATTTAATAAAAAGTGCCGAAGACTATATGTTTCCATTAATCTTATTAAAAATTTGAAGGGCATTCCCGTCGGTAAGACCCGAAATATAACTGCAACTCTCCATTAGATAGTGATACTCTGAACGCTCTTGTGATAACACATTTTCAAAATTCTTTAGGATAAGGTGATCGTAATGGGTGGCCTTGTTAGCCTGGTAATTCTCAAATGCCGAAGCGAACGTATCTAACAAGGTTGATAAAATCTTATAACCGGCAATTTCCTTTTCTATTACCTCATTGCTCTTGTAGATCTTTTCAACACTTATCTTGATGATGTCATTAATTTGAGCCTTATAGGTGCTTTTGTCTAAAAGTGCTTCGGAAAATTTGCCGTTTAATATAGCGGTTTCATGTTTTAAAAACACAGCAGATGCTTCCGAAATCAATGTATTGATCGCCAACGACCGAAGGTAAGCCAATCGGTCCGAGGCCTGTGAAAGCGCGTTGTATTTTTTGGTGTTGATACTATCCTTTACCAACTTGATTAAATACTCCAGCGCAAAATCTTCTTCAATCAAACCTAAATTGATTCCATCTTCAAAATCGATTATGGTATAACAAATATCATCGGCTGCTTCTACCAAATAGGCCAAAGGATGCCGATTAAAACAAAGGTTAGACGTATCGCCCCTTCTCAACAATCCCAATTCGTCGACCACTTCAGAAAAAAAAGCTGTGTCAGACTGAAACACACCGTATTTTTTATCGGCTATATGTTTTGTAGGTCTTTTAGGAAGAGATTCCTTCGGATATTTCATAAAAGCACCCAAGGTAGCGTATGAAAGGCGCAGACCCCCAATCACACCATTTTTAGATTCGGTTAAAATTTTAAAGCCGTTGGCATTTCCTTCAAAATCTACCAAATCCTGATATTCTTTCTTTGTTAATTTTGACTGAAATCGTTTTCCATTTCCGTTTAAAAAATAATTCCCAATAGCCTTCTCCCCGCTATGCCCAAAGGGCGGATTGCCAATATCGTGCGCCAAAGAAGCTGCGGCTACAATAGCACCGAAATCATTAAAATGATATCCATGTACTTTCTGAAGTTGTGGGTGCTTCTCTAAAATTGCCTTACCCACTGTTCGTCCTAATGAACGCCCTACTACTGAAACTTCTAAACTATGCGTTAAGCGAGTATGGACGAACGATGTTTTAGACAAAGGAATTACCTGTGTTTTATCCTGTAAACTCCTAAAGGCCGAAGAAAAAATAACACGGTCGTAATCTACTTCAAACCCCAATCGGGTTTCGTCTTGCTCAATTCGCAAACGTTTGTTGGTGTCGCCGTGTCGCCGGAGTGACAGGAGTTGTTCCCACTGCATCATAGCCTATCTAATTTTAAATGCAAGATATATTATTTGATAATCATAAGGAAACATTAAATTAACATTAGTATTGGTTATTTGCAAAGACAAAAAACTTAAAAACGATTATACATGAAACGTAATTACTTATACCTAGCCATTTGTTGTCTATCATTCTTTATTGGACAGGCACAAGAAGAACAAGGAAATCCTTTTAGTATTAAATGGGATAATGGATTTAAAGTTGAAAATGCTGACAAAGTATTCAAATTAAAATTTGGTGGTCGAATTATGGTAGATCACGCCTATTTATTTCAGAACGATCAATTAAATACCAATGTTGGAATGTTGGAATCTAAAAGCGGAAGTGAATTTAGACGTGCCCGTTTGTATACGTCAGGAACCGTTTATGAGAATGTAGAGTTTAAAATTCAGATTGATTTTTCAGGTGGCGGAGTTTCTTTTAAGGATGTATATGTTGGTATAAAAGATATTCCGGGTGCTGGAACCGTACGCGTTGGACACGTAAAAGAGCCTTTTAGATTAGACGCCCTAACCAGTAGCAAATATATTACGTTTATGGAACGTGCACTACCTATTGATTTTTCTCAAGAACGAAATACGGGTATCGTTGTTTTCAATGACATTATTAAAGATCGCCTTTCTTTTCAAGCGGGGGCCTTCAGAAATTCAGACGGAACGGGAGACGCTATCATGGCCGATGATGGGTATGCACTTACAGGACGTGTTACCGGCTTGGCACTGAAAAATGACGACAACAAACAACTACTTCACTTGGGTGTTGGGTATAGTTTCAGAAAAATGGAGTCGAAAGAATTCAAAATTTCCTCACGCCCTGAAGCGCATTTAGCACCAAAATATATTAGCACTGGAACTTTGGAAAACGTGGACAATGTCAATTTGGTAAACTTTGAAACTGCATATGTAAGTGGCCCTATTTCATTTCAGGGAGAATACTTAATGGCTACTGTTAATAATTTAGATATCGCTGCATTCGACAAATATGAATTTTCTAGTTACTACGGTCAGGTAAGTTATTTTATCACCGGAGAAAGCAGAAAATATAAAAGTTCGTATGAAGCTTTTGACCGCGTAAAGCCCAACAAGAACTTTGGAGGCAAGAACAAAGGAGCAGGAGCCTGGGAAATCGCGCTTCGTTATTCAAGTTCAAATTTAAACAGTGAAGCTATTTTAGGTGGTGAGCAGTCCGACATTACCCTAGGTGTAAACTGGTATCTTAATCCGGTCACCCGTATCATGGTAAATCATGTGTGGGCCGACATTAAAGACACCGGTAACGCTTCTATCCTACAAGCTAGAATGCAGATTGATTTCTAAGAATTAATGATGGCCTAAGATGCTAAAAGTGAAATGTAAACAATAGTGTTTTCTTCATACTCACATAACCATAGCATAACATTCACCTGCGTTCTTTGTAGCGCAAAAACTAATGATTTAAACATGAAAAAAATTGTAACAAGTTTCGTACTAGCACTTATATTAATTGCTTGTGGAGAAAAAAAAGAAACAAACGACACTGCTCAAAATGAAACGGCAGCTTTATCAGGAACCATTAAAGTGGACGGTTCTAGTACAGTATTCCCGGTCACAGAAGCCGTAGCGGAAGAATTCAGATCCATCCAACCCGATGTGAAGGTTACTATTGGAGTATCCGGAACAGGGGGTGGTTTTAAGAAATTTTCCAGAGGAGAAACCAATATCTCCAACGCATCGCGTCCTATTAAAGATAAGGAGATAGCTGCCTGTAAAGAGAATAATATCAAATACTTGGAACTTGAGGTTGCCTATGATGGTCTCGCGGTATTAGTGAATCCTGAGAATACTTGGGTGGATAGTTTTACCGTTGAAGAATTGAAAATGATCTGGGAGCCGGCTGCACAAGATAAGATCATGAAATGGAATCAGATACGCCCGGAATGGCCAAATGAAGAAATTCATTTATTCGGCCCTGGAGTCGCTTCAGGAACCTATGACTATTTCACTGAAGCTATTGTAGGTAAAAGTGGATCTAGTCGTGGTGATTTTACCGCGAGCGAAGATGACCATGTTTTGGTACAAGGCATTGCTGGTGATAAATATTCCTTAGGATTTTTCGGATTGGCGTATTATTCAGAAAATGCCGATAAACTGACCTTGATTGGTGTTAATAATGGTACTGAAGTGGTAAAGCCTTCACTGGAAACCGTTAAGAACGGAACGTACACACCATTATCAAGACCTTTATTTATCTATGTGAACAGTACATCGGTTTCTTCTCCTGAAGTGGTTGAATTTGTGAACTTCTATATCGATAACGCAGCTGAGCTTTCTAAAGATGTGGGGTATATCCCGCTTCCATCAGAAAACTATACCAAGCAGAAAGAGAATTTCAAAGCTTTTGTTGAAAGTAACAAATAAACAAAGGTTTGATTAGTGAAGAATCAGGTGCCTTTTTTGGGCGCCTGATTTACTTATATAAAAAGCTACTATGCGAAAAGTAAAGGAACTCATTATAGAAAAGTCGCTGTTATCCAGTGCTTTGATTACCATCTTGGTGACTTTTGGGATCATTATGGTACTTTCGGTAGAGGCAGTTATCTTTTTCAAAGAGGTATCTATTGTCGATTTCTTTACCGATACCCAGTGGACTCCTTTATTTACAGAAAAGCATTTCGGAATCCTTCCGTTGTTATCTGGAACCTTATTAACGTCTTTTATTGCAATCTCTGTAGCGCTTCCAATTGGACTTTCCATAAGCATCTATTTGAGTGAGTATGCTCCCAAGTCCTTCAGAAAGACCATAAAGCCATTGCTGGAATTATTGGCCGCCGTACCAACGGTAGTTTACGGGTTTTTCGCACTGGTAGTAGTCACTCCATTCTTGCAAGAAATTATTCCAAATCTTTCAGGTTTTAATTCACTTTCAGCCGGTATCGTCATGGGGATTATGATCATTCCTTATATTTCTTCACTAAGTGAAGATGCCTTACATGCCGTTCCAAGTTCGCTCCGAGAAGCTTCCTTCGGAATGGGAGCCACCAAATTGCAAACCGCTTTTAAAGTAATCGTACCTGCCGCTTCTTCTGGAATTATAGTTTCTATAATCTTAGCCATTTCAAGAGCCATAGGGGAAACCATGATCGTTGCGATTGCCGCCGGACAGCAACCCCGTTTGACATTAGATCCAACAGTTCCTGTTGAAACCATCACTGCCTATATTGTTCAGGTTAGTTTAGGGGATGTACAACACGGATCCTTGGAATACAGAACCATATTTGCCGCTGGAATTACACTGTTTGCTTTTACATTCCTGTTGAATACGATTAGCTATAGAATTCGTAAAAAATACCAGGAGAAGTATGAATAGTATACAAAAAAATAGGTGGAAGGATCAGGCCTTTAAGGTATGGGGAATACTATGTACGCTCATTGGGCTGGTTTTATTGGTGGTTTTTATAGGAGACATTCTTATCGACGGCCTTCAACGCATCGATTGGAGCTTTATAACCAGTTTGCCTTCGAGAAAAGCAGAGAAGTCAGGTATTTATACCGCTTTAATAGGAAGTATTTGGATCTTATTGTTAACAACGATCATTGCATTTCCAATAGGCGTCGCAGCTGGCATCTATTTGGAAGAATACGCCAAAAAAAACAGGTTTTCCGGGCTTTTAGAGATCAATATTTCAAATCTGGCTGGGGTTCCTTCTATAATCTATGGATTACTAGGACTTGAAGTATTTGTTCGAATTATGAATCTTGGCGCCAGTGTTTTGGCTGGAAGTTTAACATTATCTCTATTAATTCTACCTATCATTATTGTGGCAACTCGTGAAGCCATTAAAGCAGTGCCCTCCTCCATAAAAGATGCTTCTTTCGCATTAGGAGCTTCAAAATGGCAAACCATTTGGCATCAAATATTACCCGCTTCCGGAGGGGGAATTCTAACCGGAGTTATTCTGGCGTTGTCCAGAGCGATAGGTGAAACCGCTCCGCTAATAGTAGTGGGAGCACTTGCTTATGTACCTTTTGCTCCATCAAATCCTATGGACGAATTTTCGGTATTACCCATTCAAATTTTCAATTGGATATCGAGACCACAACACGGATTTATAGAAAATGCGGCAGCGGCAATCATTATTTTATTGGCAATTACCTTTATTATGAATGGAATTGCTGTGTATTTCAGAAATAAATGGCAGAAAAAATGGAAATAGTTGCAGAAAAAAAGAAACAGAAGAACATGACACTAGACAGAATAATTGATCCCACACTTAAAAAGACTCCTAAAATTGAGGTAACAGATGCTAAGGTTTGGTATGGTGATTTCCAAGCCATCAAAGGTATTGATATGAATATTAAGACCAATGCCGTGACCGCTTTTATTGGGCCATCGGGTTGTGGTAAATCAACTTTCCTTAGACTTTTCAATCGAATGAATGATTATGTGGATGGTTTCCGTATGGAAGGAAAAATTAAGGTGGATGGTGACAACATTTACAAGAAAAAAGTCAATGTGGAAGAGTTGCGAAAAGAAATTGGGATGGTATTTCAGAAACCAAATCCATTTCCAAAATCTATTTTCGAGAATGTGGCCTATGGTTTAAAAATCCAAGGGATTAAAGACAAAAAATTCATTGCAGATCGTGTTGAAAAAGCGTTGCGTCAAGCCGATCTGTGGGAGGAAGTAAAAGAGGATCTTAAAAAATCGGGATTGGCACTTTCGGGAGGACAGCAACAGCGCCTTTGTATTGCACGTACGTTGGCCGTAGAGCCATCCATCATTTTAATGGACGAGCCTACTTCGGCTTTGGATCCTATTTCAACTGCTAAAATTGAAAATCTTATTTTTCAGCTTAAAGAGAAATACACAATTGTAATTGTAACACATAATATGCAACAAGCCAGTAGAATTAGCGACTATACCGCTTTTTTCTATCTGGGTGAATTGATCGAGTACGATAAAACAAAAACAATATTTACAAACCCCGAAAAAACGCAAACTGAAAATTATATAACGGGTCGTTTTGGTTAATTTTATTAAAAATAAGTTATGGTAGGAAATGCAGAACAACAGCGCGAAGCCCTTAACCAATATGGTTTTGAGATGCTTTCTCTGTGTAAATCACAAGTAGAAAAAGCGAAAGAAGCCTTTGTTACTCATGATGAGGATCTAGCAGAAGAAGTGATCCACACCGAACAACGGGTAAACGCTTTAGATATAAAAATTGAAAAGGATTGCGAAAAATTCTTGGCTTTGTACAACCCGGTAGCCATCGACCTACGGTTTATTATGGCCATTCGAAAAATCAATTTCGATTTGGAACGGATTGCAGACCACGCCGAAGGGATTTCCCAATATGTGGTCCATGAAAACAAAAAAATATCACCGCATTTACTAGAAGTGGTGGAATTTGAAAACATGTACGAAACCATCACTTCGATGTTTGATAATATCACTGTGGCTTATGAGGAAAAAGATGTGAAAGTGGCGCGAAAAGTATTTAAGAAAGATAAAGTCTTAGATAAAATAAATATGAACTCTTTCTCAATTATCGAAGCAGAGATTATAAAAGATGTTTCGATAACCGGACAGGCGCTTGTATTATTTTCCGTCATTAAAAAAATGGAACGCGTAGGGGATCTTCTTAAAAACATAGCCGAGGAAATCATCTTTTATATTGAGGCAGAAGTAGTAAAACATAAAAAGAAAAAGTAATGTTTTTCCCTTCTAAGGTAAATAAATATCGATGAAATACCCACTTTCTAATTCATAACCTTTTCGTAACATTGGTTGTTGAGAATTGACTTAGGTTTGCATTGTTACTTTCAACAATTAAGTTATGGATAATATCTACATCCTAATGCTAGTTGCATTAGCTGTACTTGCCATTGCCGATTTGGTAGTTGGTGTTAGCAACGATGCTGTAAATTTCTTGAATTCGGCCGTTGGCTCCAAAGCGATTTCCTTTAAATCTATTATGATCGTTGCCAGTCTTGGGATTGCCTTTGGCGCATTGTCTTCAAGTGGTATGATGGAAGTAGCTCGTAAAGGAATATTTGTCCCGAGTGAATTCTATTTCAGTGAGATCATGATCATTTTTATGGCGGTGATGATTACTGACATTCTCCTGCTCGATTTCTTTAACACATTGGGAATGCCCACTTCAACAACAGTTTCCATTGTATTTGAATTGTTGGGAGCTGCTGTGGCAATGTCTTTGATAAAAATCAGTAAAAACAATTCAGAAAGTTTTTCCGATTTACTTAACTATATCAATACCGATAAAGCAACAGAGATTATTTTGGGGATTCTCCTGTCTGTGGTTATTGCATTCACGGTGGGGGCAATAATACAATATATTACGCGGCTTTTGCTTACTTTCAAATTTGAACAAAAGGCCTCCTGGGTAGCCGCATTGTTTGGTGGTGCCGCCGCCGCCGCCATTACCTATTTTATCTTTATCAAAGGCTTAAAAGGAACTAGTATCATTCCGGCAAATATTTCAGAATTTGTTTTTTCCAACACGCTTTTGATCGTCGCTTTAAGTTTTATTTTTTGGACGGCTTTATCAGCCTTACTTACCAGTGTGTTTAAGGTAAATGTATATAAGTTCATTATCTTAATTGGAACATTCGCCATTGCCATGGCCTTTGCAGGAAACGATCTTGTAAACTTTATTGGCGTGCCTATTGCAGCTTGGCAATCGTATGAAGCGTGGGTGGCTTCAGGTGTGGCGGCAGACGCTTATAGCATGGAAGCTATGGCCGAAAAGGTTGCTACGCCAACTTATTTATTACTGGCTGCCGGAATTATCATGGTGCTAACACTTTGGTTTTCCAAAAAAGCAAGAAGGGTACTTAAAACATCCATTGATCTGTCCAGTCAGGATGATGTGAAGGAACGATTTGAGCCAAACTTTATATCGAGAGGCCTGGTACGTGTTTCTATGTTGGTGGCTAGATATCACAACTCTATCATACCACAATCTATTCACGATAAAATCGACCGGAGGTTTGAAAAGAAAGCTAAAAAAGAAAAAGTGAAGAAGGAGGACAAGCCTGCTTTCGACATGGTACGGGCTGCGGTAAACTTGATGGTAGCCAGTATCCTCATTTCTATTGCTACATCAATGAAACTTCCTTTATCTACCACCTATGTAACCTTTATGGTGGCCATGGGTACATCGCTAGCCGATCGCGCATGGGGAAGTGAAAGCGCCGTTTATCGCGTTGCAGGGGTCTTAAACGTTATTGGTGGATGGTTCTTTACCGCCTTTATTGCCTTTATAGCAGCCGGGGTATTGGCCTATCTGATTTTTATTGGAAAAGGTGCCATGATTGCAGTCTTATTGCTATTGGCATTGCTATTGCTAATACGGAATTACCTTTCACATAAAAAGAAAAGTAGTGCTATTATACCATTAGATAGCTTGAAAAAAGCGGAAAGCAGTACGGTTCAAGGTATCATTGAAGAAAGTGCTAAAAACATTTCAAATGTAGTATCCCGAACAAACAAAATCTACTCGGATGTATTGCGTGGATTGGCGAAACAAGATCTTGCAAAACTGAAGAAAAGCAGAAGAGGGGTTGCCAAATTAGATGCCGAAATAGAAGAATTACGAGATAATATCTTCTATTTTATAAAGAATTTAGACGAAACCAGTGTTCGTGGAAGTAACTTCTATATTATAATCCTAGGTTATTTGACAGATGTTGCGCAATCACTTGAGTTTATATCTAAAAAGAGTTACAAACACGTAAATAATAATCACAAGGCATTGCGATTCACCCAAATAAAAGATTTACAAGAGATTAATACCTCATTTGCACAATGGATGGATAATATTCAGTCGATTTTTGATAATCGTGAATTTGAAAGGCTAGACGAGGTTCTCAATAGAAAAAAGCGAGCCTTTACTGAAATTTCAGATAAAATTGAAAAGCAGATTGATCGCACCCGTACAGAGGAGTCAAGTCCAAAGAACACTGCACTTTACTTTAGCCTATTACTAGAAACTAAAGATTTAGTGACGGCACTAATGAATTTGATGGAAGAGTATTATAATAGTTATAAAAAGGAATAGATGCTATATCTAAAAGCCAAAGCCTCGGAACTTTCTATTGGATGGTTTCGAGGTTTTTTTGTGGAACACCATTTTCCAGCAGGGTATCTGTTTTACCGTATAACAATTCGGCAACAGTGATTAGCTTTTTTATAGTGCTATTTACATGATCGTTGTCATTTACCAACGAAGAACCCATATCGATTGTGATTAAGTTTTCACGAATAAGCTGGTCAATGGATTCGTTGTTCTGATGTATCTCCTGTTTGGCTTCTTCTTTTAAACCGGCCAACTTGTGATAATAAGTATCCCTCAATTCCTCCTTACTGAAAAGGTGAATCAACCGCAAAACCGTCGCAATTTTTTTTCTGAATTTATTATATTTCTTTTGAATATGTACATTGTCCGAATTCTGATACTTCGAAACATTTTTTCCTAGCTCTTCTATCTCCCTAATAATTTCCACCATGATCCGATTGGCTGTTTTTATTTGTGAAATTAGCTTGTTCTGCCCCTCGGTCATAAGCAACATACTTTGGCCTTTACTTGCAAATAGTATTATTTTGCCATAGATCTTCTTCACCTTTCGATAGTACAATTCATCCACATTGGTCTTCATATCTTTTTTTGATTTCTTGACGACCTTTTTAATTTTCTCTTCTGAAATGATATCCGAACGGTGAATGTTCAGCGCATGCGCCACAATCTCGAAGATGGCATTTTGGAACAGGTACTCCGATTCTTTCAATAAGGCAGATATGGTCGACTCCGGAAATTCTAATACCGACTCATTTAAATATTTAGGCTCATCGACATCTCTATCTTGTCGTTCCTTAAAGATCTTTAACAGTACTTTTTCCAATAACTTAATAAAAGGAAGCATGATAATTACACCAATCACATTAAAAATGGTGTGGAACAACGCTAATTTTAGTATAAATTCTTTAGCACCAATTCCAAATAAAATTGAAAGATAATCTACTAAATCGGCTAAGGGGTATATAAAAACTAATGCTACAATTCCCGTAGCAAAATTGAATACCAAATGAGCACCAGCTAACCTCTTTCCGGCAACATTGGCAGTAAGAGATCCCAATATCGCAGTAATGGTGGTTCCAATATTAGCTCCAATGGCTAACGCCAGTGCATTTTCATATTCTATTTGTCCAGCAGCCAATGCCGTCAAAATAAGGGCTAAGGTAGCACTACTTGACTGAAGAATTGTTGTTATTACAATTCCTAAAAAACAGTATATAATGACGCCAAGAAAACCAGAAACCGCATACTCCGTAAGATCTATGTACTCTTTAAAGACATCAAATCCATCCTTCATAAAGTGAATTCCCAAAAAGAAGAATCCTAATCCGGCTAAAATATTTCCAATTCCTTTCAGCGAATTCGTTTTTTGAAATGAAAAGATAATTCCGAATATGAGCATCGGCATCGCCAAGGCCGATATTTTAATATTTAAACCAAAGACGGCCACAAGCCAAGCTGTAGCTGTAGTACCAATATTTGCCCCAAATATCAGTCCCAATCCTCCCGACAAACTTATGAGGCCGGCACTTATAAATGAAATAGTGATAACTGAAACTAAAGAGCTTGACTGTAATAGGGCCGTAACAAAGGCCCCAACCGGGATACTTTTGTAGAGTCTACTTGTTGCATTCTTTAAGATTTTCTGAAGCGGGCCTTTTGTGAACTCTTTGAACCCATCTTCAAGCATTATCATGCCAAAAAGGAGAATTGCAACTCCCGCGGAAATTGTCTTGAAATTCGGATTTAAAAATAATGCTACACCAAGTAATATCAGAATTACTAAAAGAAATAATTTTCTTAGCATTAAGGAAAATTTTTAACTATAAAAGTATTGATTATCTTAGTTTTAGAAATGACAAATATCATATTCTATGAAATCACTAATTTCTGTACTATTACTATTTTTTGTGACTCAAGCTGTATGTCAAACTATGACGGGATCCGAGTTGTTGTCCAAAAGCATTGCCTACCACGATCCAGGAAGCAATTGGCCCACCTTTAATGGTAAACTGATTGTTAGCATGGAAACCCCCGATAGTCCGAATAGGGTAAGCGAGATTGAGATCAACCTCCCCGCTGAGTATTTTTCGGTATTTATGACGAAGGGAGATGAAAAAATTAGTTATTCGGTAGAAAAAGGAAGATGCACCACCTGTGTTTATGGGGCTTCAGTCAACAAAGACCCAAACGAGAAACCCTGCGAAAAAGCAAAGTTGTACAAAAATTACTATACCTATCTGTACGGCCTTCCCATGAAACTGACCGACCCCGGAACCAAAATCCATGAGAAAGTGGGACGCAAAAAATTTAAAGGAAAAGAATATTTGGTCTTGAAAGTCACCTATGAGGAAGCCGTGGGCAAGGATGTGTGGTTCTATTATTTTGATCCCAATACCTACGCCATGGAGATATATCAATTTTATAAGGGGGATCCAAAAAAAGAAGGAAAAAATACCGGAGAATATATTTTGCTGACAGAAGAAGCGATTGTTAACGGTATTAATATGCCCAAAAACCGCGCTTGGTTTTACAATAAGGATGATACCTATTTAGGGACCGATCGATTACAATAAAAAAGGAAGGCGAAGGCCTTCCTTTTTATTAATTAAAACACTTAAACTCTAAGAGCCACACATTAGGCAATCATCATCCTCTTCAGCAGTTCTCGATTTTGCTAACATCTCACGTAATTCTTGAGGGGAGAGCGGTTTGTTGGAATCGGCCGAGATAGCGTCTACTGTCGCCGTTTCCGCAACTGCTGCCACCGGTTCTTTTTTCGTTTCGCTCTTGAGCGTGAACTTAATTGCGTCGACAGCACTCTTGGTTCGTAAATAATACATCCCCGTTTTAAGGCCACTCTTCCACGCATAGAAATGCATAGAGGTTAGTTTGGCAAAATTTGCATTTTCCATAAACAGGTTCAGTGATTGCGACTGATCGATAAAATAGCCTCTGTGGCGTGACATATCGATAATATCCTTCATACTTAATTCCCATACGGTTTTGTACAATTCTTTTAGATCCTGAGGAATGTGATCCACATCCTGGATAGAGCCATTGGCACGCATAATTTCTTCTTTCAGGTCTTCGTTCCAAAGCCCTAAAGTAACTAAGTCTTCCAAGAGGTGTTTGTTCACTACAATAAACTCTCCGGAAAGTACTCTTCGGGTATAGATATTTGAAGTATACGGTTCAAAAGCTTCGTTATTCCCGAGAATCTGAGAGGTAGATGCCGTGGGCATCGGCGCCACTAACAAGGAATTACGCACACCGTTCTTCTTCACCTCTTTTCGTAATTTTTTCCAGTCCCAACGACCGCTTAATTCCTCGTCTTTTATACCCCATAGGTTGTGCTGAAACAGTCCTTCAGAAATAGGAGATCCTTTATACGATTGGTACGGGCCGTCTGCCTTTGCTTCTTCCATAGAGGCTGAAACCGCTGCAAAATAAAGCGTTTCAAAAATCTCCTGATTCAATTTTTTGGCTTCATCACAGGTAAACGGAAGGCGAAGCATAATAAAGGTATCGGCCAAGCCTTGTACTCCCAAGCCTACCGGGCGATGACGGAAATTTGAATTCTCCGCTTCTTTCACTGGATAGAAATTTCGGTCAATAACGCGGTTTAAGTTTTTGGTCACCCGCTTTGTAACACGGAATAATTCTTTGTGGTCAAACTCATTGTTCTTGACAAACATTGGCAATGCGATAGACGCTAAATTACATACCGCTACTTCATCTTCAGAAGTATATTCCATAATTTCGGTACAGAGATTTGACGACCGAATTGTTCCGAGGTTTTTTTGGTTGCTCTTTCTATTCGCTGCATCCTTATACAACATATATGGCGTCCCCGTCTCGATCTGTGATTCCATGATCTTCTCCCAAAGCTCACGTGCCTTAACTGTCTTACGGCCTTTATCATCGGCTTCGTATTTTTCATACAATGCTTCAAACTCATCTCCATGGCAGTCGTACAAACCGGGACATTCGTTAGGACACATCAAGGTCCATTCTCCGTCTTCCTGCACTCGTTTCATAAACAAATCCGGAATCCACATAGCGTAGAAGAGGTCACGAGCACGCATTTCTTCCTTTCCATGGTTTTTCTTCAGATCCAGAAAATCGAAAATATCGGCATGCCAAGGTTCCACATAAATAGCAAAAGAACCTTTTCGCTTTCCACCGCCTTGGTCTACATAACGCGCGGTATCATTAAACACACGAAGCATGGGAACTATCCCGTTTGAGGTCCCATTGGTTCCCGAAATGTAAGACCCGGTCGCACGGATATTATGGATAGATAATCCAATTCCCCCGGCGGATTGTGAGATTTTGGCAGTCTGCTTCAGTGTGTCGTAGATACCGTCTATACTGTCATCTTTCATCGTCAATAGGAAGCAAGATGACATTTGTGGCTTTGGTGTACCACTATTGAATAAAGTAGGTGTAGCGTGGGTAAAGAATTTCTTCGACATTAACTCGTAGGTTTCCTTTACGGAAGCCAAATCGTTTAGATGTATTCCCACGGAAACACGCATTAACATATGCTGTGGGCGCTCTACAATATTGCCGTTCAGCTTTAACAAATAGGAACGCTCTAGGGTTTTAAATCCGAAATAGTCATACCCAAAGTCACGGTTATAAATGATCGTCGAATCCAATTCTTCGGCATTGTCCTTAATAACCTTATAAACCTCATCGCTCAATAAAGGCGCATCCTTTCCAGTTCGTGGATTGACATATGTATAGAGGTCGTGCATGACTTCAGAAAAGGTCTTCTTGGTATTTTTATGTAAGTTGGAAACAGAAATTCGCGCAGCGAGACGTGCATAATCCGGATGTGATGTAGTCATAGTGGCGGCCACTTCGGCAGCAAGATTATCCAATTCGCTGGTAGTGACCCCATCGTATAATCCTTCAATCACCCGCATCGAAATTTTTACAGGATCTACTAATTCGTTTAAACCATAGCACAATTTACGTACGCGTGCGGTGATCTTATCGAACATAATAGGTTCTTTTCGGCCGTCTCTTTTAATTACATTCATGCTGTTCTTTCTTTATGAGGTTAGTTGCTTTTTTCGAAAAATATGCTTGGGTGCAATCTATAAATTGCACATTATCAGCAATATATATTGAAAAGTCCGCCCCTTGGGGAGAAAGCGGATACTCTTCTAAAAATCTGCGTCGAAACTAATTTTGTTAGACTCTTTATCCATATTAGTGACCCCTGCCTTTTGATATTCGGAAACACGTTTCTCGAAGAAATTTGTCTTTCCTTGCAGTGAAATCATATCCATAAAGTCGAATGGATTGGTGGCGTTGTATTCCTTTTCGCATTGTAATTCGACCAATAGGCGATCGGTTACAAATTCAAGGTACTGTGTCATTAACTTGGAATTCATTCCTATAAGACTTGCTGGAAGTGATTCGGTGATAAATTCACGTTCTATATTTAGGGCATCTACTATGATTTCACGGATTCGCTCTTTGGATACTTTATTTACCAAGTGGTGGTTGTGGAGGTGAACCGCAAAATCGCAGTGCACTCCTTCATCCCGAGAGATTAATTCGTTCGAAAAGGTCAATCCGGGCATAAGGCCTCTCTTTTTCAACCAAAAGATAGAGCAGAAAGCCCCACTGAAAAAGATTCCTTCCACAGCGGCAAAAGCGATAAGACGTTCGGCAAAACTTGGACTGTCGATCCACTTAAGTGCCCAATCGGCTTTTTTCTTGATAGCGGGAAAATTCTCAATAGCATTGAACAGTTGATCCTTTTCCTTATCGTCCTTTACGTAAGTATCGATCAATAACGAATAGGTTTCACTGTGAATATTCTCCATCATGATTTGAAATCCGTAGAAGAATTTCGCTTCGCTATACTGAACTTCGTTTACGAAGTTTTCGGCCAGATTTTCGTTTACAATACCATCACTGGCAGCAAAAAACGCAAGAATATGTTTAATAAAATAGCGTTCGTCCTCGTTTAATTTACCTGTCCAATCGGTCAAATCTTGGTGCAAATCAATCTCTTCGGCAGTCCAAAAACTGGCTTCCGATTTTTTATACCATTCCCAAATATCATGATGTTCAATCGGGAAGATTACGAATCTATTCTTGTTTTCTTGTAAAATGGGTTCCACTGCGCTCATTGTCCTTCGTTTATATTTTTATTAAAAATTTCCTGTTACTAGGGACTAACAAATATGAAGAAATTAAAAAGTAAAAAGGGAGAAATGAGCCTTAGGTTTTCAACAAAGTTTTCAACACGCTCGTTTTTAAACTGTTCTTATCATTTTGTTAAAATCATAGCTTAACACCTTGCATGTCAGCTTTTTAAATATTTGGCGAGAGGTTATGAACAATCTATAAAATAGTCGTTGAAAACCTCTCTGGACTTCCGTATTATGGTGGTTAAACAGGTGTTTGCCTAAGCTTTAATTCACATTAAATTTTAACAATAATAACCTTGAAAAAAAATGAAATTTTATTTTTATCCCGCTGATTTTACTTTCTACATTAAAAAAAACCGTTTCAAAAAAAGATTGAAACGGTTTTTAAAAATATTAGCGATTATTCGTTATCCCAAATCGTCAGCATCTATCTCGTCAATTGCATCCCATGTTTCATCGATATCCATATTGGTTCCCGTCGCTTTAAAATAAAAGCGCCCATCACGCATAAATTCTATGATACTACGATTGTTATCCTTGCGGTATTCTTCAATGGCTTTTTCACCATTCTTTTTAACCGTTCTTCGGCTCTTATACTCGTCCTCTTCTTCAAAATCTTGAGAGAAAAGCATTCGCATCCCGGCTGTAGCAGCCGCACCCATGGGACCGGCTCCGTCTATCACTTCAATTTTAAATTGCTTGGATTTATCCTCATTAGCATAAGTAGCCTCTACAGAGGCTATATTTACGAAAGACGTTTGTCCCGCTTTATATCCCGTACGTTTCATTGAATTAATCTCATCGGGAAGCCAGGCTTTTAATTCTTCATTGGTTAACGGTTCTAATTCTTGCAAATCCTGAATGTCTTCTTGCATTTTATTCAGTTCCTTCACCGCTTTCGTGGTGTTAGATACATTCTCTTTGGTCTCCTTTATCTTCTTCGATACCGGGTTTTCACAGGCAATAAATGCTGCCAACGCAAAAGCAGCTAACAAAAAATTTTTCATAATGATTTCAATTGGTTTATAATATACTAAGATACTATTTATCAGTCATATAATACTCACCCTTTTGGGCTATTTTTATATAAACAGACTTAGTAAAGTTACTGGGTAAAACCCGGGCCGTGCATTTCATTTGTAACAATTTATAGAAGAAGTATAACAATCTGTTCTTGCTAGAAAGCATTAAACCTTCGCCGCAATCTTCTCCAATGCTAAATACCAAGACTCACCAAATTTTCGGATAAGTGCCTCTTTAACAAATTTGTAGACCGGGACCTTCAGCTCTTTTCCCAAACTACAGGCATCATTACAGATGGGCCACTTATGATAGTTCACCGCCGAAAACTCACTGTATTCCTGCACTCTCACAGGGTATAAATGACACGATATAGGTTTCCGAAATGCCACAGCTCCTGCATTATAGGCATCTTCAATGCCACAACTCGCCGTACCATTGTCCTTAAATGTTACATAGACACATTCCTTTCCTTCCACCAAAGGTGTTTCCATCTCATTTAGATCGCTGGTAATATGTGTCCCTTGAATTTCAATAGCTGCAATTCCTTCAGGCCGAAGAAAAGGCTTCACCTTTGGATATATTTCTTCCAAAGTTTTTATTTCTACTGAAGTCAATGGAGCTCCCGCTTCGCCTTCTATACAACAGGCACCCTTACAAGCGTGCAGATTGCAGACAAATTCCTTTTCTATGAGATCTTCCGAGACGATTGTTTTTCCAAGCTGAAACATGGGGGCAAAGATAGCGACTTATAATTTTCAAATTGCAAATTCCGAATTGCAAATAAGCGGCAAAATGCCTGTGTCAAATTTCAAAAGGACAAACAATAGTAGTAGCTTTGCAACTTCAAAACTTAGGAATGACTTTCAACTTTAAAGAAATTGCAACAGCAACCATGGTTTTATTTGCTGTCATCGATATTATTGGCAGTATCCCAATTATAATTTCCTTACGGGAAAAGGCAGGTCATATAAACTCGGCAAAGGCCTCTATCATTGCCTCTATCTTGATGATACTGTTTTTATTTTTGGGCGAAAGTATCTTAAACCTGATTGGTATTAATGTAAATGAATTTGCCGTTGCGGGTGCCCTGATTCTCTTTTTTATTGCCCTCGAGATGATCCTTGGGATTACCCTTTTTAAAGATGAAGAACATACCAGTCCGGATTTGGCATCTATTTTCCCGTTGGCATTTCCCTTACTCGCCGGCCCGGGAAGTTTAACCACCTTACTATCCTTACGCGCCGAATACGAAACCCCAAATATCATCATCGCCATTATTGTTAATATTGTGATCATTTTTATTGTGCTGAAGACATCTGCCCGTATCCAACGTTTTTTAGGGAAAAACGGAATTGCGGTTATTCAGAAAGTATTTGGTGTGATCTTATTGGCCATTGCGGTGAAGTTATTTACCTCCAATATTCAAGAACTGTTTAATTGAAACCGATATGAAAATCTTTAGTTATATCCTTATGGCACTCGCCGCAGGACTTATAATATTTAACGCTACCAAACTGGATTTAAGTCATCTATTTGAAGGAGAAAGTGCCGTCGCCGTGATTTGTATCTTGGCCGCTGCCTGTGTTATTCTGTTACTGCTTATACTTCGTATTTCGAAGCAAATTGAAAAAAGAAACGGTAAGGCTTAGTTGGAGCTTTTCGCGTCCAATTCGATTACTTTTGAAAGCATCAAATCGCCTTCATTCAGAATGGTTTCATAGGCATTTGGTCCAAATAGCTGCTGCGCAATATTGGCTTTGAGTGCTTTTTTAAGGTCGTGATCGTAATTAGTGAGATCGATTTGTGCTTCATTGAATTTTGAATAAACGATAAATTCTTCGGAAAGACTATTAGGCACCTCATAGTTTTCGGCAAACTTCTTAAAGGTCATTCCCTTGAAAGCAGCTCTATTCTTTTCTAAAAATTCAAAAATAAAATAACTCATAAAGCCACTGCGCGACAAATACTGAAGCGTTTCGTTCTCTACACTGGTGTCCTTCGGGACAAACACATCCGGAATGATACCTCCGCCTCCATACACAACTTTTCCTTTAGGAGTGACGTAACGTAACGAATCGGCTACTTTAATACTATCGCTACTAATTAATTCTCCGTTTCTATAGCGCTTCTCGTAATCACTATAATAGGCCTCGTTTCCATTTCCATAAGGTTTCTGAATGGATCTGCCTGTGGGGGTATAATATCTAGCAATCGTCAAACGCACTGCACTGCCATCTCCTAATGACATTTCCCGTTGTACCAATCCCTTTCCGAAGGAACGACGACCAATAATGGTTCCTTTGTCATTATCTTGCAATGCCCCGGCGACAATTTCGCTGGCCGAAGCCGAATTTTCATTGATCAACACATAGAGACGTCCCTTTTCAAATTCTCCCCGGCGGGTGGCATAAGTTTTGTGCTCTTCACCACTTTTGTTACGGGTGATAAGCACCAGCTTGTCGTCTTCCAAAAATTCATCGACTATGCGTTCGGCTGTAGAAATATAACCTCCCGGATTATTTCGAAGATCGAGGACGAGCTTTGTAACTCCTTCATCAATCAATTCTTCTAAGGCGGCCTTGAATTCGTTATAGGTAGATTCAGAAAAGCGATTGATCTTGATATAACCTATGTCCTTGGTTAGCTTATACGAAGCATCGACACTCACCAAGGGAACCTCTTTTCGTTTTACCTTAAATTCGAGTAGTTTATCTTCACCTTCCCGATATACTTTCAAGGCAACTTTGGTATTTATTTCTCCTTTCAGATAGGCCGTAATACTATCTCGGTCTAGCCCTTCACCAAATAGTTTTTTATCGTTTGCATAAAGAATTCTGTCACCTCCTTTAATCCCTGCTTTGGCGGCCGGTCCGCCCTCTATGGCGCGAATTACCGCAATAGAATCTTTATAGGTATAGAAACTTATTCCAATTCCCACAAAGTTACCACGCATATCATCGGCGTTGTGCGCATAACTATCCTTTGGAATGTAAACCGAGTGTGGGTCGAGATTTTCTAGGATGCCATTTACCGTAACATCAACAATACTGTCTGTGTTTACATTGTCAACGTATTCGTAATCGATATAGTCGATTAGGCGATTGAGTTTGTCTTTTTTCGAATTGGTCGCGAAGATCTTTTCGGTGGTGTCGTTGAAATTCAATTTTGAGCCTATAAAAATACCTGCCGCTACGGCAACTCCCACTATCAATGGCACGTATTTTTTATGAAATCCCATACTATTCTTCCAATGTTTTAATATAACTTATACTAACGCCTGCTTTTTCCAAAAATTTTACGCCTGAATTATCTTTGTATTCGTCAAGATACACCAATCTGGTGATTCCGGCCTGATGAATGAGCTTGCTACACTCCTTGCAAGGAGATAAGGTAATATACAAGGTAGCTCCCTTACACGATTGTGTGGAGGACGCCACTTTCGAAATCGCATTCGCTTCGGCGTGAAGCACATACCACTTGGTATAACCTTCTTCATCTTCACAAAAATTTTCGAATCCCGTTGGTGTTCCATTGTATCCGTCGCTGATAATCATTTTATCTTTCACAATAAGCGCGCCAACCTGTCTCCGATTGCAATAGGAAAGTTTACTCCATTCTACAGCCATCCTTAAATAGGCGACATCGTATTTATGTTGTTTCTTCGGACTCATACAATTTAATAAGTAGCGAAATTAAGAGGAAGTTACACCCTAACAAAAAATGTGGGTGTTAAATGTTTACAAAAGTTTCCTTCTCTTTAAAAGATCCAATTGTTGATAATCATGGGAATGACCATTCCAATCACAATCGAAGATACCACCAAGACCCAGTCCCTTTTGTTAAACCGAAAAATCATTTGACAAATAAAAGCAAAGATCAACACCAAAAGCACTACGATGATTTGAGCAACTTCCACTCCCAGGGCAAATTCCAAGAGCGGTAGCATTTCATTGCTGTCATTGATCATTTTGTAGTACGAAGCAAATCCAAAACCGTGGATCAATCCAAAAAAGACGGTTACGATATAAAAAAGACCTAATTTTTCGAGCTTTTTCTCCTTCCCCGCAGTGAATAAATTGAAGATTGCCGCTATTAAGATTGTTATGGGAATTAGAAATTCGATCCACTTTGCCGATACACTTACCACACTATAATTGGCCATTAATAACGAAATAGTGTGGCCAAGCGTAAACAGTGTTACCAGCAATAACAAACGTTTCCAAGCACTAAAGGTATACGCAGCACACAGTACAATCAAAAATAGGATGTGATCGTAGGCCTGCCAATCGAGTACGTGTTCTAAGCCCAGTTTAAAGTATAACCAGAATTCAGACATTGTGGGGTGGGGATGTTAGGTTTATTCAAATATAGGAATTGTGTACGAATATTCATATATTTATATTTTCCCTTACTTTTTTAGACATAACTGAAGTTCGCATTGATTTTAAGGATTATCTTTTCAAATGAGTGGGACAGCAACTACTTTATATATTGATTAAGAAATTCATATGATAAAAATACTGGCATTTCTAAGTGTATCCACTTTGTTAATCTTCCAAGGCAATGCACAAAATCCCGATCTATTTGGCACTTGGTATTTGCAGGGGTATCAATTAAATAGTGGGGGCTATTTTCCCGTACCGCAAACAAGTCCGCAAATTGCACCCTATGTCACTTTTTTGGACATTCCAGAACCTCAAAATGGTGAAGGCGACGGGGGTTGCAATCTCTTTACCGCAAATTTCGTATACGATAGTTCTGAAAGTCTGTACCAAATAGATGTGTTCACCGCTCCTTCGAATCCCTGTACAGACCCAATTGGAACCGATTACGAAGCCATTATTTTTCAAAAGTTTTTTGAAGAAGGCAGCATGTATCACTATGCCTTTTATACCGCTACCGACGGAAATACGGTATTGGTCATTCAAAACCAGTTTTTGGATTTTGCTGAATTTAAAAACGATCCGCTTGCTGTTCCTGAAAACGCGCTACATACAATCAGCCTTTATCCCAATCCCACAACAGATAAGTTGTTTTTACACAGTGGTGCTATTCCAATTGAAAAACTATCGGTTTTCGATCTTTCAGGACAAAGGATACTGGAGAGCACTAACACAGCCCATTTTATAGACGTTTCAAATCTCGCCAAAGGCTTGTACCTTTTAGAAATCACTACTCCGGAAGGAAAAACACTTCAGAAATTTATAAAAAAATAAAGCTCCAACATGGCTGTTGAAGCTTTTATCTGCACCGAGTGCAGTCAAAGTGTACTCGAGGTGGGATTGAATGGTTTCACCATACTTCCCTAGAACGTCATCTTGAAAACCACAAAAAGAATCACTTTGCTTCGTTTAAAAAAAAGCGAGCTTCTTTTTTGAAACTCGCTTGCAATTCCACTCTTTTGTGGTTTATCTGTACTCGAGGTGGGAATCGAACCCACACGACCGAAGTCACTGGATTTTGAATCCAGCGCGTCTACCAATTCCGCCACTCGAGCCTGCGGAGGGCAAAAATAAACAATTAATTGTAAATTGTTAGTAATTCTTTCTAGCATTTTTTTTGAAAGCTTTGGTATTCATTTACATTTGCATTCAACCAACTATTCATACACAACACTATGTCCTCCAATACTC
>NZ_JAIOHK010000084.1 GCF_019913785.1 Altibacter sp.
ATCTATTTTGACGACGAACCGGCCTTGGGTTTTAAGATAAAGTAAATATGCATATAGAAGCCTTTCGTGACTATTGCCTTGCCAAAAAGGGAGTAACCGAATCCTTCCCTTTCGATGAGCAAACACTCGTTTTTAAAGTCATGGGAAAGATGTTTGCTATTTGCGGATTGGAACGCATCCCTTCTCAGGTTAATTTAAAATGTGATCCCGAAAGATCGGTCGAATTGAGAACCAGGTACGACGGCTTGATAATGCCCGGCTGGCATATGAGTAAATTACACTGGAATACAGTGATGATCGAAGCCAACCTCCCGCCAAAACTCATTACCGAACTCATTGACCATTCGTACGACCTAATAGTGGCCGGCCTGACAAAGAAAATAAAAGAGGAATTGAAGAATTTATAGAACAATTTCTTTTCGAAATGCCCTCGGAGTCTTCCCCTTTAGCAATTTAAATTTTCTATTAAAATGTGAGATGTTCTGAAAGCCTGATTGTTCGGCGATATCGGCAATAGCCAATTCTCTTTCTCGTCGCAATAATTGACAAGCCTCCTCTATGCGAAGCTCATTTAAAAAGCTAATATAGGTCTTATTGGTGCGTTTTTTAAAGTATTTACAAAAGGCGTTCTTGGTCATGGCCGCTTCTCTTGCAATGGAATCTAAAGTGATCTCTTCCCGAAAATGATTTATGGTATACGCAAAAACAGCATGCATGCGTTTCCCCTCATTGTCGTTGTATTTTTTTTCTGAAACAAAGGAAGATAAGCCCTCGTATTTCGCCTGATTTGCCACTTTAAGGAATTGTAGAAATAGCATAAACCGATCGAATTTTCTCGCCCGAAAAAGGGCCTTGAACAATCGAATGAGTGGCTCTTTCTTCGATAAGATCTTAATGCCGTTTTCCGTTTTGCTGAAAAAGCTTCGAAGGGATTGCACTTCTTCAGTTTCAAAAAAATGGGCCCCGAAAGATGCTTTCGTAAAGAAAACTGAGAGCATATGTGATAGCTCACTTTTCAATGGGTCACTTTTAAAAACATGTGGTAAGCTTCCTCCCAACACCAACAGATCGCCTGCCTTAAAATAGTTCACAGTGTCACCAACGATCAAGGTGCCCTCCCCCGATACGATATAACTAATTTGAATTTCTTCATGCTGGTGAAATTGGCCGTAAAAGAGCACTTCCTTATCTTCTTGAAGAATTAATGCATCGCGCCTGGGCTTTGGAATTGTAAAGGGAAGTGCTTTCATAACTAAGTGAATACTATTCAAAAATAAGTAATAAAACTTAAAATAGGATAATATAGTACCAGTATAAGATAAATCGCCATTAAAAATACCCTCGATTTTCGAATAATTTTACAGCAAAATTTTAAACCTATGAAAATAGCATGGAAAGGCGTTATGCCGGCGGTTACTACCAAATTTACAGATGACGATACATTGGACTTGCCAATGTTCAAAGTGAACCTGAAAGCCCAATTGGATGCAGGCGTACATGGCATTGTCCTAGGAGGCACCTTGGGCGAAGCTAGCACCCTTAGCGATGAAGAAAAACGGATTCTCACTCGCGAAACCGTGGCTTTCGTAAAGGGAAAAGTACCCGTGTTAATCAATATCGCCGAACAAACCACCAAAGGAGCGATTGAAGCCGCTCTAAAAGCCGAAGAAGATGGTGCAAGTGGCCTAATGGTACTGCCCCCAATGCGTTATAACGCAGGAGATCACGAAGTGGTTACCTATTTTAAAGCGGTCGCCAACAGCTCCTCTTTACCAATTATGGTCTATAACAACCCTGTAGATTATAAAACGATGGTGACCCTCGATATGTTTGAAGAATTATTGCAATGTGAGAATATTCAGGCCGTAAAAGAATCGACTCGAGATATCACCAATGTTACGCGAATCAAGAATCGATTTGGCGACCGACTTAGTATCATGACAGGCGTAGATACGCTGGCCCTGGAAAGCTTACTTATGGGAGCCGATGGTTGGATTGCCGGCTTGGTAGATGCATTTCCTGCAGAAACCGTTGCCATTTACGAACTGCAAAAGGTGGGACGCATTCAGGAGGCACTGGCCATTTATAGATGGTTTTTACCCTTGCTAGAGTTGGATATTAACCCTAAATTAGTGCAGAATATCAAACTCGCCGAAGTGGCTACCGGAATTGGCACCGAGAACGTTCGTGCACCAAGGCTGTCATTGCAAGGCGAGGAGCGGAAACACGTACTGAAAGTGATTGAAAACGGATTAAAAACGAGACCGCGTTTACCGGATTATAAAAATTTATAATCTCTTTTGGGTGTTCCCACGCTTTGGCGTGGTCAGGCTCTCGGCACTCGCTTTTTACACGAATTGATTTCTCTTGTAGCGCCGCTCTCCTTAAAGGAGAAATGGTTTACAATCGTTGTACGGAGGCGGAAGGCGTAAAAGAGCTCAAACAATTGCCTCCATCCTTAACACAAAAAATATGTTAGAGATTAGACCTTCTTGCGAACATTGTGATAAAGACCTTCCTTTTGATGCTTCGGACGCAATGATCTGTACTTTTGAATGTACGTTTTGTCAAGATTGCGTGGAAAAAATAGTAGGTCATGTCTGTCCAAACTGTGGGGGTAATTTTTCAAAAAGACCAATTCGTCCAAAACGATTGTTAGAAAAATACCCGGTTTCAGAAAAAAGAATTTATAAACCCGTAGCTGTGCAACAGCATTTACAAAGGATCAAAAAAATATGATGACAGGAAAAAACTATATAGGAAGCAGCCTTTCTGCAATGGGCAGGACGACATACAAAACATTCAATCCCCAATTAAATTTGGAGAATCCAACTACTTTTACAGAGGCAACTGCCGAAGAAATTAATGAGGCAGTCCAGTTGGCTTCCAGTGCATACAAGGTGTTTGGTACTATGTCCGGTGCTATAAAGGCACTCTTTTTAAACACCATTGCCGATGAAATTTTAGCACTGGGCGACACCCTAATTGAAACCTTTTGTTCCGAATCGGGTTTGCCTGAAGGCAGAGCAATAGGGGAGCGAGGAAGAACCCTAGGCCAGTTGCGTAGCTTTGCTGAGCTGATTGAAGAAGGTTCATGGGTGGAAGCTTCCATAGACACCGCCGATCCTTCCCGTACTCCGCTACCAAAACCCGATCTTCGGAAAATGATGATCCCACTGGGTCCGGTGGTTGTGTTTGGAGCAAGTAATTTTCCCTTGGCCTATTCAACTGCCGGAGGCGATACAGCTGCCGCCTTGGCCGCTGGTTGCCCGGTAATCGTAAAATCACATCCCATGCATTCAGGAACAGGCGAATTAATAGCTTCGGCAATTATTAAGGCGGCCATTGCTACCGCTATGCCAAATGGCGTTTTTTCAAATTTAAATAGCCGTGGCATCGAGGTGGGTCAGCAACTTGTAAATCATCCGGGGGTAAAAGCAGTCGGATTTACAGGCAGTATTCGTGGAGGACGAGCGCTGTTCGATTTGGCAGCAAAACGAGAAGAACCCATCCCGGTCTTTGCCGAAATGGGGAGTATTAATCCTGTTGTGATATTACCGAAAGCCCTTCAGAATAAGGGAGAATCACTGGCAAGAACCTATGCCAATTCTATCACACTTGGAACAGGCCAGTTTTGTACCAATCCGGGTTTGTTATTGGGCATAAAAAACGAAGCATTAACCGGATTTATTTCCGATTTGGCACATGAAATTGTAAAAATAGAACCCTCCTGTATGTTGCATCCCAATATTGTTGGTGCCTATGAGAGCAACAAACAGAAAGTTGTTGCGCAACCGGGATTAACGGTGGTTGCCAACTACGAAATGGCCGTGCAAGCCAATTACGCACGACAGGTGGTCACTACGGTCGAAGGCAAAACATTCTTAGAAAACAGCACGCTTCATCAGGAAGTATTTGGGCCTTTTTCAATGGTCGTTCAATGTGACGATGCAGATCAGCTAGAAAATATCATTTCGAAGCTGGAAGGACAATTGACAGGTACCTTGATCGCCGATGCCGGTGAAGCAAAGGAATATCCGGAGTTGATAAAAGCACTTCAGAACAGGGTAGGAAGAATTATTTTTAACGGAGTTCCTACGGGAGTTGAGGTATGCGCTTCTATGGTCCATGGTGGCCCATATCCCGCATCTACAGACAGCCGTTTCACGGCGGTAGGGATCAACTCTATTAAACGCTGGGTGCGGCCTTTTAGTTATCAAGATTGGCCAAATGAGTTGTTACCCGACGAATTAAAGAACGAGAATCCTTTGGGTATTTCAAGGTGGCTAAACAACAAACAAACTAATTCCAAAATATAACCTATGCGTTACCTTAGACCCTTCTTATTGCTTTTGTTGGCTATTTTATATATGGGTTGTGATGATACAAAAAGCGAGGATAATTCCTCTCAATTAAATAGCCTTATTGATGAATATCAGGATCATGAAGGGTTCGATAAGGAGGAATACCCCTTGGGGCTTTTTACAAAGGAATATTATAAAAGTGAAGCCGAATTTGCCGCGACGATATTAGAAGCCTTGTCAAAAGTAAAAACTGCTGACCTCAGTGAAACAGAGCAGATATCAGCCAAATTATTAGCCTTTGTGCTACAGGATCAAATAGATTATTATCAATTTGAACAATACCTGAATCCTTTACTGTCCGATGCTGGTTTTCACAGTGACCTCACCTATATGGTGCGACCGTTGACCAATTATAAGCAGGTAGGGGAATATTTAAATAAACTAAATGCCATTCCGCAATTTGTCGATCAAAACATCGCAAATCTACAGGCAGGACTTGAGAAGGGTGTTTCACAACCTCGCGTGATTTTTGAAGGCTATGAATCTACTTATAACGATCATATCGTTGAGAATTTTGAGGAATCCTTTTATTACAGTCCGTTTAAAGCACTGCCTGCCGAATTAACAGAATTGCAAAAGGATTCTATTTTGAACGCGGCCAAAACTGTGGTTGAAACAAAAGTGATTCCACAGTTCAGTAGAATTAAAATCTTTTTTGAAACCGAATACCTGCCAAAAACTAGGTCTTCCTTAGGAGTTTCCGAAACTCCAAATGGTAAGGAATTCTATCAAAATAGAATTAATTTTTATACTACTAGTACTACTTATACCGCCGATGATATACATCAAATTGGATTAGACGAGGTGGCTCGTATCAAAGGGCAAATGCAGCAAATTATTGCCGATTTGAATTTTAAAGGCACATTTCCCGAATTCCTCCATTTTTTAAGAACAGATCCTCAGTTTTATGCCAAGACTGCAGATGAACTGCTCATGATTGCCAGAGATATGGCCAAACGCGTGGATGCACAATTACCGAGATTCTTTAAAACCTTACCGCGCAAACCCTATGGAGTGGCTCCTGTACCCGATGCGATTGCCCCAAAATATACAGGTGGGCGTTATATTGGAACTTCAAAAGAAAGTACCGACCCTGGGTATTATTGGGTAAACACCTACGATCTTCCCAGTAGAACGTTGTATACCTTGCCTTCCCTTACCGTTCATGAAGCGGTGCCCGGGCACCATTTACAAGGAAGTTTGAATAATGAGCTCGGAGATAGTATTCCCCAATTTAGGAAGGATCTCTATCTTTCAGCCTATGGCGAAGGATGGGGGCTTTATTCCGAGTTTCTCGCTCAAGAAATGGGCATGTATACGACCCCTTATGAGCATTTTGGAAAATTGACCTACGAAATGTGGCGCGCCTGTAGGTTGGTGGTGGATACCGGAATACATGCCAAGGGATGGACAAGAGAACAGGTTGTAAACTATATGGCTTCCAATACGGCGCTTTCGCTACACGAGATCAATACAGAAACCGATCGCTATATTTCATGGCCGGGGCAGGCCTTGTCCTATAAAATTGGCGAGTTAAAAATAAGAGAACTGCGTTCAAAAGCCGAAAAGGAACTCGGTGCCGAGTTTGATATCAGGGCCTTTCATGAAATTATTTTAGAGCAGGGCACGGTTACCTTGGCGATTCTAGAAGAACGGGTTACTAATTTTATTCAGAAGAACAAGAATGAATAAAGGAACCTTTGTTTGTATCGACGCACATACCTGTGGAAATCCGGTACGACTTGTCAAGGAAGGCGGCCCAAACTTGATTGGGGCGAATATGAGTGAAAAGCGCCAGCATTTTTTAAAAGAATTTGATTGGATACGAAAGGGACTTATGTTTGAACCCCGAGGACATGATATGATGAGTGGAAGCATCCTATATCCGCCACACGATACGGCTAATGATTTTGCCATATTGTTTATAGAGACGTCCGGTTGCTTACCCATGTGTGGACATGGTACCATTGGGACGATCACGATTGCTATTGAAGAAGGATTAATTACTCCCAAAACGCCTGGAAAAATTAGAATGGAAGCTCCTGCCGGCTTGGTACAGATTACATACCAACAAAGCGGTAATAAGGTAGATTGGGTGCAACTTACGAATGTAAAGAGTTATTTAGCGGCCGAAGGCTTAACTATTGACTGCCCCGAATTGGGAGAAATTACATTTGATGTGGCCTACGGAGGTAATTATTACGCCATTGTAGATCCACAAATGCGTTTTAGCGGTGTGCAAGATTTTACGGCAGCCAAGATTATTCAGTATTCACAGGTGATCCGCGAACGTATTAATAAAAAATATCCGAATCAATTTATTCATCCGGAGAATGAGACCATTCGGGATGTAAGCCATCTGCTTTGGACGGGCACTCCCATTGATCCTACTTCATCGGGGCGTAATGCGGTGTTTTATGGAGAAAAGGCCATAGACCGAAGCCCTTGTGGGACGGGAACTTCAGCGCGTCTCGCTCAGTTGCATGCCAAAGGAAAACTTCAAAAAGGAGAAAAATTTATACACGAGAGTTTTATAGGAAGTAAATTTATAGGTTGTATTGAAGAAGTTACTACTTTAGCGGGAAATGTGGCGATAGTTCCTAGTATACAAGGATGGGCAAAGGTATATGGATACAATACGATTACAATCGACGATCAAGACGATCCGTATGCACATGGATTTCAAGTAATTTAATATGAATAAAGAAGTTGTTGTTATTGGCGGTGGCATTATAGGATTGTGTGCTGCCTATTATCTTCAGAAAGAAGGCCACAAAGTAACGGTAATCGATAAATCGAATATGGATGCGGGCGCCTCCTATGTAAATGCCGGGTATTTGTCTCCGAGTCATATTGTACCCTTATCGGCTCCGGGAGTGATGCGCAAAGGCCTTCGGTGGATGCTCAATTCGGCCAGCCCCCTGTATATTAAACCTCGCTTCAATTCAGAATTGCTGGATTGGGCAAGAGCATTCAATAGATCGTGTACTGCCAACCACGTTACAAAAGCAATTCCGGCCATCAAGAAGATTAGTTTATTGAGTC
This sequence comes from Altibacter sp., assembly GCF_019913785.1. Lineage (GTDB taxonomy): Bacteria > Bacteroidota > Bacteroidia > Flavobacteriales > Flavobacteriaceae > Altibacter. The sequence continues at coordinate 7,410 of NZ_JAIOHK010000084.1, forward strand.
AGGATCTGTACGATGATATCAAAGCCACCAACGGTTTTACCTTCCACTATGAAAAGAAGGGCTTGCTAATGTTGTGCCAGACTGAAAAAATGCTGGAGGAAGAAGTAAAAACAGCAGAGCTGGCCAAAAAGGAAGGGCTCGACGTTCGCGAAATAAACCTTGAAGAATTACGAAAGTTAGAACCAAATGTATCCATTAACGTAAAAGGAGCTACCTATTATTTGTGTGATTCACATACCACGCCCAATGAATTTATGCAGGATATGAAGGCGCATTTACGTGCGTCCGGAGTACCGTTAATTTCAAATGAGGAGGTGGAAGATATACTAGTAAAGGATGGAAAAATAATTTCGATCCAAACGAATAAACAACCTATTGCCGCAGATGAATTTGTGTTGGCAGCGGGCTCGTGGAGCCATTTATTGAGTAAAAAATTAAATGTAAAACTATTGCTTCAAGCAGGAAAAGGCTATCGCATCAATACCGAGCGACCTACAGGAATTACAACCCCTGCCATTCTAGCCGAATCTAAGGTCGCCGTAACTCCGATGAATGGTTTTACCCGATTTGCAGGCACCATGGAAATTGCCGGTATCAACGAAGCGATCAATAAGGTACGTGTGGAGGCTATTGCAAATGCGGCCACACGATTTTATCCGGAAATTAAACTCACTGAAGCAGAAAAAAGTTCGGCTGCTTCGGGACTACGCCCTGTCTCTCCGGATGGATTGCCCTATATAGGTAAATCGAATAAATGCAGCAATTTGACGATTGCGACAGGCCACGCCATGATGGGTTGGAGCATGGGTACCGCTACAGGCAAATTAGTTTCTGAAATTGTTTCAGAAAATAAAATGTCCATGGATATTTCGGCGTTTAATCCCGACAGAAAATTCTAAACGAAAATTCTTACAAAATATAAATACTTAGAAAACAGTAAATTACAATAAGAGTTGTAAATTTATCAATCGTACCTATCCCCATTTAATTCCTTACAGTATTTGTAGGATGCTTTCGCCCCAAATCTTTGAATTTGTATTTTATAATTAATTGATATACTAACCAAAATTTAAAGATTATGAGAACAACCAATCGTTTTATTACTGCAGTAATTATTTTACTGTTAGCCATGCCCGTTTCTAGTTTTGCGCAAGACGGCACACCATCTGATCGACCCATGTATGTAACCGTCACCACCATGCATTGGAATATGGATAACGACGATTTTGATATGGATGAATGGATTGCGACTGAAAAAGAATTTATGGACAAAGTGACACGTAAGAATGAACACGTGATGGGTGCCGGATTTTATACACACCTCTATACGGCTGACAACCGGGAGATCTTGTTTGTGAGAACTTTTAAGTCTTGGGAGGATATTGAATTGGCAACTGCCCGAAGCAATGAATTAGCAAAAGAAGCTTGGCCCGATGAAAAGGCGGCAGATGCCTTTTTTAAAAAGCAAGCAAGTTACTATTCCAATTACCACGCAGATGAGATATACGCGACCATGAACGGTGCTAAAATTATGACAGCAGCGCCCACCAAAGACATGGTGTTATACATCAGAAAAAGCAAATTTGCCTTTCCAGAAGATGGATCACAGGAAGAGTTTAATAAGCTAAGAGATGATTTTACCAAGAATGTACTTCATAAAAATGAATATATAAAAGGCTACTACCCAAGTGTGCATGCCTGGGGAACAGACCGAAGAGATTTTGTAGAAGCCTTTGTTGTTGATTCAATGGTGGAATTGGACAAGGTTGCCGGACGTACTGGAGAATTGGTTCAGGCTTTTTGGCCGGATGCAGCCAAACGCGCCGAGATGAACAAGAAACTCGGTAAGTATTTTACGGGTCAACACGGAGATTATATTTATACAAATGTGCATCAATTGAATAAATAATTAATTTTAATGAATAGTAAAAGGGGTGCCATTGGCACCCCTTTTTTTATAGTTCTAAAGTTGCAATATCCAACCGCATATTGATCATATGTTTGACGAATCCTGCTTTTTCATACGCTCGAATCGCCGATGAATTCGCGTTGTATACATCCAGTCTAATTTCAAAAACACCTCTTTGTTTACACCACTTCAAAAGTGCGTCCAAAAGGACCTTGTTTAATCCTTTGCCTCTGTGTTCAAAAGGGACAAACATAAACCCCAAATAGCCTTGCTTTTTATGCTTCAAATAAGGGCGGTCGTCTTTTATTTTTGCGTAGCCCGAAGCAATAATTCCGCCCTCCCTTTCTACGACATATACTTCAGATTCATCCTGTATAATTAATTCTGAAATATCGTAATAACTTATTTTTTCATCCTTAATGGTTGGGTCCATAGGACGCTCCGCCTCAATAATTCCTTGTTCGAACTGTAGTAAGATAGGCAGATCATCTAGGGTGGCTATTCTAACATTATGATCCATAAATTTGAATTTGTATTAGCAGGACATATCGGCGACGATCTTCCATTCACCATCGATCTTTTTAAAGATGATCATAAAGACACCGTTGGCATCTCCCACAGTTCGCTTCAGAAAATATTCACCCATCACCCAATAAGAACCCTCGTCAATTTTCGAAATATCGTTGATCTTAAAATGGAGTGTGCCCGAATGTTTCTTTGTGGGATAGCCTTTTTTGTAGTTGTCAAGCGTTTGTTGCCACCCCTTGGTAAGACCGCTACTCCCATAGAATTTCAAGGAATCGCTTTTCCAATAACCCTGCATAAACCCTTCTAAATTGTTGGCAGACCAGGCTATTTCCTGAAGTTTCATGACCGATAAGATATTCGATCTATCCTCGGCTTCGGTGGTTTGTCCAAAGCTGTTTAAAGCACCACTAATGACTAAGGCAAGAAGTATATATTTCATAATTAAAAGTGTTTCATAAAGTCTTCCGAGAATACGGCATTCAATCTAAAGATAAGTTCTTTCGCGTTTTCTTTACTGAAGACAATGGGGGGTTTTATTTTGAGGACGTTATAGTCCGGCCCATCGGTGCTCATTAAGATTCCCAAGGCTTTCATTCTGTTGGCAAGATACGCAGCATGTTCGGCCAGGGGTTTCTTTTCTGAATCGTTTAATTCGAATCCTAAAAACAACCCTTCTCCACGAACGTCACCGATGATAGGATGGATACGCTGAAGTGCTTTTAGTTCCTCCTTTAGAAATCCTCCCACCTCGAGCGCATTTTGCTGAAGCTTTTCTGATTCAATAATCTCTAATACCGTACGTCCAATTGCACAGGAGACCGGGTTTCCACCGAAGGTGTTAAAAAATTCCATACCGCCGGAAAACCGCTCCGAAACTTCTTTGGTACAGGCCACAATGGCCAGCGGATGTCCATTACCGGCAGGTTTCCCCATGGTAACGATATCGGGAGTCACTCCAAACAATTCGAATGCCCAAAAGCTTTTTCCCATTCTTCCAAATCCGGTTTGGACTTCATCGGCAATGCAAATTCCTCCTGCCGCTCTTACGTACGCATAGATTTCCTTAAAATAATTGCTAGGAGGCACAATTTGACCGCCACAGCTCACCATGGATTCACCGATAAACCCGGCAATGCCTTTTCCTTCGCCTTTCAATCGATCGATATGTTCCTTGGCATGTCTGGCATAATCCACCCCACATCCTTCACCTGTATATTTTCCTCGAAAGGGATCGGGGAGTGGTAGCACATGAGTCGTTTCGGGTTTTCCACTGCCACCCTTTCCGTCAAATTTATACGAACTCACTTCCATTACGGCATTGGTATTTCCATGATATCCCACTTCAATGGCTAACATATCGCGTGCTCCGGTGCAGGCTCTCGCCATTCGGATGGCGAGTTCATTGGCTTCACTCCCCGAATTTACAATATGCAAGACAGACAAGGCTTCAGGAAGTTTTTTTAACAAGGCAGCTGTATATGCTACAATTTCTTCGTGTAAATAGCGTGTGTTGGTATTCAATAAGGACATTTGTCGCTGTCCCGCTGCAACCACCTTTGGGTGTTGGTGTCCTACATGATTAACATTATTAACGGTATCCAGATACTTCCGTCCCGTGACATCAAACAAATAAACACCTGCTCCGCGAACTATATGAAGCGGTTCATGGTACGACAAACTCAGACTCTTGCCCAGATGCTGCTTTCGGAAGTTAATCAAATCGGCCGAAGGCTTCTCGTATTGGGTGACCAGATGTCTGTTCTTAAACAATAAATTAGGATCGGGGCACAAACTTTTCCAAACGGAAAGTTGGTTTGCATAAGTCACTCCCGGATAATCCAGCTCGAAATCCAGCAGCGACAACATAAGTTGAAAGTGCAGATGTGGTGCCCAATTTCCATTCTCTTCAGGGGTTCCCAAAACGCCAATACGATCTCCTTTTTTTAGGCGAGTACCTATTTTATGGCCGGTAGCGCTTTCTACAGATAAATGTCCGTAGAGCGAAAAGAACGGATTTCCATCTGCCAGGTGCTTCAGAATAACAAGTCCGCCATATTCCTTATAACCCGCATCGTTTGTCGCTGTGACGACCTCTCCATCGAACAGGGTATGCACCGGAGTCCCGGCGGGAAGCCAAAAGTCAATGCCCAAATGATAGGTCCTACTTTCAGGGCCGCTATTTCCCTCTTTGTCATAGGAAGACGCGGTGTATAGAGGCCGAGGCTCACAATATCCCCCCGCTATTAATTTCTTCGGAAATGTTTTCTGAAGTTGGTCTATCTTAAATTGAAAAAGATCCAAATCGTTGAAATCGGTATGACTTCCCATCCAAATACTGGAAAGTTTTAGATCGAGCAAATGAATTGCTTCTTTTCCTTCGGAAGGAAATAGCTCTGAAAAATAAAACGATTTCTTATCTGCCCAACTTTTAAAGCGGCCCTCATCGGGGTGTGCCGAATAGCCACAGGCACTTCGAAAACTATACTCGGCAAATTCAGCATCAATTTTAGACCATTTTTGAAGCAGTTTCCAAGCTGGTTTCTCACTAATGAGCAGGTATACATTATCCGGTTCTTTGTGTTTGTTGATCGCCGATTTGGTCACAGATACTACAAGACGCATCGCTACAAGGGTATACAAACATTTCAGTTCCTTTTCTGAAATAGGATACTGTTCATGATATCCTTGTACTACTTCAACGGCTGCTTGTAGTGGGTCCGGGAGATCCATAATGGCATAGGCCAGAACAACAGCAAGATCGTTTATGGATTGGGTATACACCGCATCTCCAAAATCGATTATCGACAAAACCTTTGGGTTGCTTAGATCGTTCGAAACAATAATGTTAAAATCGTTCGCGTCGTTATGAACAACACTTTTAGGAAGTTCGGCGAATGTTGCTTGTAGCTTTGAAAAACGATTTTGAAAACTGGCAATGATTTCTTTTTGACTCCCTTCAAAACGGTGCAATTCATCAAAAGTCCAGTGGGCGTTTGATAAATTCCAGTCAAATTCCCGATGGGCTTCAGGATGATCAAAATTTAAAAGGGCCTTGGTGATTTTTCCACAGTTGGCGCCTAAACTCACTCGGAGTTCCTTTAATTTCGGATGAACAGCTGCCCAAACCCTACCATTGATCCAATTGAGCATTCGGATGTGTGAACTCCCTTTGTTGGCTAAGGGTTTCATTAGCTGAGGTACTTCTAGGCTGAAATCACCTTTTCTGAGGTGCTGGTGTATTTTTCCCTGAAAGTCTAAAAAATTTGGATCGGCATCGGGATGGGATACTTTTAAGATAAAGCAAGTTCCATCTGTGGTTTCCAACTTGAAATTTTGATCTATTTCCCCTGGCAAAGGCTTGGCAACAGCGTCAATTCCATACATTTCTTTGGCAATTTCTGAAGCTTTTTGAACGGAGATCTTGGTGGCCATGAGGGTCTACTTAGGCTAACAATATTAGGCAAAAAAGTTGGAAAGAGGAAGTTGGCGCCAAACAAAAATCTCCGCTGTTGGGAGGAGATTTTTGCAATATTATAAGGCTTTTATCAGTACGACTTAGAGCACACTTTTTTGTTTCTTATAAAAGGCATCTGCCTGCATTTGGAGTAATTCTCGGGCTTTTTTGCGTTTGTAATCGTATAGTTCCTGCTCTTCGGCAATATCGGCATATACGCGATTGTTCACATCGCGGTCTGTGGTTACTAAGATTTCGCGCTGTCCTTTTTGTTGGGTTACCCACGATTTCAATGCGCTTTCTTGCTCCTCCAGTTTGAGATCGTACGCTCCTTTTGGAGATATTAATTTGGCAAAGATAGGTGCAGTTTCTATGGCAAGAAATAACAAAAAGATAAATAAGGAAGGCAGCCAGGGCAATTGGTCCAAGGCATTTACTCTCGCCATGAGGCCGTCGAAACCATCTATTACGGGTTGTGTATTGACAACCTTGGTTTGATATTCTGAAGAAAGTGTAGCGATTTGTGCTTCGGTAGCGGCGATCTTTTCATTGTTATTGGCACGTAACTCCTGTAAGGCAGCCAATTCTGTATCGTGTTTTTCGCGCTTTTCCTTGTACACAGGTCCCTTCCCAATTAGTTCGGTACCTTTTCGGCCTTCTGCTTCAGCAATATAGGTTTCGTAATAGGCGTTGACCTCCGCTTCCTTATCGACTACCTCTTTTTTAAGCGTTTCAATTTCAGAATTCAATGCATCGATGGTGGGTGTGAATTGTAATGCCAATTGTTCTTTGTTGGCGAGGGTCATTTCATTTTTTTCCTCGAGCAACACTTGATTGATTTCCTTTTCAAATATTTTTAATTCCAATGGCTTCGCAATGACGATGGCAATAATGATCGCTAGTGCGATTCGAGGTGTTGCCTGTAAGAATTCGTCAAAAAAATGATCCCTTTTTTTGATGGTAGAAACTATAAAGCGATCCAGATTAAAAATGAGAAGCCCCCATATAAACCCGAAGAAAATTGCCGTTATATAATTGTCGAAAACGGTATACAGTGCATAGGCAGAGGCAATGGTGGCCATCACAGCGGTAAAGAACACCGTGGCTCCAATTCCTGCATACTTAGTGCGTTCTCCAGGTGAGCAGTCCTCTAGAATGGCAGTATCGGCTCCAGAACAGAAGATAAAAAAGCGTTGTAGCATAATGACTTAGGTTTTGATTGATGAGACTATATAACGTAAAAAGTGTTAGTTTGTTACAAGTTATTCGTCCGAAAAACCAAAAGTATTTTATGGGATTGCTACAAAAATACTTCCGAAGCGTAGAACTGTGCTTCAGTGGTATTAAAATCCAACTAGCACCCTGCCAATCTAATTTCTACGATTTTGTAGATATACCCACCGTCTTTAACATCAACCGTCAATCCATTCACCTTTTTTACAATTTCTATAGCCCTTTTTGAAGTTATTTTTTGCCCATCTTTAAAATGGGGTCCTCCATCGAACAGTAAAAAAAGCGCACCTTCTTCTGCCAGCTTTTCAATTTGGGCTACCATGTCTTTTTTGGTAGGTTGGGAATTGACAGCGGCCTGATTTTTTGTTTCTACAACGATGGGCTTTTTAGAAATTCGCACTTTGGGGTTGGCTGCATTTGCCCCTGTGGTTTGAATATTTAGACCATTGTTTTTCTTGATAAGTTCAATGGCCTTATCCGATGACACTTTTTCTCCTTCATAATAAAAGGTAGCCCCTTTCTTTGCCATTTTGATCACATGGTCAATCGGTGCATCGGGTGCGGGTGGCGGAGGAATATTACTTTTCTCGCCTTTCTTCACCCTTGGCGCATCTGGAGCAGGTGGTGGCGGTGGCGGTGATTTGGCATCGGTTGGCTTAGGAGCATCCGGAGCCGGAGGTGGTGGTGGAAAACTTGGAAATGGCTCGGCATTTTTCCGCTGTTTTTGAGACATAACATCATACAAATATATAAGTCGTTCCACCTCTTTTTTAACGATGAAGCGGTTGTCATCAGATTGCGAATTGTACTTTTTAGCCAGTTTATTGTATTCGGCAACCTGTGCCGCCGTTGCTTTTTCCTGTACCATTTCGGGGATAATTTCATGGGCCGGAAGGTCTTTTTCAATCACTTCCGTTGTGCTGAAACTAAGTAGTAAAATGGCTAGTAAGGGTAGGATCAAAATACTTTTAATCCAAATAGTTCTTTTCGATGTGTTTGTTTTCATAATAGTGAGTCGTTTTTTGATGAATGAATAGTGAATGGCATTCGCCAGATTGTTTTCGGGGACATTTGATGAGAACGTCAATAGGATATTTTGATAATTTTGAGGGGCTATGCCCTTTTCTAATACGGCGCGATCTGCTAAAAATTCATGATTTAATTTGACAGCGTGTTTTAACCAATGTACAAACGGATTAAACCAGAATACAATTTGGAGTAGCTCCATAATAAGGATGTCAACACTGTGCTTTTGCTTGGCATGTGTTTGTTCATGTAATATCACTTCGGAAGGGATTTCCTTGGCTTCGAACTTGGTTTTATTCAAGAAAATATAGTTGAAAAAAGTATGGGGTGTCACCATTTCTTTCAGTAATACATTCACGAAATGGTCTATTTTAAATTTTTGGTTTTGTTTAATTCGGAATAGGATGGCAAGGATATTTTTTATGAATCGAATACTGAAAAACATGACTCCTAAGACATAGATAATCCACATCGCCTTCAGCAACAGGTCCATCATGGACAATCTTTCGATTTCGGTCCCTTCCGAAGCCGTTGTAATAAGAATTGTATTCGAAAGTTCTGAAGCCTCCGTATAGCTGGTAAATGTAACCAGTGGAATTAAAAAGGAAATCACCACAGTCCCCAGCAGATAGCCTCTTTTGAAGACATGCATGCTTGTGCTTTCCAAAAGCAATTTGTAGAAGATGAAAAAAGCAGCCAGACAGGCACCCGATTTTAATACATATAGCTCCATAATTATTTCTTTTTTAATTCGTTGTCGATTATGGCTTTTAGGTCTTCCAATTCTTCTTTGGTCAAATTGGTCTCCTGTGTAAAGAAGGAGGCAAATTGTGAGGCACTGTCGTTAAAGAAATTTTTTATGAGTCCGTTTACATATTTTGAGAAATAGTCTTTTTTCTTGACCAACGGATAATATTCACGAGAGCGTCCAAGCTGTTTATAATCCACAAACTTTTTGTCCTGCATTCTTTTTAACAGCGTGGCAATAGTTGTAATTGCCGGTTTTGGCTCTGGGTAGACTTCAATTAAATCCTTCGTCATGGCCTTTTTTAACCGCCATAGGTGATTCATCAATTCTTCTTCAGTTTTGGACAATTTCATAGTGTTTGCATTAATTGTTCTACAAACATAGAATAAAAATTATTATTCTACAAACGTAGAGGTATTTTTTTCAGAAATAAATAAATCATTTGAGTTTCTTTGAGATTGGTTTACCTTTGTGAAAATTGAATTTATGAGTATAGAACGTACGCTTAAACAACGAAGTGACTCAAAATGTGAGTTGTGTGCCAGTATTGAAAAACTAACTGTGTACGAAGTCCCTGCCTCTAATAAAACCGGTGCCGAGGGTAGTATTTTAGTCTGTGCAACATGTGTGGAGCAAATTGAAGATGCCGATAAAAGAGATCCCAATCATTGGCGTTGTTTGAATGACAGTATGTGGAGCACTGTGCCGGTGGTTCAGGTAATGGCTTGGCGGATGTTGCAACGTTTAAAAGCGGAGGGCTGGCCTCAGGATCTATTGGACATGATGTATATGGAAGACGAGGTAAAAGAATGGGCCAAGGCCGATGGTGATGGAGTTGACAAGAGCAATGCCGTGGTGCATCGTGATAGTAACGGAGCAATTTTGGAAGCGGGAGACAATGTGGTTCTTATAAAGGACCTAAAGGTTAAGGGGTCCAGTATGGTTGCAAAACAAGGAACGGCAGTTCGAAGAATATCGTTGGACCACGAAAATGCCGAGTATATTGAAGGAAAGGTGGACGGTCAACATATTGTAATCATCACAAAATACGTCAAGAAAATTTAACTATATGGAAATAAAAAAGCCCTCCATCATGGAGGGCTTTTTTTATGAACTCATTTCAGTGAAATAGTGATAAAACTGCGGAATGGTTTCAATTCCTTTTAAATAGTTCCATATCCCAAAATGTTCGTTAGGCGAATGAATGGCATCGCTGTCGAGCCCGAAGCCCATCAAAATGGTTTTGCTTTTCAGCTCTTTTTCAAATAGAGCAACAATAGGAATACTTCCTCCACTACGTTGGGGAATAGGAGTTTTTCCGAAGGTGGCCTCATAGGCTTTTTCAGCGGCGCGATATCCTATACTGTCTATAGGAGTTACATAGGCCTGTCCTCCATGATGTGGTTTTACTTTTACCCGCACCCCTTTAGGAGCTAAACTTTCGAAATGTTTGGTGAATAATTCGGTAATCTTTTTCCAATCCTGATCAGGCACCAATCGCATGCTTATTTTTGCAAAAGCCTTGCTGGCAATTACCGTTTTGGCACCTTCACCTATATACCCACCCCAAATACCATTTACGTCGAGTGTTGGTCGAATAGAATTTCGCTCATTGGTTGTGTAGCCCGCTTCACCATAGACATCTTCAATATCCAGTGCTTTTTTATAGGCCTCTTTACTGAAGGGTGCTTCGGCCATTTTGGCCCTTTCGGTGATGGATAATTCCTGTACATCATTATAAAATCCCGGTATTGTAATATGGTTGTTCTCGTCGTGAAGCGATGCAATCATCTTGGTCAATACATTAATCGGATTGGCAACCGCACCACCGTACAAACCGCTATGTAAATCGCGATTAGGACCTGTGACTTCTACTTCCACATAGCTCAATCCGCGCAGTCCGGTTGTAATGGAGGGGACGTCCGGCGCGATCATTCCTGTGTCACTTATCAGGATGACATCGTTGGCCAATTTTTCACGATTTCGTTCCACAAACCAACCAAGACTAGAACTGCCTACTTCTTCTTCACCTTCAATCATAAACTTGACGTTACAAGGGAGCTGTCCCGTACTTGTCATATACTCCAGGGCCTTCACGTGCATGTACATTTGCCCTTTGTCGTCACAGCTTCCACGGGCAAAGATGGCGCCATCGGGGTGTAATTCGGTTTTTTTAATAACAGGTTCAAAGGGCGGACTGTCCCACAAATCCAAGGGATCGGGTGGTTGCACATCGTAATGACCATACACCAAAACCGTAGGTAATTTCTTGTCGATGATTTTTTCACCATATACAATGGGGTAGCCGGGTGTTTCACAGATTTCAACCGAATCGCAGCCTGCTTTTTCAAGGCTAACTTTAACGGCTTCAGCTGTTTTAATAACATCATTTTTGTATGCCGAATCGGCACTTATGGATGGTATTTTTAGTAGATCAATGAGTTCCTCTAGAAATCGTTCTTTGTTTTCTTGAATATAGGTTTTTGCACTTTTCATGGAATAACATAAATTTTGTCTAAAAGTACTAAAATTGAAGTACATTAGAGTGACCAATTCAAGCTGAATCTATGCCAAATTCATTTTTAAAAGTTCCTTTTAGCTTTTCGGAAGCGAGCTTATTGGCCGATTTTCAAATTTGTGAGTCATTTCAATTTACTCCTCATTTTAATACACGAGATTATTCCGGTGATTGGACGTCTATCTCTTTGCGATCCCCTTCAGGGGAAGTCAATAATATTGTTGCACATGCTGCAAGTTGGAAGGAGTACAAGGACACTCCCTTGCTGAAGGCATGTCCTTATTTTTCTGAAATCATTGACTCCTTTCGGTGCAAAAAAGAGGCAATTCGGTTACTGAAACTAGCTCCTGGGAGTAAGATCAAGGAACATACCGATTACAATCTGTCCTATGCCGATGGGCTTTTCAGAATTCATATACCTATACAGACCAATTCGGAGGTTTACTTTTATATTGATAAAAAAAGAGTCGTTATGGAAGTTGGGAGTTGTTGGTACGGGGATTTTAATTTAACTCATAGGGTTGAAAACTTAGGGGAAACAGACCGAGTTCATTTGGTAATGGATTGCGTGCGAAATGATTGGTCTGATGTGTTGTTTCAGAAAATGGGCTATTTGTTTGACCGAGAAAAAAAAGAGATATCGTATTCGGACGATACTAAATTGAAAATGATTTCTTCCCTACAATACATTGATAGTGAGGCGGCCAGAACCTTGGTTAAACAATTACAAGAAGAGCTTGCATCTAAAAAGGATAATTAGCAAAAAAATAATGTAAGTGCTTTTGGATTCGTAAGGATTATTTATATTTGCACCCCAATAGGTTTGCGGGCGTGATGGAATTGGTAGACATGCTAGACTTAGGATTAAACCAAATAAAAAGTGTTAAATTGCACTTAATGCGGGTGTGGTGGAATTGGTAGACACGTCAGACTTAGGATCTGATGCCGCAAGGTGTGGGGGTTCGAGTCCCTTCACCCGCACAAAAGCCGAAGAGAAATCTTCGGCTTTTTTTGGTTTGAAATCAGGTCGGAAAAAATGTTAGGTACAACATAGGTACAACATTTTAGTATTTTTAAGACAACATTTGTATTAATGCTAAATACTATTATTTCAATTTAGTGTATATGAATTGACCAATGAAATAATAAATTTTGCTAAACCACAACCTTATTTCTTCGTAAGAGAGATAGTTTATTATCATACAATATACCCGCAAGTTAAACTCGTAAAATACTTCCATCAAAAGACTACGGCATAAAGCCAACGCGCCTTCCACTACTCATTTATTCCGTTTCCTTTTGAGCCAAGATTTTATCTTCCGTTTGGTTTCTGCTCAAATATTGTTTAATCAAAAATTTGAGTATTATGACATCAAAAGCGAGTACCACAAAGAAGCGCAGTAGAGCAAAAGCAACTGCCAAAAAAGAAGTAAACGGAAAGAAATCATCCATACTTCAAATTCAAAACTTACCATTGGGCAACATCAAGCCGGACCCAGAACAACCAAGAAAGACTTTCAACAAAGATGCGTTACAGCAACTTTCTGAGAGCATCGAAGAGCACGGTGTATTGCAACCAATCACGGTAAGGCAATTAAACGGCCATTACATCATCGTGATGGGCGAACGCCGATATCGTGCAAGCAAGCTGGCAGGAAAAAAGACCATACCCTGCATCGTGAGGACTTATGAGAACAATGATGTTCTAGAAGTTCAAATCATAGAAAATCTACAACGACAAGATGTAGAACCTACCGAAGAAGCTGAGGCGATTGCTTACTTGAGTGAGAAATACGCACCAGCTGATATCGCAAAACGTCTGGGAAGAACAGACAACTTTGTAAGACAGCGTTTGAAATTGGCAGGATTGATTGACGGCTTTAAACACTTTGTCCGAAATGGCGAAATGACGATTTCGTTAGGTGTAGGTGTGGCACTTTTCGAACCAGAGGAACAACAGATGATATTGGAAACAATGGGCGAAGATTTTAATGCACACCAAATTAACAGGATGATTAAAGATCAAACATACGATTTGGATAAGGCATCTTTTGATGTAACTGATAAGAAGTTGGTGCCGAAAGCTGGGTCTTGTATAGAATGTCCGTTCAATGCAGCCAATCAAGGAAATCTATTTGGCGAGGGTAAAATGGTCTGTACTAAAGCAGCTTGTTTTGAAACGAAGAAAAGCAAGTCGTTCTTGAACGTGATTGAAAAATCCAAGAAAGAGAATATTCTACTGATTCCTGAAATACGACAGTATTGGGCAGATGACGAAAACAATCAGCTTGTTATTTCGCAGTTGGAAAAAAGTGGCTTGAAGGTCTATCTGCTGGATGATGTTGAAATTATTGAAAATCCGATTAAGCCATCAATAGAGGCCATTAAAATAGAATATCAACATTACGATTATTCTGAGGACGAGCTCAAGGCAGAATTGGAAGAAGCGATGCAGAGCTTCAATGAAGAACTGGAACAGTTTAGTACTGCTAAGGAAAAAGGATTTGTAAATGGTATCGTGTTCCATCCTGAGACCTACCAAAACAAAGAAGTGTTTGTAAAGGTAATCGAGAAATCAAAAGATAAATCGAGTGAGTATTCAGCACCATTGGCCAATAGGAAAATGGCGGATTGTACACCTGAAGAACAAATCGTGAAAATCAACGAAAGGGAAATCCGTAAGAAGCAGATTGAGAACAACAAGCAGTTTGAAGAAGTGGTTCAAATGATTCGTGAGACCGAATACATCAATTCGAAGAAGACACTTTCCACAGATGAAATGGTGGCATTCTCGATATCGCTCTTTGAAAATAATGTGGACTATATGAGCCAACAAAAGTATTTCTCAAAGTTCTTGGGCGACTCTTCCAAAATGACCAAAGTTGAAATGGTCGAGAATTTTAAAAAGAAGTTGAAAAAGGAAGTCTTTCACAAGTTGATACGGTATATGCTCACGAAGCAAGTGCATTTTGGCGAGAGCAATCACTTAAATAACCTGACGAACATTTCATTCTACAATGCGATGCAAGGCTATTACAAATCCAAGATTGACGGCATTGAGAAGGAATATGTCGAAAAACGAAACAAGCGTGAAGCACGTTTGAAAGAGCGCATCGCAATCCTTGAAAAGAAAATTCAGGAACTGAACGATTAGCTTTTGTTGTTTGAAGAAGGGTCGGCATTCGTGCCGGCCCTTTTTCTTTTTTATGATAGTGTCAAAAAAAAGTATTTACAAGGAAGGGGTTATCAATCAATAGTTAGCGCAAAGGTAAACTCGTAAAATACACCCATCAAAAGACTACGGCATAAAGCCATCGCTGCACCCTACGCTTATTTATTCCGTTTCCTTTTGAGCTGAGATTTTAGCTTCCGTTTGGGTACTGCTCAAATATTGTTTAACTAAAATTTCAAAATTATGAAACAGGTATCTAAAGCATCAAAGATTTCACTACAAGATGCTGAACAACATTATCAGTCAAGTAAGGAAAACTACACTATTGAAAGCGCAGAAAGCCACTTGGCTTATTACAGAGAAAAGCATCCACTGTACTATGCGCAGTTATTACAAAATGTCTAATCTAAAATTCAAAAGCTATGTATTTACAAAATTTGCAACAGGATGAAATCTTCGTTCCATCAGAAATGAAATCCTTAAAGAGTCTGACACAGATGGAATCCAGACGAGGGCTTGAAAATGCCATCATCTCAAATGGCAAAATCGTCAATGTGGTCTCGAACAGCTATGGACACATTCCGAATCAACTATTCTTTAAGAAAGCTGAGGAAATGCTGACCGATGCCCAATTGAACTTCCACAAGCGCACCATCAATAAAAATGATAGGTCGTTCATTACCGACTTTATCATCGATGATAAAAGCCAGTTTACAGTCAAGAACGACAAGGACTTGATACTGCCGATGCTTCGGTTTAAGAACTCGTATGATGGTAGCGAAAAGACCTCTGGCCATTTCGGGTTTTATAGAGAAGTGTGCTCAAACGGCCTGCACGTTTCACAGGCCGAAATTGAGTTTTCCATCAAACATAGTAAGAACAATACCGACCTTATAATGCCAAGGTTGAACAATCTATTCGAGAAATTTCTGGACAATGAGTTCTATACCATTACCAAGAAATTCGACAAGATGAAGGAATTTAAAATCATCGACACGCAGGAATTTGTAAAAGCAGTTCTCGATAAGACTAAGCTCTTTAGATACGAATGTAGCGATAAGAACAGTGACCCTTCAAAAAAGTCTCGTGAGGTTATCGAAATATTGAATTATGAAGCCTTGTTGCTTAATGAAGAACCGAATCTTTGGCTGGGCTACAATGCATTCAATTCTGTACTTCATAATGTATTGAAGAAAAGCTTCGGTCAACAAGAACGATTAGATAAAAAGCTATTCGATGAAGTTTATGAGATGGCTTAATGCTGATAGGTTTATCCAGTACCTTAAACTGGATTTTTAACCTCAAAAATGAAACTAAAATAAGGTATTCAATTATACTTGTTTCCCCTTTTTTCGATAACGTTCATCCCTTATTTCAGCAAAATAACCTGATAGCTTATATGATTTTGCGTGTTGTGTTTGTTTTATAAAAGATAAGTTGGGATGAAGCATAAAAGGTGTTTTATGATGTTGGACTATTACCGATTCAGTTTCATCATCATTTTCAACTGGATCAAATTGTTTTAATTCTAACTTTTTTTGATTCTGATACTTTTTCGACCTTTCGAGGATTTTTTCAAATTGAAAGTCAGTTACGTTAGAAGTACTATAAAGTGCCTTGTTTGCATAAAGACAGGTTAAACTATTGAAAAACTCAACATCAGTCTCATTTATTTGAATTTTACTAAACTGTTTTCTATTACCAACCTTGTATACTTTAGGGTCGTACATTACCAAAATCAAGTCAGGTGCTAGAGGATAAAATATTTGTAGCCCTTTGCTTGCCATACCGCAATGTCCATATGGGAAATTACGTGATTCTAAAAATTGATTATATTTTGAAACAGGGTTGTCGCTTGTAATTAATTCTTGGGAAGTGTTATTCTTAAGAAGCTTTATTTGCATATCCATCATCATAGGAAGGCTCTTAAGTAATATGTCTAGTGTTTTTTCGATAGCGTCGTCATATGCAAAAAAATGGGTATCAAAATCGAAGTCCTTGAACTTAGGTTCAAATTTCATTACTGTTTTTAGTGATTTATCTACCATATCATTAAATTCATCAGCATTTGCCCTGGTACGATATGCTTGTAGAAGGAAAAATAACCATATCCAGTAATATTCGTCAGACTTATTTTTTGGTAAAACTTTAGTTTTAACTACTTCTTTAAGAATTAATGAAGTAGTGTCTTCAATATTTCCAAACCAGTCTTCTCTTTCTAAGTTTTTACCATAGAAGTAATCCTCTTGTGCTTGACTCTTTATGTCTGCATTTTGAATTATTTTATAGGATTCCTTTAAGCATACTTTTATTGCTTTTTGATCGGAATCAGAACTAAAAAACTTCAAATAAAACTTTGGAACATAATGTTGTTTCTTTTTTTCTGGCATAAACTTACTTATGAAGCAACAATTTAATAATCTTATTCAGCTATTTCAAATATTTACCACTTTATTTACATAGTGGCAATAATTAGTTTTCAAATATTCGCCACTTTTTTGTATTTTTGGCAAAGTTTTGATATAAAGGTTATGCCAAAGATTGTAGAAAATAAACTTATAGAAGCATTTAAGGAACGTGGTTCTTTTGATAGGGACGAACTATTTCAGTTCTATCTGGACTTTGAACCAGATTTGAAGGAAAGTACCTTTAGTTGGCGAATATATGACCTAAAGAAAAAGGACATCATCAAAACTATTGGGCGTGGACTTTACGTAATTTCTTATAAGCCAAAGTATAAGCCAGTTTTGTCAGATAGCGTTCTAAAGATAGCACGCAAGATAAATGAACGATTCGAGGAAATCCAATATGCTATATGGGAAAACCAATGGCTTAATGAATTTACACAGCATCAAGTGTCTAATCAAATGATTATTGTAGAAGTAGAGAAGGAATTTACAGAGTCAATCTACTTCTATCTCAACGATGAGTTACGAATGGATTTTTTCCTGAATCCCGATGAAAAGGAAATTGAGTTTTACATTTCTGAAAGTTCTGTACCAATAGTCATAAAACGCCTTGTCACAAGAGCGCCAATAAGTAAGTTGAGAGACAAAAAAAATGTAATTCCTGTCGCCACTCTTGAAAAAATAATGGTGGATTTGTTTGCAGATGAAAACCTGTTCCATTTTTACCAAGGCTCTGAACTCATAAACATTTATGAAAAGATACTTGAGCGATACAATATTAATTTCACAAAACTTTTCAGTTATGCGAAAAGACGAAAAAAAGAACTGGAAATCAAGCAATTTATGAATAATCACATACCGAATATTTTAGAGGACATCATCAATGATTGAAAACAAAAGCTTCACAAGAGAATGGTTGGATTCTTTCCGAGCAAAAAAAGAATATAAAGGAATTAATGTGACCATCCTTGAAAAAATGGTGCGCGCACTTTCCTTATTAGAACACCTGAAGATAGCAGGGCTTGATTTTGTATTCAAAGGCGGTACGTCGCTTGTTCTTTTACTTGAAGAAGGCAATCGGTTTTCAATCGATATCGATATCATATCAAGTGTAAAACGAGAACCGTTGGAAAAAATTCTTGATGCGGTTGTTGCCAATACACATTTTAAAAGCCACACTTTGAATGAACGCCGAAGTTATAAAGAAGGCGTTCCAAAGGCACATTATACTTTTGAATTTGATTCGGTTTACAACCCAAACGTTCCTGGAACCATTCTATTGGATATTCTTTTTGACAGTCCCCATTATCCAGAACTTATAGAATCTTCCGTTGAGATTCCTTGGCTATCGGTTGATGAGCCTATCATATCAATTGCCACACCTTCGGTAAATTCCATCTGTGGCGATAAGCTTACTGCTTTTGCACCAGAGACCATTGGTATTCCATATTATAAGGGCGACCAGTTATTTACAATGGAAATCTGTAAGCAGTTGTTCGATTTAGGAAAGTTGTTTGAAAACATTACAGATATGTCTATTGTTAAGGCAAGTTTTTCCGCTTTCGCGAAGGCAGAACTATCCTATCGCAGTTCGGATAAAGATTTCGGCAAAAGAAACCTCAAAGAAACAGATGTGCTTTTGGATAGCATAAACACCTGTGCCATCATCGCCAAAAGAGAACGCAATCCAACCAAGGAAACAAAAAAGAAGTTCGAGGAATTAAACCGTGGCATACGCAGTTTTGGAAGTGCTTTTCTTATGACAGGGAATTTCAGGATAGAAGAAGCCCTTGCAGCTTCGGCCAGAGTAGCTTATTTGAATGCCATTTTGTTACAAGATGAGATAAAAGAAATCGAATATTACGAAGGACAAGACATAAACGAACTTAACGTTGAAAAAGAGGATTGGGTATTCTTGAACAAATTAAAACGACAACCGGATAAGTCCATATTTTATTATTGGTATAAAGC
>NZ_JAIOHK010000085.1 GCF_019913785.1 Altibacter sp.
TTTGGAATTTTGAAAAGAAAATGCTTCGCGGTATGCGATTGGGCTTTTTAGTAGGTGAATAGATGTATTGTAAAAGCAACATACTTAAAATTACGTCGGCAGTTGTACTAACACTGGCACTTCTCTTACCCGCTGCCGTTCAATTTACCCATATATTTGAAGAGCATCCACATTCGCTCTGTACCGATCATTCGGTACACCTTCATGAGCAAGAAACCGATTGTCCCATATGCGATTTTCACCTTTCAACATTTACGTTTATCCCCTTGGAACAAGTGGCAGCTTCAATAGCAGCCATAAGCACTAAATCTGATTCCGTTTACGTTTTTTCAGCTAAAACAAATCTTCTTCAACATCCCGTTTCCAGAGGCCCACCCCTATTTTCTTAGCATATTTAATCGAAGTATTATTTTTTAAGAAAAAACCATGAAACAAATTCATTTTTTGCTTTTGGCACTCATCGCAGTGGCCGAAGCAACTTCCCAGAACAGTATTTCCGGACATTTAACAAATCAAGACAATGAGCCCATCTCAGCCACCGTTTATATTCCACAGTTAGAAAAAGGAACGATGGCGACTTTAGATGGTTATTATGCCATTACTAACATTCCCGATGGCACCTATACCATTGTATATTCCCTGTTGGGCTATGCCACCATTTCCAAGAAGTTCGACTTTTCAGACGACAAAACCTTAACTGAAGACCTTCAACTTGTAGAAACCGCTGTCGAAATGGAAGAAATCATTATTTCTACTCCGTTTCATAAACTACAGCGGGATAATGTAATGAAAGTGGAACGTGTGGGTTTAAAACAATTAAAGGCAAACGGTGCTGTGACCTTGGCCGATGGCATTTCTAACATTGCAGGGGTTGAAACCATTAGTACAGGTGTCGGAATTGGCAAACCGGTGATTAGAGGGTTGAGCGCTAACCGAGTGCTTACCTATACGCAGGGTGTTCGACTGGAAAATCAGCAGTTTGGAGACGAACACGGACTGGGGATCAACGAAGCGGGAATTGAAAGCGTGGAAGTGATTAAGGGGCCCGCCTCTTTACTTTACGGAAGTGATGCCCTCGGTGGTGTCCTGTATCTAAATCCTGAAAGATTTGCCGAAGTAGGAAAAACAAAAGCCGACATAGAGACCACCTATTATTCGAATACGAGGGGAACAACTACGAATTTCGGATTTAAAAACTCCTCGGAAAAACTAAAATTTTTAGTGCGAGCTGCCTATGTGACCCATAGTGATTATAAAACAGGTATCGATTATCGCGTGACGAATTCTCGATTTAACGAATCGGATATCAAAACCGGGCTGCGGTATCAAGCTACCCAAGTCACCTCTACCCTTCGGTATAATTACAATCAATCTAATATTGGAATTCCGGAAGAAATAGGCATTCAGAATACCGATAAGAAATTGCTACTCCCCAATCAAACTATAGACAATCATATTCTAAGCTCCGAAAATATGATCTTTTTTAACAACTCAAGTCTGAACATTAAAATGGGATACCTTTTTAACGATAGACGTGAATTTGAGGAGTCAGCATCGCCCACCTTACGTTTAAAATTAAATACCTTCAACTATGACGCTACCTATCACCTACCCGTACTGGGGCGTTTTGAAAGTATTGTCGGGGTGCAGGGCATGTATCAAAAAAATGCGAATTTTGGAGAGGAGGTGCTCATTCCCAATGCAACCACCAAAGACATAGGAATATTGGGAACCACACACTATCACTTAGAAAAGATCGATTTACAGGCCGGGCTTCGTTTTGATTCCAGAACGATACACAGTGTGGCAACCGGGGATATCGAAGATCAGGGGTATATCGATGCCATAAGCAAAAAATACACAAGTTTCAATCTCGCTGTCGGCGCAAAAATAGATTTTTCGGAAAGGCTTTTGGCTCGTCTTAATTTTGCCAGTGGTTTCCGAGCGCCTAACTTAGCTGAATTGACCTCAAATGGGGTGCATGAGGGAACCAATCGCTATGAAATTGGCAACCCAAACCTTGAAAACGAACAAAATTTTCAAACCGACCTTTCCATTGAATATAGAAACGAACATATTGAACTATTTGCCAATGGTTTCTATAATCTTGTAAACCAGTATATTTTTATCAGTCCCACCCAAGAAATGATCGATGAGAATGAAGTTTTTAAGTATGTACAGCAGGATGCTTATTTGTTCGGTGGGGAATTTGGTTTGCATATACACCCTCACCCCTTGGATTGGTTACATTTTGAAAGTACTTTTGAAACCGTTACCGGAAAACTGGAAAACGATGCCAATTTGCCGCTCATACCGGCCAATTCGTTTACCAACACCTTTCGGGTGGAGTTTAACAACTCAAAGTTTACCAAAGACAGCTATGCGTTTGCCAGCCTGAAAAGTACTTTTAAACAACAAAATACAGGAGCATTTGAAACAGCTTCAGAAGGGTACAATCTTTTAAATATGGGTGTTGGAAGTAGTTTTCAACTAAATAAGGTGTGGTTGCACATTGGTCTAAATGCCATCAATCTTACTGACCAATCCTATATTGCCCATCTTTCCAGATTAAAATTGGACGGCATTCCCAATATGGGTAGAAGTTTTCAATTGAATTTGAAATTAGAAATCTAACAAAAAAAGCCTCCCATGGGAGGCTTTTTTATTAGTCGTTCACTTTAACTTCGATGGTTTGCCGTTCGGGTTGTTTCTCTTTCTTCCAAACAAAGGTGTATAACCACATAAGTGTGAAGGTGGGAATAAAATCGGTTCCCGGCAATAATTCTTCTATAAATACCGCAATGGATGCAATCGTACCAGAGGCTCCCGAATACATATCATTCATTTTCTTGGCGGCAATAGGGGCCCAAATGATATCCAGAATAGGACCGGCCAGTGGAATGAACATGGTAAGCATTCCTATTAAGTCGAACAGAATTCCTTTGCGAAGTAATTTATATTTTGATGTGTTCATGATGTATTTAAAATAAAATTCACATAATAGAACGCAAGAAAGATGCCAAAATTATGCTAAGTCACTGCTAATTAGTTTCAAAAACTCGCTGCGAGTTTCAATCTTTTCGAACTGCCCTCGAAAACCGGAGGTCGTGGTAACACTATTTTGCTTCTGAACCCCACGCATCATCATACACATATGTGAGGCCTCGATAACCACCGCAACACCTCTGGGTTTCAAGGTGTCGTTAATACATTCTAGAATATCGTGGGTTAATCGTTCTTGGACTTGTAACCTGCGCGCAAACACATCAACCACTCGGGGTATTTTACTCAATCCCACGATATGTCCATCGGGAATGTACGCAATATGTGCTTTTCCGAAGAATGGCAGTATATGGTGCTCACAAAGGGAATATATCTCAATATCCTTTATAATCACCATATCGTGATAACTTTCAGCAAACATGGCGCTTTTCAGAATTTCTGCAGGATCTTGACAATGTCCCGAGGTTAAGAACTGCATCGCCTTGGCAGCTCGCTCAGGCGTATTAAGGATTCCTTCTCTGGTGACATCCTCCCCTACGCCTTTTAGAATTTCTGAAAAGTTATTTTTGAGTTCGTCGGTGACTTCGTGATTGTATTCTTCAAAAAATGTATAGGATCCCATTAGCTTGTTTTAAGTTTTTCTGAATAATATTTTTTAATCTTTTCAACCTTAGGCGATATAACAAACTGACAATAAGGCTGTTCTGAATTTTGGTTATAATAGTCTTGATGCCCTTCTTCAGCCAAATAAAAGGTGGTTAACGGCTCTAACTGAGTTACGATTGGGTTTTCAAAAACCTTGTTTGCAGTGAGTAATGCGATAAAAGCTTCGGCCTTTTGCTTCTGAATTGCATTCGTATAAAAGATAGCACTTCGATATTGTGAACCGCGGTCGTTTCCCTGTCGGTTGAGGGTGGTAGGATCGTGCGTCGCAAAAAAAACTTCCAATAAGGTGTCTAAGCTAACTACCGCCGAATCGAATGAGATTTCAATCCCCTCGGCATGTCCCGTCCTTCCGGAGCACACCTCCTTATACGCAGGGTTCTTTATGGTTCCTCCCGTATACCCGGAAACTACTTTTTCGACACCATCAATCCGCTGAAACACGGCCTCTGTACACCAAAAACACCCCCCGGCAAAAACTATTTTTTCTAAATTATGCTTCATCTAATAATCAATATGGCAATTTAATTCAACTTACTATATAAAAGTAGGGGCATTTTAACTTTTTATTAATAGTTCGCCCCAACCGAGTATCTTAGTTTTGTTAACATCCCCTTAAAATTAGGAATCAAAACAATAAATGGGCTCTCAATACACGATTAAAGGATATCTCATTCTAATTACTTTTCTGATGGTTGGCCCATTATTAGCTCAAGGGAAAAAAACCATTGAAGCTACTAGAATTACTGACGCACCAAAAATAGATGGCATCTTAGACGATGCGATTTGGAAATCATTACCATCCTACGGAAACTTTTTTATGTACGAGCCGGGAAATGAGGGTGTCATTCCTGAAGCCTACAAAACCGAAGTCAAAATGGCCTATGATGATAAGGCTGTCTATGTGGCTGCCTATATGTACGATCCGAACCCCGAGACAATTCCCAGTCAGTTTTCCCAGCGCGATGAAATATTTGTTCAGGCCGATCATTTTTCAATTGCATTAAATACCTACAACGATGGTATTAATGAGACCCACTTTTTAGTGACAAGTGCCGGTACTATTGGGGATGCGGTAGCCAGTAGAAATGATTTTGACTTCAGCTATAACGTGGTGTTTGAAAGTAAAATTTCTAAAGACACACTCGGTTGGTATGCCGAATTTAAGATCCCGTACAACGCACTGCGATTTCCCGAGGTGGAAGTACAGGACTGGAGTGTGAACTTTTATCGAAAATTAATTCGTCAAAACGAAACACATACCTGGAATTTTATTGATAATAGTGTGGGAGAAGAATCTCAATACAACGGATTGGTTACCGGAGTTAGAAATATTGATCCACCGATCCGACTCACACTGTTCCCTTTTGCACAAGGACAAGTAACGCATTATGATGGTGAAACTGAAACAAATTTCACCGCCGGAATGGATATTAAATACGGACTGAGTGACAGTTTTACACTAGACGCAACCCTTGTCCCCGATTTTGGGCAGGCTTCTTTTGATGAAGTCACTCTAAATTTAGGTCCGTTTGAGCAAACATTCGGCGAAAACAGACAATTCTTTACGGAAGGCACAGATCTTTTTAACAAGGGTCGCATTTTCTTCTCACGTCGCGTTGGTGGGCGACCCAGCGGGGATGTTGGAGAGCTATCCGAAAATGAAGTAATACGTGAATTCCCAGAAAAGGTAAATCTTTTAAATGCCCTTAAAATTTCTGGAAGAACAAAGGACAAATTGGGTGTTGGATTCTTTAATGCCATTTCTGAAAAGACCTACGCCATTATTGATGACACCATTACTAATTCTTCCCGAAAAATACTGGTAGAACCCATCGGTAATTACAATATTGTGGTTTTGGACCAACAATTTAACGACAACTCTTCTATTTCATTAATCAATACAAATGTTACTCGGGATGGGCATTTTCGCGACGGCAATGTTTCTGCCTTTGTCTTCGATGTGGCCGACAAGCAGAATCGCTTCCGAAGCTCGGGTCGGGCCATCGTTAGTAATGTGAATACCGCAGATGGTATGACAACCGGCTTTCTTTCGGAACTCGATATCTTCAGAATAAAAGGCAGGTTTCGATACAGAATAGGACACGATTTTGCGAATAACACCTTCGACATGAATGATCTGGGAGTAAATTTTCAGAATAACTTTAACAATTTCGTGGCCGGGGTTTCATATCAAATTTTTAAACCCAATAATTTGTTTAATACCTATCGCATCGAATTTACTGCGAGACATCTTCGGCTGTATAAACCCAATGTACAAACCGG
This sequence comes from Altibacter sp., assembly GCF_019913785.1. Lineage (GTDB taxonomy): Bacteria > Bacteroidota > Bacteroidia > Flavobacteriales > Flavobacteriaceae > Altibacter. Next base: position 5,953 of record NZ_JAIOHK010000085.1, read on the forward strand.
AAACTCCTTTAATATCAATAGCTTTTTTGTAACCAAATCTCGCTTCGCCTTTGGAATGGATATTGGCTACAATACCAAGAACGACGACTATTACGAGCCTCGTGTGACAGGACGTTTTGTCACAAATGGGGCTAACTTAGGAGGAAATACCTGGGTGTCTTCGGACTACCGAAAGAAATTTGCATACGATGTTCGCCTGGGGTATCGTGAATATTATGACAGTGATCCCCGAAAAAATTATTTTTTAGACTTTGAACCTCGGTACCGCTTTTCGGATAAATTACTATTGATTTTTCAATCTGAATTCTCTATTAGAAAAAAAGATTTCGGCTTTGTAGAAGAAACCGACACCGATATCATCTTCGGACAACGAGAACGAACCGATATCGAAAATTCTATCCAAGCCAGCTATAATTTCGATCCGTATAAGGCAATCGACCTGCGTTTCCGCAATTTTTGGAGCATCGCCGACTATAGTGACAATATCTTTTTTAAACTCAACCAAGACGGTAGCCGAAGCGAAATTCCGTATCAGTACGACGCCACCGAAAATAATCCCAATGCAAATTTCAATATCTGGAATTTAGATTTGAGTTTTCGATGGCGCTTTGCACCGGGAAGTGAGGCTACACTACTCTACCGCAATCAAATTTTCAACTTCGACACGCTTTCCAGTCTAAACTATGGAGAAAGTGTTTCTAACCTTTTTAAACAACCCCAACAAAATACACTATCCCTGCGCATTACCTATTTTATCGATTACAACAACGCAAAAGATATTTTTAACAATAAATCCTAGAGAATGTATGACAATTCATATTTTTTTTGAGATATCTGTAACAATTGAGTAAAAAGACTAGTCTTTTATCAAACATCAATCAAAACCATTAATGAAACAGTCGATCTTAGTACTACTTCTTTTTATCTGTACCATCTCATTTTCTCAAGACAAAAAATCACTCGCCATTAGCCGAACTTCCGAAGCTCCAAGAATTGATGGGGTGCTGGATGACACCGCTTGGATAAATGCAAACGAAGCCAAGGATTTTACACAGTTTCGCCCCGAAATGGGGGTGACCGAAAAGGCCCATCAAAAATCCATTGTTAAAATAGTCTACGACAACAACGCAATCTACGTGGGTGCCTATCTACACGATAAGCCCGAAGATATCATGAAACAATTTACGAGTCGGGATAATTTTGGTCAGGCCGATTTTTTTGGAGTTGTCTTAAATCCAAATAATGATGCACAAAACGATACCGAGTTTTTCGTGTTTAGTTCCGGGACTCAGGCCGATGCCATTGCCACGCCCAGTAACGGGGAAGATTTTGGTTGGAATGCGGTCTGGGATAGTGCCGTTAAGATTGTTGCCGATGGCTGGATCGTCGAAATGAAGATCCCCTATTCTACCCTGCGTTTCTCGAACCAAGAAGTGCAAACATGGGGATTGCAATTTCACCGAAGGTTTCGAGTTGATAATTCACAATATTCCTGGAATCCTATAGATCGCACCAAAGGAAATATAGGATTATATCACGGAGAAATAACCGGTATCGAAAATATCGAACCGCCTACTCGATTGAGCTTCTACCCTTTTGCTTCGGCATTGGTACGCAGTTACGACGGGGAGTCGGACGATGATTTCAGTGCCGGGCTGGATGTAAAATACGGTATCACTGAAAACTTTACATTGGATGCCACCCTGGTCCCCGATTTTAGCCAGGCGGGCTTCGACAATGTACAACTCAATCTAGGTCCTTTCGAGCAGACGTTCTCCGAACAACGCCAATTCTTTAAGGAAGGCGTTGACCTGTTCACAAAGGGAAATTTATTCTATTCCCGTCGTATCGGGG
>NZ_JAIOHK010000010.1 GCF_019913785.1 Altibacter sp.
AAAGAGAGGCATCCAAGCCTTTGTTTTTAAGTAAGGCCAAAACATCCAGTGCCATTTTTGGATTGTATATTTCAGAAAAAGAACGCACCCAAAGCAATTTGGGAGCTGTGGAGTCCCGTTTTAGGAAGGGGTAATTTTTAAGTTCAATGGTATTTGGAATATAGGTAAGATTGGTGTAGCCTTCAGCTTTAAAGGCTTCAAAAAGATACATAGAGGGTGATACATTGGTAAAGGCTTTACCAAAAAAGTTTTTGCAAATAGCAGGGCTTTTTCTAAGTCGATTGGGTAAGTTACCACCGTGTAATATAGGAATATAATCAAGATTTAAAATTCTACAGCATTTGGAAACAGCCACAGCATAATAAAAGTTTTGGGTACTATAGGTATCGATAAGTACTTTAGAAACTTGTCGTGAATACTTGACTGTAGTCCAAAGCATATCCAATAGTCGTAAAATTTTATAATGAGAAGCAGAAGCACTAATCACTATATACCCTTCCTGCTTTAACAAAGAACTCAACGTCTCTATTGAAGAAATTGTCCTTCCCTCTTTAGAAAGTTTATTTCCTATGTATAGTAGTTTTCCTGTTGACATCGATAATTGTAATTAAACAAAGTCCGTAAATAAACGCTGGAGCAGCAATTCGCATGGAGGAATGATTAATGGTTAGAAACCAGAATATAAAAAATGAAAAAAAGTAGATGTTCGATCGATTGCTAAGTCGGAAAACAAATGGTGTGATAATCAGTACGATTAGGGCAAATAGCCCGAAGACTCCGTGTTCGGACAAGATTCTACTCACCTCGCTGTGCGTAGCAACGACCCGCCCCGTTTTTTCCTTGCGAAATTCACGGATTTTCCCCACTCCTATTCCAGTAAAGGGATTTTCCATGAATGTTTCTATTTCACCGGTTACCAACTCGGCCCTTCCGGTTGTAACATCTGCTTTCTCTCTTCCTGCGGCATCCTGATTAGCATACCGCTTATCAATAAGTCCTAGCGTTGAAATTGAGGTAAATATCCAAGTCACCACTATAACCCCTGCAATAATAACCGATTTTGGAATTAACGAAGCTCGTTCATTAAGGTTCGCCTTGTAAAAATAATAAAGGAAAAAAATCAGGGCACATATTCCGGCGGCAATTACGCCTCCTCTAGAAAAAGTTACGATAGCACGGTAGCTAATAAATACCAGCAGCATTAAATCTATAAAATTGATAAATCTGTTTTTTATCAATAGCAGTCTTGAAAAGAGGATGAACATTCCAAGGCCCAAAATGGTTGAAACCTGATTAGGGCCAAATCCTCCGGAAGCTTCAAAATTGGATTGCGTTCCACTTAAGACATCTCTGATATTAGGTGTATACAAGTACAGATAGGTAGTCATCGTGACTATAGGAAATAATGCCGCCAACAAGATCTGCTGTAATCTTTCGGCCGGGATCTTTCTATTGTAACAATACAAGGCAGAAATAGCAAGACACAACGGTCCACTCAGGTTAAAGCTAATGGCATTTAAAAAATTAGTTTCGTAATTTAAATTAATGGCCGAAAAAAGTACACCGGGAGCCAATAAGAGTATAAAGAAAATATAGGCCCAAGATTTTCGGGTAAAACCTTTATAGAGCATCCCTATCACCAGAAATGCGATTACCGCAAATTTGGCGAACTCATAATTAAAGGCACCTCCTGTCATTCTGGAAAAAACTTCGAAACCGGTGACATAGGCAGCACCAAGAAGCACCTCATCTTTTCGGTTCCTATTCGAAAAAACTCGATATAGAAAGTAGCCAACCGCAGCAAACAAGAAAAATTTGGCGGTCGTTTGAAACAGGTAAATTACGAACGCTATACCAATATGTAACAACAAGAGTTGTACATAGGTGATCTTCTTTATGGGCTTAATCGATCTCACTTTTTATAAAGCGCTAATAATTTTGGCAAAATAGCATTCTGTGAATACTGGGCTTCTATATGTTTTTTAAATGCAGCGGCATCATTTTTTCTAGTATCCGGATCATTGATATACTGTAAAAGTGCTTCTGAAAGGGCCTCCGGATTGTTTGGCAGTACCGTTTTGCCAAATGTACTAATAACTTCTTCACAATAGCCAACTCTTGTAGTCACAACTGCTAGTCCCGAAGCACCGTACTCCAATAGTGCCATGGGCAAACCCTCACTGTCTGAAGACAAAACTCCTATTGCTGCGCCTAGCAACAGCGCTTCCGGTTGGGCATTCCCTCCTAGTAATTCAACGGCATCGGTTAGCCTATTCGTCGAAATGAAATGCTTTAAGGCGTCAGAATAGTCGTCATTATAATCACTACCTACCAATTGAAGCTTCCAATTTGGTATCTGCTGATGTATCTTCTTAAACGCCTTCAGTAAGTTTAAATGATTCTTAGGCTCCCTTAAATTGGCAAGGCAGACAATTGTCGTCTGTCGAACCTGTATTTCTTCAGAAAAAGAGCTTGTCACGACGAAATTAGGCACATAGTATACCTGTTTGGTGGCTAGTTGCTGCTTACACCATTCGCGTAATGCTACATTTACCGTAATAATCTTGCTAAAGAAAATGGAACTCAGGTACAGCATTTTATTTCCTGTTCTTTTTGTTGAAACCCTATTTCCGTGGTGCTCGTGCCAAATTACGCTAAGCTTTGGAAGTGTTAACTTTAAGAGCGCTGCAAAAAAATAGGATGTGGTATGCGCATGCACAATGATGATCTTATGTTGCTTTATAAATTTTCGCAACCGCCATAAGGCCGAAAGATCCAATGTCCCCTTTTTGTTTAAAAAAATATAATTGGTCGCGGGTAGGATACTTTCTTTTAAAACTCCTTCGGCACGAGTAGCGCACAAATACGAGCCCTCCAAGCGTTCCGAAAGTGTGTTTGCCAAGGTAACGGCCATCCGTTCGGCGCCCCCGGCATGCAGTGAATCTATGAGTTGCAGTACCCTCATGACAACAATTCTTTAATGGCTGTTTCGAACGCATCCGTGGTATATTGACGGGACCAATCTTTGGCGCGTTTCGACATTTCAGATAGCGAGCGGATATCTTTCAATTGTCCCAATAGATGCTCCGAATCCTTTCCCAATTCCCCATCGAGTAAAATCCCTCTTTGGCCTTCGGCTAACATCCACGGAACACAGGATATTTTGGTGACTATAGGTACAACGCCCCAAAACATGGCTTCGGCCACCACCTTCGGCCAGCCTTCCGATTTTGACGGCAACAATAATAGATCACTTTCCTTATACGCCTTTTCTACACGTTCAGACGATTGGTTGCCATGTAGACGAATCCACGCCGAAAGTTGATATCGATTTATATAGTTTTCCATGGCAACTCTTTCGGCACCTTCGCCGAACACATCTAATTGACCATCGATTCCACGATCTCGCATGGTTTTTATTAACTCAATCGCATACAAAGGACGTTTCCCCGGAGCCAAGCTCCCAACAAACAAAAACCGAAATGGGGCTTCAAATTTCCTTGAGATACCTGCTTTTATACTGCTTATTGGGTAGGTTGCCGTAAAGAAGGGTTTAATATTGTGGCTTTGTTTGGGCCATGCACCATAGACCAATACCTGCATATTCCGTGTCAAGAACGTATTTCGTAAAATCCATTTCTGAAGTCGATAACTCAACGGCTGCGTCGCTTTTGGATCCCAATTCCCTGCGTATTTGGCTGTTTTAGGTTTTTTCGGAAATAAAATTTGAATAAAACATGCGACCAATCCAATGGTCCCAGGACATCGTATATGGATATGATCTGCCTTTTGCATCGCCCGAAAGATTTTCCATTTGAGAACAGGCAGTTTCAGAAATGCTAAAACAGCTTCAGAAAAAGAAATAAATGAAATAGCCGGAATCTTTGATATGTCGATCGACGCTGATGCATACGGCTCGTGGATCGGGCTCATCTCTTTACGGGAAAGCGGGGCCACAACAGTGGTTTTATCTGCATATTTCGTCCAAAGATTCATTTCCCTTACATAGGGTCCATAGGCATAGAGTGCATCCGGTTCTCTAAAATGTGGGGTATGTGTGATGACGACCAACTTCATGTGAGCAGACTTGAGTAAAAGGCAAGATTCTTCTCTAAAATACTATTTTTATCGTACTTCGCCCGTACTGTTGCTTCCGCTTTTACACCAAGGGTTTTTGCTGCCTCGGGGTTTTCAATACACCAAAGCATTTTTTCGGCAATATCTTTGGGTCGATAGACATCACAGAGCAATCCGTTTTCGAGATGTGTGATGGTTTCGGGACCGGGACCATATTGAGAAAAGAGCACCGGTTTTTGGAGCAGCATGGCCTCTAAGGTGACGAGACCTTGTGTTTCCATATGCGAAGGAAAAACACAAAAGACAGCTTCGGCATAGCGTATATTTAGTTCGGTTCTGGGAATGCTTCCGTGGAATACCACATTTTCAAAATACGAGGCATCGTAGGTAGATTTAAGCATTTCGATATAAGATGCTCCATTGGGAAAGAACCAATCCCTTCCGAAGATATTAAGCATCTTTTGAGGATATTTTTGTCGCACCAATTTAAAAGCCTCTATTAACTGCCGAACTCCTTTCTTTTCACATACAGTGCCCGCGAATAAAATATGATCTTCCTTTACCGTCACCTCGGGTTTTTCCATGGTAGTATCCAGAGGATGTGGAATGATTTCGATGGGCTTACTATGATAACTCAGAAATGTACCGGTATGGTCTTTTACATACTTTGACACCGCAATAAAGGCATCGGCCTTTTTAAACGAACGCTTTTCCAACAGTCCTTTTCGCCAATTAATGCCTCGTTTTTCGGCTTCAGCAAAAAAATGATGCCCGCCGTGAAGGCGAATTACCTTCTTAGCCGGGTGTGCATGCGACAATAGTGCCAATCCTAATTCGGCAGATTCAATAATATCGATGGGATGTGCTTTATGAAGTTGTTTCAGCTTTTTGTTCAGCTGAATTCCGTTATGTACAACAGCCGGGACAAACCCCTTTTTTTTTGGCAAACGGTACAATTGCACGCCTTCATCTTCCAAAATTTCTTCGGAAGTACTTTTACCTGCTCCTACAATGCTTACACGATGACCCCTTTGCACAAGGGCTCTTCCAAATGTTTGCAAAAAACTTCCTACACCACCGGGTGACCATAAGGGATATTCATGCGATATAAAAACTACATGCATTGGTTGAGTTCTTTACTTATTTTTTCGGAAGCAGTTTCAGGATACGTCACTACTGTTTCGAACCACTCCTTGATGGCGGTATTCGGACTAGAAAGCGCTGTTTCTACTACTTGAGCAATTGATTCTCGATCGTTCAACCAAAATACCGCTTTTGTGGAAGGCATACTACGGAAATGCTGATAGTTATAAATAGTATTTACAGACCAGTTAGGATCTTCTTTATAGTCGTAGTTAATGAATAGACAGGGTTTGTCGAACATTCCAAAGTCAAAAGCCATGGTCGATCCTACGTTAATCACCAGATCGGCATAGCAGGCCAAACTCACTAAAAGCTTTACATCTTCGAACGTAGGATAAACAGCCGACCAAATCTTCGAATTGAAATTCCATAAGGGTGGCATATCCACGATAAGGTTTGGAAATTTAATCAATACCCAGTCATAGCGCCCGGTAACATCCACGGGACACCTTCGAAACACTATCTGACAGGTGGAATCGAGTCCGCTTTGGGTGATTGCCTCTGCAAGATCATTGAGATAATAGGGGTCATACGGTGAAGTCCGGGTATCATCGCCCGAAAAACAGAGCAGTCGTTTTCCCTTGTCCAATCCGTATTGTGCAAAGAAGGCATCCTTTTCCAGGATATTCTTTGGGTCTTTATAGAATTCGAACTGCGGGGTTCCAGTCACCTGAATTTGTTCGGAAGGAATTTCAGGATAGAACAATTGCAGTTCCCGTTCCATATGAGAAGACCACACAAAATAGGTATCTGCTCGTAGTGCCAGTCGGGCCTTGGGAAGGTTGTCCCAAGAGTAGATGACCGTGGCCGTCCGAATGTTGAGATCACTTGCCGCTGCAAAAACGGTTGGGGCTTTCAAGGCACGCTGATGTGTACAGAAAATAATATCAGGGGCGTGTTGGGCCAATATCGAATACAGTTGCTTATAAAAGGCGTTTTTTCGAAGCGATGCATCGTATTTTTTTTCGAGCTTTAGGATGCTTTGGTACGAATTCACGAATTTCGAGGCAAGGGTCACCAGGGAGTAGAAGACTTTAAGTTTCAGACTTTTATGTCCTTTTTTCCAAAAATCTAGTATGGTTGGGTTGTCTACTTTTTTTGCGTTGTACTGCAGCCGAGCCAGGTGGATAAGCTCCCGTAGAAACTTTTCTCGTACATTTTCTTTATAGGTTGGAATCTCAATTTTTGCAGTAATTGTAACCTCTTTTTCTATTTGTGCAATCGTATCGGCATCAAAATTATGGAACAAGGTGAGTGCCGCCTCCGAATTTTTAAATGTTTTCGAATACAGGTAGTTTTTAATACCTACTCCATCGGGAATGAGAATGAATATGTTTTTTTT
>NZ_JAIOHK010000011.1 GCF_019913785.1 Altibacter sp.
GAACGGCAGCGGGTAAGAGAAGTGCCAGTGTTAGTACAACTGCCGACGTAATTTTAAGTATGTTGCTTTTACAATACATCTATTCACCTACTAAAAAGCCCAATCGCATACCGCGAAGCATTTTCTTTTCAAAATTCCAAAAGAATTGAAATTCACCAAATAGCCATCCAAAAAGCACCAGCAGCACTTGATATAACGGAAAAATAATCAATATCCGAACCGGCCAATACACATACCATCCCATGTCGGCTGTGATTCCGACCAGATCTGTTACAGGCGCGGCAAATTTAGCCGACGTACTTCCCGTAATAGCAAACACCAAAAAAATTATAAAAAGCTGCCAATTGGATTCAATATTCCAACGCTGTTTTAATTTATTCACCTGAGTTTCTGCTTGTATTTTTCTTCAAAGTATTTGAAGTAATTGTACAATAAGTAATTCACTTCCAGTCCATAATGTATGTTTGGGTCGTAATTAATTTCCTGAGGATACAATATCGAGGAATAAGATCTATTGTACACGCGGTTGTTATATTCCAAAACGTATTGGTAATTTCTTGTTTCCAGATAATCCACACCGTAATAGCCACGGGGTGGTTGCGAATGAATCCAGGAATCAAATCCGGGCTCTATGATCAATATCTCGTATTCCAAGCTATCGTTGGCAATACGTAAGGTGTCTGAAGCGCTCGCGGAGGGATCTCCCTGTATAACCGACTTGCTTGAATCACAGCTATACACTCCCAATGCGACGATTAAAAATGCTACTATATATTTCATGATGCAAATTTTTATAAAGTTACAAAACTATTCAGTTTCAGGAGACTTCTTTAACCGTCTTTAACAAAAAAAGCCACGTAAAACGCAGCCTTTTTTAAGTATATGGTTTTCAAAAATTATCTTCCGAATAAACTGCCCAATAATCCGCCTCTCTTTTTACCTCCGCCTAACACCATTCCTGCAATATCATCAACTACACTACCGTCATTATCACCGTCCAGAAGTGTTTCAATTAGACTTTGTTGTTTTTGTTGTTGCCTTCTTCCACCACCTAACATGCCACCGAGTAAGCCTTCAAGTCCGGACTGAGATTGCACATTTTGCTGTTGTTTTTGCTTTCCGAGATATCCTAATACAATGGGCGCCAATACAGAGAGTATTTGCATTACCGTGCCGCTGTCCATTCCCGATTTTTTTGAAATGGCCCCAACAACATTGTCCTGAGATCCACCTAATACGTGCCCTAAGATACCTAAACCATCAATTTTCACATCCTCATTAACGCCGCCTCCAAAAAGACCTCCTAAATTGTCGAGTATACTCCCGTCATGTTTACTATTAAGGGCATGCATTAATCCGGCGGCACCATCGGGTGATGACGCATTGCGCTTCATAGCGCCCATTAACAGAGGTAGGGCCATTGACACTACCGCTGCGGTTTTATCTTCAGGTTGACGTGATTCATTACTCACACCACTAATTAATTGTTTCCCTAAATCACTATTTAATAAATCCAGTAATCCTGCCATTGTATTTGTTTTAAAAATTGTAGTTCAATATATGAAATTATTAAATTAAGCCGGCTTTAAAATTGAGACTATTTGTTGCGCCAGCTCAGTCCCTATACGGTCCTGGGCTTCCCCGGTAGCGGCACCAATATGCGGACTCAAAGATATTTTGTGATTCATGAGTACTTTAACCGCAGGGGTTGGTTCTTGTTCGAAGGTATCCAACCCAGCAAAAGAAAGTTTCCCACTATCCAGCGCTTCAATTAAAGCCACTTCATCTATAATTCCACCACGAGCTGCATTGATGATTGCTGCACCCTCCTTCATTTGTTCAATTTCTTTTTTGCCTATTACATACTCTTTTTGAGCAGGTACGTGTAGCGTAATAAAGTCACTGTGTTGAATTAATTCTGAAACGGGTGCCGTCTTTATTTTTAAGGTAACCTGCTGCCCGTCGTAGAAATCTAGCGTAATGTCTGCTTCACCCACCTGATTGTCACTAGCAATTACTTTCATACCACAACCCAGCGCAATTTTTGCAACCTCACGGCCAATGCGGCCAAAACCAATTATACCAATAGTTTTTCCACGGAGTTCACTGCCTTGCGCATACGATTTTTTGAGATCTTTAAAGCGACTATCTCCATCCAAAGGCATGTTGCGATTGGCATCGTGCAAAAACCGTACACCTCCAAATAAGTGCGCAAAAACCAACTCGGCTACCGAAGCTGAAGAAGCCGCCGGAGTATTAATCACATGTAATCCTTTTCCCCGAGCATAGGCCACGTCAATATTGTCCATTCCAACCCCACCACGGCCTATAACTTTTAAACTAGGACAGGCGTCGATTACCTCTTTACGGACCTGTGTGGCACTGCGTACTAAAACTACATCGATTTGATGTTCGTTGATAAAATTGATGAGTTGTTCCTGCGCTACCTTGGTAGTGATCACTTCAATCCCCGCCTTCTCTAAGGCATCAATCCCGCTTTGTGAAATCCCGTCGTTTGCTAATACTTTCATGTTTACTCTTTAATATCAATTGTGATTATGCAATTCTTTCTAATTCTTTCAATGTATCGACCAATACCTGAACGCTTTCCACAGGTAACGCATTATACATGGACGCTCTGTAGCCTCCTACGCTTCTATGACCATTTAAGCCATTGATTCCTGCTGTTTTCAAAATTGTGTCAAATGGTTCCTTTAGTTCTGCTCTTGTAAGATTAAAGGTTGCGTTCATTTTGGAACGATCCTCTTTATTGGCAACAAAGCCCTGAAATAATGGATTTCGGTCAATTTCGGAATAAAGGAGTGCTGCCTTCTGCTTGTTAATTTTTTCAATGGTTGACACCCCGCCTAATTCTTTTAACCAGACTAAGGTTAGCATGGAAACGTATACAGGAAATACGGCCGGTGTATTAAACATGCTGTCCTTGCTAATATGCACGCTGTAATCCAGCATGGATGGAATCTTACGTGAAACCTGACCTAAAATTTCTTCTTTAACGACCACCAGCGTTGTTCCTGCCGGACCCATATTTTTTTGAGCTCCTGCATAAATAAGATCGAATTTTGAAAAGTCCAAAACGCGGGAAAATATATCACTGCTCATATCACATACCAAAGGAACAGTTGTTTCTGGAAATTCATGCATTTGAGTTCCGAAGATGGTATTGTTGCTGGTGCAGTGGAAATAATCGACGTCGTTGGAAATTGTATATCCTTTCGGTATGTAGTTGAAATTAGCATCTTTAGAGGATGCAACTTCAACAACTTCTCCAAGTAATCTAGCTTCTTTAATCGCTTTATCAGACCAGGTGCCGGTATTCAAATAAGCAGCCTTCTTTTCCAATAAGTTAAACGCTACCATAAGAAATTCTAAACTGGCCCCTCCTTGTAAAAATAATGCCTTATAGCCCTTGTTTTGAAGTCCAAGATGCTCCAATGCCAGTTCACGAGCCTGTTCCATAACATCTACAAAATCCTTGCTGCGATGGGAGATCTCAATTAATGAAAGATCTAAACCATTAAAATTAATAACAGCTTCCGATGCTTTTTTCAAAACTTCTTGCGGTAAGATACATGGACCGGCGCTAAAATTGTGTTTTTTCATGACATGTAATTATTACGGTGCAAAGATGTAAATTCTGCTAGCAAAATGGACTAAATAATTGATATTTTATTAAGATAATTTCAACAAAAAGGCTACAGTATCAACTCCATCGGCATAGTCCCATAATTGTGGAGATTGTGCCGCGCCAAATTGAATATGATCTTCGGAAACAATACATTGAATTTGGTCACTGTCAGCACGAAGCTTTTCAGTTAAAGTCTCGATGTCGCGATAATACTCATAAAAAAGCACCGCTATTGGAGAGGCGTAGGCTTCGTCTTGCTTCAGCAGCATAAATTCATTGTCTAATAAGTCCAAATTGCTCATTAGGTACACCGCTTTGTTATAATCGTAGTTATTAATATACTTGTTGTTATTAATAATCTCTTTCCAAGCGTACATTCCGTTAAAAAAGGCATCAAAGTGATAGCCTTGGGGTACAAAAATTTTCGAAACATTCCTACAACCCAATCCGAAATATCGAAATACATCATTCGCTAAGGCTTCCAATTGTTCAGAAGTTTCACTTCCGGTGAGAATGGCAACCGAATTTCGGTTCTTACGAATGATATGTGGGTATTTACCAAAATAGTAATCGAAATAACGCGCTGTATTGTTGCTGCCGGTCGCTATAACAGCATCGAAATTTACTAGTTTTTCTTCGGAAAAAGAAATAGCCTCTTTAAAAGCAGGTTCAATAGCGACCAAATAGTTGGCAAGAAAGGGGAGTAACTGGGTATCGCTTGATGATAATTTTACCAATACCTTATTTCCTGTAAGCAATACCGAAAGAAAATCGTGAAACCCTACCAGTGGGACATTTCCGGCCATAATAATGGCTACTGTTTTCGGCTTGGTTTCAGAAAAAGTATACTGAGAGACCCATCGATGCATGTTTTTTTCTGAAAGGGCTTCATACCAACTTTTACAAGCAAACTGGACATTCTTTTTGGTAAACCACCCATTGTAATGTTCGGCGGTATCCAAAAGTTGCAACATCCCTTCAAAAAAGTTGTCATTTTGAAGAATTCCTTCCTGTTTTTTGATATGTTCTAAGCCGAATTGCCCTAAAAACCTGCCCAATTCGGTAAATGCGTTAATTCTTTGTTGTAAATGCATACTAAGTTTGGAGATGCCCTTTATAGGCATTAAATTTGCGGCAAAGTTAGAAAAAGAAAATCCGATGGCAATTATTATAACAGACGAATGTATTAACTGTGGTGCTTGTGAACCGGAATGCCCTAATACGGCAATCTATGAAGGAGCCGACGACTGGCGGTATGCAGATGGTACCGACCTTAGCGGGAAGGTGGTTTTACCGAATGGAAAAGCAGTAGATGCCAATGAAACCAATGAGCCTATAAGTGATGAAATTTATTTTATAGTAGCCGATAAATGTACCGAATGTAAAGGCTTCCACGATGAGCCTCAATGTGCAGCGGTTTGCCCGGTAGATTGTTGTATCCCCGATGAAGATAATGTGGAAAGTGAAGAAACACTCTTAGCAAAACAGGCATTTATGCACAACAAATAGTATTTGAAGTATACTTCATAAAAAAAACGCTTCGGATTTCCCGAAGCGTTTTTTGTTAGGTCTTATGTAAGACTACATCTTATTTTTTTTGACCATTGTTTGTTCTTTCACCTGGATCTTGTACACGGTACTGATCATAACATCGTTTACCGCGTCATAGTACTCTACAACAAAGTCACCATTTTTATCAAAGTACCCAAAAGAACTATCGCCCTTTTGTGATAGTATATAATAGCCATCTTTCGACGTGGGCTTTAATACCGCAAAATTATCTTTAGTATCATCAGTCAGCGCAACCATTCTATAACCTTTCTTATGATTTTCGAACATATAATTGGTGCCTTCATTATTATACCTCACAGAGGTATTAACGGTAGTTGGTGCGAGGGAGGTATTGAAATTCACATTGTCTATTTGTCCCTCTATTGCGATGGATTGCTTTTCGGTTTCGGTAATTGCCTTTGTTGAAACATCCACTCCTTTACTGTCCTTTACACTCGTTTTGGTAACTGTTGTTTCGGTCTTTTCATTTATATTTTCCTGTGCGAATGCGGTAGAAAACGCCGCAAAAGCTAGTACAATCAATATCTTTTTCATTTTGGTGTGTTTTTAATATTAGTATATTTTAAATCTAATCAAGTCAAAAGTTAATTAGCGACAATGTTTTAATAATACTTTGCCAAAGTTTAGAGGATTTAACGTGTTTTATCATAAATGTTCTTAATATAAAAAGCCCACTCCAAATTTAGAGCGGGCTTTTCGGAACCATTGTAGGTTAAGAATGGTCGTTAAAAGCTGAAATTCAATCGGGAGTAGTAATACGCTCCTCCAAAGCCCATCTGAACTGAATCCCAGTATCCTCCCCCTTCAGTCCAATCGTCTTGCTGGTCTGGGTACACATTAAAAATATTATTGCCACCCACATTTAGCCTGAGATTCTCACTTAGATCGAAACCAAGATTTAGGTCGAATACAAACTTGGCGGTATAGGTATCGGTCGCAGCAGCAATTTGATTTGCAAAACCACCATAATCAGCAGCATCTTCAAAAACCTGAAAGTCTAATAATTCCACATCGCTGAAGCGCGTTGCAGTAAAGGCCGCATTAAACCAATCACGGCCGTAGGTTAGGTTTCCGGAGATCTTACTTTCGGGAGCCGAGGCCAATAAAAAGCCTTTGTCTCTTTCTCCAAAGAAGGTTTGTTCGTCCAACGCACCGTTCTTCACCTCCTTGATCACCATATTGTTGAAGTTGGCCAATAAAGACACCCCAATTCGGTTGTCGTTGATATTATCATTATACGAAAGCACCACGTCCAATCCGGTGGTTTCGGTATCGGCACCATTGGCAAAGAATTGGGCCGAATCTACCGCCGGAAGATCCGGAGCGGGGAAATTCCCCGTCAATACAATACGATCCTGTACGTCGATATAGTACAAATCGGCAGTCGCTGTGAACTTGGAGAAATTAGCGGTTGCCCCTAAACTGGCATTTACCGATTTCTCTTCTTGTAGTGGGCCAATTCCGAAGGAAGCGGTCACCGGGCTGTTGTTAGGCGACAAGAGCTGGTCGCTGGCAACGCCACCAATAAAATTGGTAAATCGTAAGTTATAATAAATCTGGGCTAAGGATGGAGCTCTAAAGCCGGTGCTCACAGAACCTCTCACGTTCAAGTTATCGGTCGCCTTAAAGCGCATCGCCAGTTTTCCATTCAAGGTGCTTCCAAAGTCGCTATAGTTTTCATAACGTCCCGCAGCACTGATTAAAAAGGCTTCAGAAAGGTCGAATTCGCCATCCACATAGAGTGCCACATTAGATCTACTTCGATCTACCTCATTGGCAGGACCGTATCCGGGGAATCCCTGTGAACCTCCTGGGCGTACCTCTTTTGAATCCGGATCGATCGGCTGGGTTTGAGTGGTGGGATCGGTAATAAGGACTCCATTTACATCAAAAGTACCATACGAGCCGGCTTCCCCTGCGAAAATCATAAAGCGCTCGGTTCTGTATTCAGCGCCAAAGGCCAGGTTCATTCCGCTTAGAACATCTTCGTAGTATTTAGAAAAATCCAAATTCACCGTATTTTGAGATAAACTGTGTCCTCCCGCATCGAAATCGGTAGGAGAGGCATCTTCCAAGGAGGCGTTCAGCGTTCCTTTGATATAGTAATGGAAGTTATTTTTTCCGAAGGTATTACTCACATCAATATTCCATCCGCCCGAAGTTTTGGTACGTACCCCAGCCGAAACTGAGTTATCTGTAATGATAGAGGTAATTCTTGGTGTAAAACCGTTTGGGTAAATAGAGGTAACCACACGTGCACCTCCGTTTCGGGTAAATGCGTAGGCATCGGTGTCTCTGTAATTTCTTCCGCCGAAGGCATAGACTTCGGTATTGTCGTTTACCGGAATCACTGCATTTCCGAAGAAATTAAATCCTTCGATAGCTGCTTCTCCAAATCCTTTTCTGAAGTCGAAAGCAGGGCGGAGGGTCTTTTCTTTATTTAAATATTCGGTAGTGAAGTTGGCAAATCCTCCTCGTTCCCCAATTCCGAAGCCATAGTTGGCCGCTACTTTAACGGAGCCTCCGTCAAAATTTTTATCCTCTCCAATGGCGTTTCCGTCCTTATCGGTATCTAAGCGGAAACCGTCCGTGTTCCAAACACCGTAATCACCATCTTGAAAATCACTGGTGTCTACGTCTGCATTGGTGCTGTACGCGCCATAACTAACGCTACCTGTTAATTTGTCGATATTGTCCTTTAATACAATATTGATTACTCCGGCAATCGCATCACTACCATACTGGGCAGCTGCTCCATCCCGAAGGACTTCAATACGCTTGATGGCCGAAGCGGGAATCGCATTTAAGTCGGTACCGGTATTCCCACGACCTCTAGTTCCGAAGATATTAATCAGGGAAGATTGGTGTCTTCGTTTGCCATTTATAAGCACGAGCGTTTGATCGGGTCCTAGTCCTCTCAGCGAGGCTGGGTCGATATGGTCGGCACCATCAGATCCCGACTGCTTGTTCGCGTTAAATGAAGGTGCAGCGTATTGCAGCAGCTCATTGATCTCTACTTTACCAATCTGAGTGGTCACCTCATCCAGATCGATAACATCAATTGGTACGGCTGTATTCACCACGGTTCTTTTCGGACTACGAGAACCAACTAAAACGACCGTCTCCAAAGCTTCACCCTCTGTTAGGGTTACATCGATAGCGGTCATTCCGGCAACTTCAATTTCTTGTGAAGTAAAGCCAATATAGCTGAAGACAAGGGTTGCGTTTTCAGCCACCTCAATGGTATAGGCGCCATCGTCGCTTGTAATCGTGCCATTGGCGGTGCCTTTTTCAACAACGTTTACATACGGTAGGGCGATGCCGTTGGCATCGACCACAGTCCCCGTTACGGTATTTTGCGAAAACGCAGTTCCGCAGAGCACTAGAAATAATAAAAGTGAAATTTTTTTCATGGGTAGGGTTATTAGTTACTAAATAGTTAAGCTTAGCTAAAGCTACACTTAATAATACTTACTTTTAACCCAAGCCTACTTATTTATAAACAGGGTTATTAGCATTCGGTTGGATGGTTTATCAACCAATTATTTTTGTATTTTTAGAAAAAAGGAATTTATGTCGGCTTGGTGGAGCATACTGATACTTGTAGTGATTATTTATATAGTCATAAGTGTGTTATTGTATTATTTGCAAGAATTCTTTTTGTTTAAACCAGAAAAGCTGCCATCCGACTTCCAGTTTTTTTATGAGAACCAGGTGGTGGAGGAATACAATCTGGAGACGAGGGATGGGGCTACCATCAACGGACTCCATTTTAGGGTTAAAAAGCCGCTAGGCGTAGTATTGTATTTAAAAGGGAATTCGAAGAGTATTAAGGGATGGGGTAAATTTGCCGTAGACTTTACCAGAAATCAATACGATGTGATTATGGTAGATTATCGCGGGTTTGGGAAAAGTACCGGGAAACGATCACAAAAGGCTATTAAACACGATCTACAGTTCATTTATAATACGATTCGAGAACGCGTTGACGAAAAGTACATCATCTTATATGGCCGTTCTTTAGGTTCCGGATTTGCTACCAAGCTGGCGTCCATGAACAATCCCAAGTTACTTATTTTGGATGCACCCTATTACAGCCTTACCAAGGTAACAGGTCGTTATATGCCGTTTATGCCATTATCGGTTATTCTGCGTTATCCAATGCCCACTTATAAATGGCTGAAGTATGTAAATTGTCCTATTCGGATTATACACGGGACCAACGACAAGCTCATACCGTTTAAGAGCAGTGTAAAATTATCGCGTATTAAACCGAAGCAGACACGGCTATATCCGGTGATTGATGGCGGGCATAAGAACTTGAACAACTTTGAAGAATATCACAAGATCCTTGAAGAAATACTTGTCGCCAAGGAAAGTCAGATCGACCTTTCCACAACGAGTCTTCGCGTAAAACATTCGGCTAAAAAATAAGGAATGAAGCAGCTGAAGATTACACTTTTTTCGATAGGCATATTGGCTGTCATTGGACTATCATCACTATATTTTATGCAAAAGAAACTCATCTTTTTACCCACGAAGCTAGCTCAAGACTACGAATACACTTTTGAAGAGCCCTTCGAAGAACTATTTCTTACAGCCCCAGATGGAGCAAAACTGAATGCAATTCACTTTACGACTGAAAATCGGAAAGGCATAGTGCTTTATTTTCACGGAAATGCAGGCGATCTGTCACGATGGGGTGAAGTGACAAGCTATTTTACCCAGTTTAACTATGACGTGCTGGTAATGGATTATCGCACCTACGGAAAAAGCACGGGTAAGCTTTCAGAAAAAGCCTTGTTCGCCGATGCGCAGTTGTTCTACGATCATATAAAGGAAGATTTTCCGGAAAGTGAAATTATTCTGTATGGTCGATCGCTAGGGACAAGTATCGCCTCCTATATCGCTTCAGAGAATACGCCTAAAATGTTGTTATTGGAAGCCCCTTTTTACAATATGGAAGATGTTGCCAAGAGCCGATTTCCAATCCTCCCTGTCAAAAAGTTGTTGAAGTATAAATTCTCCACGAATCTGTGTATTAAAAAAGTTGGCTGCCCCATTGTGATTTTTCATGGCACCAATGATGATGTGGTTCCAATTTCATCTGGCGAAAAGCTTTCGGAATTAATTCTTCCGGAACAATTGGAATTTATCAAGATTCCTAATGGGAATCACAACAATTTGAAGGATTTTCGCAGCTATTCTGAAACAATAGAACGCATATTGGATTAGTTGTCCTTCTTCAATTTCACGATTCCTTTACCGCGTTTTTCGAGTTTCTTTTTGTTTTCTTCCATGGCCTTTACGCGCTCGGCCTTTTGAGCTTCTAAGATGCGTCGTTCTTCGGCTGCCTTGGATTTTGAGGCTTCCACAGACTTTTTAAGCTCTTCTTCCTGTCGCTTTTTTTCTGCCGCTATCAAGGCTTCGTTTTGTTCATCGATACTGGCTTCGTCCACCAATACTTTCTCATCTTTTATTTTCTTGGTATTCTCGTTGAATTCCTGATTCACGTTTTCATCATCGGCAACGATCACAGCGCCCTTTTCAGTTTTCTTTTTTTCTACTTCCTGTACGATCACTGTGCTTCCTTCTTTCTTGACAACACGCTTTACAGTGGTTTCTTCTTTAATGGTCTTATTTTCTTGTGCCTGCCCCGAAAAAATGATTGCGAAACACGCTAATACGGTGAGGGTAATTTTTTTTATCATGACTAAACTTTATTAAATTAAAATCGATTGTTAAAAATACTTAAAATCTATCAATATTTACTGAATTGTAATGACAAAACATATGCCACGTTTTTATAAAACAGTATATTTGCAGCCTTAAAAATTTAATATAATGAAGGCAGGTATTGTAGGATTACCAAACGTAGGAAAATCAACGCTTTTCAATTGCTTATCCAATGCAAAAGCACAGAGTGCGAATTTCCCTTTTTGTACCATTGAGCCAAATATTGGAGTGGTAAATGTACCTGATAGTAGGTTGGTAAAACTGGAGGAATTGGTAAAGCCTGAACGCGTTTTACCTGCCACCGTTGAGATTGTTGACATTGCCGGTCTGGTAAAGGGGGCAAGTCAGGGTGAAGGATTGGGAAATCAGTTTTTGGGAAATATCCGCGAAACCGATGCCATCTTACATGTGTTGCGCTGCTTCGACAATGACAATATTGTACATGTTGATGGAAGTGTAGACCCGGTTCGTGACAAGGAAACCATCGATATTGAGTTACAACTAAAGGATCTGGACACGGCCGACAAAAAACTTGAAAAAGTAAAGCGTGCGGCCCGTACCGGAAATAAGGAGGCAATCAAAGAAGAAGCCGCTCTCAATAAGGTAAAACAAGGACTGGAAGCAGGGATTTCGGTGCGCGCCATAAATCTTTCCGAAGCAGAACGAGAAGAATTTATCGATCAGATGCAATTCATTACCGATAAACCGGTTATGTATGTATGTAATGTTGATGAAGCTGCGGCTGCTACAGGTAATGCCTATGTTGAAAAGGTAAAAGCCGCGGTTGCCGATGAAAATGCGGAGGTAGTTGTACTTGCCGTTGGTACCGAAGCCGATATCACCGAATTGGAAACTTTTGAAGAACGTCAAATGTTCTTGGAAGATCTGGGATTAAAAGAACCGGGATCTGCCAAATTGATCAGAGGCGCCTATAATTTGTTAAACCTTCAAACCTATTTTACCGCAGGCGTAAAAGAAGTTCGGGCCTGGACCATTCCGGTAGGAGCTACGGCACCACAGGCGGCAGGTGTGATTCATACCGACTTCGAAAAAGGTTTTATCCGCGCTGAAGTTATTAAATACGCCGATTATGTAAACTACGGCAGCGAGGCCAAAGTAAAAGAAGCCGGAAAGATGGGGGTAGAAGGCAAAGAATATGTCGTGCAGGACGGTGATGTGATGCACTTCCGATTTAATGTATAAGTGCTAAGTTTCTGATTTAGAATCTTTCTTATTTCTTCAGTTTGGGCTTCAAATCTTACTAACAATTTTAGACTCCCAATTGTTAATTACTTTAGGCAATTTGGGTTTCAATTTTGTAGGTGAACCCCTATATTTATCGACCATTCACAAGACTTTATGGCAGAAACAAAATATACCGAAGAGAACATACGCTCCCTGGATTGGAAGGAGCATATCCGTATGCGTCCCGGTATGTATATCGGGAAGCTGGGTGATGGCTCAACACCAGACGATGGGATCTATATCCTCCTCAAAGAAGTGATCGATAACTGTATCGATGAATTTGTCATGGGAGCCGGAAAGACCATCGAGATTCGTATAAAAGACAAAGAGGTGAAAGTTCGTGATTTCGGACGTGGAATCCCACTTGGGAAAGTAGTGGATGTAGTCTCTAAAATGAATACCGGCGGTAAGTACGATTCCCGTGCCTTTAAAAAATCTGTCGGACTCAATGGTGTAGGGACCAAAGCCGTGAATGCGCTATCGGCCTATTTTCGGGTGGAATCGGTACGGGACAATCAGTTGAAATATGCCGAATTCAGTCAGGGGGAACTTACGGAAGATTCAAAAATAGAAGAGTCGTCTAAGCGCAAGGGAACGAAGGTTGTTTTCATTCCGGACGAGTCCATTTTCAAAAATTACAAATACCGAAGCGAATACGTAGCGAAAATGTTGAAGAACTACGTATACCTCAATCCGGGATTGACCATCGATTTTAACGGGGAGAAGTTCTTTTCTGAAAACGGTTTAAAAGACCTCTTGGAGGATAATATTTCTTCCGAAGATATGTTGTATCCCGTTATTCACCTTCGAGGAGAGGATATAGAGATCGCCCTTACACATAGCAAAACCCAGTATAGCGAAGAATACCACAGTTTTGTTAACGGTCAGAACACCACGCAGGGAGGAACCCACTTGGCGGCATTCCGTGAGAGCTTGGTAAAGACCATACGCGAATTCTACGGAAAGAATTACGACGCCAGCGATGTACGAAAATCGATCGTTTCGGCAATCTCTATCAAAGTGATGGAGCCCGTATTTGAGAGTCAGACCAAAACAAAACTCGGTTCCACCGATATGGGAGGAGATTTACCCACGGTGAGGACTTTTATTAATGACTTCATAAAAACACAGCTCGACAACTATTTGCATAAGAATCCCGAAGCCGCCGAAAAGATCCAACGAAAGATCATGCAGGCCGAAAGGGAACGCAAGGAGCTTTCCGGAATACGTAAACTGGCGAAGGATCGTGCGAAAAAAGCAAATCTGCACAACAAAAAACTCCGCGATTGCCGCGTACACCTTGGCGATTTGAAAAACGAACGAAACCTAGAGAGTACCCTGTTTATCACAGAGGGAGATTCGGCGAGTGGGAGTATAACCAAGAGCCGGGATGTCAATACCCAGGCAGTTTTCAGCTTAAAGGGAAAACCGCTGAACAGCTATGGACTTTCAAAAAAGATAGTCTATGAGAATGAGGAATTCAATTTATTACAGGCGGCCTTAAACATTGAAGAGTCGTTGGAAGACCTTCGGTACAACAATATTGTGATTGCAACCGACGCCGATGTGGACGGGATGCACATCCGACTGCTATTAATCACCTTCTTTCTTCAGTTTTTTCCTGAAGTGATAAAGGAAGGACATCTGTATATTTTACAAACGCCCTTATTCCGAGTAAGAAACAAGAAGGAAACTATTTATTGCTATTCCGAAGAAGAACGAATCAACGCCATTGAAAAATTAAAACCCAAACCGGAAATCACTCGGTTCAAAGGCCTTGGTGAGATTTCTCCCGATGAATTCGTTCATTTTATCGGTGCCGATATTCGCTTAGATCCGGTCATGCTGGATAAATCGATGAGTATTGAAGAGCTCTTGTCATTTTATATGGGCAAGAACACTCCGGACAGGCAGGAATTTATTATTAATAATCTAAAAGTTGAATTGGACAGAGTGGAAGAAGTATGAGTGAGGAGCTTGACAAGAACGATGAAATAAAGGACGTTCCCGATTATTTAGGCGAAAACGAAGATACCAGTGGCGATACTATAACCAAGGTCACCGGGATGTATCGTGACTGGTTTTTAGACTATGCCAGCTACGTAATTTTAGAACGGGCTGTTCCTGCCATAGAAGACGGTTTTAAGCCCGTGCAGCGGCGTATTATGCAGTCCATGAAAGATCTGGACGATGGACGTTATAATAAAGTGGCTAATATTGTTGGGCACACCATGCAGTACCATCCCCATGGAGATGCCAGTATTGCAGATGCCATGGTGCAAATTGGGCAGAAGGACTTACTCATCGATACCCAAGGAAACTGGGGAAATATTTATACAGGTGATAGTGCCGCTGCGTCGCGATATATCGAAGCACGACTGTCTAAGTTTGCCTTGGACGTGGTTTATAACCCAAAGATTACAAGTTGGCAAGCCTCGTATGATGGCCGTAAAAAAGAGCCTATCAACCTTCCAGTCATGTTTCCCTTGTTGCTTACGCAAGGAGCCGAAGGGATTGCGGTGGGACTTTCCACAAAGATCCTTCCGCATAACTTTATCGAATTGATAGACGCTTCAGTCAAACACCTACAGGGCAAGCGATTTACCTTGTACCCTGATTTTCCAACGGGCGGGATCGTAGATGTTGAGAACTACAACGACGGACTGCGTGGCGGGAAGATACGCAGCAGAGCGCGAATCAATCAGTTGGATAAAAATACCTTGGTAATAACCGAAATCCCCTTCGGGTCTAATACCTCCTCCTTGATAGATTCTATCTTAAAAGCAAATGACAAAGGGAAGATCAAGGTCAAAAAGATAGAGGACAATACAGCTGCTGAAGTGGAGATCCTGATTCATTTACCCGGCGGAATCTCCCCGGACAAGACCATTGATGCCTTGTATGCCTTTACCTCCTGTGAAACTTCTATTTCACCTTTAGGATGCGTTATTGAGGATAACCGTCCGTTATTTATAGGTGTTTCTGAAATGTTGCGACGTTCAACGGATCGCACGGTTCAACTACTGAAAAGTGAATTGGAGATCCAATTATATGAATTGGAAGAACAGTGGCACTACGCTTCGTTAGAACGTATTTTTATTGAAAACCGAATCTATCGCGATATAGAAGAAGAAGAAACTTGGGAGGGCGTTATTTCGGCAATAGACAAGGGATTGCAACCGCATATTAAACATTTAAAGCGTGCAATTACCGAAGAGGATATCGTACGGCTTACTGAAATTCGGATTAAAAGAATTTCAAAATTCGATATAGACAAAGCGCAACAAAAGATTGATTCGCTGGAAGATCAGATAGCAAAAGTAAAGAATCACTTGAACAACTTGATCGAATATGCCATCGATTATTTTAAGCGTTTGAAAAAGGAATATGGCGCAGGGAAAGAACGCAAAAGTGAGATTCGGGTCTTCGATGATATCGAAGCGACCAAGGTGGTCATCCGAAATACGAAGTTGTACGTGAATAGGGCCGAAGGCTTTGTGGGAACGAGTTTAAAACGCGATGAATATGTCACCGACTGTAGCGATATCGATGATATTATCGTCTTCACTGAAGATGGAACCATGATGGTGACCAAGGTCGATGCGAAGACCTTTGTGGGTAAGGGAATCCTGCACGTATCAGTGTTTAAGAAGAAAGACAAGCGCACTATTTACAATATGATCTACAAGGACGGTCCTCGCGGTGCTACCTATGTGAAGCGCTTTGCGGTGACATCTATCACTAGAGATAAGGAATACGATCTTACGGCAGGAAATAAAGGCTCTAAAGTGCTTTATTTTACAGCAAATCCCAATGGTGAGGCCGAAGTGGTTACCGTATTGCTCCGTCAATCGGGAAGTATTAAAAAATTGAAATTTGATCAGGATTTTGCAGACGTTCTAGTGAAAGGGCGTGCTTCCAAAGGAAATATTGTTACCAAACACACGGTAAAGCGAATTGATTTAAAGGAAAAAGGATTGTCTACGTTAAAGCCGCGTAAGATTTGGTTCGACGATACGGTCCAACGCTTAAATGTGGACGAGCGCGGCGAGTTATTGGGTGAATTCACCAAGGAAGACCGCTTGTTGATTATCAATCAGAAAGGTATTGTAAAGACTGTGATTCCCGAACTTAGCCTGCGTTTTGATGACGACATGATCGTTTTGGAGAAATGGGATCCCAAGAAACCTATTTCCGCCATCTATTGGGAAGGCGAAAAGGAGTTGTTCTACGTAAAGCGGTTCTTAATTGAAAACCCCGACAGGGACGAGTCTATCATTACAGAACACCCGAAATCGTATTTAGAACGTGTCTTTACCGATTATCGCCCGATGGCCGAAGTGGTCTTTGTAAAAGATCGCGGTAAAGAGCGAAAGGACAATCTGGAGGTGAATCTTGAAGAATTTATTTCGGTAAAAGGGATTACAGCCATGGGCAACCAGTTGACCAAAGAAAAAGTATTAGAGATCAATGCATTGGATTCGTTGTTATACGAAGCTCCAGCGCCTGTTCCGGCTGAAGATATAGACGTGGTTGATGAAGAAAATGTGGTTGCTGAAAACACTTCAGAAAAGCATAAGAACGCATCAGGCGATCCCGAACCTCCCATAGACGAGGAGGGTCAAACCATGCTGTTTTAAATCAGTTATCAAGTTCATCTTCCTCCTTCACACTCGATACAATCTTACTGGTTGTCTTGCGGTACCGCATGTTCAGGAATTCAATAAATAACGAAAACGCAATGGTAAAGTAGAGATATCCCTTTGGAATCGCTCCAATTTCATTTCCGAAAACCACTAAATGGGAGAGGTGGGCTCCTTCGGTAATTAGCATGAATCCAATTAGAATTAAGAAAGCGAGTCCGAGTAATTGCACCGTTGGATGCTCAGTAACAAATCTGCCTACTGGTGCGGCAAACAGCATCATGATTAGTATTGAAATAACAACAGCGATCACCATAATCACTAATGCATCTGTGGGATTAGGACTAATTCCGCTGGTCATCCCGACAGCTGTTAATATCGAATCGAATGAGAATACAATATTAATAAGGCATATTTGAATAATTGCCTTATTCAACGATGTCGTACGAGCTTTCTTCACTTGCCGTTCGTCATGCCCTTTGTCTTCGACTTTTTCATGAATCTCGCTGGTGCTTTTGTACAGGAGGAAAAGTCCACCTACAAATAAAATAACTCCCTGCCCGCTAATGCCGGCCTTTAACCACGACAGATTGATATGCCAAAAAGGTGCTTCCATAGCGACTAGCCAGGAGATACCGAAAAGTAGGATAATCCGAATGAGCATTGCTAGGAAAAGCCCAATATTTGTCGCTTTTTTTTGATGTTTTGGAGGCAGTTTACTTGCTGCCAAGGAGATAAATATAATGTTGTCGATTCCTAGAATGATCTCTAAGAAGGTAAGTGTTAAAAACGCTACAAGCCCGTCGGCAGTAAATAAAATATCAAACATGGTGTTCAGTCTAGTTTTTTATACTTCCTTTTATTTCTGAAATAATGTATGTTAGTCCTTTACCTTGAGGACAGTTCCTTTTTGTTTCTTCGTTTCTCCAACGATATTGTATTCAAAAACATAGGTATCGGCCTTGGTGGTCAGAATTTTCATATGGATCGCTTTTTCTTCGGAACGATTTTTAGGATGGCGTTTTTTTACAATATACTCACACGCATTGATCCATCGAATCGAGGAGGTGTCCGCCTTTCCTCGAAAGTAGTCAATTTCAAGAGAATCGCTGCGTTCAAACGTAGTGGTAAGGATTTCGGTGCCTACCATGGCCTCAAATGTAAAGGTCCCGGTTCTGAAATTTTCACAATTCCGCTCTGGCTGGTAGCAACTCAACATAAAAAAAAGGGTGCATAGCACGGAAACAATTCGCATGTAATTCATTTTTTGCGAATTTCCGAAAATTTCCTGAAAATCCTCAATTTTCATAGGTTTTAAAACGACCGTCCTTGTAAAAAATAACGATTCGTTCAATGTCTGAAGGATTAACTCCCTTCTCTTGAGGTGAAAGATTTTCCTTTTTTTTGAGGATTTCCGGTTTGGCTAGTTTTTCAGAGCCTTTAATAGTGGGAAGAGGGGATGTGGTATTTTCGGCCGGAAAAGTTCCTTTGCCGTTTAACAACCAATACAATTCTACCTCCGGAAATTTTTGCACCACCTTCATCACGAATTCCAAACTGGGTTTATTTCGACCCGAAATCAGATGTGAAATAGTAGAGCGATTAAAGTCAATTTCTTCCGAAAAAGCAGTGGCAGACAATCCGTAAAAATCTAGGATTTTTTGAAGTCGTTCTGCAAAATCTGCACTGTTTACCATTGTAACTTACCTTAAAACCATAAAACGTTTACAAATGTAAATTATTATATCAGAATGTACAATAAAAACATTCGATATCGGTAAAATATATTCAATATAAAGTTTATATAAGATATGTTAAAACATTGAAAAATAATTAAATAAGTCCTAATTTATATAATGAGTTAACATTATCGACCTGTACAGGGTTGCTCAGCGGTAAATTGTTTACAATAGTATACGAAAATAACATAAAAAGATGTTTACAAATGTAAACAACGCAATGTTTACCTTTGTAGACACATCAGAAAAACTATGAACATCTCCTCGTGGTATGCTTCTCATTTTGAGCCTCAACTCAGGGGTCGTTATGTTAGCTTGGAATCCATTTTCCCCCTCCTGGATGTATATCGTAATTTTTATGAAATTTCAATTTTAGGAGAATCAGAAAAACATCGGGACATTCCTTTAATCAAATTAGGTTTCGGCAAAAAGAAGGTATTGGCATGGTCGCAAATGCACGGAAATGAAACCACCACCACCAAGGCAATCTTCGATTTTTTAAAGTTTCTGAGTCAGAAAACCCATTTTCAAGACGAAATAAGGGTGTTTTTAGACCGGTATACACTTTTTATTATACCAATACTCAATCCGGACGGAGCCGAGCGCTATATACGTGAAAATGCGAATTCAATCGATTTAAACCGCGATGCCCAAAATCTTTCACAGAAAGAGAGTGTTGTTTTACGTACTGTTTTCGATTTGGTGCAACCCGAACTGTGTTTAAATCTGCACGATCAACGCACTATTTATGGGTTGGATTCCGGTTTACCGGCCACGGTCTCTTTTTTAGCGCCCGCGGCAGATGAACATTGTAGTGTGACTTTGGGGCGTAAAACTGCCATGGAGCATATTGTAAGAATGAACCAGCTGTTGCAGGAGTTCATTCCTGGGCAGGTAGGTAGGTATGACGATGCTTTTAATATTAACTGTGTGGGTGATACCTTTCAGAATGCCGAGGTCCCTACGATACTATTCGAAGCCGGGCATTTTCAGAAGGATTACCACCGCGAAAAAACAAGGGAATATATTTTCTACGCGTTCTTAAGTTTGTTTGAGATAATAAAACCCACTGAATCGGTTGTTACTTATAAGGACTATTTCCATATTCCTGAGAACAAGGTGAATTTTAAGGACATTATTCTTCGAAATGTTCGCATAAATCATAAAAGTGAACCTACTTCCATAGCAATTCAATACGTTGAAGTATTGGATTCAAATGAAATTCAGTTTGAAGGAATAGTTGATGCCATGGGTAATTTAGATGGATTTCGAGGTCATTATGAGAGGGATTGCAACGGAAATATAATTTTGATAAATTCTCAAAAAAACGTTGGCGTAGGTGAGAAAGTTGTAAAAATAATTGCAGAAAACAACGAATCGGTTGTTTATTTCCCTGTTAAATAGTTTTTTTCTGATAAAAACATATTATTTTTACAGCCTAAAATAACATTCCAACCATGGCAAAATTTAAATTGGATGCGACCGACCATCAAATACTGGATATGCTTATCGAGAATACCAGAACTCCTTTTACCGATATCGCGAAAAAGCTAGAGATATCTGCTGGTACGGTGCACGTTCGGGTAAAGAAAATGGAGGAGGCCGGAATTATTACAGGCTCATCACTAACCCTCGATTATAAAAAATTAGGCTATTCCTTTATCGCGTATGTGGGTGTTTTTCTGAATAAAACATCACAAACACAATTCGTGCTGGAACGCATCAATGAAATCCCTTATGTGACGGTGGCACATGTGACGACCGGTAAATTCAATATTTTCTGTAAGATTCGAGCCAGAGATACAAGTCATGCCAAAGAGATAATCTATCAAATCGATGATATTGAAGGCGTGACGCGTACCGAAACAATGATCTCATTAGAAGAAAGCATCAACGATAAGAAGCGATTGATGCATTCTGTTTTTAAGAACATTAAATAGTTGGTATGAAAATTTCGGAAGTAGCCCTCACCGAATACAACCCCTATTACAAACCGTATATTGATAGGGTAGGAGATACAAACTTGCTAGCTGCGCTTCAGGAAGGCTTACAGACCACGAAACAATTTTTTAGTGGAATCCCGGACCACAAGCTGGAATACCGGTATGCAGACGGCAAATGGACTCCCAAGGAGATCTTACTTCATCTAATAGACACCGAACGTGTTTTTTGTTATCGCGCCATGACCTTTGCTCGTTCGGAGGGGGCAGTATTGATCGGATTTGACGAAAATGAATTCACAAACAATTCCATGGCCAATACGCGAACCATTCAAAATATATTAGAAGAATACGATGCGGTGCGCAAGGCGACGATTGCTTTATTTTCGAGCTTTACGAAGCCTAGTTTGCTAAAAACAGGAGAGGCAAATAACAGTGTCATGTCTGTTCGAGCTTCGGGCTTCGTGATCTGCGGGCATGAAAAACACCATAAAGAGGTGATTCAAAAAAGATATCTAAACTAAAAAAGAGGCCTATCGCCTCTTTTTTTATTCTTCTTCGTCCAATTTCTTTTTATCCGGAATTTCAACGATTGGCTCAGTAAATTCGGCTTCTTCATAATCGTCTTCATCAAAGTTTGCCATGCTAATCTCTAATCGGGAGCTTACTTTCACCAAGTAAATGGCATCATCGGTGCGCACTTCCACAGCCTCTACGGTTTCATTTTTTGCATTCTTAAAGGTTATTACGTGATCATCGTCGTATCCGTCGGGATATTTTTCAACGAGGAGTGAGAGTATTTCCGGGGTGAGTTTTTTAAAATCGACTATTATTCGTTTCATAAGCTTGGAGGCTGTTGATGGTTTTCGATTTTAAAACTACTAAAAAATAGAAACCAACAAATTAATTTGCATTAATATTTTTTTAAATTTTCATAATACTCGAAAGCTTTGTAAAGCAAGTCGTTAGTTACTTCACAGTCAATTTTACAATTACCAATATCTTTCAGCAGTACAAAAAGGACCTTTCCGTTAGCATTTTTTTTGTCAAACTTCAGCAATGCGATTATGGCGTCAATCTCATTTTTAGCAAAGGAAATCTTCTCGAAATGCTTCAAAATTGTACGAGCTATTTGGTCTAATTTTTCCTTCGGAAAACCAATCATTTCAGAAGAAATATAGGTTGCTAAAATCATCCCAATGGCAATAGCTTCGCCATGTAATAGAGCTTTTTTTTCTGCTGAAGTCAAACAATGCGATTCAATAGCATGTCCCAATGTATGGCCATAATTGAGTGTTTTTCTATGGCCTTTTTCGAAGGGATCTTCAGCAACTACTTTTTGCTTTATTTCTACAGATTCCCAGATAAGTTTGGCCGCTTCGGTGGTTTTGGAAACATCAAAAAGGGCTACACGATTCCAGTAATCTTCTGAAGAAATTAAACCGTGTTTGAGCATTTCAGCAAAACCAGAAATAACTTCCTCCTCCGGAAGCGTTAGTAAGAAGTGTGTATCGATCAGTACCGAATACGGATCTTTAATCAGGCCAACCTGATTTTTTATATGTCCCAAGTCCACACCATTCTTACCACCCACGGAAGCATCTACCATGGCGAGTAGGGAAGTGGGTATGTTGATAAACTCGATACCGCGCTTGAATGTACAAGCCACAAAGCCGCCCAGGTCGGTAACAACACCGCCTCCTAAATTAATGAGCAGACTTTTCCTGTCGGCTCCCTTTTCGGAAAGTGCTGACCAAAGCTGAAGACAGGTAGTGATGTTTTTGTGGGATTCTCCTACGGGAATTTGAAGTACTTCCCATTGAATAGTTGGCTGAATCTTGCCTAAAAAATAGGGAAGGCAGAGTTTTTCCGTATTCGTATCGGTCAAAACAAAAATCGAAGACGGCTGCAGTGCTTGGAGGTTGGATTCGAATATGCTCCAAACGTCCTCATTGCAATAAACAGCTCCGCGATTTTCGGTATTCGTATTCATAGCGATGAAATGTAATTAGTTTTAAAAGAGAGATCAAAACTAACTATATTTGTACACATTATTCTCAATTTATGATATCAAAAGATCTTTTCAACAATACGGAGGTTGCTTTTAAGCTTAAAAGTGACTCTGAGCTAGAACGTGCCTATTTTTTGTTTAAGATGATTTCTAAAGAACCTTTGGTTCGCATAGGAACTGCTGCCACCAAGTTTGCACTTAATTTAAACCTACCTGTAGAAGGACTTATTCGTTCAACCGTTTTTGATCATTTTTGTGGAGGGGTCAATGAAAAAGATTGTTTAAATACGGTGGACCAGCTTGAAGCTGAACATGTGAATTCGGTCTTGGATTTTTCGGTGGAGGGCAAGGAAGACGAAGGTCAGTTCGACACGACCATGGAAATGGTGGTTTCGCTTACGCGTTTTGCTGAAAAGCGATCGGCTATGCCTTTTTCGGTATTTAAGCCTACCGGATTTGGACGGCTTAAGATTTGGCAGAAAATGAGCGAAGCCCAATCGCTAACTGATTCGGAAAAAAACGAGTGGAAACACCTAGTCGAGCGCTATGAAAAGGTGTGCAAAACTGCCTCCGATTGTGATATAGCTTTGTTGATAGATGCTGAAGAATCCTGGATGCAGGATGCCGCTGACAGCCTTTGCGAGCAGATGATGGAAAAGTACAACACCGAAAAACCGGTTGTTTTCAATACATTACAGTGCTATCGTTGGGATCGTTTAGATTATTTAAAGAAGGCACATATGCGTGCCAAGGCCAAGGGATATAAGTTAGGCTTCAAAATAGTACGCGGGGCGTATTTGGAGAAGGAGAACGAGCGGGCAGAAGACAAGGGATATCCTACACCTATTTGTAAAAACAAAGCCGCCACCGATGCTAATTTTGATGCCGTTACCAACTATATTCTTGAACACTTAGACGATATTTCCTTGTTTCTGGGAACCCATAATGAGGAAAGTACGTATTTGACCATGGAAACAATGGAGGAAAAAGGCTTGGATACAAATGATCCGCGGGTTTGGTTTGGACAATTATACGGTATGAGTGATCATATAAGTTTTAATTTGGCGCAGGCAGGATACAATGTAGCCAAGTATATTCCGTTTGGCCCGGTAAAAGACGTGATGCCCTACCTAATACGCCGCGCGGAAGAAAACACCTCGGTGGCGGGACAGACGAGTCGTGAATTAACCTTACTTAAAAAGGAGAAGGCGCGTAGGGGGTTATAATCCGTATGGAAAGAGAAGTCAACTAATGGGCTTCTGCTTAATGAACTCCCCAGTTTATATTTACAAAAACCCATAGTTGATTTTATTAGAATACCTAAAGTTGGATGCTTTTTGGCGAATGCGCAAGCGAGGATTTACGCAATTCTTGAATGAGAGGTCGTAATTCTTGAAATGCGAGACGACGGAAAGCGCTTAAGTAGCTTATAACCAAGTACTTAGTATTGCATTTTAGGCTTTTACAGGAAACACGACCGTCCCCTGATCGATTCCCTTCATTTTTTTAATAACTTTAAGTTGTCGTAATACCTTTCGTATGAGGCTCTTAATTATATCTGTAATTTTGTTTATGCTATCCGGCCATGTGGTTATCGGACAAGGTTTTACGGACCAACAATTGCGCGGCTTAGAAGACGAAGAGCTGCTAAGTCTTTTTAACGAGGTAGGGGCAGACTCGATCAGGCAGGAACGCATTGCCAGAGTCTATTTAGACCGAGGGAGAAAGCAAAAAGACACCATTAAAATGGCGCGTGGCTATGATCGCCTGGCACGTATTTTTCACCCTGAGAAAAATATCCGGTTTGCAGATAGTGTAATTGCCCTTACCAAGGATATGGACCATATTACTTATCCGGCATTGGGGTATATGATTAAAGGTTGTGAGTTTAACATACTCAATGATCTGGAATCTACATCAGAAAATTTCATACTACTATACGAAACTGCGAAGAAGAATAATAACCTAACTCATCAGGTGTTTGCCTTAGACAATTTAATTTATTTTAAATCAATTTGGGGCAATAAGAAGGATGCGTTAGATATGCAAAAACAGCGACATGATATAATTCTAAATCAAGATTTTTTGGAAAGTATTGTTTTGTCATCAAGAGAAGGAATTGATTATGATGATTTATATATTGGATATCAATTGGTGTCGTTGCAAAATTTTGCATTTTGTTATTTGAATCTCCAAGAATTGGATTTGGCTAAGCTAAATATTGATAAAGGAGTTGAACTGCTTAAAACGTATAATGGCGAGTTTAATAATCCTCGAAGTTTTTTTTCAAACTGGTTTTTGGAGGCATCAATGGAGATTGATTACTATAAAGGCGACTATGAATCTTCTATTAAGAAAAGCGATAGTTTGTTTAAAGAATTAAAAGGTGAGGAGAAGGTTTCAACATTAGTCAACATTAATTTCTTTAAAGGACTTTCATATAAAAAATTAAATAATTATTCAATGAGTATGCAATATTTAAAAATTGCGGATTCATTGGTAGAAAAAAATAATTACACAATACACCCATATCAACATGTATTATATGAAAATCTTTTAGATTACTATAAACAAAATAATAATATTGGGAAGCAATTAAAATACCTGAACAAACTAATACAAGTCGATAGTATTTTTATAAGAAACTATCAATATTTTGATCCAAATTTAATTAAGAATTTTGAAACACCTGGACTCCTGGCAGAAAAGGAAATTTTAATTTCTAACCTGACAAAAAAGAATCATAATACCAATTTGTTTGGATGGACTTCTGTCGTGCTTTTTATACTAAGCCTTTCGGGCTTGTTCTATTATTTTAAGCGGCAGCAATTGTTTAAAAAACGGTTTGAACTATTGATGGAGCAGGGGTCGAAGCCGGTGATGGTATTGGATAATGTTGAAAAGAAAAATGAGATATCCTCGGAGGTTATCAAGGAGATATTGGATCAATTGGATGTCTTTGAGCAAAGTGATGAGTATATCTCTCAAGACATCAACTTACACGAGTTGGCCAAGCTGTTTGGAACCAATTCAAGATATCTGTCGCGAATCATCAATCTTGAAAAGGAAAAGAACTTTTCGCAATATATCAACGAGCTCCGCCTTGATTACGCTTTAAAAGAATTGTCAGAAAATCCGGTGTTCAGGAAGTATACCATCAAGGCCATTGCCAACGAATGTGGTTTTAACAGGGCAGAGGTCTTTTCGAAGGCCTTTTATAAGAAATTTGGCATCTATCCTTCCTTTTATTTAAAGAAATTAGAAGCGCGAAAACAAAAAAGTTAGTCGGAATTCTTTATAATCGCCGATATAATTTTTGCTTTGGTTTCGCAATTTTCGGCGGTTATTTTTAGGTATTTTTCTTGCACTTCTCCTTCAATCACATAGCGTTTGCAGGAATCTAATTTTGTTTCACTTTCAGAGAACAGTACGTCTCCGTTGCGAAGGAGGACTGAAATTGCAGAAGTGTCCATATTATGTTGTGAGAGTGATTGTAATACATTTTCAGAAAAGATACGTTCCTTGATCCGAATGTTTTTGAGGGTACGTGCGTTTGGGGTATAATCACAAGAGGCTCTTTTTCCGCCCAAAAAAAAGAATAATAGAAAAAGACCAATTGTAAATCCTCCCAAATAGTAGGCAATACGGGTAATGAGTTTCATGTAGGTGTTTAAAAAATAAGCAGGTTAATGTCGCTGTATGACATATCAAACCAATCGGATACGGCTTTATTGGTTAAAATGCCGCGGTAAAAGTACAAACCATTCCGCAAACCATTGTCAAAACGAATGGCATTTTCCAATCCGCCACCCTCTGCTATATCCAATAAATAGGGTGTAAAAATATTACTAATTGAAATAGAGGCTGTTTTTGGGTATCTGGCCGGGATGTTTGGGACTCCATAGTGAATGACGTCGTACTTAATATGGGTTGGTTTATCATGCGAAGTCATTTCGGTAGTCTCAAAACAACCTCCCATATCAACACTCACATCGATGATCACGGCACCTCTCTTCATGTTTTCCACCATGGTCTTATGTACCACTATTGGAGAGCGGTTGGTCCCGCGTACGGCACCTATAGCAACATCGCATCGCCTGAGTGCCTTGATCAGGTTTTTAGGTTGAATGGTAGATGTGTATAAAGGTCGTCCTACATTGGTTTGTAAATTTCGCAGTTTGGTAATTGAACTATCAAACACCTTTACATTGGCGCCTAGGCCTAAAGCGGAACGAACCGCAAATTGTCCAACGGTTCCGGCACCTATCACCACCACTTCAATAGGGGGTACCCCGCTTATATTTCCAAAGAGGAGTCCATTTCCCTTTTCGGCATTCACCATCAATTCGGCTGCTATAAGGACCGATGCAGTACCCGCAATTTCGCTCAATGCCTTTACCACCGGGTAACTGTGATCTTCATCCTTGATAAATTCAAAGGCCAGAGCGGTGATCTTCTTTTTGGCCAAGGCCTGAAAATAGCTTTTTTGTTGGGTTTTAAGTTGTAAGGCCGATATAATGACGGTCTTGGGTTTCATGAGTTCGACTTCACCAATAGTGGGGGGTTCCACTTTTAGAATGATGGGGCATTCAAATACCTTTTTGGTGTCCTTTGTAATTTGCGCTCCCGCTTCGCTATAATCAGTATCTGCAAAACCGGCAGCAAGACCTGCACCACTTTCCAAAAGTACTCTATGCCCATGCGCCACGATAGCGCCAACGGCGTCGGGGGTAAGGCAAATCCGCTTTTCCTGAAAATAAGTCTCCTTTGGCAAGCCAATAAAGAGCTCTCCTTTTTGCCGGGTGATTTCAAGAGTTTCTTCTTGAGGAAGCAGTTGTGCTTTGGTAAAGGGGGACATCGACTTGGCCATGGAACGATTTTGGTTGGTACAGCCAAGTTACGTATTTAATTCGAAATTTTAAACCGTAAAGTTTACCGGAACAAATCTTTGATTTGCTGCAAGGTAGATTTTTTTTCCATTAAATCTTTTTCAAAAGATTTAAGATCATTTCCAGTTACTTTGTTAAAGAGTTTCGCGCGTACAAGATATACTGCGGGAACAATGATTAGCATTAGGGGAACTAAGTAATACAACTCTAATTCATCAAGATTGTTACTTTCGTTAATGACACCCCATATTTGGAAGGCATACATGGCAATAGGCACCAAAATAATCCAATGCCACCAATGCCGACAAGTAAAAAACCATAAAAGTAATAAATAAAGAGGTATTGCCTTGTTATTAAAATACCAGGCAAAAGATAACCAGTCAGGAAAACTGGTCTTCATGGTAAATAGAGATGTCTCCCAAACCTCTGTGGTAGGGAGACTCTTATATGAATAAAATAAAAATGGTGTAATTGCAATTAGTAATACAACTATCCCACCAACAACGAGTGCTTTCCTATCCGTTTTGTAATGGCTTGAGGGTTTTGTCGACTTGTTGTGGTGTTTGTCCATCTTCTACGCTTTCAGGAGTACAAGAAATAAATAATCCAGCCCCGAAAATTGCAACGATTAATAAGTACTTTGTTAATTTCATAATATTTGTCTTTTGTGAGGTTTATCATACAAACGTAACACGAAAAAAGACAAGTATTTCAACTAAGATCTCCGTATCTTTATTAGTTCGCCTTTTGGCAAATAAATACCTCTTAAAAGTACTGCAATTTGGGGCGCAAGCATTTAAAAGTTGACTTAGTTTTTATGAAATTTCGTTGCAATCTATTTCACTGGCATCATATTTAATGTTCGACTTCCGTTTTGGTTTTTCGTTAGTTTAATCGTTGTTTTTTCTGTTGGCAAAAAGCGTTCTGCCTTCTGCGGCCATTCAATGAAATTCCAGTGTCCGGCCGACATATAATCTTCAATTCCCAGATCCAAAATCTCCTCTTCATTGTTCACGCGATAAAAATCGAAGTGATACAACACATCGTCATTTGTTTTGTGTTCATTAACAATAGAGAAGGTGGGACTGTTTATTGTTTCCTTAACGCCCAAAAGCTTTGCGAGCTCTTTAATTAGCGTGGTTTTTCCAACTCCCATATCTCCATAAAACAAGAGGGTCTTATTCGTAATATCGGATAACACCTTACCGGCTACTTCCGGGAGCTCCTGCTTTGAATATGTTAACTGCATACTTATGAATTGCGAACAAATATAAACTAATTTACCGATTATTAACAAAAAATATCGATTATCTGCACCCATGTAAGAGAATACTTACAAATTATTTAGGCTCCAGTACCGCAAAGGGAATTATCATTTCTTCGAGTGATACACCGCCATGTTGATAGGTATTCCTGTAATAACCAACATAGTGGTTGTAATTATTAGGATAGGCAAAGAATAAATCGCCTTTGGCAAAAATATACGAACTACTCATATTGATAGTTGGTAAATGGATGGACTTAGGTGACTTTGCAGCCAATACATCCTTGTCGTCATAGGTTAAACTCTTGCCCGTTTTATAGCGCAGGTTTAGGCTGGTATTCTTGTCGCCAATTACCTTCGAAGGGTTTTTAACGTTGATGGTGCCATGGTCTGTCGTAATGATCAATTTAAAACCGAGTTGCGCCGCCTGTTGAATAATTTCCATCAATGGTGAATTCTTAAACCAACTCTGCGTCAAGGAACGATACGACTTGTCATTAGAGGCGAGTTCTTTAATCACTTCCATTTCGGTCTTGGCATGAGAGAGCATATCTACAAAGTTGTAGACGACCGCTATCAGGTTTTCGTCCTTATGACTCTTAAAACTTTCTACCAACCGTTTACCCTGCTTTATACTGGATATCTTATGGTAGCTCCAATTCAAATCTAGTCCCAAACGCTTTAGCTGGGCCTCTAAGAACTTATCCTCATACATATTCTTACCGCCATCTTCGGTGTCATTTAGCCAATACTCCGGATGCAACTTTTCCATCTCACTTGGCATAAGCCCCGAAAATATGGCATTTCGAGCGTATTGCGTAGCCGTGGGTAAAATACTATAAAACAATTCTTCATTTGTTTTTTTGTAAATACTGCTCAAAAAGGGTTCGAATGCCTTCCACTGGTCGTAGCGCAAATTGTCAATTACTACAAGTAGTGTTCGCTCGCTGTTTTTAAGCTGGGGTACCACTTTATCCCGAAATAAGTTATGGGACATGGTTGGTGCATCGGCGTTATTCTCAAACCAAGAGGGATAATTTTTATCTATAAATTTGCAAAATTGATTATTCGCTTCGGTCTTTTGAGATTCTAAAATTTCAAACATTCCGGAATCTTCTATCCCTTCCAACTCAAGTTCCCAATACACCAACTTCTGATACAATTCGGCCCAACCTTCATAGGTGTTGATCATGGACATGTCCATGGCAATCTTTCTGAATTCCTGCTGGTAATTGGAAGTTGTCTTTTCTGAAACCAAACGAGATAGGTCCAAATTCTTCTTCAGACTTAATAATATTTGATGCGGATTCACAGGTTTTATAAGATAGTCGGCAATTTTTGATCCAATGGCCTCTTCCATAATATATTCCTCTTCACTTTTGGTAATCATTACAACCGGAAGTGTGGCGCGATACTCTTTTATTTCGGCCAAGGTCTCGAGTCCTGTAAGTCCGGGCATATTCTCATCCAGGAATACGATATCGAAATTCTGATTCTTTATTTCTACAAGCGCTTCTGTACCACTTTGGGCGGTTGTTACTTTGTAGTTCTTATTTTCAAGGAAGATGATATGTGGTTTTAATAAATCAATTTCATCGTCTACCCAAAGTACTTTAATGTCGCTCATATATGTATATTTGTTTTATTGTTGCAATTATGCTGAAGGATTGTAAATTTTAGATTATCAAATTTAATTCCGAAGTGTCCCTTTTAAATAGAAGTCACTATTAATTAAAAGTTAAAGTTTGGATTACAAAAGCAAACTCAAGATTATAAACGACCCCATCTATGGTTTTATTACCATACCCAACCCGTTCTTATTCAAATTAATTGAACATCCCTATTTTCAGCGGCTACGGCGGATCTCACAAATGGGGATGTCGTACCTGGTGTATCCCGGAGCACACCACACTAGATTTCAGCATGCATTGGGAGCGATGTTCTTGATGCAGCGAGCCATTCAAGTGCTTGGCATGAAAGGGGTAACAATTTCTGAAGAGGAAGAGGAAGCGCTCTGTGTCGCAATTTTGCTACACGATATTGGGCATGGTCCGTTTTCGCATGCCATGGAACACAGTATTGTTGAAGAAGTGAGCCACGAACATATTTCATTGTTGTTCATGGAACTTTTAAACAAAGAATTCAAGGGCAGGCTTTCGCTGGCGATCTCCATTTTTAAAAATGAATACGACAGGAAATTCATGCATCAGCTTATTTCTGGTCAATTGGACATGGATCGATTGGATTATCTGCGAAGGGATAGTTTTTATACGGGTGTTCAAGAGGGAACGGTGAATTCACAGCGCCTTATAACCATGCTCAATGTATACGATGATCGTCTCGTAGTTGAGGAAAAGGGTGTATATTCTGTTGAAAAGTTTATCATTGCCAGGCGATTTATGTACTGGCAGGTGTATTTACACAAGACGGGCATAGTTGCCGAGCGGTTGCTTATGAATTTGCTTCGGCGTGCAAAAGCGCTTAGCCAGCAAGGAATACAGCTCCACGCAAGCACGGCATTATCTTTTTTTCTGAAGCATTCCATAAGTCTCGATAAATTTAATTCTGAAATACTAAACCGTTTTTCAAAATTGGACGATTACGATATTATTTCGGCCATGAAGTCCTGGACAGCGCATGAAGATTTTGTGCTTCGGAACCTTTCAGAAATGCTATTAAACAGAGAATTGTTAAAGATAAAAGTGCGGGAAACCCCTTTTTCGGAAGTGCAACTTACAGAGAAACGAGAATCTTTCAGAAAAAAACACCAGCTAAGTATGGAAGAAGCTTCCTATTTTGTGTTCGATGGAATCATTGAAAACTTGGCATACCGGATGGATAAGGACGCAATTTTCTTGCTGACCAAGAATGGGAAACTGGTTGATGTTGCCAGTGCCAGCGATCAATTGAACCTAAAGGCACTTTCAAAAACCGTAGTCAAATATTATCTCTGTTATCCAAAGCCAACATACTAATCCTTTTTTTTCTATTTTTGCAAGTATGCAAAAGAGGCATTAAACAGATTCTGCTTTTTAGTTTATATGTTTATATAGTACTCGATTGGATGTTCTAAAAAGAAATAAATCTTTTAATGAAATTTACAGCAACCCAAATAGCAGGGATCTTACAAGGTGAAGTAGAAGGTAATGGTGATGTTGAAGTGTCGAAGCTTGCAAAGATCGAGGAAGGTACCGAAGGGAGTTTGACCTTTTTAGCCAATCCTAAGTACACACATTATATTTATTCTACGGAAGCCTCTATCACCATAGTCGATAAAGATTTTATTGCTGAAAATTCCATATCAACAACCTTGATACGCGTAGAGAATGCTTATAAGGCATTTTCACAGTTGTTGGAATATTACAATCAGGTAAAGATGAACAAGACAGGTATCGAACAGCCAGTTTTTGTTTCAGAAACGGCTTCGTATGGTGACAATGTGTATATAGGTGCCTTTGCCTATGTGGGAGAAAATGTGCGCATAGGTAACAATGTAAAAATTTATCCGAACGCGTATATTGGTGATAATGTCGCGTTGGGAGATAATGTAGTTGTATTTGCAGGAGCCAAAATATATTCTGAAAGTATTATTGGTAATCATTGTGTCATTCATAGTGGTGTGATTTTAGGCGCCGATGGTTTCGGTTTTACACCGAATGAAAAGGGGGAATTCACCAAGGTGCCCCAAACAGGGAATGTGGTTCTCGAAGATTATGTAGATATTGGTGCCGGAACCACGATTGACCGAGCAACTTTAGGCTCGACGGTTATTCGCAGAGGTGTTAAATTGGACAATCAGATTCAGATAGCACATAATGTAGAAATTGGAGAAAACACAGTGATAGCAGCACAAACCGGCATTGCCGGATCTACTAAAATAGGAAAGAATTGTATGATTGGAGGCCAGGTTGGGATTGTGGGGCATATTATTATTGGTGACAATGTTCGTATACAAGCCCAAAGTGGAATTGGCAGGAATGTCAAGGACAATGAGACATTGCAAGGTTCTCCGGCTCTAAATTATGGCGATTTCAACAAGAGTTATGTACACTTTAAAAACCTTCCAAAAATTATAGAACGATTTAATATTTTTGAAAAAAATAATAATAATGAGTGATAGTATGGTGAAACAACGCACAATAAGGAAAGAGGTGTCGC
Organism: Altibacter sp.; assembly: GCF_019913785.1. Lineage (GTDB taxonomy): Bacteria > Bacteroidota > Bacteroidia > Flavobacteriales > Flavobacteriaceae > Altibacter. The sequence continues at coordinate 32,847 of NZ_JAIOHK010000011.1, forward strand.
TTACCGGGGTTGGATTACATACGGGAAAGCAGGTGACTATTACTTTTAAGCCGGCACCTGAAAATACGGGATACGCATTTGTTCGTGTCGATCTAGAGGGAAGCCCGGTGATTGAGGCCGATGCCAATTATGTAGTAAACACGCAAAGAGGAACCAACCTTGAAAAATTGGGCGTTAAGATCCAAACTTCGGAGCATGTTCTTGCGGCTTTGGTTGGTATGGAAGTAGACAATTGTCTTATTGAACTCAATGCCTCCGAGCCACCCATTATGGATGGTTCGTCCAAATTCTTTGTAGAAGCCATACAGAAAGCGGGAATAGTAGAGCAAGATGTGCCAAGAGAGGAATACATTGTTAAAGAGGTAATTTCCTATTTAGACGAAGAATCGGGTAGTGAAATTACGGTTATTCCAGCCGATGAGTACCAAGTCACAACCATGGTCGATTTTGGCACCAAAGTCTTGGGAACTCAAAATGCCTCCTTAACACGTATATCCGATTTTAAAGATGAAATCGCCGATGCACGCACCTTCAGTTTTTTGCATGAAATTGAAATGTTATTGGAACACGGACTAATAAAAGGAGGTGACCTAAACAATGCGATAGTCTATGTAGACAAAGAGCTGTCTCCAAAAACCATGGCGAAACTACGTGAGGCTTTTGGCAAGGATAAAATTTCGGTAAAACCAAATGGAATTCTCGATAATCTTACCTTGCATTACCCCAATGAAGCAGCAAGACACAAGCTTCTGGACGTTGTAGGCGATTTAGCACTGGTTGGTACGCGTATCCGTGGAAAAGTAATTGCCAATAAACCCGGGCATTATGTCAATACACAATTCGCAAAAAAACTTTCGAAAATTATTAAGATTGAAAGTCGGAATAAAATTCCACAATTCGATCTATCGCTACCACCTGTAAAGGATGTTATCCAAATCATGGATATGTTGCCTCACAGACCTCCCTTTTTATTGGTCGACAAGATTTTGGAATTATCCGATTCTCATGTAGTGGGTCTTAAGAACGTGACCATGAATGAACCTTTCTTTGTGGGTCACTTTCCCGGCGCTCCGGTCATGCCCGGAGTACTCATAGTAGAGGCTATGGCGCAGACAGGAGGGATTTTGGCTCTTAGTACGGTGCCAGATCCGGAGAATTATCTTACGTTCTTTATGAAGATCAACAATGTTAAGTTCAAGCAGCAAGTGAATCCGGGTGACACTTTGGTTTTTGTGTTGGAATTGATAACGCCTATTCGTCGTGGGATTGTACATATGCAAGGAAATGCTTACGCCAATAACAAACTTGTTACAGAAGCCGAACTCATGGCGCAAATTGTTAAAACAAAAAATACCGAATGAATCAACCACTAGCATACGTCCATCCGGGCGCTAAAATTGCAAAAAACGTAGTAATTGAGCCATTTACGACCATTCATAACAATGTGGTTATTGGCGAGGGAACTTGGATTGGTTCGAATGTAACCATCATGGAAGGTGCCCGAATTGGAAAAAACTGTAATATATTTCCGGGTGCTGTTATTTCGGCGATTCCGCAGGATCTAAAATTTCAAGACGAAGAAACGACCGCCGAAATAGGAGATAATACGACCATTCGTGAGTACGTTACGGTGAACAGAGGTACCGTAGATCGAGGGAAAACAGTTATTGGAAATAATTGTCTAATTATGGCGTATTGCCATATTGCTCATGATTGTTTTGTAGGGGATAATTGTATTTTTTCCAACAATAGTACGCTGGCCGGACATATCACCGTAGGGGATTATGTGATTTTAGCGGGAATGACCGCTGTACATCAATTTTGTATGATAGGAAATCACGCCTTTGTAACCGGTGGATCCTTGGTTCGGAAAGATGTACCGCCTTTTGTTAAAGCAGCTCGCGAGCCATTGTCGTATGTTGGAATTAATTCTATTGGGCTTCGGAGAAGAGGATTTACACCTGAAAAAATTCGCGAGATTCAGAATATTTACAGAATATTATATCAGAAAAACTACAACAATACCCAAGCGGCTGAAATTATTGAAGCCGAAATGGAAGCAACCCCCGAACGCGACGAGATCCTTCAGTTTATTAAAAACTCAAAAAGAGGGATTATGAAGGGCTACTTCAGTTCAAATTAATTCATTTCAGAAAAAATAGTAAAAATATATATGGCTACAAGTTCAGATATTAGAAAAGGGTTGTGCATTCGGTACAACAACGATATTTATAAGATTATCGAGTTTTTACATGTAAAACCGGGGAAAGGACCTGCCTTTGTAAGAACAAAATTAAAAAGTGTAACATCCGGCAAGGTGATTGACAATACCTTTTCGGCAGGTCACAAGATTGAAGATGTTCGTGTTGAGACACATAAATTTCAGTATTTGTACAACGAGGGAGAAATGTATCACTTCATGAATACGGAAGATTACACTCAAATCCGTTTATTAAAAGAAGCCTTAGACACGCCCGAATTGATGAAGGAGGGTGAAATTGTAACGGTGATCATTAATGCTGAAGACAATGCACCTTTGTCTGTTGAAATGCCGGCGCATGTTATTTTGGAAGTGATTTCTACCGATCCCGGGGTGAAAGGAAATACAGCCACCAACGCGACGAAACCTGCGAAAGTAGAAACCGGAGCCGAAGTAAACGTACCGCTTTTTATCAATGAAGGGGATAAAATACGTATCGATACCGAAAAGGGACAGTATCAGGAACGTATGAAAGAGTAAGGGCTGCATGAAGAGGAGTATAGAGGAGATTGCGAAAACCGAAGCCGAATATTGGGATGAAAACAAACTGGACCGCAGAAAGATAAAAAAGCTGCGACGCCATGCCTTTTATTACTCTTATAAGCGGGAAGCCAAGATTTTAAATGAAAAAGTAGCAACTTTTAAGGACAAAGAACTGCTTGAAATTGGCTCTCATTCCTGGATTGGATGGATCAAAAATAAGGTAGTTCCAAAGAAGATAACCTGCATCAATATTTCGAAAGTTGAATTGGAAAAAGGGGCTGTGAATGCGAAAGACCTTCCTTTTCCAATCGATTTTCATCTTATGGATGCCAACAACCTAACCTTCCCCGACGAATCGTTTGATATTGTCTACGGAGGTGCCATTCTGCATCATCTTGATATTGAGAAATCCATAGGGCATATTCATCGCGTATTAAGGCCGGGAGGGTATATTTTATTTACAGAGCCTTTAAATATGAATCCTCTGTATAAAATATATCGGAAGTTAAACAAGAAGGAGCGAACTCCCGATGAACACGCCTTGGTAACAAAGGATTTTAAACTAATTCGAAGTAAATTCACCTTCGATCATTACTTCTTCGATTTCTTTACTGTGGGATTCGGATTTCTTGCTCTCAAGATTTACGGGGACAAGAACTACGACAATTGGATCAATCGCCTGGGGTATAATTTGGATGTTTTTTTCTCTAAAATTCCCTTGCTACATTTTTTATTCGCCCGAGTTATCATTTATGGAAAAAAGAGGTAGCTTTATACTTTAAAATTTTTGAGGCATCTATAATAGTTTCAGATTATAAGTAATATATTTAAAATATGAAATTTGCATACCCCCAAACCCTAGAAGAAATTGCTTCCATACTTAATTGTGATTATGTTGGGGATGCCAGTTTCCCTGTTTTGGGTATGAATGAAATTCATGTGGTACAACCGGGAGATATTGTATTTGTTGATCACCCGAAATATTACGACAAAGCCTTACAATCTCAGGCCACGGTAATATTGATCAATAAAGAAGTAACATGCCCAGCGGGTAAAGCCTTGCTAGTATCGGACGATCCCTTCCGGGATTTTAATACACTTACCAATTATTTTAGACCGTTTAAACAGGCTACGGCAATTATTTCCGAATCGGCGATCATTGGTGAGAATACAGTAATTCAACCCAACGCTTTTGTGGGTAATCACGTAAAAATAGGGGATAATTGTACCATTCATTCCAATGTATGTATTTACGACCATACAGTAATAGGTAATAATGTTACCATTCACGGTGGTACTGTTTTGGGGGCGGATGCCTTTTACTATAAGAACCGACCCGAAAAATTCGATAAATTACTCAGTGGAGGTAATGTAGTGGTTATGGATGATGTAGACATAGGGGCCCTATGTACTATCGATAAAGGCGTAAGTGCTTCCACAATTATTGGAGAAGGCACCAAACTGGATAACCAGGTTCATGTTGGACATGACACGGTGATAGGGAGACGTTGTTTAATTGCATCACAGGTGGGTATTGCCGGCTGTGTACTTATTGAAGACTTTGTAACCATTTGGGGACAAGTTGGAATTACCAGCGGAATTACAATCGGGGAGAAGGCGATCATATCGGCTCAAAGTGGTGTAAGCAAGTCATTACCCGGTCATAAATCGTATTTTGGTACGCCAGCCGACGAATTCAGAAAGAAATACAAAGAATTAGCCTCTATTAGGTTGATTCCCGATATTATAGATAAATTGGATAAAATACAATGAAAAATAAAGCAAAGGAGGTGGTGCGAAGCTTTTACCGCTCCGATATTCTAAAAGACCCTACCGTTTTAAATACACATTTCCACCCGGAGTTAGTGCTTATTTGGAACAGTGCGAACGGACTTACCATTATGAACTTCGATGATATAGTGAAGTTTTTTACCGAAGTACGACGCACCTACTATGATCTTCGTATCGAAGTAAGTCATTTATTGGCAGACGACAATCATGTGACGATCCGATACAAGTACTATATCCGTACCATTGAAAACCCCGATGAAGAACTAGGAATTGCCCACTTCATAGCAATTTGGGAGGTTAAGGATGGAAAAATGTACCGCGGATATCAAGTGAGTCAGCCGGTGACCGACAAAGACGATACGACGGAGTCTTACCACAAGGTTAAAGTGTAATTTCTTTTAAAAGCTTCCCTAAAAAGGCTATATTTGCCCGGTCTTTCAACGCGTAGATTGAGGCAAAATTCATTATTAAATTCAGCAAGAAACATGAGTGTTTTAGTCAATAAGGATTCAAAAATAATAGTTCAAGGATTTACAGGAAGTGAAGGTACCTTTCACGCTCAGCAAATGATCGAGTACGGTACCAATGTAGTAGGTGGCGTAACCCCCGGAAAAGGAGGTCAAACGCATCTGGACAAACCGGTTTTTAATACAGTGGAAGATGCTATAAAGAAAACAGGTGCCAACACATCTATCATTTTTGTACCTCCGGCCTTTGCTGCCGATGCAATCATGGAAGCCGCTAACGCTGGGATTAAGGTGATTATTACAATTACCGAAGGTATTCCGGTGGCCGATATGATTAAGGCTTCAGATTACCTAAAAGATAAAGATTGTCGCTTGATAGGACCTAATTGCCCGGGTGTAATTACTCCCGATGAAGCCAAAGTGGGTATCATGCCCGGATTTGTATTCAAAAAAGGGAAAGTAGGTATAGTTTCAAAGTCGGGGACACTTACCTACGAAGCCGCCGATCAAGTGGTAAAACAAGGCCTTGGAATTACCACGGCCATAGGTATTGGTGGAGATCCTATTATTGGAACCACTACCAAGGAAGCTGTTGAATTATTGATCAATGATGCCGAAACTGAAGCCGTTGTTATGATAGGTGAAATTGGAGGTCAGTTAGAGGCTGATGCTGCGTATTGGTATAAAAACAGTGGAAGCAAGAAACCAATTGTCGGCTTTATTGCAGGCGAAACGGCTCCAGCCGGACGTACTATGGGGCATGCGGGAGCTATAGTAGGAGGTAGTGACGATACAGCGCAGGCTAAGAAAAAGATCATGCGTGAGTGCGGTATTCATGTGGTAGAATCACCTGCAGAAATAGGAAAACGCGTCGCAGAGGTGTTGCGATAAAATTTTATAATCTCATTTAGTAAAATAGTAAAGCCTTCCGGCAAAGTTGGAAGGCTTTTTTTATGGCAAAGCCGAAGTGATTTCCTATATTTGAATGTATTCAGAAATTATTTAAAATATTGAGCGACTCATGAAACTATTAGAAGGAAAAACAGCAATCATAACAGGAGGTAGCCGTGGTATCGGAAAAGGAATCGTAGAAGTTTTTGCCAAACACGGCGCAAACGTTGCCTTTACATACAGTTCGTCTGCCGAAGCTGCCAACGCACTGGCCGATGAGGTTTCAAAGGAAGGCGTAAAAGTAAAGGCATATCAAAGTGATGCCGCCAACTTCCAACAGTCGCAAGATCTCGCTAACAAAGTACTGGAAGATTTCGGCAGTATCGATATCTTGGTAAACAATGCCGGAATTACTAAGGATAATCTGCTCATGCGTATTTCTGAAGAAGACTTCGACAAGGTAATCGAAGTAAATTTAAAATCGGTTTTCAATATGACGAAGGCGGTACAGCGCGCCATGCTCAAACAGCGCAAAGGCTCCATAATCAATATGAGCTCGGTGGTGGGAGTGAAGGGTAATGCCGGACAGACCAATTACGCGGCTTCGAAGGCAGGAATCCTTGGTTTTACTAAATCGGTTGCACTCGAATTGGGTTCTCGTGATATTCGTTGCAATGCAATAGCTCCCGGGTTTATTGAAACGGAGATGACCGGGAAATTGGACGAGGCCACGGTACAATCTTGGCGCGATGCGATACCTTTAAAGCGCGGAGGTTCCCCCGAAGATATCGCCAATGCCTGTGTTTTTCTGGCGAGCGACCTTTCTGCATATATTACCGGCCAAACATTACACGTTGACGGAGGGATGTTAACCTAAGGGTGCACCATTAATCCTGATTGATGGATCGTTTTAATCAGACCGCTCCTTGTTACTTCATTTATGACAGCAGAAACCATACTTTATATCGTAATTGCCGCGGTTATCTCCCTGGCCTTGACACTGTTTATGTATGGATACAAGTCAAAATACGCCACAACATTGCGCTGGATTTTTGGAGGGCTGCGGTTTTTAACCCTGTTTTCCATCTTAGTGCTATTGATCAATCCGAAATTTAGAAGTGAGACCTATACCATTGAGAAGCCAAAGCTTCCGGTGTTGGTCGATAATTCAGCTTCGGTAAAGGAACTAGGCCAAGAAACAAATGTAACGGAGCTTATAAGGAGACTAAAGGAAAATTCAGAATTAAACGAAAAATTTGAGCTTTCCTTTTATACCTTCGGAAGTGATTTTAGTGATACCGATTCGCTGTCCTTTTCAGAAAACAATACCAATATTTCAAAGGCATTGACCACGGCCAATCAATTGTTTAAAAATGTTACATCTCCTCTCATTCTTATTACCGATGGAAACCAGACGTTGGGTAACGATTACGAATTTTCGGTGGCTGCGTTTAAAGACGCGATCTATCCGGTGATCTTAGGGGACTCCACCAAGTATACCGATTTAAAGATCGAACAGCTCAACACCAACCGATATGCCTTTTTGAAAAACAAATTTCCGGTAGAAGTGATTCTAACCTATAGTGGCGTGGGCACGGTTAATAGCGAATTTGTGATCACACAAGGGGCGACTGTAGTACATCGCGAAGCGATTTCTTTTTCTGAAAGTAATAATGCAAAAACCTTGTCTTTAACACTGCCGGCTTCCAGTGTGGGGCTTCAAAAATTTACAGCGCAGCTCATTCCCTTGTCCGAAGAAAAGAACAAGGTCAATAATAGCAAACAATTTGCCGTTGAAGTAATCGATCAGGCGACCAATGTTTTGATAGTGAGTGAAATATTGCACCCTGACCTTGGAGCGCTGAAAAAGGCCATTACAACCAATGAGCAGCGAACGGTTACCCTTAAAAAGCCGACTGATGCCGTATCGGGTTTACATGATTTTCAATTGATTATACTATATCAACCCAACCGTACATTTGCTTCGGTTTTTCAAGAGATTGATAGGTTAAAGAAAAACACCTTTGTTATTTCGGGATTGCAGACCGATTGGAATTTTTTAAATTCCATTCAGAATAACTACAATAAAGAGGTTACCAACCAGACCGAATACGTATCGTGTAATTTAAATCCAAACTACGGAACTTTTGCAGTTACGACCACGGGGTTTGATGGTTTTAGACCTTTACAAACGCTCTTTGGCGGTCTCGAAATCACCTTGCCTCACGAAGTGATGTTGGAACAATATATCAACGGGATCTCCAGTGAAAGCGCCATGCTTGCCACGATGGAGTTAAATGGAAAGCGCGATGCCATCTGGGACGGCGAAGGCTTATGGAAATGGAGAGCCGAATCCTATTTGGATCATACCAGCTTTCAGGAATTTGACGATTTTATTGGTAAATTGATTCAGTATTTGGCATCGAATAAACGACGTAGCCGACTTGAGGTGAACAGTGAGTCCTTTTATTATAACAATTCGATGGTGCGGATCAATGCGCAGTTTTTCGATCAGAACTATGTATTCGACGCAAGGGCTTCATTGAACATACAGATTACCAATACCCAAACCAGCGTTCGAATGGAGTTTCCATTGCTGCTTCGAAATAACTTCTACGAGGTTGACCTGAACAGTCTTCCGGCGGGCGAATACCGTTATACGGTTACGGCCCGGGATGAAGCAATTTCCCGAAGCGGGAGTTTTACCATTCTCGATTTTAATGTAGAACAACAATTTCTGAATGCCAACGTAACAAAACTTAATAGTATAGCGACTCATACTAACGGAAGGGCATTTTTTATTTCTGAAAGTAATGGATTGATCGAAACGCTTTTGGAAAACGACCAATTTCAACCCATTCAAAAAAGCGAAGAAAAAGTAGTACCTTTAATCGATTGGAAATACCTGCTGGCATTTATAGTGCTGGTGTTGGCTTCAGAATGGTTTATTCGAAAATATAACGGACTTATCTAACTTAAAACATACTAATCTCATGGAAAAATTACCAAAAATCGGGATCCCCGTAATTATTGTGCTTATCATCCTTATTATAATCATTGCAAAGTCAGCAGTGACTATCGGCTCCGGTGAAGCAGGAGTATTGTATAAAACCTTTGACAATGGGGTAGTGACCGACAAACCGCCTTTGGGAGAAGGCTTTCATATAGTAGCTCCATGGAATAAGGTAATCATATATGAAGTTCGGCAACAAGAAATCTTTGAAAAATTAAGAGTACTATCTTCAAACGGACTTGAAATTCAGATTGATGCTTCCGTATGGTATCTGCCGGTGTATAAAGATCTGGGAAATTTACACCAAACATTGGGAGAGAATTATTTGCAACGAGTTATTCAGCCTGCAATACGCAGTGCCGCTAGAAGTGTGGTAGGACGCTATACACCAGAGCAGCTGTACAGCAGCAAACGAGATGCCATCCAAGAGGAAATTTTTGAGGAAACAAAAAATATCTTGGAAAAGCAGTACGTACAATTAAACGAGGTGTTGGTACGAGACGTCACACTACCTGCAACAATCAAAGAAGCTATCGAGCGTAAATTGAGACAAGAGCAGGAATCATTGGAATATGAATTTAGATTGGTTACAGCAGCCAAGGAGGCCGAAAAAGTAATTATCGAAGCACAGGGTAAAGCAGATGCCAACCGAATTTTAAGCGCTTCTTTGACCGATAAAATTTTGCAAGACAAGGGTATTGAAGCTACTTTAGAGTTAGCAAAATCACCTAATTCGAAGGTGGTAGTCGTTGGATCGAGCAAAGACGGGCTGCCGCTTATCTTGGGCAATAACTAAATAGTTGCTTAAAAAAATCAAGAACCGCTTCAGCAATGTAGCGGTTTTTTTTATTTCTTTTTCCAAAGTTTAAAAATCAAGAAGCCCGAAAGTACCGCAATTACAATAAGCACCAAGGCGCCTATCATATTGCCATAGATCACGTATCCTGTTGCGAATAAAGAGGCATATACAAACAAAATACCAAGAAGCATGGACGCCAGGTCAATTGTAAATACATCATGCGTCTTTTTGAGTTCGATATTTTCTTTCGAGGCAATCTTTTTAAAAGGTTTCCAGCCGTTTCCATAAGGCGTTACCGCATTGTAGAAGCTGGAGAGTGTTTTGGTATTGGTAGGGCGGGTGAGAAGCGTTACCGCAATCCAGCTAATCGTTGTAATGGCCACACCATAGATGAGTTTCTCATAGTCTTCCAATCCTAAATTGGTAAACTCGAAGAAAAGTGCCATTACAAACGAGACAACCATACCGGTAATCTCACTATAGGCGTTCACACGCCACCAGAACCATCGTAGGATAAAGATAAGTCCGGTACCGGCACCAATTTGCAATAAGATGGCAAAGGTACTTAGGGCACTACTTAGCGCCAATGCCAAAAGGGCAGCTAGTATCATTAAGATAATTGTTGAGAACCTCCCTACAGCTACCAGTTCTTTTTCGGAAGCCTCCGGTTTTACAAATCGCTTGTAAAAATCGAGCGAAATATAGGAAGAACCCCAATTTAAATGTGTCGAAATGGTACTCATAAATGCTGCAATCAATGATGCCACCACAAGGCCTAGTAGTCCGGCCGGTAAATTGGTGAGCATGGCCGAATAACCCAAATCATGACCCAAAACCGCATTTGGAAATTCATTACCTATATCCGAAAGTTGTGGGTAGAGTACCAAGGAAGCCAAGGCAATGATGATCCAGGGCCAGGGGCGAAGCGCATAATGCGCCACATTGAACAATAGGGTAGCTCCGATGGCATTTTTCTCATCTTTTGCTGAAAGCATCCGTTGTGCGATATAGCCACCGCCACCAGGTTCAGCTCCCGGATACCAGACACTCCACCATTGAACCGCTATTGGGATAATCAGTAACACAAGCAGCGATTTCGTATCGTTAAAGTCGGGTAAAAAATGCAACTTATCCGAAACATTTTCATGCGCCAGTAAATTCTCTAAACCACCGATCTCGGGAAGGTTTACAATATAATAGGCGGCCCATATCGATCCTATCATGGCAACTATAAACTGTAAGAAATCTGTAAAGATTACACCGCGCAGCCCGCCAATCGAACTGTAAATTACGGTCACGACCGATGCATATAGAACACATTCCCAGGGTGCCAAACCGAACATGATTCCACCAATTTTTATCGCGGCGAGGCATACCGATGCCATGATCATGACATTGAAGAATACACCCAAATAAATAGCTCTAAAACCTCTTAGAAAAGCCGCTTCTTTACCGCTGTAGCGCAGTTCATAAAACTGAAGATCGGTAAGTACTTTTGATCGCCTCCATAATTTGGCATATACGAATACAGTCAGCATTCCGGTGATTAAAAAAGTCCACCAGACCCAGTTTCCTGAAACTCCGTTCTGGCGTACAATATCGGTAACTAAATTTGGTGTATCGGCCGAAAAGGTAGTGGCCACCATTGAAATTCCTAAGAGCCACCACGGCATATTTCGCCCCGACAGGAAGAATTCCTGAGTGTCTTTTCCGGATCGCTTGGCGACGATGATCCCAATTATTAAAAAAACAAGAAAAAAGGATAGGATTAAGACCCAATCGAGACCCGCTAGTTTCATTTTAGTACACTTTTAATGATTTGGCTTGACCCACCCAATTATCCCGTTCTATACGACCCGGGAAAAAATCGATCAATTCGGTTATGGTTCGAATGTCCTCTTCCTGTAAGCGACTTATTTGTTCATAGGTATAAATACCAATTTCATTTAGTTTTTGTTCTATATATGGTCCAATTCCGTTGATTTGAGTAAGATCTTGCTTTTCTTCAAAGGTGGCATGTCCAAAATTGTCAAAATTCAACTCGGGTGTGGACTTGGTATACGTCACATAACTGGTCCTGGCCTTTTCGATGATCTTTTCAGGGGGAGTAGCAGTCTTCATTTCCTCCCTGTTTTCTTTCATTACTTCGATGATCTTGGGTTTAATTTCAGTAAAAATGGTATCGATGTCGTGTAGTTGTTTCGGACTTTTTAGTGTGTTGATCTCTTGTTTAAGCCGATTGATGGTTTTTCGATTCTTTGATTTGTGTAGCCACCATGATGAAAAATAACCAATTAAAAATGTGCTAAACATCAAAATAAAAATTCCTGCAAATTCAGGTAATTGGTTTAAAAAATCGGTCTGGTTCATCATTTGCTCAAATAAAATTTTACTTCAATTCTGCGGTTTGCATTTCGGCCACTATCGGTTTGATTGGTATCGAGAGGTTCGGCTTCTCCCCGTGAGATGGCTCTAATTTTTTTACTGTCAATATTGCCTCGGTTAATCAGGTACCAGCGAAGCTGTCGCGCAAACTGGAGTCCCATGATATAGTTGTCATTTGCATTGCCAACATTATCTGTATGACCGATTACCTCGATATTTATTTCGGGGTTTTCGGCTAGAATCTTAACCACTTCGTCCAAAAGTAATTTTAAATTTTCATTGACCATGATACCCGTATCTGCAAAATCGGGGTATACTATTCTCGATTCAGGAATCCTGCTTTTTAAAGCTTCAATTCTTTCAATATCCAAGGGTTTTATCGAAAAGGTGAAACTGTTTGAAAAGGTATTATCACTATTAAAATCAATTTCCTTAATAAAGGGTTTTATAACGATCTTTTCTTGTGGAATTCCGGTTTTTACCAGAATATCCTTTATTTTTTTGCCTCTTTGAATTCCTAAATTGGGCGATTCGATATTCTCTGTTGCACTGTATAACGATGAGATATGAATTTCACGATTTGGATGCTCCAAGAGGTATGAATTCAATTTGTATTTAAAGTCAATTGTCTTTGGCGGAATAATAAGCTCGTTGCTATTTTTTGTAATGGTTATTCCTTCGGGGTACAGAAAAATAACATCCCCTTCATGTGTAATCGCTTTTAACCCCGATGCAACCGCTGCAATTTCTTTGTGGTTTTCTTGGGTGACAAACAACGAATCCTCTATAGCAATGGTAGGTATTACCGCGTCATTATCAATAATAGACGAAACACTTTCAGTCAATGAATCGGTATTTTGTGTATTGTCAATTATTTCACCCCCAACTTTTGCCGTATCGGTATTCGGTTGAAGCCAAGAATACAACCACAGACCAAATAAGGACCACAACAAAAAGACAGCAAAGGCTATTAAAAATTTTTTCATTTTGGAGTAAAAGACTGATTTATTACGGGTTGAGGTTTAAATAGGGTCTTCTAACAAATCTATAAAAATTATTGACCTTTTACTTACAAAACCTTACATCTTTTCCACATAATAATGTGTATAAAGTTTTGCCAAAGGAAGTGGCTTCAATTGGGGCAGCTTACCTTATTTTTTTTCTATCTTTAAAAGGTAATTATCATTTTTATTATGGCGAAAAGAAAAACGCGCAACAAATGGCTTCCAAATAAAAAGCCAAAGACCTTTAAGAACTTGTCTCCGGGGACCGTTGCCTACACAGGGAAGAAGCAAGCTGCTGTTACAGAACTGGAAATTATGGACTATTCTAAAGATGAATTCCATAAGATTGAGACAAACAATGTAGAGGATGGTTTTAAGTTTAAGGGGACTGACCTTATAACATGGATAAATGTAAATGGCTTAAATCATGCCAATGAAATTATTAAACTTGGAAATCACTTTGGTCTTCATGTTCTAATTCAAGAAGATATTGTAAGTACCTATCAGCGACCTAAAATCGACGAGTACGATGAATATCTCTTTATCGTATTTAAAATGCTCCGTTATACCGATAATGGAGAGTTTCTTTCCGAACATGTCAGTTTGGTGTTGGGGAAAGATTATGTGTTGACATTTCAAGAAGCAGACGGTGATGTTTTTGATGGAATTAGAGAGCGAATCAAGTTGCCGGCAGGTAGAATACGCAATTTTGGCCCCGACTACCTGATGTTTGCCCTACTTGATGCCGTAGTGGATAATTACTTTAGCGTACTAGAATTTTTAAGTGTAAAAATTGAAGAATTAGAGGATCAATTGTTTGAAACAAAAGTGGAACGCGATATTTCACAGGACATACAAGATCTCAAAAAAGAAATATTAAAAATTAGAAGAGCCGTTGTTCCTTTGCGAGAGGTCATTAGTAAGCTAGATAAAATGGAGAGTCCATTAATTGAGGAGCGAACTCAAACTTATATAAAAGATCTGTATGATCATATTATTCAAGTAAGTGAAAGCGTCGACCTCCATCGAGAGATGATCTGGGGGCTAATGGACATGTATATGACTACAATTAGTAATAAAATGAACGAGGTGATGAAGGTACTTACCATAATGGCCTCCATCTTTATTCCTTTGACATTCATGGCCGGGATCTATGGTATGAATTTCGATCATATGCCCGAATTGCACCTAAGACATGGCTATTATTATTTATGGGGAGCCATGATTTTGGTATTCTTGGTTATGTTGTTTTATTTCAAGCGAAAGCGCTGGTTATAAACCGTTTTAAAAATGAAAAGGGATGACCTATAGATCACCCCCTTTTTATTATAGCACCTTGTCCCTTATCGCAACCAAGTTTTCTTGGCAGCTCCCTTACTGTAGAAATAAAGAAATATGGCGACAATGATAACGATGGCCGGCATTACAACAGCCTCCGTGCCATACACTTCCATTGCATCGGTGGCAAATAGCCAGTAGCCCATTTGCACGATCACAGCGAGCATAGAAATTAAGAAAAGTGAGACGGCCCACTTTCGTCGCATCAAGAGTAAAAGACTGGCTAATAAACCAGAAAATACGGCAATGGCAAATACACCGGTATACCATGATGGTAATCCGCTCATAAGCGCTAATTGTTCCTCGGTTAAGGCCTGTTCCATTTCTTCTTTTAATAGGGTCGTGGAGAGGTATTGAAACACGCCCATAATGTTCCATAAAAGAGCGATGACGCCAATAATCCAAAATCCGGCTTTGGGTTTGATAGGAGTTGTCATAATTAATTGGTTTTAAGGTTGTACCATATAAAAATACATATTTTAATTTATCTTTATGTTTTTAAACCAATTCCCACATGAGTGTTAGGATTCCTAGAAGTGCTTTTTCTTTTTTAAACAATCTCAAAGCAAACAATCACCGCGATTGGATGCAGGAACATAAAAAAGAATATCAGGCGAATGAAAAAATGTTGAAAACATTTTATGCTGCGGTAGCGGAGGGACTCAACAAGACCGATAAGATTTCAAAAACAAAGGTGTTTCGTATCAATCGGGATATTCGGTTTAGCAAGGATAAGACTCCATACAATGTTCATAGGAGTGTTAGTTTTAGCAGAGCAGGTGAGGACCGTCGCGGGGGCTATTACCTACGCCTAGAACCGGGAAATTCTTTGATGGCAGGTGGTTTTTTTGACCCCAATCCGGCTGATTTGTTGCGAATCCGTAAGGAATTTGAAATGGACGCCACAATGATTCGTAAGATTTTAAGCGCAAAAGCGTTTGAGGCTGCTTTTGGAGGATTTGTACAAGAGCATAGGGTAAAGACCGCTCCGAAAGGCTTCAGTAAGGACGATCCCAATATCGATCTAATTGGGTTAAAGAATTATTTTGTAGTGCATAAATTTACCGATAATGAGGTGTTTTCCGAAGACTTTAAAGAAAAGCTTTTACAGCACTACGAGCTGCTGCGACCCTACTTTAACTATATGAGTGAGGTTTTGACAACCGATCTCAATGGTGTTTCATTGTTGAAGAAATAATCGAAATAGTACATTTTTGTTGTAATTATAAGTATTTTAGCTTATAATTGCACTATATAAGTCCATAGGCTTATTAAAATTATAAATAAGGATACAGGCTTATTAAACTGAAAGCGATGAAAAACCTAACCGTAATTAGTGGCGATTTTATCAATTCTTCGCAATACGAGACGAATTTGTTAAAATCAATTCTGAAGCATTTAAAGGCCGAATTTACTATGATCGAAAATCAACTTTCAGCCGAAGGGGTACATTTTTCCATATATCGCGGAGATAGTTTTCAAGGCGTCCTAGAGAACCCCGTCAGGGCCTTGTCTGTAGCACTTCAAATTAAGGCATTCGTGAATAAAACGGTTTCAAAAGCCGTCCAGACAAAATCGAAAACGCCCATTGCAGACATTCGTATTTCCATTGGAATAGGGGAGGCAGACTACGACAAGACCTCCATCACCGAAAGCAACGGCGCAGCGTTTCACTTTTCGGGGAGAACATTGGATAAAATGAAGTTGGAAGGTTCCAAAATGGCACTTACAACAGCCAATAAAGAAATAAATGCCGAGTTTTTAGTGAGCTTTGCTTTTTTGGATGCCATTACCAACCGCTGGTCGACAGCTTCTGCCGAGGTGGTGTATTACCTGCTAAAAGGGTATACCGAACAACAGATTGCCAACGAAATTGGACGTAGTCAAGCGGCCATCAATCTTCGTAAAAAGGCGGCAGGTTGGGAGGAAATTCAGCTGTTATTAAAACGCTATGAGCAAGTAGCCAAAAAATATTTTGTATGACTTCCGAAATCATTATCGCCTTACAATTACTCTTAGCACACGTTGTGACCGATTTTCTGTTACAGTCCAAAGCCTGGATCAAACAGAAGCGAAAGAAAAAGACAAGATCTCCCTTTTTGTATATACACGCGTTTACCGCGGGCTTATTGACCTACCTGTTCCTTCAAGACTGGAGTGGCTGGCAAATACCTGTCATTATTAGTGTTTCGCACTTTTTCATCGATCTTTGGAAACTATACCAGCCCAAAAATTCCTTGGTATATTTTTTATGGGATCAGCTATTTCACCTATTGGTGCTGCTTGGGGCCTGGCTATACCTTACCGACGCGTTTGCTTCGGTAGTACCGTTTATGGCTTCGTTTATCACTTCAGAAATGACATTGGTGTTATTAACGGGTTATTTGGTTGTTATTTTTCCAATTGGATTCATTATTGGAATGGCAACCCAACAGTGGCAGGATGAAATTGCTAAAGACGGCGGTTCCACCAGCTTAAAAAAGGCGGGGCGCTATATCGGAATTTTTGAACGAATTTTGGTACTCACTTTTATCCTTACGAATAACTTCTCTGCGATCGGGTTTTTAATCGCAGCCAAATCTATTTTGCGATTTAGTGATAAAAGTAAAAGCGGCGCCAGAAAGCAAACCGAATACGTACTTATTGGGACGCTTATGAGCTTTGCACTTACTATTGTGATTGGAATATTAATGCGCGTACTCGTATTCTAAGAGTTGAATATTACTCTTGAGACGGTCTTTTACAATATTCATCATGCGTTTATTCAAGGCCGAAGAATTCTCTATATACAGTTCGTATTCTTCAAGCGTAAACTGTCCAATGATGATGCCCTTGAGCGAATTGCGAAACTTCATGTCCTTGTGGATCGCATTTTCAATATAATCGAGGCGTTTTTCAATCGTGAGGTCGTAAAAAACGTTCTTGTGTTTCCGAACATAATTGGTAAATACAGCAACCAGCAGGTCGTTCTGTAATTTGGCTACCGGTCTAAGGGTTTGGTTCTGAAATTGTTCTTCGGAAGACATTGAAGGTGTAACAGTGGCCGAAGTGATGTTGGGGCGTAAACTCAATAGCGTGGTATCGCGGGCGTCCATGATCTTTTGGTTTTATTAAAAATAACCAATGTTTTGTAGGATTTTTCAGAAAAATCCATCGAGTTATAAACGTGGTTGTCAACAATTTTAATCCATAAAAAAACCCGCTAATTAGCGGGCTTCTTTATAATCTGGCACTTTAATGCCTATCCCTTTTTTAAGAATTCTTCTTTCGACTTAATATCCGGCTTTGCGATTTCATTCGATTCTAAGAAGCTTAAAAACTTCTTTCCTTCCTTGGCAAGGATGGTGTTGTAATTTTTCTTTTCTTGCTGAAATTCTTCGAAGATCAGTTCGAAGTTTTCTTTTAAGGCTCCCGAAACCCTGTCATAGCTAGTCGCGACATTGCTGTACAGGCTTCCCATTTTCTCCCGAAGCTCCGGTTCGGCCGATGCTACGTAGTTGTCACCGGTTGTAATCACCAAATCGGCTCGTAAACCTTCTAAGGCATCGTACAGTTTTTGGGCTACTTTCTTGCCTTTTGGATGCTTTGCTATCACCTCTTGCGCAGTTTTTTGAGTTTCAGTGATTTCATGCACCATATAGGCTAAATCCTCCACCATCGTATACATGGTTCTTGTCAAATCCTCTTGTTCTTTGCGTTCTGCCAGGGTACCCAAGGAGTTTTCGTCATAAACAACTTCAATAATGTGCTCAAAAACATCTTTTCCTTTCGTGAGTACAATTTTGTACTTTCCGGCTGGAACTCTCGGTGCTGTGAATCCTGAAAAGTTTAAGGTTTTACCTTCCGCCATTTTTGGAGCATAGGTATTAAAGCCCCAGAAAACTACATTTATTCCTTTTGATTTACCCGGCGCTAAATTGAGTACCAGCTTGCCTTGCATATCTTGCACCTCCATCGTCATTTTTCCAAACGTATGACGCTTTTTCAAATAGTAAACGATTCTTGCGGCTGTATTTTTATTGGCACCTACAAACTGGGTTTCGGCACCAAAACTTCCGGAAAATCCACTTTCCTCAGTCATTGTAAAAGGTTTCGTTTTAAAAAAATGCACGTCCTTTTCCTGTACTTCGGCATTCAATTCGCGTAGCGGGCTTATATCATCAATAATGATAACACCCCTGCCATGTGTTCCCATGACCAAATCGTTGGTTTGTTTCTGAAGCTCAATAAAATGAACTGCTACGGGAGGCATATTGTTGGTAAACTGTGACCAGTTTTTTCCTCCATCAATGGTTACATACAATCCGAATTCGGTTCCTAAAAACAACAAGTCTTCATTTTCATAATCTTCTTGTATATTTCGGACAAAGGCGTTTTCCTGAATGTCTTCAGAAATAATCGACTTCCAAGTCTTTCCGAAATCGGTAGTTTTTAATGCATACGGCTTCATATCGCCACTTGTATGACCATCGAAAACAGCATAGGCGGTTCCTTTTCCATGCACGCTTGCCTCAATGTGATACACCCATGTATTGGTGGGAATTCCAACCAGATTAGGAGTCACATTACTCCAGTTTTTTCCGCCATCGGTAGTAACCTGTACATTACCATCATCTGTTCCTACCCATAATACGTTTTTGTCTAAAGGTGATTCGGCTATGGTGAAAATGGTGGTGTGATTTTCGGCACCGCTGTTGTCCACAGATAATCCACCCGACTTTGTTTGATCCTGCTTGACTGGATCGTTGGTCGTAAGGTCAGGAGAAATAATAGTCCAGGTATCGCCCATATCGTCCGACATGTGTAAAAACTGACTTCCCATAAAAAAACGATCCGGAACATGGGCACTTACAGCCATGGGCGCATTCCAATTGAAGCGCAGTTTTACATCGCCCTTTTTTCGCATGGGTTGAATGGTCTTGGTGCGATTCTTTGTAACATCGTATCGCCAAACATTATCGGCGCCTTGCATTTCGGAATAAATAATATTCTTGGTCGGGTGCTTCAACACCCGAAAGCCATCGCCGTATCCCACACTGTTCCAATCACGAGCATTCACACCTCCTGGCGAAGAGGAGGGACCGTACCAGGAGCCATTGTCCTGTAAGCCACCATAGACATTATAGGGTTCGGCATCGTCCACACTAATGTGGTAAAACTGGGAAAGGGGTAGGTTTTCCACTATTTCGAAAGTAGCACCGGCATCCCAGGAACGATACACACCTCCGTCGGTACCCGAAACAATATGATCGCTGTCATTGATACCAAATACGATGTCGTGAATGTCACTGTGCATATTACCCAGGTCTTTAAAGGTTTTTCCTCCGTCACGGCTAATCGATCCGTTTAGGCCTCCTTTTACTACGATATCCGGATTCTTTGGATCTACTGTAATTCTTGAAAAATAGAAAGGACGAACGGTTAGTCCGAAATCATTGTTTAGGTGTTCCCAACTTTGACCGGCATTGGTAGATTTCCAGAGTCCGTTCTTCTTTGGGTCGTTGGTCTCCAAAACTGAATAAAGAATAGATCCGTCGCTAGGTGCCACGGCCACAGCAATTCTACCCAATTTTCCGGATGGAAATCCATTGTGAATTTTATTCCAGGTTTGGCCTCCATCTACAGATTTGTACAAGGCACTGTGTTCTCCACCCGAGTTGAAGCCCCAGCCGGTTCTTCGGAATTGCCACATGGAGGCATACAAAATTGCCGGATTCTTAGGATCCATAATAACATCGGCGGCTCCGGTGGAAGTATTTACGTATAAAATTTTCTTCCAAGTTACACCGCCATCGGTTGTTTTATAAACGCCTCGGTCTTCACTATCACTCCACAGGGCACCTAAGACGCCCACATAAATTTCTTTGGTATTATTTGGATTAATCACAATGGAAGCAATCCGTTCGCTCTTTTCAAAGCCGGGGATCTCTTTCCAGGTTTTTCCGCCATCTGTTGACTTGTACAATCCATCGCCAACAGAAACCGAGTTTCGCGTCCAAGTTTCCCCGGTACCTACCCAAATTGTGTTGTCCGGATCCTTCGGATCCAGTGTTACAACACCAATAGATTGTGCGTGGTCATCGAAAATAGGAACAAAGGTGGCACCGCCGTCATTCGATTTCCAAACACCACCACCGGCTGCTCCAGCATATATTATACGGGCGTTGGTAGGGTGATTCTCCAAATCGTTAATACGTCCGCTCATGAGTGCCGGACCAATATGGCGGGCATTCATATCGCCAAACAGTTCTTTGCCTTTTAGGGATGTCTCTTGAGCTTCACCCATAAATGGAATCAGGGCAAGACTTAAGAAGAGGGTGACTAATTTCTTCATGTTTTTTGGTTTATGGTTAAAAAAAATCCCCAAACAAGTAGGGGATTTTTAAGGTTGTATATGTTATTTTCCTTCCGGATAGGCAAACATTGCCTTGTCTAGTTCACCGTTTAAAGTAATATCCGTAAGTGTTATTAGTTGTCCACCCGGTTGGTCCTTTATCCCTTGATTCATCGAAAACGGAAAATAGATACCATCTACTTCCTGATAATCACTATACTTCATCTGAATAATCATTCCTTTTCCCTGCCCCGATTTTAATTCTTCTTCATACACAATGGGTACGAAATTTTCGGTATCAAAATAATAGAAACTAATATCATCCGTTTGTTGCCCGTCGACCATAATAGGCTCTTTTACTAATTTAATTTTATAGGTATCGGTTCCCTCAACGGTTTCATTTCCAATTAATTCTACCGTGTAGCCTTTTGCCTTATAGTCGAGAAAAGGGTCTGGGAAATCGTTGATATTTTTTTTGAAATTTTCGGTGGCTTCGGCATCGCTTTTTTCGGCAGCCATGGTCATTTGATTGGTACCCCAAAGCGTTTCACCATCGTATACTTCCTGATAGAATGTTTGCCCTTGGACATCGGCTTTGGTCATTCGATATCCTTCCGTAGTTTGAATCATTTCAACAGGTAGCACCATACTTCCAAGATCCACACTTCCAACAAACTTGGCGGAAATGACCTTTTTTAAATTTTCTTCACCTCCAATATTTTCAAGATAGGTAGCGATTATCTCTTCTGCAGTTTGAGCATTGGCAGGAGCTAATGCCGCAAATAATAGTAAAATAAATAGGGTTTTAATAGTCTTCATGGTGTTAAATTTATTGTTTTACGTAAAGGTAAGACTCAAGAAGTTTACTTCTGTTACATGGAGTCATATTTTTTTTTGAAATTTAACAGTACTGAAAAAAGTACCATTCGGGTGGTTCTTTTACAATTTGGCATTAAAATCGGCCCCGGTGGGCAGTTCAAAGATCTCTAGATCGAAATAGGGAACGGAGGCCAATAAATGATCGAATATGTCGGCTTGAATATGTTCGTAATTCTCCCATGTCTTGTCGTAGCTGTAACAAAATATTTCAATAGGAATCCCCTTGTCTGTTGGTGCTAGATGGCGCACCATTAGAAACATGTCCTTATTGATAGCCGGATTTTCGTGCAGTATGGCATCGGCGTATTTTCTAAAAACACCTAAGTTGGTTTGATTTCTACCGTTTATCAGTAAGCTTTTGTCCGCTTCGTTGTTCTTGTTGTATTTTGTCACTTCTTTTTCTCGGTGTTCTATATACGGCTTTATCAGCTGAATATGCTTCATCTTTTCGATCTCGTCTAGAGATAAAAACTTAATAGAACTCTGCTTGATAAAAATAGCCCGTTTGATTCGCCGTCCTTTGGATTCCTGCATTCCACGCCAGTTCTGGAATGAATCTGCGATCAAACTATAGGTTGGGATGGTGGTATAGGTATTGTCAAAGTTTTGCACGCGTACGGTAGCCAGATTAATTTCTGTTACATAACCGTCGGCTCCAAATTTACTGAAGGTAATCCAGTCACCAATTCGTACAATGTCGTTCACCGAAACCTGAATACTGGCAACAAAACCTAAGATAGTATCTTTGAAGATTAGTAAGAGTACAGCCGAAGCTGCGCCTAAGGTTGTTAAACTCGCTACAGAATATCCTGTTATCTGATTTATAATCAGGAAGATGCAAATCCCCCAAACAAAAATCATCATTACCTGTATATAACTATCTAAGGGCTTGTCGTTGTATTTTTCTTTTCCTTCGAGGTAATTCCTTGTCGTACGCAAAACACTACGAGTTACCAAGGCGAACAGAAAAATAAAATAAACATTTATGATGGTAAGCGCAAAACTGCTAATGGCCGGATATTCAGCAAACAGAGTAGGGGTCAAGTACCAAATGATAGATAAGGGGACAAAATGCGACACGAATCTCGGAAAATTACTCTTCACCAAATAATCATCAAACTTTGTTTCGGTCTTGGTGCTGAAAGCCTTAAAGGTCTGTACAATAATTTTTCTTGTCGCAATATCAAGTATAAGCACCGAAAGGCCTACAATAATAACATTCAAGATGGTACCCAAGGCAACAGCCCAGAATAACTTCATCCCTTCCTCCAAGAAAACATTTTGAAGCCAACAATTGTAAAAATCTAAGGTTTCTTGATCCATTATAAATATTTACGTTCAGCGTAAAAGGGCCCTAACGGAAGTACCGAGCATAGTATCACAATACCCAATGTTTGAAACGACCAGTTTAACTTTTGATACATAACATACGCCCCGGCGATGTACAGGATAAATAGAATTCCATGTGCCATACCTACAACTTGTACATACTGCGGCATGTCCCAAATATATTTTAACGGCATGGCAATGCCCAACAGGACTAAAAATGATATTGCCTCTAGGGTGCTTATTATTTTAAATGTTTTAACTGAAGTGTCCAATTTTCTAAATTTTTATGCAAAGATACAGGATGTAACTATGTAGCATACATTTTAAGAAGATTTTAATGAATCTCTTTAATCTTCGCAAGGGAAAGGAGTGTTCAACGTGGGATAGGCCCAGTTCTTCTTATAACTATAATGCCACCATTCGGTACGAACGGTGTTGAAGCCAAAAAGGCGCATCCCTTCGATAAGTAGTTTTCGATGGTTTAAAATCTCCTCCGAAAAATTATAATTATCAATATGTGCCTCACGTCCGAAGTAATCATAATCACTGCCCATTTCCACATAGCAGCCCTCCAGAGTCACCAGGGTAATATCAACTGCGGCCCCTTTGTTGTGGACAGAGCCATTTCCGTAAGGATTGCCAACATAGGTAGGTCGTGGTACCTTGGCCCACATCTTTTTCTGGACATCAAGAGGACGGTAACAATCGTATATTTTAATATAATATCCGCGTTCGCAAAAATACTGATTGGCAAGTAACAGTGCCTTGGCCACTTCGGGTCGAAGTAGACATTTGGCACAGTCGTACAAGGTTTCCCCAATAAAATTATCTGGAGTAGCATAACGTATTTCGTAATGAAACTCAGATGATAATTCGGATAGATCGACCAACTCTTCTTGTGAAAAAAGCATCGGACAATAACCGAAGCAGGCTAAAAGATACGAGATGGTAACAATTCTTTTCATTTAAAAATAGGTGTAGGTAACACAAGCGCCATTCAAATTTCAAGATACTCAATTTTGAGCATAAAAAAAGCGGCTTGTGGGGAAGCCGCTTTTCGCATAGTTGTTTACTTTCTTTGTTAATTGGCAGAAAGCAAGGCCAAAAACTTATCTAAGTTAGGTAAGATAACAATTCGGGTTCTACGATTGGTAGCACGGCCGTCCTTGGTCTCATTTTCGGTGAGGGGATGGAAACTACTTCTTCCGGCAGCTATCAATTTTTCAGGAGCTACGCCGTATTTGTCCTGTAGCGTTCTAATAACCGCTGTTGCACGCTCTACGCTTAACTCCCAGTTGTCCTTAATATACGATCCCGGTTTAACAGTTTGAGAATCGGTATGACCTTCAACCATCACTTCCAGAGCCGGCTCGCTATTGATTACATTGGCAAGTCGTTCAAGCAGATTGTTAGCGTCCGGGTTTACTTTATAGCTACCCGATTTGAACAATAATTTATCAGAAATAGTGATCATAACAACTGTTTCATCAATATCAATCTGAATATCATCTTCTTCACCTTCAGCAATCAAACTGTTGTCTAAATTCTTCTTTAAGTTATGGGAGATAATAAGGTTCATAGAGTCTTGTAAGGTCTTTGCCTGGGCTAATTCGTTTTGATCGACATTGGCTAAGGCTGCCTTCATCTTTTCCTTGTCGTCGTTGGAGATTACTACATTCTCAAATTGTTGCAATCTGTTGTTGTTAGAACTCGTCAACGACTGGATCTTGGTGTTGTAACTGGCAACACGTTCTTCGATCTTAGCATACTTTGCTTCAATCTCTTCTTTTTCAAGTTGGGTTTTGGCTAATGTTGAACGCGTATCGTTATACTGTCCTTCCAATTCAACATACTTTTTTTTCGAAACACATGAGGTGGTTAGAAATACCCCGGAGAGCAGGGTTAGTGCAATTAGTTTTTTCATTTTACTAAGTTTAATGGTTTATGTACGGCAAATATAACCGCATGTGTCACCAAAAAATTAGTTAAGGTCTGCTATTGTTTTGTTAAATAAAAACCACATTACGGCCCTAGTGTTAAATGTATCAGAAAAAGCAAGTATGGCACAAAAAAAAAGGATGCAACTGCATCCTTTTCGTTTTTCTGTTATCCTAAGAATTTTTTCAGAATATGACTTTTCGACTCCTGTCGTAATCTTCGTATGGCTTTTTCCCGAATTTGCCGAACGCGTTCCCGACTCAATTCGAAGGTATCTCCAATTTCCTGAAGCGTCATTGGCGGGTGTCCGCTAAGGCCGAAGTTCAGCTTTACTACATCACCTTCACGTGGCGACAGTGTTTCTAAGGCGCGGTCTATTTCAATTCGCAAGGATTCATGCATTAATTCCTTATCCGGATTTGGACTTTTAGAGGAACTCAATACATCGTATAGATTGTTATCGTTTTCACCTTCCTGAAAGGGCGCATCCATCGATAAGCTTCTGCTGGCGTTCTTCATGGATTGCTTTACGCTACTTATGGTCATGTCTAGTTCCTGCGCAATTTCTTCGGCAGATGGTGGTCTTTCGTGTACCTGTTCTAAATGTATAGAGGCCTTTCGGATCTTATTGATATCTCCAATCTTATTAAGCGGCAACCGTACAACTCGAGATTGTTCGGCTATAGCCTGCAATATTGCCTGACGTATCCACCAAACGGCGTACGAGATAAATTTAAATCCTCTGGTCTCGTCAAATCGCTTGGCAGCTTTTACCAAACCAACATTCCCTTCATTAATAAGGTCGGGCAGACTTAGACCCTGATTTTGATATTGTTTTGCAACCGAAATAACAAATCTAAGATTTGAACGCGTTAGTTTATCTAGCGCTCTTTGATCACCTTCGCGTATTCGTTGGGCAAGATCAACTTCTTCTTCAGCGGTTATCATATCAATTCTACTTACATCCTGTAAATAGGTGTTTAAAGATTTGGTTTCTCGATTGGTAACCTGCTTCGTAATTTTAAGTTGTCTCATATAGGTGTTTCTGTTTTAAATTCGTTAACATGGCATAATATCATTTAAGATCCACAATTCCAAATTCTTAACACTATTTGTTAAATTTATTTTTGAAATAGAGAATTTGAGTATCTTATAATAAAAATTACAATGATTTATATTTTTCATTTTTCAATAGGTATCGTTTCTTTATTTCTGAAGTTTTTTGTGATCCAAATTCCGAAAGAAGTACCGCATCCCGACAATAATTCGCCCTTAGACCTTAGCAATCCGGCCGATATTATTATCTACATTGTTATTCCTATTATATTTGTTGCACTTTATTTTCTGTCCCGAAAACGGAAAAAGAATAACAATTAAACCTTACTGAAAAAAATGTGTCATATGTTTGGTGCAATTGTTGCTAAGATATTGCAAAAAATTGATTTATGAAACTGAAGTTGAGTTTGGCAATCGCCATGATTATTTGGACGGCAAATGCTGTGTTTTCGCAAATTGAAAATCCAAGCACTACGGTACAATTCGAATCGACCGAAACAAATACGACCGACCCAACGGGTTATGAATTACCCGCCATTAAGACACCCAGCTTAAGTAAGCCCGACACACCTTCTAAGTATAGTGAAAAAGCCGAGGACGACCCGAAGCCTCTGGATATGACCAAGGGGGATGGCTTGTTGGAATTTAATTCGGGGACAGCTCCCAAATATTTTACCAAGGACAAACCCGTCACCGATGCTGTGGGTGGCGATCAATATCTGGGCGATATAAAAACGGGATCCAAAATTGTGAGTGTGCAATACCGAGATCACGAATATGTGGATGGCGATCAGATCCGTATTTTTGTAAATGACGATATGATCCAGTCCAGTATTACACTGCAAGGAGGATTTAGAGGATTTAATCTAACTCTGGACAGCGGCTTTAACCGCATTGAATTCGTTGCTTTGAACCAGGGTTCTTCCGGGCCAAACACTGCCGAGCTACATATCTATGACGAAAAGGGCCAACTAATCTCAGCAAAAGAGTGGAACCTGTTAACCGGTGATAAGGCCACCTTTGTAATTGTAAAAGAGTAGCTGCAATACAAACTGTTGGAACTGCAATAAAAATATTTTATAATGTAAAGCGTACTTTACAATATAATAACTATATTTGTCATATTGTTAAATAAACTTATATTGATATGACGCTATTAAAAAATATTTGGGAATGGGATAAGCGCAATTTTGAGCGTCTTCGACGTTTTCAATTACCCCACCGGTTTAAGCAGATTGGATTCGCACTTTTTTTAGTGGCCTTCCTGGCGCTACTCGCTTTTCGTTTCGTCAATAACGACGCAACCGTGATAAAAACAAGCCTCAAGTATATATTATTGATTGGTTTGTTGATTATTTCGGTGTCTAAGGAAAAGATAGAGGATGAACGTATCGTACAGTTGCGGCAACAATCCTATCAAGTTGCATTTGTAGTAGGAGTGCTGTATTCCATCCTAATACTTCCTCTTGTGAATTATATGGCAGATGTGATCTTTAAAAAAGAATCTCTTGGATTCGAAGTGAATTCCTGGGAAGTTCTGTTCATTATGTTACTTATGCAGTGGTTCATTTTTAGAATGATGCGAAAAAAATGTTCCTGATGAAAAACACACTGAAAGTTGAACGCGCCATCTTGAATCTTACACAGGACGAACTCGCTAAGGAAATAGGGGTGTCGCGACAGACCATAAATTCTATTGAAACCAATAGGTATGTGCCATCAACAGTACTTGCGCTGAAGCTGTCCGAACTTTTTAAAAAGCCGGTTAACGATTTTTTTACCCTGGAAGAAAATGATTAGTTTTCTGCGGTACCTCGTTTTACAACTTAGCCTATTTCTGCTGAAGTTATTTTTTTAACTTTGAAAACTTATTCCTCTTCCTTGCGAAGATATTCCAATAAGCCCTCATAGTCTTCGATCTCGGTATATAGCTTACCCGCCAAACTTATAACCGGGTTTTGTACCGAATCCAATGGGGTTCTAGTATTTGCCAATGCCATGGCAATTTGTTTTCTGATTTCAGGCTTTTCGGCAAGCGAGTGCGAATTAAAGATATATTTACTCTGTGTAAGACTACTCATTATAGTATCACAGGTTGTGCAGTTTTCAGTAAGATATAAGGTGATCTGCTTTTTTGGCTTTATTTTGATGGCCTCGACTGGTTTTCTAAGGGAACGTCTCGAAATACTGTCGTTTAATTGTAACTCGTATTTGTAATTCGCTCTTTTCCCTCGTTCCACAATCAGGGTATTGATAAGCACTTTTGAAGCACTAGGTACAAAAAACCACCTAGGCTTACCTGCGCGTTGTTTGAATCCCGAACCCGATACGGTCATTAACACATCATAGTCGGTTTCAGACTCGTTTACCGCATACAGCATAAGTCGGTTGCGATCTTCCTCGTCCACTATCTTAACAGGTTCTTCCTGAGCATAGGCCTGGCTTACAAATACAAGGAGTACAAAAACTAATTTTCTCAACATAATTTGGAGTTTTAACAAGGGGTCAATATATGAAATAATCCTAGGAATAGAAACGATTCTGGTCAGTAATAGCCCTGTTTTTTTTACAAAAAAAACGCTAAAGCGAATTAGGATTGATCTCGTTAATTTCTGAAACTGCACCGTGGTTTAAATCATCTAAAAAAATAGTGCCAATACGCACCCGAACCAGTCGAAGGGTTGGAAATCCAACAGCCGCCGTCATCTTGCGAAGCTGTCTAAACTTCCCTTCAGTAACACAAATGGAGATCCAGCAGGTGGGGCCGTGTCGATCGTCCCTTATTTTCTTCGTCCGGTTCGGAAAATCGGGGAGGGGAATCCTACGAACTGTTGCGGGTTTGGTTGTATACCGTATTCCGCTAAATCCAATTTCCACCCCATTTTCCATGGCCTCCATGGCTTCGGAGGTAATCTCACCATCCAATTGCACATAGTATTCCTTTTCGATGGCACTGCTGTTTATGGTATCACTTAATTTTCCATCGCTGGTAAGTAATAATAAGCCCTCGCTCTTTTCATCCAATCGACCAATTACCATGGTTCCTTCCGGGAAGGAATATAACTCGGATAGTAATTTCTTTTTATGAGGCTTCACGTCGTTGGTTACCAACTGACTCAAATATCCAAAGGGTTTATTGATTTTAAAATGTCGGTGCTTTACGAGTTTCATCTAAGGAATAGGAAGGTGAGAAATGGTTTCAGCAAAAATAGGTGTTTACGAGTAGAAATTGTGCTTTTACGGTATAATTAGCAGTATCTTTGTGCCATTCAAAAACACTTCAAAACCAATCTAAACATGGGACTTACAAACAACGATATCATGAAAAAGCTGCGCGTTGCACTTAAGTTGCGCGATGACGATATTGTAAAAATATGCAGTTTGGTCGATTTTGCTGTGACTAAAAGCGAAATAGGCGCCATTTACAGAAATCCGGACCACCCAAAATATATGGAGTGCGGGGATCAATTCTTACGAAATTTCTTAAACGGTTTAGTGATTCATCTTCGCGGTCCAATGCCTCCCAAAAAAGCCGCAGGCTCAACGCATAAAAAAACTGAAACTAAGGGGTCTTAATTTCAGCTTTACTTTTAGGTCGGTTCACTTTTAAAGCAGATTCCATGCGAGTCGGATGGGTTTTGCATCTTCGTGTAGGTACTGGATGCTATCGGAAAATCGGATTAAGTTATCGCGTTTTTCTGAAGCGATCTTTTTAATTTTCTGAATATTCCGTAAAGGTCTCATAATAGTATGATTTTGTTTTTGATGCTATCTGTTACACTTAACGGAAACGTCTTTTCGAGTTCCACGCGTACGCTTTTGATGTACTTACTCTTTCTGTGATTTGATTGCTGTTTAATGTTCTCATTTTATTTTGTTTTTTGTTTTGTTATACCTAGTAGACGAGCAGGCTTATATTTTGTTACAGTACTATGTATTGCAAAGTACTATTTTAACAAATATTTAACCAAATACGGTTTAATGGGGGAGTGCAATAGTCCAAAAAAAAGGATGATACTTAGTATCATCCTTTAAATGGTACCGAAGTACCGTGTATATGCATAACGCAAAAAAATATTAAAACCCTGCGGGCAAGGGGGCTGTACCCGTTGCAGTGTCTCCCATATCAACTGTAATTGAATTTATTGATTTTGTTATGAATCCTTTTCTGTAAATAATTAAATTTAGATAAAGATCGATTGGGGTATTAGAAAAGACACCCGATATTCTTGTTTTAAACTTCCCATTATTAATAAACGCTCTAATAAACCAGGTTTGGGTGACCGGATTTGGATAGGCGTAAATTTGATATCCTTCTATACGGTCATTGTGAATATTGCTAGAGGTCATAATATCGGTATCTCCGGTACCTGCTTCAAGAAAATAATATCCTTGAACCGTCACCATATAATTATCTGTTGATATTTTGGTGTCGTAATCCTGTAAGCCATTTGTAGACGTATTCTGAAAAATAAATTGTGCATAGTTTATTGGCCCATATTTACTTTGTGCTATGTCGTAACGAAGAATCTCATCTCCTGTTGACTTAATCAAAAGTTTTGAATCTCGAATCTGGGGATAATCTCCCGGGTTTTCAAGAAACAGACTATTGTCTATTTTTACATCACCAACAACGTCTAGAGTTGTTGCGGGGTTAGTCGTGTTTATTCCTACCTGTCCCCAAAGTGATACTACACAAATAAAATGCAGTATTAGAAGTAGTGTTTTTTTCATATTCTTATGTATATGTTCTTAGATACTTTTTTAGTACAAATTTGGAACTGAGGAGGCTATGCCCGTATTTGACCCCCCAAGGTCTGTATTGATAGATGGCATATTTCTAAAAAAAGACTTGTTGTAAATTATTAGCGTTACATAATAATCCAATGAATCACCAACGTTCAAGTCTAAATCCCTGTTTTGTATTTCTAAATGCCATGATCCACCGCTAACAAAAGTTCGGACCACAAAGGTGCCAATGGTTTTTGTACCACCTATCGTGGCCTTATCGATAGCATCGCCTACATACCTGAAGTTAGCAACCCCAACCACATAATTATTCGCATCGTACTGTAAATTAACATCACTTAAATTATCTAGGTGAATGTTTGTAAATTGATAATCGACCACATTGACGGGGGCTACACTTAGTGAATTCACATCGAGTACGGTGATTTCACCAACGGGGGTTGAGTTTGTGGTTCGTGTCACTAATTTAAAATCTTCATCACTCGATGATACGGTACCCAAGGATGCGGTTTTAAACGAATCTTGAACCAAAACATCACCTGCCACATGCAGATCGGTATCCGGGGTGGTCGTTCCAATACCAACTTGTCCAAACATCAAGTTAGCCGACAATAATACTGTAATAAGAGTTAGTGTTTTCATAATAAGTAGATTAATCAATTATGGGGGTAACGGCACTTCCGGTCGTTCCATTAAGCATTGGAATGTTGGTTGTACCAAGTTGTTTTGAAAGATCTTTTGAAAATATAAGCGTGCTTATTGTCCATGTTCCAACAGCACTGGTGTCTAAGTTGGCCGCCATGGGATAATCGGCAATTATATGCCAAGTACCACCTTGAATAAAGGTAGCGGTATACGGCAAGCTGGCATTTTCGTGTGCATTGGTAGACGCACTAATAGCAAGTTCTTTGTCGTATGATGCTGAAATTGTAATAAGTACAAACTCTGAAGCATCTACCTGAGTGTCAAAATCGAGCACCCAATCCAAATCGGGATTGGTAATCGTATATTCCTGAATGTACCCTAAAGCAGCTCCGGTTGGATTACTTACATCTATTGATTTTATGGAGTCGTCGGAATCTTGTATTAAAAAAGTAGAAGTATCGGCATCCTTCAACGGATTTAGTGTTACAATCTCCAAATCACCGGAGATTTGAACATCACCAGCAACTTCCAAAGTTTTTCGGGCATTTGTAGTACCAATTCCAACCTGAGAAAATAATATGAAATTATTGCATACAATAAATGCAATACATAAAATACGATGTAGGCCGTAGGTTTTCATGTTCATTAAATTTGGGACTACAAAGATAGGAGCCTAATAGATAAGTAGTTGTTAAAGAATAATTTGAGCAGTGTTTTATAACGAGTAAAGAATGCGTTTCGTCGAAAAAATAGCTTTTTGTAAAATTATTTGTAGGATTACGTAGGAAATATAAATGTATTCATGAAAGAAATATCTTACTTCTTTTAATGGTTTCAACCGTCATTTCACCCATTCGATTGCTGAGATAAAAAAAACATCCCACTTTTAGTTGGGATGTTTTTTTAAAAATAGATAGCATTCAAAAGTCCTATATATAAGGAGCCAAATAGGAATTTAATTTGTTTGCCATTTTTCAGCAACAGCCGATACCTCATCCAGTACTCTTAGTAAATTTCCACTCCATAACTGGGCTATTTGTGATTCGGTATAACCGCGACGGACTAGCTCCAGGGTAACATTAAAAGTTTCGGAAGCATCGTTCCAGCCTTCTAGTCCGCCACCACCGTCAAAGTCACTACTGATACCCACATGGTCTATTCCGATCTTTTCAACTAAATAATCAATATGATCTACAAAATCGGAAACATTGACAGCAGGAGGGAGGTCGGTCATCTCTTTTAATTTTTGGTCTCGGATTTTCGACATTACGCTATAACTGTTATAGTAAGCCTCTTTTTCTTCACTAGGCAGTGGCCCTAAATCCTTCCATTCCATCCATACAACGCCCATAGAGTCCATAATCTGTTTGCCAATTTCTGTTTCTATGGCAGCACGTGCATCACTTTTTTCTTTGTTTACATAACTCTTAAAAGCCACCGTTTGAACTACACCGCCATTCTTTTTCATCCACGCCAATTGTTCGTCATCCAGATTTCTACTGTGATCGCATAAGGCTCTGGCCGAAGAGTGGGAGGCGATGACAGGAGCTTTGGATAATTCAATCATTTGCTTGATCGCCTCTTTCGATGGATGTGACACATCGATCATCATACCTACCTTGTTCATTTCGACAATCACCTGCTTCCCAAGTTCGCTGAGTCCGTTATGCAACCAAATTCCGTCAGCCTCACCGGTATTACTATCACTCAACTGACTATGTCCGTTGTGTGCCAACGACATATAACGTCCACCAAGCTCATAAAACTTTTGTACGTTGGTAATATCATTTCCAACAGGATAGCCGTTTTCAATTCCAATCATTGCTACTTTTTTTCCGCTGGCAACAATTCGTTTGACATCTGCTGTTGTTGTGGCCAGTTCGATCTGATCTGGTGCAATTTCCTCGACCAATTTGTGGATGGCGTTAAATTTTGCCATGGCATTTTCATAGGCCTTCGCAAAACCGCCTTCCGTCAACGAATCCTGTCCGGTATATACAATAAACCACGCAACATCCAAACCGCCCTTTTTCATTTTTGACAAGGTCACCTGCGAATCGAGATCCTGGGTGTAATTGATGCTATCGGTAAAGTTGGCAACGTTTATATCGCAATGTGTGTCTAAGGTAATCACACGTTCGTGAATCTCCATTGCTTTGGCAACGAGTTGTGCTTCGGTCATTTCTTTTTCAGGATTTTTACAGGAGGTGAATACAGTGGCTACACTTACAATAATTAGGACAAACTTCTTCATAAAGAATAGAGTATTAGACGAGAATCAAATATAGCCAAATATTACAGAAAGGGAATTGGGGATTTTTTAACTAAAACACATTAAAAATATTTTATCTTTGCTCACTTAAAATCGAACCCATACGATTTAAGAATTTATAGCGTTTATTACATACCTACTTATTATTATGAACACAGCCCCTAAGTCAAAAAAGAACAATATTAAACGTCTGCACAAGTACTATAGCTTGACGGGCTTTTATTCGTTTGTTGGCCAAAGTTTAAAAAAGGCTTCACTTCCAATACTCGGTTTTATAATTTTAGTCGTATTGCTGAATCAATTCGTTTTTGACTTTAGCGAATTCTTTACCCATATCACCAACACCTACGCACCTGTTGGTATACTTTCGGTATTCTTTGCTTCCGAATCATTGCTAGGTCTTATTCCACCTGAAATATTTATCGCATGGTCCGACAAGACGGCCTCTCCGATGGTGTATCTCACCTTGCTTGCTATCTTGTCCTATTTAGGCGGGATTGTTTCCTATTTTATAGGAAAAATGATCTTAAGAATTCCTGCGGTATATAATTATGTAGAGGTGAAAATGGAAAAGCATCTTCGCAATGTTCGTAAATGGGGCGGCTTTTTGATCATAGTAGGCGCTTTACTTCCAATACCCTTTTCAATGACCAGCATGGCAGCCGGAACCATAAATTACAGATTCCGAAATTACTTGCTTTTCGGGACGCTTCGTTTTGTGAGATTTTACCTTTTTGCCTTGGCGATTTTCAACCTGGTGTAAGCGGTTACTTTATTGAATAGCGGCTTCAGATATCTGAAAGGGATACGCCTTTTTAACGATTTCCATTTCCATCTGACTTAATTCCGAAGCATCCTTCTTAAAAATAGATTTGGCATAGGCAGTTCGCAGTTCCAAATAGGCCGCGGTCAATTCATCTTGAACTTTTATAAAATCCTTATAAGGAGTATTTCTGTGTGTAGTAATGGAAATAGCTGCTTCCCGTGGATTGTCAGAAGACGCTTGTACGCCTTTCCCTTTACAGAACGCACAACTGGCATCGCCGTTATTGTCTATAAAGTCTTTGGCCAATTCACGTAGTTCATCCATTTGTGTTACTGTTTCATTGACCATTAGCTCACCAAATTCATTCAAACTAAGTCGTAACACATTGCGTTCGTTTTTGGTAATATCACATTTCACTCCCGGGGGACAAGCTTCGGGTAGTTTTCGGGCAATTCCTTTATCATTCGGAATTGTAGTGGTCACCAAAAAAAAGATAAGGAGTAAAAAGGCTATATCTGCCATACTTCCTGCATTTACTTTAGGGGAGTTGTTCGAATTTCTCATAGCTGAAACGTTTTAAGACCTTATAACTGCTTCATTTCAAAAAAGATGCCACGATACTGCTATCTGCAAGCTAGATTGTAAAGTCCGATAAGCCTGTCCTAAAATAACAAGTCAATTTGCGGAGGATGAACTACTTTTTAATTCATTTTATTGTTATTTAAGGACGATACGGTACTGTAAGAAGGACAGGTACAAGTAAACGTTTTTGATCTTTGTGGAAGAAAAGTCCGAACGCTGTTAGATGGCTTTGTTTCTGGAAAACAACAACTTAGCTGAGATGGCACCAACGGTTCGGGCGCAAAGCTTGCTTCGGGATTGTACTTTATTAGCGTAGAATCTGAAACTAACCGAGAAATTCTTAAAGTTTTATTGCAGTAATTTCATATATTTAGTAGTCTAAAATCTCAACTTTCAATTTGAATCGCCGGTAACATGCCATTTAGCCCCGAAATACCGTGCGAACGATTTGATTGGAATGCTAACTTTTAAAATTGGATATATGAAAATATATGATGACAAACACATTAAGAATGTAGTATTTGTG
Organism: Altibacter sp.; assembly: GCF_019913785.1. Taxonomy (GTDB): domain Bacteria; phylum Bacteroidota; class Bacteroidia; order Flavobacteriales; family Flavobacteriaceae; genus Altibacter. The sequence goes on from NZ_JAIOHK010000011.1 coordinate 68,354, forward strand.
GGGGCTCACAACAGCGGTAAGACTACATTGGCCGAAACCATGTTGTTTGAAGCTGGTTTAATAAACCGCCGCGGTACCGTGGAAGCTAAGAACACTGTTTCCGACCATCACGAGGTAGAACACGAAAGAGGAAATTCGGTATACGCCACCCCACTTCATACCGAATGGCGGAACTATAAGATAAATATTATCGACACCCCGGGTTTAGACGATTTTATAGGAGAGATCATATCTTCCATTCGTGTTGCCGATACGATCGTTACGGTATTGAATGGGCAACATGGGGTAGAAGTGGGCACCGAAATCATCTGGAGCTATATCAGCAAATACAATAAGCCTACTCTTTTTGTCATTAATCAAATTGACCATCCCAATGCAAAATTTGAAGAAAGCTATAAAAGTATTAAATCACTCGTTGGGAACAACGCGGTTAAGATACAATATCCGTACGTCCTCGACGGAGCTCAGTGCATCATCGATGTATTGAAAATGAAACTCTATAAGTTTTCTCCCGAAGGAGGGAAACCTGAGAAATTAGAGATCCCCGATGATCAGAAGGAGCTTGCGGCCGAATTACAAAACGAATTGATCGAAAGGGCTGCCGAGAACGATGAAGCCTTGATGGAATTGTTTTTTGAAAAGGGAACCCTGAACGAAGATGAAATGCGTGAAGGCATCAAAGCCGGCATGTTGAACCATGAACTCTTCCCGGTCTTTTGTATGAGTGCTCTCAATGATATGGGTAGCGGAAGGTTGATGGGCTTCATTGACAATGTGGCCCCTGCAGCTGCCGATTTGCAACCGGAGCAAAGTGTTGAAGGCAATGAGATTCCTAGTACCAAGGATGCGCCTACAGCACTTTTTGTGTTTAAAACAGTGTATCAACCCAACTTAGGGCAAATAACCTTCTTTAAGGTGATATCGGGTGAGATTCGTCTCAATGATCGATTGGTAAACACGAGAAATGATGAAACTGAAGTGATAAACCAGCTCTTTATCATGGACGGTAAAGAACGAAATTCGGTTACTAAACTAACTGTTGGTGATATTGGTGCTACCTTAAAGCTAAAATATACCGAAACGAACGATACCCTGGCCGCACCGGGTAAGGCAATTAGAATAAAACCCATACAATATCCACAGCCTAGAATACGAAAATCAATAGTTGCAGAAAACAAAAACGACGAAGAGAAATTAAGTGATGCACTTAAGAAAATTCATAGTCAGGACCCTACGGTCATAGTCTCTTTTTCAAAAGAGGCACGCCAGTTGATACTATCGTGTCAAGGCGAATTGCATTTGGCCATCATCGATTGGACGCTAAAAAACATCTACGGGGTCGAAGCCAAATTCGAAAAACCAAAGATTTCGTATCGAGAAACCATACAGCGTGCATCCAATGCCAATTATCGACATAAGAAACAATCGGGTGGTTCGGGGCAATTTGCCCAAGTGCATATGAAAATCGAACCCTGGAGTGAGGGTATGGAAGAACCGGATGGGTTTAATATCAGAGGAAAGGAAGAAATGGACCTACCCTGGGGCGGGAAATTGATCTTTTACAATTGTATTGTTGGGGGTGTGATCGATCAGCGTTATTTGCCTTCTGTAATGAAAGGGGTCTTGGAAGTCATGGAGGAAGGGCCGCTTACGGGCTCCTATATACGAGACGTTCGGGTGATGGTGTACGATGGTAAGATGCACTCGGTAGACTCAAACGATATCTCCTTTAAGATTGCAGGCGCTCATGCCTTTAAAGAAGCCTTTTTAAATGCCAACCCAAAATTATTAGAACCCACCTTGGAATTGACCGTGAAAGTTCCTGAGGAAATGGTTGGAAATGTAATGACCGATCTGCAATCCAGAAGATCCATTATTCAGGGAATCGATAGCAACGATAGCTATCAGATTTTAAAATGTATTACACCCGAATCTGAATTATACGGGTATTCCACCAACCTTAGATCGTTAACACAGGGAAGAGCGACTTTTATGTCTGAATTCTCATCCTACCAACCGGTACCTCCTAATGTTCAAAAAGACTTGGTAAATAACATGTAAATAGTGTTTCTTATATGGAGCACTTAATTATTATTTAAAAGTATGTGCAAATGTATCTTGTAAATGATACCTTTGCCTACCTACGCATATATAAACTAATTTAAACATCGAATGGCTAAATCGCAGCAGACGTATAGTAAGAGTGAGAAGGAGAAGAAGAGATTAAAGAAACGAGAGGAAAAACAGAAAAAAAAGGAAGCGCGTAAAGCCGAAGCCAAAGAGAATCCCGGAATCCAATTTGCCTATGTGGATCATTTAGGGAATTTAACCGATACACCACCAGATCCCTCTAAAAAAGTAAAAGTAGAAGCAGCTAGCATTGAAATAGGTATTCCTAAAATGGAGGAAGGTGACCGCGTAGCTTTCGATCCCGTTCGAAAAGGAAAAGTGTCTTTTTTCGATTCTTCCAAAGGATTCGGATTTATCATTGACGATGTCAATGAAGAGAAATACTTTACACATGTGAGTGGATTAATAGATACCATTGTAGAAAACGATCACGTTTCCTTTGAACTTGAAAAGGGCCAACGTGGGATGAACGCGGTCAAAGTAACCCTCATCAAGTAACCGCTCGATTTTAATTGAGCTCCCAAAATTCAGCACTTCATAATTTCTTTTATCACGCATTGTTCGAGCCTGGCTATGTTTGACCGATAAATTTCTATTTCCGAAAAAAGAGTACCTATCTTTGCCACTATTCGAATAAAACAGAATTACGGCATGCAGTCATTCGACGAGTTTAATATTTCCAACCAACTACAAAACGCAATCACCGACCTGGGCTTTGAAACACCCACCCCCATACAGGTTGAGGCATTTCCTGTGGTTGCATCGGGTAAAGATATAGTGGGAATTGCGCAAACGGGAACCGGAAAGACGCTCGCCTATATGTTGCCTATTTTGCAGCAGTTGTCATTTTCTAAACAAATCCAACCTCGGGTTTTGGTACTTGTCCCTACGCGTGAGCTTGTGGTGCAGGTGGTGGAAGAGATAGAAAAATTCGCCAAATATTCCTCTGTTCGTGTCATCGGGGTATACGGAGGGGTAAATATGAATCGACAAAAAGAAGAAGTGGCCCAAGGATGCGATATCGTGGTCGCTACCCCCGGACGGCTGTACGATCTAGTGCTGAGTAGGGCGCTGCAGTTAAAATCAGTAAAGAAGTTGGTGATAGATGAAGTAGATGTAATGCTCGATCTGGGCTTCAGGTTTCAACTTACAAATATCTTCGATCTATTACCGGAGCGAAGACAAAATATCATGTTTTCGGCTACCATGACCGACGAGATCGATGCACTCATACAAGATTTCTTCCTTAATACTGAAAAGATTTCAGTAGCCGTAAGCGGAACCCCGCTGGATACAATTTCACAACAGGCCATGGCCGTTCCCAACTTCTATTCGAAGGTGAATCTACTGCTTCATATACTGCAGGATAAAGAGCTATACGACAAAGTGTTAGTGTTTGTTTCAAATAAAAAGAATGCGGACCTTATTTTCGAACTTTTAGCAGCGCGCTTTGCCGATGAGATCTGTGTCATCCATTCGAATAAATCACAGAACTACCGCCTGCGCTCCATTAAACAGTTTGATGAAGGTACCAACAGGATCCTGGTGACCACCGATGTCATGGCCAGAGGCTTGGACTTGAATGAGATTTCACATGTGATTAACTTCGACACGCCTTCTTTTCCCGAAAATTATATGCACCGCATTGGTAGAACGGGTCGCGCAGAAAAGGAAGGGAATTCACTGCTGCTTTATACCGAAAAGGAAACCAACGCCAAGGAAGCCATTGAGCGGTTAATGGAATATAAGATTCCGTTGTTAGCATGGCCTTCAGAAGTAAGCGTTTCAAAAGAATTGACTTCCGAAGAACAACCAAAACTAACCGAACCAAACAATCCTATCAAACGCAATGTCGATACGGAAGCGGGTTCAGGCTTCCATGAGAAAAAGGAAAAGAACAAACAAGTCAATCAAGGAGGGTCTTATAAGCGCATCATCAAAAAGAAATACAAAAAGCCAAAGACCAAGGGCGACAAGAACTACAATAAGCGCAATAAAAAGAAGTAAATACAGGAGTAGACACCTAACCAATGGCAAAGAACGATCCATACGCTGCACTTCGCTTTAGGGAATTCAATATATTTTTAGGAGTACGGTTTGCCATGGTATTTGCATGGTCCATGCAGTTTGTTGTGATCGAATGGCAGGTGTATAGCATCACCAAAGACCCATTATCATTAGGAATCATAGGCCTTATGGAAGTAATTCCTGCCGTTGCCATGGCACTTTTCGCAGGACATATTGTCGACCAAAGCGAGAAACGAAATTTATTGATCAAATGCATCGCCGGATTCTCAGTCGTTAGCCTGGGTCTGTTTCTTATTACCTGGCCGCTCATCATCTCCGATATGACCCAGAACAGCATCCTGTATATCATGTATGCGCTTGTATTTGTAGGCGGAATTGTACGTGCTTTTTTGGGGCCTACGGTATTTTCGCTCTTCTCATTATTGGTGCCGAAAAAAATATATCCCAACGCCGCTACCTGGAGCAGTTCTACCTGGCAACTCGGCGCAATTGTTGGGCCTGCAGTAGGTGGTTTTACCATATATTTAATAGGGGTACACTGGTCCATGTGTATTATTTTTGGTCTGTCTTTGATCGCCCTGCTCTTACTGCTTCAAATTCCGAGGAAACCCATTTTGAATCCGAATATTGGAGAACCCGTCTTGAAGAGTCTACGGGAGGGAATTCGATTTGTGCGTAAGACCAGAGTCATCCTAAGCGTACTGGTCTTGGATATGTTTGCCGTGCTCTTTGGTGGCGCCGTGGCATTACTTCCTATCTACGCACAGGACATCCTAAAAGTTGGCCCCGAAGGCTTTGGAATGCTGCGTGCAGCTCCTGCCGTAGGGGCCCTTGTAATTATGTTTACCTCTGCCTATTTCCCCTTGAACAAGAATGCCGGTATCAAATTATTGACAGCAATCTTCGGATTTGGAGTTTGTATTATCGCCTTCGGAATTTCCACCGTCTTCTGGATCTCTATGATAGCCCTTTTCTTCAGTGGTGTAACCGATGGGATTTCCATGATTATTCGTCAGACCATACTCCAACTGCGAACACCCGATGCCATGCGCGGAAGGGTAGCGGCTGTAAATTCGATGTTTGTGGGGTCTTCCAACGAATTAGGTGCTTTCGAAAGCGGTCTTACCGCCAAAATTATGGGAACGGTTACCGCTGTAGTGTTTGGCGGTAGTATGACCCTGTTTACGGTACTGCTTACCGCCTATAAATTTCCGCGATTGCGAAAACTGGACCTGCGGAAAGATATAGCAGCACATGAAGCAAACTAGCGCGGTTTTTTTTCTGAAGTAAGCTCGTTTCAGTAGCAGACAGCACAGAAATTAGAGTACATTTGCCGACTTATTTTTTTATATGAAAAAGAACGAATTGGACACGGCGAGTGGGTTTTCTTCCGAAGAAATTGAGAAGTGTATTAGCATTCTAAGCTTTTTGAATTCCAATACCGATGAAATCTTTGAAATCCCAAAAGAGCAGCGTACCGCCCTAATTAAGGCCTCAGGAATGCTATCGAGACCAGACAGGGACGAATTCTCTAGAAGAAAGAAGGATGCGAAAAAAGCCGAAAAACGGAAACAAGCGGCCAAAGACCGAACTGCCCGAAAGGAAACCGGTATTCGAAGCGCACGTGAAGCCATTGTATTTGTAGCGCCAAAATTACTTCCCAATTCCGAAATTTCCACAAAAGAAACACCCGAATTGGCCTCAGCCCGAAACTGCTATGTCTGTAAAACCCTGTTTACAAAACTGCACCATTTCTACGACACCATGTGTTCGGACTGTGGTGATTTTAACTATGCCAAGCGATTTCAAACAGCCGATTTAAAAGGCCAGGTAGCGGTCATTACCGGCTCCCGACTCAAAATAGGCTATCAATGTACCCTCATGTTATTACGAGCAGGTGCGACCGTAGTTGCCACGACCAGGTTTCCGGTGGATTCGGCCTTGCGGTTTTCGAAGGAGGAGGATTTTACACAGTGGGGACATCGTCTAAAGATTCATGGCTTGGATCTGAGGCATATTCCCAGTGTGGAGATTTTTTGCAACTATATAGAGCAGAAATACGATAGGCTAGATATTTTGATCAACAATGCAGCACAAACAGTGCGCCGTCCTGCCGGATTTTATCAGCATCTTATGGAGCACGAAGGAAAGCCATTAGAAGCCCTTCCAAAATTTGCCGCAGACCTGCTACACGATCATTATAAATGTTTAGAAGAAATAAATTCAATCACCGGCGGAACAAAGGAAAATATAAATAACACCCTCCCGGTGAGTTGGCATGGCCCCGAACCCGGTATTGGGTTACGCGCTTCGGCAAAACTCTCTCAAATCCCGTATAGCTTCGACAATTCGCTTTCTGCCAAAGAAGTGTTTCCGGAAGGACAGTTGGATGCCGATTTACAGCAGGTGGACCTTCGGAAAACCAATAGCTGGCGGTTAAAACTCGGCGAGATCGAAACCACCGAAATGGTCGAAGTGCAATTGGTAAACTCGGTGGCCCCCTTTGTTTTGTGTAACCGACTTTCAGAAATGATGAAACGCGAGAACACCGGGCTTAAACATATTATCAATGTATCGGCCATGGAAGGAAAGTTTCACCGGTTTTTTAAGGAAGATCGTCATCCCCATACCAACATGGCCAAAGCGGCACTTAATATGCTTACCCATACCGCCGCAGGAAGTTTAGCCAAAGAGGGAATTTACATCAATGCGGTGGATACAGGCTGGGTGACCGATGAAGACCCCGCAGATCTTGCGAGGCACAAAAAGGAAGTACACGATTTTCAACCTCCCTTAGACATAGTCGATGGGGCAGCACGTGTGATGGATCCCCTGTTTGATGGCATCAATATTGGAAAGCATTGGAGTGGAAAATTCTTAAAGGATTACCGTCCCATCGACTGGTAAGTATCGATGCTCATAAAATTAACGGAATTCGTGACCGAAAAGCCTATAAAAGTAGGTACTTTTGCAAAACCCTAAAATTGGGACGCATATGGCTGAAACTGCAATAGGATTACAGGAACGGAAAACCGATAAGGAACTTTATAGCTATCAGAAAGGAGCAATTCAAAGGATCTTCGAGAAGTTTGAGTCGGCACCCGATGACTACCACCTATTGTACCAACTGCCTACAGGAGGGGGGAAGACCGTTATTTTTTCTGAAATAGTGCGCCAATACCTCAAACACCATAATAAAAAGGTGCTGGTGATGACGCACCGAATCGAGTTGTGCAAACAGACCTCCGAAATGCTGACCAGTTTCGGCGTGGTAAACAAGGTGGTGAATAGTACGGCCAATTTAGATGACCAAGCACGCTATAGCTGTTTTGTGGCCATGGTGGAGACCTTGAATAATCGTTTACACGACGACAAGTTGGATATTTCAGATATTGGACTAGTTATTATTGATGAGGCACACTACAACTCTTTTACCAAGCTCTTCAAATTCTTCGACAAATCGTTTGTACTTGGCGTTACAGCCACACCGCTGAGTTCAAACAAGAACTTGCCCATGAAGGACAATTACGATGCGCTAATTGCGGGAGAATCCATCGAGGCACTTATCGAAAATGAATTTCTGGCACGTGCCGAGATCATTCAGTACAATATGGGATTAACTGCCTTGGAAGTGGGGTCCAATGGTGACTATACGGTCAAGTCTTCGGAAGATCTGTACACCACCAATACCATGTTGGACTATTTATTGGCGGCCTATCAAATGCATTCCGAAGGTAAAAAGACATTGATTTTCAACAATGGGATTAATACCTCCATTCAGGTGTATCACACCTTTAAGGCGGCCGGGTTACCCATTGCGCATTTAGACAATACCGCAACCAAAAAGCAGCGTAAACAAATACTTAAATGGTTCAGAGAAACGCCCGATGCCATTTTAACTTCAGTAAGTATTTTAACCACAGGCTTTGATGAACCTACCATCGACACCATTATATTGAACCGTGCTACAAAATCGCTTACACTCTATTACCAGATGATTGGTCGTGGATCTCGTATCCTCAACAACAAAGCAACGTTTCAAGTGATCGATCTGGGGAATAACTGCTACCGTTTTGGTCCTTGGGGTGCCGATCTAGATTGGAATGCCATCTTCCGTTCACCCGATTACTATATGGATCGTTTACTGGATGATGAAGAACTAGAAAGCAATTTTAAGTACGAATTACCGGAAGAGGTCCGAATACAATTCAACAATACAAAAGACACCTATTTCGATATCAAAGGCGCCTATACAGATTCGGTCGTACGCGGGGCTTCTACCAAGGAGATACTCGAGCGTTCTATTGCGCAACACGGTTATATGTGTACCGAAAATAGCGAAGACGTTTACGACGCACTGGCACTGGCCAAACTATTGGGTGATGATATTGACCATCGTATTGAAAAGTATGCAAAATGCATCAGCAAAAGCACCTATAATTTTATTAGTTGGTTGAAGGATGACTACCGACTCAAGTTACGTGCCTACCTCAGAGAGCATTTCGATACGATCTACGAGGAAATTCATGGTCATGCCCCGGTAGAGTAGCAATTCGGCTTGATAATAATGGTTGCTTTGATAGCAATAAATACTTCGGAATAGCTATTATCTTAATCTAGTGTAAGAAGTTTATTAAAAGGAATGCGTACTATTGTACGTCCAAAAGAATGTGTTTTTTTCAATGCCGAAGCAATCAAATCTAGTCCTAGTTGTACTTGCATTTTTCTCTATCTATGTCATATGGGGTTCTACCTATTTGCTGAATAAAATTGCGGTAGCCCAATTGGAACCTTTTATGCTGGCCTCCGTGCGATTTACCACGGCAGGCCTTTTGATTTTCCTGATTGCCAAAATTATGGGGATTTCACTTGCCATTACTAAGAACCAGTTGCGAAATACCATGATTGCCGGATTTCTATTTCTGGGCTTCGGAAATGGAATTGTGGTTTGGGCCTTAAAATATGTAGATAGCGGTTTTGCCGCTTTGGAGATTTCGGCACAACCCCTAGTCGTACTCATCCTCATGCGTATTGTTCAAGGTAAGAAGATAAAACCCATGTCTTTGGTAGGTGTCGTTTTGGGCGTGATAGGGATTTACCTATTGGTGAGTCAGAAGGCACTAATTAGTCAGGAAAACTCCGTCATTGGGATGGTCATGATCTTTGTCTGTATGATTAGCTGGGCCTATGGTAGCCTGTTTGTAGGAAAGGCCGACCTACCTTCCAACTTTTTTGTCAACACAGGCTATCAAATGTTCACAGCCGGTTTGATGCTGGCCATTTCAAGTGTGCTATTTGGCGAGGCTTGGAGCCTTCCCACAGAGTGGAGCACAGACGTACAGTATTCCATGGTCTTATTAATTATCTTCGGAAGCATTATTGCCTTTACTTCCTTTAACTATTTACTAAAGGTAGTTTCTCCCGAAAAGGTGGCAACTTCCACCTATGTGAACCCGATTATCGCCTTAGCGTTGGGGTGGTATTTCTTAGACGAACAAATCACCACCCAATCCATCGTTGCTGCAGTCGTTCTGCTTACCGGAGTTTATTTTATAAATACTTCTAAAAAAGGCGTAACCCTCTCCAGGTTTTCAAGTAAAGGGGGGGCGAGTTCAAAAAAGTAGGTGACCAACTATTTTTGTAGTAGTAATCGCCCTGTTGATTGTAACATTTAAAGCCTTTTTGCGTCTACTAATCAAACAAAAAAGAAAAATAGTACAGCGTTATGAAAAGAATGAATTCCCTTCTAGGCGTAGCCTTATTTGTATTGGCTTTTGGGTTAAATGCAAGTGCTTATGCCAATAATATCATTGGAGGTGATGTTATTAAAACCAGCATCGATCTCACAAAGGTTGTCGATGATAAGGTTCCGGTAACTATAGATCCCGGAAAGTTCAAGCAGGATATGGTTACGTATCGTCTCCCGAAAGTAGTGCAAGGCACCTATGCGGTGAGTGATTTTGGATACTTTATCGAAAGTTTTACGGCCTACGATTACAAAGGCAACATAATGCCTTCTACCAAAACCGATACCAATACATGGACCATCGAGAATGGCACCAAGCTGGATAAGATTACCTATTACGTGAACGATACCTTCGATGTGGAAGGAGAGGGAAAGTCACCTTTTTCACCTTCAGGGACTAATATTGAAGAGGATAACTACCTACTGAATCTACATGGTTTTATAGGCTACTTCGATTCATTAAAGGATAGCCAATATACATTGGATGTCACGGCTCCTTCCAACTTCGTGCGCTCTTCTGCACTACAGAAAGTAGGAGAGAAGGCTAGTAAAGATGGTACGTCAAGCACGACCTCCTATATAGCGGCTCGTTATTTTGATATCACAGACAATCCCATGATGTATGGAAAATTGGATGTTGAAGAATTCGACGTTGGAGGTATAAAAGTAGTACTAAGCGTATACTCGCCAAACAAAATACACAGCGCAGCTACCTTAAAGGAAACCATGTTTACCATGATGGAAGCACAAAAGGAGTATTTGGGGGATATTAACAATACACCGCGCTACGATATCTTTGTTTATCTATCGGCTGGAACGGAGACCTCTCCAAGAGGCTTCGGAGCATTGGAACATCATACCTCCACGGTAATGGTAATGCCCGAAGGCATGCCGGCTCAGGCCTTGGCATCCAGTGCGCTCGATATAGTGGCACATGAGTTCTTTCATATTGTAACTCCTTTATCGGTACATTCAGAAGATGTGCACTATTTCGATTATAACGCACCTACTTTTTCAAAACACTTGTGGATGTATGAAGGGGTAACCGAATATTTCGCACATCACTTTCAGATCTATAAAGGTCTAATCGATGAAGACGAATTCTACGCCACCTTGCTAGGAAAAATAGACACCTCCAAGGCATTGGACGATGCCATGAGTTTTACGGTTATGAGTGAGAACATTCTGGACGATCCCTATTCGCGGAATTATTACAATGTATATCAGAAAGGAGCCCTCATTGGTATGTGTATCGATATTCTGATGCGAGAAGGTAGTAACGGGAATCGAAGCATGTTGTCGCTAATGAAGGAACTTTCTAACAAATACGGCAAGAACAAACCATTCGACGACGATACCATTATTGCCGAAATTGGTCAAATGACCTATCCCAGTGTGGCCGAATTCTTTGCCACCCATGTTGAAGGAACAACACCGATCGATTACAATACGTTTTTTGAAAAGGTAGGCCTACAACTGGAAGAAGGTAAGATAGAAGGCAACTTTATCTTAGACGGTGGAACACCAATTGTAAGTGGAGGCCCTAATGGCGATATTTCATTTAATGAGCTTGTTAACAACAATTCATTTTGGTCTGAACAAGGCGTGCAAGTCAACGATGTGATCAAAGAAGTGAATGGCGTGGCCTTGTCGAGAGAAAATGCAAACGGTATCTTTATGGAGGTTTACGGTTGGGAAATGGGTAAGGAGATCGAAGTGAAGCTGGAAAGAGCCGGAGAAGAAGTGGTAATTAATGCAATAACCGAGCAACCCTATATCCAAGGAAAACAACTCAAGGCAAACCCCGATGCCACCGAAGCTCAGATAGCACTTCGGAAGGCTTGGTTGAAAGGATAATCAGAGATCTTAGTTAAATCAATTACTAATTCCGATGTAGGCTGCTACGTCGGAATTTTTTTTACCTTTAAACTTCATTTTACCAAAAGCCTATTCCTTATGAAGCAGTATCCAACCATCATCGCGCTTATTGCGCTGTTCCTTCTTTCTACTATTCAATTAACGGCTCAAGACGATGTCTTTTCAAAACTAGAAGCGATAGCGGTTGTCGATCAAAAAATAATGATGCCCATGCGGGATGGAATCCGATTAGCAACAGACATTTACAGACCCAAGACCGATGAATTAGTACCCATTATATTTTCCCGAACCCCTTACAATTTTAACTCCTGGGGCGATGGGGAACAACGCACACGAACTGCCGAAGCGGCCCTATATTATGTGCAACAGGGCTATGCCTATGTGGTACAAAACGAACGTGGACGGTATTTTTCGGAAGGGGAATGGGATATTCTAGGAGTTCCCTTAACCGATGGCTACGATGCCTTTTCTTGGATGAAGAACCAACCCTGGTCTAATGGTAAAATTGGTGCGATTGGTTGTTCTTCTACTGCCGAATGGCTCATGGCCGTGGCCGCCTTGGACCATCCTTCCTTTGCGGCCATGGTGCCGCAAGGCTATGGTGCCGGCGTTGGGCGTGTTGGCAATTACCTCGAGCAAGGAAATTGGTACCGTGGTGGTGTAGAACAGCTTTTATTCTTCGCCTGGTTATACGGTGTGGAACACGATAAATTTAAACCTAGGATCCCGGCGGGGGCTACTCAAGAAGATCTAATCCGTATCTCTCGATTCTACGACCTGGCCCCGGAGAACCCGGAGGTGGATATGGCCGAGGCCCTATCGCATCTGCCTATTCAGGATATGTTGGTCAATATGAACGGAAAGCGTGAGATCTTTGATAAGATGGTACGACGTACACCCAATCATCCCGATTGGTATACCGGCGGACTCTATCACGACGATATGGAAATTAATATGCCCAGCTTTTGGTTCACCTCCTGGTACGATGTGAGTATTAGTCCGAATCTGGCCTTGTTTAATCACGTACGTAACAATGCCAAAGATGCTGCTGTACGCGATAATCAGTATTTGGTCATTGCGCCCACCTTGCATTGTCGCTATACCCGTGCTACCGAAAATACGGTGGTTGGTGAACGAAATATTGGCGATGCACGATTAAATTACGAGGAACAGATCCGTAAATGGTTCGATCTGTGGCTAAAAGGCGAGCCAAAAGATTTTAAGTCAACCACCCCCCGAGTACAATACTACACCATGGGAAGCAACAAATGGCAACGTGCCACCCAATGGCCGCCCGCAGATACCAAAATGGTAACCTATTACCTCAATAGTGGAGGTAAGGCCAATACGGCCGCCGGTGATGGTGTATTGACTACCAAAAAGCCAAGGAAGGACAATCCCGATAGTTTTACCTACGACCCTATGAATCCGGTGAAGTCGTATGGCGGAAATGTATGCTGTACAGGAAACGCCGTAGAAGGGGGTGCCTTCGACCAGCAGGAGATGGAAAAACGCGAAGATATACTGGTATATACCACAGACGTCCTTGAGGAAGGGGTAGAGGTCTCCGGATTTATCGAATCGACATTATTTGTCTCATCCGATGTGAAGGATACCGACTTTACCATCAAACTTATCGATGTGTATCCCGATGGCACGGCTTATAACCTTGACGAAACCATCCAAAGAGTACGTTACCGCGAGGGCTACGACAAAGAAGTGTTTATGGAAAAAGGTAAGGTATATCAGGTAGCACTTACCCCTATGTCTACCAGCAATTATTTCGAAAAGGGACACCGCATCCGCGTGGAGATCTCCAGCAGTAATTTTCCGCGTTTTGCGAGAAACCTAAACACGGGAGGCACTAACTATGATGAAACTGAAGGGGTCGTGGCGCACAACAAGGTGCATCATTCGGTCAAGTACAGTTCCTTTATAAAACTGCCAATTCGTTAGTGGCCATTCGTTTTGCTAAAAAGCCATAGGAATAGTTTTATTCGAAATTGATAAGTTATTCCTATCTTTCATAAATACTAACCAAGCTATCCTTTTTTATGAAGCGATCATTTCGGTATTTGCTCGTCTTATTTTTTATCTGTACTGTTTCTGAAGTAAATTCACAAGACCTTAGCGATGTGCCTATCAATATAGAGCCGCTTTGGAGCACCCCATCTAATATTAGTGCCGGGAGATTGGGCGGGTACGAGCTCACCGCCATGGGGACTCTGGTAGTCACCAGCGATACACCTACAAACGAGGCCAGTGCTTCCGGAAGTAATTCGGCTGCTTCAAAAATAAGTGGTTATAACCCCGATACCGGAGCACTTATCTTCCAAAATGGTAAGGATCAAATACTTCCGAAGAATATCGATCAAAGCTCCTTTTCAGAAATACCCAATACCCCTTATTTTGCCATTGCCGACCGTGACAAAAATACAAATCAGTATGTGGTTAGTCTTTTGGATGGACAGGTGGTCGCTAATACCGAAGCGGATGGGTTAGATGAAATCTATCACCGTTTTGTTTTACCGAAGTCGGAAACAGTCTTATTCGTTGGTAGGATTGGGATGCGTGACGTCCTCGCCTTATACGACCTTAAGACCGGCAAAAGTCTGTGGGTACAAAAGAAGCTATTCCGAAGTGCTTTGGTAGACGAACGAATTGCCAGTGAACCACTGGAAGTAAGTGAAACAGCCTTTCTGATTGCTTCGGAAGGTGGACTCTATTGTGTTGACATTCGGACTGGTGAAAAGAAATGGCGTGCGATGGTATTTCCAGATCCGAATATGGGTTTTGACGATACCATGGGCTTTCCATCCAAAAAGAAGAAAAAAGAGGCCGAAGAGGAAGCGAAGCAGGTATCACCCATCCGGCTCATTCGCTATGCAGACAAACCCTATGTATATATGCTCGATCATGGCGGGATAATGGCACACGATATTGAAACCGGAGACAAACAATGGAAACGATATAGAACCGGCAGTTATAAGGCAGAAGTGGTCTTTGGTCCCGATGGCTTGATTGTCATGGATAAGAAATTGTTTATGTATGATTACGATACGGGCGAGAAATTATGGGATAAACCACAGCGTTTAGATGGTCAGGTAATCGCTTCTCGCTATACGGCACAAGGATTGGCCATTGCCATTAACAGACTAAACCTACGGCAGGCAGATGTATTCGAATTTAATGTATTGGATATAACCACCGGTAAACTTCGCTTTAAAGATAACTATAAGGTCGAAGGGCACCTCTTAGAAGTACTGGCCTGCGATGCAGGAATATTTTATACCACCGATAGCAGTATCAATATTTGGAACACCACCACCGGGAAGAATGCCTTCGACGACTTAACAGTAACTACCAAAGATGGGTTTTTAAATGTTCTCAATGATTGGAGCTATGTACCCCAGCCCAACGGAATGTTACTTACCGCTTTCCGAGGAAAAATGGCCTATGTTTACAATAATGAGAACTACTCCCTTTTCGAAATCGATACCGAAAAGGCTACGAAGCGATTATTGGTTCCATATCCTGTATCCTTTAAATCGGGGACCAAGCCCGATCATTTAGAAGCTAGAGATAGTGGTGTGTTTATTTCTTCTTCACAGAATGCAGCACTTATTGGGTACGATGGCAGTACCGTCTATGAGACCAGCTTACCGTCCGTTTCTTATAGCAAGTCGGCCAAATTCTTTGCCTTCTTCGCCAAGGCAATTGAGACGGTGAACGAACAAAACGGCCGGACGAAGGGCCCGAATACTTCGTATAGCGATGTGATCAATAAAAAAGGAGTACGAGCTAGTGTGAATGTAGGCTTGGCCAACACCATCCTCAATAATCGCTTTGAAGCGAGTAAACAAGGCAAAGACTTCTATTATATCTTCGCCAAATTAGGAAAGGAAAATGACAAAGGCGGTGGCGTTGTCAAGCTAAACAAGGATACCGGTAAAGCCATCATGGCGGTGCCTTTTGGTTTCGATAAAAGTCCCGATTTTATAGTAGATGAGGACTCGGGGAAGCTTTTCTATTTTAAAATGAAAAAAGAAGACGACTTCAATGGTGGTGGAAATAGTATGATGGGGAGGGCAATAGAAATTCTTTGCTATCAGCTATAATATTTTTTTAACTGAATTCCAGATGAAAATCAAAGCGACTTCTACAATACGCTTAGCATTACAAAAGTTTCGGCCAACTTTTGACTTTGCATTTCTCTTATGTCTCGTTTGTTTAGTGCTTAGCTCCTGCACCAGCTATAAAAAGGCATTACTTCCGAAGCAAAATGGCATACAGGGATATCAGGGAACCAATTCGGAAACACAACTTCTAATTGCACAACAAAACAAGGAACGTTTAGCGGCTTACGATTTTGAGCGAAGCTTTATGAATGAAGGTGCAGCAATAAACTGGGGTCTATCGTTGTCGGGTGGCGGCCTGCGTTCGGCGAGTTACAATATGGGTGCGCTAAAAGCCTTGTACGATATGGGTGTGCTCGATAGCATTCAGCTAATCTCAAGTGTATCGGGTGGCGGTTATCTCTCCTTTTGGCTGTATACCAACTATTACAAACATGCAAGCGCCGACAAGGAATTTGGGCATTATTCATTTCATGACAATAGTTTTATAAAAAATGTAGCCTTTCAGCAGAACCGAGCGCGCTTTTTGCCCAAGACCCGCACACTGGGAGCCTTCTTCGATCTGCCCAACAGGGCCTTCGGCACCTATAGGCGCAGTATTGAAAGTGCCTACGGACGAGATGTAGCGCACGAATTGCCCATCACCGCCTTAAATTCGCAAATAGCAGCAGGCAAGGCGCCCTATTTTATTATCAATACTACCGTGGCCGCACAGGATGGGCAGGATTGGCTGAGTAGGATTTTTGAGTTTACGCCCCTGTTTTCAGGAAATCCGGAACTCGATTTTCAACAATGGGATGCGGCTAACAACTTTGAGTGGAGTAGGGCCATTGCTATTTCGGGGGCTGCTATTAAGTTTAAGTTACTACATAAAATCCCCAACTATTCCTCCAAGCTGGATGCCAAGTATATTGCACTTAGCGATGGGGGACATTCAGAGAATTTAGGGGCTATTGCCTTGATTCGAAGGGGTGTAAAGAACATTATTGTCGTTGACGCGGGATATAACAAAGACTACAGTTTCGATGGTTACAAGGTGCTGAAACAGCAGGTGGAGGAAGAGTTAGGGCTGTGCTTAGAGGTGGAAGGCATTGACGCCTTTATTCAGAAGCAGGATACCCTCTTATCCCATTCGGTGTTTAAGGGGCATATAAAAAACATTCCCATCATGACCGAGACTGGGTGTGTACTGCGCGATATCAACCTCTACTATATAAAGATGTCACTTTCGGAAGATATCAATACGCTACTAGCACCGTCCAACGCAGGCGATCTGGGCAGGGAATTGGAATTGGAACTACAGGATCGTTGCTGTTCGAGCTGCGAAACCTATGACCAATGCGATGCCTACGATCCCAATCTTTTGACCGATTACGAAACCATGGATCTCACCGAATTGTCTAAATACTGGGTAAAGTCGTATTCTGAATATATTAATAACCATCCTGTTTGGAGTAGACTGGGCTATCGCTTTCCACACACCACCACGGCCGATCAGACTTTTTATCGAGACCAGCTTTCGGCCTTTGTGGGCTTGGGGTATTTACAGGCGTCGCGGTTGGAGGATTTGTTAGTGAGCAGTAAGCAATGAGTCGTAATTCTACCTAGCTGTGGAACCCCGCTCCAACAAAGGCAGATCCCATTCTATTTTGTTCTTTTTATTAATTATTTAATCGAAATCGATTCTGGGATATTTATAAGTGTGTCTAATCATCGGCTGGTGGCTCAGGGCGAAACATTGCTGTAAGGTCTTGATCTAAGATAGGATTTGTTCCTGGGGGGAAATGTAATGGGGAAGGCATGGTGAACCCCATCCATTCTCCAAATCGTACTATAATGGGTACGTGTTTTGGCACTAATTGAACAGTTCTCTGAGAGATACTTTCTACAAGACCTCCGGAACCGTCCCCGGCGCCTGCCACCAAACTACGTGAGATTGCCGATACCGATACGTCGATGGTCATATCGTCCCTGCTCATCCAAACCTCAAACCAGCCATATGTAATAAATCGACTCCCAAACACGCGACTTGGATCGGGTCTAATATGACGCTGCCAAGTAGGAGAAACAATCCATCGGCCACCCGCCCAGTCCGACCGATAGAAATTCCCGTCTCCTCTAGCTTCATAAAAGATCAATTCCACCATGCCCTCTCGATTACCGGGGTTGGAAACAACAATTTTGGTAAATTGATAATCGATTTGGTGAAGTCGGTCTGCAGCATCTCGACGTGTTCTATGTTCGGCTATCCAATATGGGGACATAAGTGATTGTGACATAGCTATATATTTGAATTGCATAGTAAATTTACTACTTTATTTTTTAGAATAGAATTGAAGTAATAATTACTAATCTTAAAGCTCATAAGTTCACCAATTAATAGTAATTTAGTGAAACAGTCGTGCATCTGATAAGCAACAAAAACGATAATTTTAATTAGCTGAAAAATATATCCGGCAGCAGGCCAATAAACCGATGCAAAAAGAATTTGTACCAAAATTATTTTCTCTTTTAAAACAAGGGATATCAAAGGAAACGTTAACAAAGGATATTCTTTCGGGATTAATTGTCGGTATTGTTGCTTTACCATTAGCCATTGCGTTTGCCATTGCTTCTGGTGTTTCACCCGAAAAGGGAATCATCACGGCAATTATTGCTGGAATAATTATTTCGACTTTTGGGGGTAGTCGGGTGCAAATTGGAGGACCAACCGGAGCCTTTATTGTTATTGTTTATGGCATTGTTCAAGAATACGGGACAGATGGATTAACCATCGCTACCTTTATGGCAGGCTTTATCATCATCGGATTTGGATTGGTTCGGCTAGGAAATTTATTAAAATACATCCCATATTCTCTCATTGTGGGTTTTACAAGTGGAATCGCACTTATTATTTTCTCTTCGCAAATCAACGACTTTTTTGGACTCAATATAGAGAAGGTTCCGGCAGATTTTATTGACAAATGGACGGTGTATTTTAGCAATTTCCATAAAATCAATTGGTATGCAATTAGTATTGCCGTAGCAACTATAATTATTACACTTTATTTTCAAAAATTAATAAAAAAGATTCCGGGCTCTATTATTGCCATTGTGTTATCTACCCTTGTTGTGGTACTTTTTGATCTTCCTGTCAATACCATCGAAAGTAATTTTGGCAATATTTCAAATAAATTAGGGCTACCCCATATACCAAAGTTTAATTTCGATACCATACAAGCACTTATTCAGCCCGCCTTTGCCATAGCTATTTTAGGCAGCATAGAATCCCTCCTTTCTGCCGTGGTTTCAGATTCGATGATTGGAGGCAAACACCGTACAAACATGGAACTAATAGCACAAGGAGGAGCGAATGTTATGTCGTCACTCTTTGGTGGCATCCCCGCTACAGGCGCCATTGCTAGAACCGCAACCAATGTCAAGAATGGAGGGCGAACACCTATTGCCGGTATTGTTCATGCCCTGGTATTATTGGCTATTATGCTTTTATTTGCGCCCTATGCGAAATTAATACCTATGTCCTGTCTAGCGGGTATACTAATAGTTGTGGCTTACCATATGAGTGAATGGAAACAATTCAGATCTATTCTAAAAGGCAATAGAATGGATATCATTATTTTACTCACCACTTTTATCCTTACCGTTGTTTTCGACTTGGTAATTGCCATACAAATTGGGATCGTTTTAGCTAGTTTTATGTTTATGAAAAGAATGAGCGAATCGGTTAATATTCAGAATTTTTCATCTGAAAATAGTAGTGCTGAGCATCTTTTTGATGACGAACTATTGGATTTGCCAAAAGGGGTTATTCTGTATGAAATTAATGGACCACTATTTTTTGGTGCGGCCAGACAATTTCAAGAAACCATAACCAATACGCATTTGCACCCCAAAGTAATTATCATTAGAATGCGCTATGTGCCACTAATCGATGCGACCGGATATCACAGCATTAAAGAAATAATTAAAAGCTATAAGGCTCGAAAAATAAAAGTAATAATTTCAGGAATTAGCAAATCCCTACGGAATGATTTTGAAAAAAATGAAATGTTTTTATTTATAGATAGGGAGCATGTTGTTGAAGAAATTCATACTGCTATTGAAAGAGCTAAAGAGCACTTATAGAAAATCGGGCAAAAACCAAAGTCCTAAACTGTGCTGCTGGTATTCAACTTGTCGATCACATTGGCTTACCACAAGAAATAAAAGACCGTATTTGCCCGTATAAACTAAATTTTAAATTCTTAGAAATGGATAAAGCACAACCCAACAACCCATTGCTCGGACTTACCTTAAAAACGATACTCGAGTTGTTGGTAGCACACTATGGTTGGGAACGCTTGGCGACGAAAATTAACATCAATTGTTTTAAAACCAATCCCTCCATTAAGTCCAGCCTTACCTTCTTAAGAAAAACACCCTGGGCAAGAGAAAAGATGGAACAGCTCTATCTTAATTTAGATAAGAAATAATTAGTAAATTAGGCTACCAACGAACGGCTTTACAATGTGTGGCAAGCCGTTCTAATACAATCTTATCATGAATAGTATATTCCGAAATCAATTAGTATTCCCTGTACTGCTTTATATTTTGAGCATTGGTTGTGAGTCAAATTTAAACAAGCCAGATATAGCTGAAACTATCGTAACAGACCAAGAGCAAGCATCACTGAATAGTAAATTAGTCGATTTATCCCACGTCTATTCCGATGAAACCATCTATTGGGTGACTGCAAAAGAATTCAGGCTGGATACTGTCTTTAAAGGACAAACCGATAAAGGCTTTTACTATTCGGCTAATAATTTCAGTACCGCAGAACACGGCGGGACGCACATTGATGCCCCCATTCATTTTGCCGAAGGGGGTCAGTCTGTAGATGAAATACCCCTCGAAAAACTAATTGGGGCGGCCATAAAAATAGATGTTTCGTCAAAGGCGCTCAGTAATTCGGATTACCAAATAAGTATTCAAGATTTTATGGATTGGGAAACCAGCGAGAAAACCAAAATTCCAAGGGGTAGTATTGTTTTATTGCAGACCGGGTTTTCAAAGTTCTATCCCGATAAAGAAAAATACCTAGGAACAGCCAATCGCGGTGAAAAGGCAGTACAAGAACTGCATTTTCCGGGGCTGTCTGCCGAAGCCGCCAAGTGGCTCGTCGAGCAACGAAATATCAATGCCATAGGAATTGACACCCCGAGTATCGATTATGGCCAATCGGAGTATTTTAAGAGCCACGTGATATTGCTCTCCCAAAACATCCCTGCCTTTGAAAACCTCACCAATCTAGAGCAACTACCAAATATCGGATTTGAAATAATCGCATTACCCATGAAAATCCAAGGAGGAAGCGGGGCACCATTGCGTATTGTGGCCGTCTTAAACAATATACAAAACCCTTAGTGATATAAGAATTCGGATGAATCAGACAATGGTAATGCGCTAGTGGTTCAACTATTTAGGGTTTCAATTTTAGGCTATCTACCTACTTCAGTATGAAATATTTATCTGCTAGAGTGATCAGAAATGCCTAACTTGAAAAAAAATAAGATATGCCAATTTTCATGGATCGCCACGAAATACCAACCGATTTAACCGCAGAACACGTGGCACAAATGCATCAGGCAGACCTCAAGGTACAGCATTTGTTTGATTGCAAGGGGATGACCTATTGGTGTGATGAAAAAAGGCGTACGGCATTCTGTCTAATTGAGGCGCCAAACGAACAGGCAATTCAGAAAATGCACGATCATGCAC
This sequence comes from Altibacter sp., assembly GCF_019913785.1. GTDB lineage: Bacteria > Bacteroidota > Bacteroidia > Flavobacteriales > Flavobacteriaceae > Altibacter. Next base: position 90,029 of record NZ_JAIOHK010000011.1, read on the forward strand.
ATGGTGACTTACCCCACAGTATCATTGAGGTCGATGCACATATCGTCGAATCGTTTCTCGGACGAATTGAGGACCCACAAGATGTAGAGCAGGCATTGATGAATGCCATCACCGATCCGGCCTTCCGCGTTATCATGGTGATTGAAACCAGCAATTACCTGAATAGGGTTGAGGCCAATCAATTCAGCATTTTTACACAGAAGTTTCACAATAGCGCTTCAAAAGCATTCAAACAGTTTTCGGGAAATGTGGTGAACAAGGATAATAATACCTACCTAGTTTCATTTAAAACAGTGACCGATGCGGTGCTTTGCGCCTTAAAGATACAGTACAACTTCAAGTATGTGACGCCAAAACACGAGTCGTTTAATCGAAGATTGAAAATAGGGATTAGTTCGGGTGCACCGGTTGCTAAAAAGGCGGGTATCTTTGGTGATGCCATCGCATTGGCCACACATATGTGTGAGGTCGTCAAGGATCAGGTGGTAATTTCTTCGGAAGTGGCTACGTATTACGACAAAGAAAATAACAGTGCGATCATCGATGAGGAATTGATACGTTCGCTACATCCGGAAGAAGAGAAATTCCTGACAGAGCTTATGGAGTACACCGAAGCCAACTGGAACAAACCCTCTTTCAACGTGGCTACTTTCAGTAAGGATATGGGGTACAGCAAATCGCAGTTGTATCGAAAACTCATGAACCTATCCGGAAAGTCACCTAACAATTTTATTAGAGAATTTAGATTGCACAAAGCCCTGTCTTTATTGCACAGTCAAAAAGGGAGTATTGCTGAAGTGGCCTACGAATCGGGGTTTAACAGTCCTACCTACTTCTCAAAGTGCTTCTTAAATACCTACGGTATCCTTCCCTCCAAGTACATCCAACAACATATTGCTTAGGTCCTCTTCCGATGGAAACTTCCCATGCATCAAATGTGTGATTCTTTGAATTATATGTACTGTGATGTTGTTGTTGTCTCACCTAGTTTTGATGCATAAATAACTTCAACTAACAAATCCAAAGAATTATGACAACTGAAATTAAAGACCTTGATAGTACTACCATCGAGGCATTTGCAGCGCAATTAAGAGGAAGTCTTGTGACTTCTAAAGATGCCGGCTACAACGAAACCAGAAAGGTGTACAACGCAATGATCGATAAACGCCCGGGGCTTTTTGCCATGTGTGTGGATGTGGCCGATGTCATGGCATCGGTAAATTTCGCTCGAGACAATGGTGTTTTATGTGCGGTACGAGGCGGAGGCCATAACGGGGGCGGACTGGGATTATGCGATGGTGGCTTGGTGATCGATCTATCCGGACTTAAATTTATACGTGTAGACACGGCAAATAATACAGTACGTGTTGGCGGAGGTAATCTATGGGGGGAAGTGGATCATGCCACACATCCTTTCGGATTGGCAGTTCCTGCCGGGATAATTTCCAGCACAGGCGTTGGAGGTCTTACCTTGGGAGGTGGCGTTGGTCATCTTTCCAGGAAGTACGGTTTGACAATAGACAACCTACTAGAGGCAGATATGGTCTTGGCCGATGGTTCTTTTGTAACCGTAAACAAGAACCAACATCCCGATCTTTTCTGGGCGATAAGAGGGGGTGGTGGTAACTTTGGAATTGTTACCTCCTTTAAATTTCAGGCACACCCCGTTAAAACAGTAATAGGCGGTCCTACCTTATGGCCTATCGAACGCATTGAAGAGATCATGGCATGGTATCATGAGTTTATTCAGCAGGCACCCGAAGAATTAAACGGATTTATTACTACCATGATCATACCCGGACCACCCTTTCCGGATAGCTTACACAACAAGCAGTTCTGCGGAATTGTTTGGTGCTATGTGGGAGATCCTGCCCACTTCGATACACTTTTCCAAGCGGTACGTGATAAAGCACCTATTTTTGAGCATATAGGGGAAATGCCGTATCCCATGATACAATCCATGTTCGATGGCATGTTGCCCCATGGCTTGCAATGGTACTGGAGAGCCGATTTCTTTACCGAATTAGGCCCCGAGGTCCGGGCACAACATCTTAAGTTCGGGTCGAGCATACCAACCCCCCTGTCTCAAATGCATTTGTATCCTATTACAGGAGCAGCGAGCAGAGTAGGGAAGGAAGAAACTCCCTGGGCGTATAGAGATGCCAAATATGCAGGGGTAATTGTAGGAGTAGATCCCAATCCTGCCAACGCGAACAAGATCACGGACTGGTGTAAAGCCTATTGGGAAGCCTTACATCCCTATTCATCGGGAGGTGCCTACTCCAATTTTATGATGGACGAGGGACAGGAGCGGGTACAGGCCAGCTATAAACACAATTACAACAGACTGGTAGCAATCAAGCGAACCTACGATCCTTCAAATGTATTTAGGGTAAACCAAAACATCAAGCCATAATGGGTAAAGTGCTTTATTAGAGTTAGTTGATGTTGATCTATTGTTTGTATTGCCGAACTGACAACTGCAAATCCCGCCATGTTGTAAGCATCGAAATATATAGTATTTTTACAAAGCTAATATAAACTAAGCATGCAAGAGGTACAGGATATTCTCAATCAGGTAATCTTCACCATAGGTACCTATTCGTTAAAGGTAGGTATGGTTGTCATGATTTTAATGACACTTATACTTACCCGAGTACTTTTGTGGATCATAAAAAAGATGCTTTTCCGGCGGTCCAATGTAGACGAACAGGAGCGCGGTAATATTCTGGCCGTATACCAAATTATCCGCTATTTCATTTGGATAGGCGCCTTCGTAATAATCATAGAGACCTTGGGAGTTAAAGTAACCTTGTTGCTTGCCGGATCGGCAGCCTTGTTGGTGGGGATTGGACTTGGCTTACAACAGACCTTCAACGATATTATTTCGGGCATTATATTGCTTTCAGAACGCTCCATAAAAATAGGCGATGTGCTGGAAGTGGATGGCGATGTAGTTCAAATACAGGCCATAGGCGTCCGTACTTCCAAGGCACTCAATACAGACGACATTTCTATTATTATCCCTAATTCGCTTATTACTACGAGCAAGGTGATCAATTGGAGTCATCAAGACACGAAAACACGCTTTCGGATAGATGTTGGGGTGGCTTATGGAAGTGATGTGGACACAGTTATACAAATACTGGAAGAGAGCGCCTTGGAGCATGACGCTGTGCACGATCGTGATCTGGCGGAGGGTAGACTCATGGGGTTTGGACCTTCATCGCTTGAATTTCAACTGTTGTTCTTCAGTAAAAATACCTTCCGAATTGGTTCCGTAAAAAGTGATATCAGACGAATCATAGTGCGTAAGTTTCATGAAAACAATATTGTGATTGCCTTCCCGCAACTGGATGTGCATCTCATAAAAAATCAGGCTGCTTCAACCAAAGAAACACCTCCTGCTTAGTGGTAACGCAATCGTAAAACACGGTGAACTACTTTGTGAAAATGTTCCTTTTGCTGCCGCTATGTTGAATGTTTTTCTTTCATAGACTAAGAATATTCTCTCACCTTAGTTCGTTATATAGCAAATGGGATGGTATTTGTTACATCAGTTTGTATGAAATATAGCAGCTTTTTACCCGTATTGTTTCTAACCTTTTGCATAACTTTTATGGGTTGTACAACCGGAGGCCCGGGAATCTCTTGTGAAGACGGACTTGGCTTCGACGGTGATAGCGGTGATGTATTACTAACTTCTCAAGGCGATGTGAATCGGTTCGGACTTACAGGTGATACCCATATTAGAGGAACCCTTTTTATCGTATACTGTTCCGATCGTGGGAGTCAGAATATCACCAACCTAAACGCACTTAACCGAATCACGCAAATTGATGGTAATCTTGTTATTTCTGAATTAAAGGAACTTACCTCCATAACGGGATTAGAGAACTTAATTAAAGTGGGAGGAACCGTGCATCTTAACGATATCCCGAAGCTTACCAACCTGCGAGGACTTCACAATCTTGCTGAAATAGGAGGGGAGCTGCACCTTGGTATGGTGACTTCCTTGGAGAATTTGGACGATTTGAATCATCTTACCACTGTTGGCGGACTTCGATTGTGGGCGAATGCCGATGTAAATCATATAGATGGTCTTGCCGGCCTACGGGAACTATCAGGGGTTATACATATTGAACAGAATGATATGCTCTCACAAATAAACGGACTTCAACATATCGAAACCTTCAGGGTAGAAGATCTTTTTGTTGGCCACAATGCAAATCTTGTGAGTTTGGAAGGCCTGGATAATCTTAGTGCCATTAAATACTTCAACAGCATACATGAAGCCGGTGTTCGTATTTATAGGAATCCAAAACTAACAACCTTAAACGGACTGGACAATCTACAGCTGGTGGAAGGCAGTATTGAGGTGCGATGGAATAAAACGCTTGCCAACATAGAAGGATTAACAGGTATTACAGCTGCTAACGGACTCCTTTGGATTACCGAAAATGAACGATTGACAACACTGCAAGGACTTCGGAATATCACCGGTGTTACCGGTAGTTTGGCTATTTATGACAATGACTTGCTCACCAACTTGGAAGGATTAAATGCAATGGAACAGCTGGGTATTTCATTAGATATTTCAGACAACAACAGCCTTACCAATCTCTGTGCCTTGACGAATTTGGTGACCCATCTCGATGAAGGAACTACCTATACGGTTGAAAACAACGCCTATAACCCTACCAAAGAAGATATTTTAAACGGGGATTGCGAATTGTAAAGCTCGTGACGCACTAGTAAATCCTATGCAAACCATGCATTATTCCTATCGTAAAAAATAAAATACGCCTGATATTCAACACTTTAACGTAATTTTAGTGTTTCCAAGAATATTTAACCTACCTTTGCATCGTTAGTTAAACAGTCAGCTTTTCTTTTTTTATTATTCTTCCAATTTTAATCAATCCTTTGCTTTCTACAATACGCTATCAGTTGCAACGCTATTTGCGTTACTACGCTTGAATCTGTGGTTTGAAATCAATTTATAATTCAACCATCACCATACTTCAAGCCTACTAATCTGAATTGGCACATCGCTTCATCACAATAATGGATAGGTTACATCATGCTAGCCTTCTGCATTCATTGAATATATTGTTCTGAAGTAATGGAAATAATAACAAAATTAAAAAGCAGTATATCGAACATCCCATTTTTTCACGGAGCATAGATTCCGATTTTTCAAAAACCTTGAGGAATCGTGTAAACACCTATTTTAAGACAGCAAATACGAGCAGGAACGCAAATACAACCATGGTGATTAAAACCATCGTCATGTTGGCCTTGTTTTTTGTTCCCCTTGCTTTTCTTGCCACAGGGATGGTGACAAGCACCTGGCTGCTTTTCGCACTGTATATACTCAGTGGTCTGGGAATGTCCGGTATTGGGATGGGCATTATGCACGATGCCATTCACGGATCCTATTCAAAAAATAAAAGGACCAATACCCTATTGGGCTATACCTTTAACCTCATTGGCGCCAATGCAACGGTTTGGAAAATCCAACACAATGTATTGCATCATACCTACACCAATATAGACCATGCCGACGATGATATCAACGCGCCCTTTTTTCTGCGATTTTCGCCCCATGCCAAACACTATTGGGTGCATCAGTTTCAGCATATTTATATCTGGTTCTTTTATGGAATTTCAACCATCTCCTGGATAACGACCAAAGATTTTGTCCGACTAAAGCGCTATCGGAAAATGGGGTTTTTAGACAAGAAAAACGAATTCCGGAATACACTCATTGGTATGATTGGTTGGAAACTGCTGTATTACTCCTATGCGATCGTATTACCCATGATCTTTATACCGTTGCCATGGTGGCAGATCCTGTTAGCGTTTCTGAGTATGCATTTTATAACCGGATTATTGGTGAGCATTGTATTTCAGTTAGCACACATCATGCCTGACAATGAATTTCCGCTTCCCGATGCGAACAGGAAGATGAATGCAGGTTGGTATGGACATCAATTTGCCACAACCACCAACTATGCGCCTAAAAGCAAACTGATTTTCTGGCTTATTGGCGGATTAAATTTTCAAGTAGAGCATCATGTATTGCCGGATGTATGTCATGTGCATTATGCCAAATTAACCAAAGTAGTAGCTCAAACCGCACGCGAATTCGGTATGCCGTATCATGTAAAAGGAACACTGGTCGAAGCACTCCGAGATCATGTCAAAATGCTGCGTTCGTTAGGTAGAAAAGCGAAAGTAATGAGCCCTGTTGTAGTATTGGGTTCAGAGTAACAATTTAAAAACAAAAATTATGATTAAACAATTTATAAATAAATTAATAAAAACCAATAAAGTAAACAAAATGAAAGAAGGTACAGTAAAATTTTTCAACAACGCCAAAGGATTTGGATTCATTAACATCAAAGATTCTGATGAAGACATCTTTGTGCATTCAACCAATCTTATTGACGATATCAAAGAAAATGATCAAGTAACGTTCGACGTTGAAAAAGGAGATAAAGGACTAAGCGCCGTAAAAGTGCGTTTGGCCTAGACAATTCAAATTTTTAGAATTACAAAACCATCTGTTATAAGCAGATGGTTTTTTTGTGCTATACATTCATAAAATTATACTTTCTCAAAGACCAGGCGGTAGTGATCCATGACCTCTCGCTCGAAACAGACACGGTTCGGACTCACTTTAAAAATTGCCACCAAATGCCTAAATTCCTTGTCGGTGAAGTACCTTGGAATTAGGGATAAGTAGAGCCAGTATTTTTTAAGATGGAATTTCCTGAATTTCTTCCTCCATTGGGCAATGGTTTCAATATAGTCTAGCCTTCCACTGCTTTTGGAAATTAATTTAAAGCCGGGCGCTGCACATTGAATGACCATTTCGGGGCCATAGGGAAGCCAGGAACCGGGAAACTGTTTTACCATCAGTGCCATGATATAGGCAGTAGATCCCTTTTCGGCCTTAACGTCCAATTCCTCAAAATCGATCATATTCTTGCTAAATACCATGGTTTGCATATAAAACCGCCCACCCACTGGCAATAGGTCGTACAAGGTTTTAAAGAAATCACTATACACCGCTTCCTGTTTGCCTGCCTGCCATTCTTCCACCGAACAGAAATGCTCCAAGCCGCCTATACAAGTAATGGCGTCGAAGGTTCCAAATTGGTCGGGCTTTACATATCGACAGTCTTGAACCAGGACATTATAGCCATTCTTCTGGCAGGCATCTGCCTGCCCCTGTGAGAGGGTAAGGCCAATACTTTCAGCCCCTCGATCGTGTGTAATAAAACGTGTAAAAGGTGCCCATCCACATGCCATATCAAGGACCTTACTGCCTTTGGTGATACGGAGGCTGTCGGCGATAAACTTATGCTTTGCCCTTTGGGCTTCCTCCAAGGTCATAGCAAAATCACCGTCGTATTTCGCCCCACTGTAGTCGCCTGTTTCTCCCATACTCAATCGAAATATCTCATCGATGGTGGTATAGGTAAAATCTAAATCCTTTTGTTCTGCCATGTTATTTTATGTTGTTAAGACGTCCTAAGGAAATTTCCATGCGACTATCCTGCTTTGCTTATGGCCCTGTTCCATGGCAATGGTGCGATGGCTGGCCTTTAGTTTGTCTAGTTGTTTATAAATTGGTTTTAGATGCTCGCTTTTTGAAACCAGCGTGGTAAACCATCCCACCTGTGTTTTAAACCCAACACTCTGCTTTATCATTCGCTTGATAAAAAGTGCTTCGCCTCCGTTACACCATAATTCGTTGGCCTGTCCGCCAAAGTTGAGCACAATCTCACTTTTGGTCCGATAAGGCGCCTGGTCACCAAGATTGCGTAGCTTTCGCAGCGTTCCCTTTACGGCCTCTTCTTCCGAAGCGTGAAAAGGTGGGTTGCACATGCTGAAGTGGAAGTATTCCTTTTCGTGGATCACCCCATCAAATATATTGGCATTGTTGGCTTGTAGCCGAATCTCAATACGATCTTTTAAGACTTCCGAAGCTTTTACATTTTCCTTGGCCGAAGCCACTGCTGCTGGATCATTATCAACACCCACCATCTGCCAATCATAGATCCGGCTGGCAAGAATAGGATACACACAGTTGGCACCCACACCTATATCCAAGCCCGTAATGTTAGTAGCTGTTCCGGTTTCCGAAAGTAAATCGTTTAGATAATGTATATAATCGGCTCTACCGGGAATAGGAGGGCAGAGGTAATGCGGAGGAATATTCCAGTCGGTTAAGCCATAATGATGCTTTAAAAGCGCCTTGTTTAGCTGTAACACCGCCTCGCTGTCGGCAAAATTAATGGTGTCCATACCTGCTTTTCCCAAATGGGCATATTGGCCCAAGGGAGGATGCGCCTTGATCAAGGCCTTAAAATCGTATGGAGCACTATGAATATTATTGGGATGCAAACCTCGCAGCTATTGAGGTGTGAAGCTACGATAATAGTAGCAGCTTTCGGCTGTATTTTAGGAGATTCTCCGTTTGGGTGTTAGTCCGAAGGAGTTCTGCAACTAAGTTTACAATAGGGTATCGATAATTCCAAGGTCTGGTATTCGCAATACTATCTTTCTCCTAATTGGGACTATTCACAAAGCTCGATAAGGGGTCTTATTTTGTGTAGTTCTTCCCAAATAGCCCTATCAAAGGCCTGGGGTGAAAACCGAAATACAAGCAAGGCCTTTTGTGTGGCTCGACAGAATTGCTGTTCTATTCGAACCTGCAAGCTCATCATAGCCCTGCTTCGAAACGAATCGTGCGTATGTACAGTCCCTTCAAATAGAGCGGTATCATCTTTAATTTCAGTTGCAGTAAGTAGGCTCGTACTGGGAGGAATTTGTTTGCCTTTTTCCTTGTTTACGGCCTGCATCAACCCATCGAAATACTTCTGTAGATCCTGCTCCAATTGAGAAGCCGTTAAGCTGGAACTCGCATCAATATACCAGGCAAAGGCATAAGACCAAAACTGAGGGCTTTCTCGGTCTCCCCAACCGGGCGGAAAATGAGCTTCCTCATAACCACTGTACGTTAAGGTTTGTGCAAACCCAATGGGAAAATGGAAAATCTCCTTGGTCCAAGTAGAATCTACTACCAAGAGCATGGGTGGTTCCTGCTCTTGACTACTTCCTGTTAACACACAGCAGTGTACGAACATACATAAAAATATCTTTTTCATACTATGGCTAAAATTGTAAGCAAAGTTCAAACGCAATGGCTGAGCTAATTCCTTTACTTTATTATTATTTTTTTCCTATCGGAATTAGCATTTCATTACTTCAACGTGCAGTTCGCCTGCCTCGTATTTAATAGTGATGGGTATTCTTTCGAAGGTACACCGTGGTTCAATGGTAAAGCGAATCTCCCCCTGCACATGAAAGTTGGCTTCCGAATCTCGCTGAAGGCGTTGCGTATAGGTGGTATTCGATCGTACCCAATTCACCGTCCCGTTTACGAAGGGATGTGGATCGAACTCTTCCACCGAAGGAGGCGACTCCTTCAATTTAGCAATGGGAAAGAGTGTATTCGAGTCTTCTAAATAGACCGTGAATTTTCCCGAAAAATCCCGCTTGGCGTTTGGGGAAACAAAGAATGCCCCATTGAATAACTCCATTCCTACGATGAGCTCGTACACATCTATATCTACACGTGCCATTTGTAGTGATAGCTCATAGGGATCTTCATGGAACTCGATCATGTGAATGGGTTTTGTGATCGGGTACTCGGTAGTCTGCAGCATGGCCATACTATCTGCCTGCGTTTCTACTACTTGCTGTTTTTCCGAATTGCACCCCATACATACTATAAGCAGCATACTTCCTATTAACTTGTTCATTTTCTGATTTTTTAAATGATGAAGTAAAACTATGGCTACGTTGGCAGAAAAGTGTCAAAAGAATGTAAAAGAAGTGTCAAACTTTTTAAAAAGTCCTCAATTTATGTGTTATTTACAGCATATTATGAATACTTCCACCCAAATCCTTGTAAAAAAGCTACTTGTATTGCTGCTGATTGCAGGACTGACTTCCTGTACAAAGGAGCCCAATACCGAATTCTCCGAAAGTGTAAAAGTGTCGCTACGCGATGTAGGCCATCGTTTATTATTGGCCGATCAAGATGCTACCTCCTTGGTAAAGCCGGTAGTGGCTTTGGACGACTATAGATACCAAGTATCCTTCGAACTGCCACTGGCCATCTATCCCGACAGCCTGGTGGACATCATTAAAAGCAGTTTTAAAAAGGCAGGGCTGCCATCCTACTACCTGACGGAGGTCATCCGCTGTGAAGATGGAGAGGTAGGCTATAGCTATGAGGTAAAACAGGAGGAAGAAAAAGGAATCATTCCCTGCCGCGGTCGAAACCTCCCCAAAGCCTGTTATACCGTACATGTGCGATTCACAAAACTCCCCGAATCTCCAACGAGTATTCCAAACTATGTATATGCCCTGGCCTTAGGCGGATTGCTGCTGTTGGTCTTGGTCTTTTATAAAAAGAAGAAGCGGATGGTCCCAACTACAGACGACAACTTTGCTGCTCTGGGCCGATTTAAATTCTACCCCGACCAAAACATGCTGATAAAAGAAGCCACCGAAATTAGCCTGTCGAAAAAGGAATGTGATATCCTCCAAATATTTATTGCCAAACCCAACCAGATCATCACCCGGGACGAACTCACCAAACGCGTTTGGGAAGACAACGGGGTGATTACAGGGAGAAGTTTAGATACCTATATCTCGAAATTGCGCAAGAAGTTACAAGATGACGACTCCATTAAACTCACCAACATTCACGGGGTGGGCTATAAGCTGGAAGTGAATTTGTAACTAGAAAATAGCACGGCTACTACCAAACTTCCCAACCACCAACCAAGGTTTTATCCCAATAGTGTACCGCTGTCTTCCAGAAATTTGTATTTTTAATATTCTTATATAGTTAACTAACCAATAAACATAGGTATCATGAAAACAACAAGCGTTAAGGCGTACGGCACGGAAGCTCCGGAAGCCGATTTAAAACAATTCAATATCAATAGACGAGAAGTAACCACATCCGATGTAGAAATCGACATACTGTGGTGTGGCGTGTGTCATTCCGATCTGCACTTCGCGCGCAACGATTGGGGGATGACCCAATATCCGGTAGTACCCGGACACGAAATCGTAGGCAAGGTCACCAAGGTAGGAGCCGGGGTATCCAAATACAAGCTCGGCGATCTGGTAGCAGTAGGCTGTTTGGTGGATTCCTGCAGAACCTGTGCCAATTGTAAGGACGATCTGGAACAATATTGTGGCGCCTGGGTTGGGACCTATGGTGGCTATGATAAACACCTAGATACCAATACACACGGTGGCTATTCCGAAACCATCGTGGTGGACGAAGCCTTTGTGCTTAGTGTCCCTGAAAACATAGACCCTGCCGGGATTGCGCCCGTATTATGCGCGGGGATCACTACCTGGTCACCCCTGCGTCACTGGAAGGTGGAAAAGGATAGTAAGGTAGCCGTAGTAGGTCTTGGCGGACTCGGACATATGGCAATCAAACTAGCCGCGGCGCTTGGCGCCCACGTTACCCTGTTTTCAAGATCTTCGAATAAGGTACAGGATGCGAAAGCCTTGGGAGCAGACAAAGTGATTATCTCAACAGATGAGGCACAAATGGAGCAGGCCATGGGGCAATTCGATCTTATCATTGATACCGTTCCCTATGCACACGATCTCAATCCGTATGTAGGTACCTTGAACACCAACGGCACCCTGGTGGTAGTGGGTTATCTGGGGCCCTTAGACCCGATGTTGGTGACCGTCCCTATGATCATGGGGCGCAAAGCAGTAGCGGGATCCTTGATAGGCGGTATCGCCGAAACCCAGGAGTTATTGGATTTCTGTGGCAAGCACAATATTACATCCGATATCGAAATCATTAAGATGCGGGATATCAATACAGCCTATGAGCGCATGCTCAAAAGCGATGTGAAATACCGCTTTGTCATCGATATGAAGTCCTTAAAAAGCTAAGTTACAGGCCTTCCGTTTTACTATATTTATTAAAACCAATAGCATTATGAAAAATCTTCTGTATCTCTCGGCAATGGCCGTTTTAGTTTTGGCATGCAAAGACAAACCCGCCGAGGCGACGCCCGATCCGGTTGTCTTCGATGGCATTTCAGCAACCATAAAGCCCGGAGACGATTTCTTTCATCACGTCAATAAGACGTGGTACGACAACGCGGTCATCGATGAAGATCAAGTAGGAGTGGGGTCCTACCGCTTTTTAAACATTCCACAGCAAAAGTTGTTGCAGGACATTTTGGAAGAAGTATCCCAAGAAACCCATCCCAAGGGGAGTATAGAACAGTTGGTAGGCGATTTCTATGCTTCGGGTATGGATACCCTAAGTATCAATGCCCGTGGGACTACGCCCATACAGCCCATTCTAGATCGCATAGAAGCCCTACAGGATGTTCCGGCAATGATGACCTTTGTCGCCCAGCAGATACGAAGCGGGGATTACTCCATGATCTATCCCTATATCTCGGCCGATCAGAAAAACAGTGCTATGAATATTGCACATTTTGTGCAATCGGGTCTGGGACTGCCCGATCGTGATTATTACTTCGGAACAGATACCTCGGTGACTGCCATTCAGGAGGCGTATAAAAAATACCTGAGCAGCCTGTTCGAACTGATAGGCGAACCCAATGCCGAAGCACAGGCAACCACCGTATACGAAATCGAAAAACAACTGGCCGAGGCGCACAAAACACGGATCGAACGCAGAGTGGTAAAAGAAAACTACAACAAACTGGCCGTAGCAGAACTTCAGAAAAGCCAATCGAATATCGCTTGGAAAAACATGCTCGAGACCCTGGGGATGGCAGTTGATTCGGTGGATGTGGGGCAGCCTGCCTATTATAAAAAGCTGGATGCCATGTTGAAATCGGTGCCTCTGGAACAATGGAAACTATATCTAAAGGCAAATTCCATAGGGACCCATGTCAATATCCTAAGTCGGCCCTTTCAGGATGCAGCCTTCGAATATAGCAAAGTGCTATCGGGCCAATCGGTACAGCAGTCCAGATCCAAACAAATGGTGCGCCGTGTCGACCAGCAGATAGGGTTTGCACTGGGGCAGATCTATGTAAAGCGATACTTTAATGAAGACGCCAAAAAGCGTGCCTTAGAGCTAGTTAACAATTTTCAGAAGACCTTGGAAAAGCGAATTAACGAGCTCGATTGGATGAGCGACAGCACCAAGCTCAAGGCAAAAGACAAGCTCTGGGCCATCAATAAAAAAATAGGCTACCCCGATGTCTGGCGTACCTACGATGTGACCATTGACCGTGCTACCTTTTTTGAAAATGTAGTGGCCCTGCGGAAAGAAGAGTATCAATACGAACTCAACACACTTAACAAACCGCCCAATAGAGACGAGTGGCATACCACCCCCTCTACGGTGACGGCCTATTACAACCCTTCTCTAAACGAAATTGTCTTTCCCGCAGGTATACTGCAAGCCCCTTATTTCGATCTATATGCCGATGATGCCGTGAATTACGGGGGCATTGGTATGGTGATAGGGCATGAGTTTACCCACGCCTTCGACGATCAAGGAGCGCAGTTTGACAAGAACGGAAATGTAACCGACTGGTGGACCGAAGCTGACTATACCAAATTCAAGGAAAAAACCCAACAGATCATTGATCAGTACAGCGCGTTTACGGTATTGGACAGCGTACATTTAAAAGGAGCCCTTACGGTAGGGGAAAACACCGCAGACAATGGAGGTATTGCAATTGCCTTCGATGCCTTTAAACTTACAGCACAGGGACAGGATACCACAAAGATTGGCGGGTATACTCCCAACCAGCGCTTCTTCTTATCGGTTGCGCGAATTTGGCGCGTAAAGACCCGCGACGAGTTTTTACGCAATTATGTGGCTACCGACCCACATTCGCCTCCTATTTGGCGTGTGAATGGGCCACTGATGAATTTTACACCCTTTTATGAGGCCTTCAACGTACAAGCCGGCGAAGCCAACTTTAGACCCGTAGAAGAACGGATCAAGATTTGGTAATTCGTGTTGCTTTCTAAAGGTTTCTGTCATGGTTAGTGCCATACATGGAAGTATTTTCTTACGAATTCCATGTACGATTGCCACCAAAAACCCCGTTTTATAGAAGTTGTCCAATACCTAAATGATTGGTTAGCAGCTAAAAAGAACACAGTTATGGCAGAAAATAAGGGCATTATAAAGATAAAAGGCAAATTAGGCCCGTTGTCCTTTTATAACTCCAAGCGTAAAAAGAACCTGGTGAAATGGTCTTCGGGGCATTCGGGAGATACCATCAAAAACGATCCGGCCTTTGCCAACGTACGTAAGAACAACAATGAGTTTGGTGGAGGGTCTGTAATCAGTAAGGCCCTACGCCAAAGCTGGGGGCCTATGGGCCGTCAATTTCAAGATTCCTATATGGCAGGCCGACTTACAAGTGCTTGTCGAAAACTAATTATCCAAAGTTCGGGCGACTGGGGAATTAGGGAAGGCAACCTGCGTACGCATGGGAATCAATTAATTGGATTTGCATTTGATAAAGAACAGCCTTTTTCGTACGGTTTTAGCGGTGCCTTTCAAGCCGACTTTAAAGCAGATCGCTCACAATGTATACTAACCTGCAATCCGTTATATCCAGAGGACTTTGCAAACAAACCCGCCCAAGCTACCCACGTTCAATTTACGGCAGCAATCAGTCTGGTGTCCAATCACTATTGGAACAAAGCAGCCGAAAAATACCTGCCAAAAGTCCCGAAACAAAATGCCCTGGGCAACATACAGACTACAGGCTTTCTACCCATTCATGAGCTGCCAATAGCCATGGAGTGGGTGCTGAATACCCCTAACGATGCCATTCCACAAGCCAATGTGGCCTGTGTGGTAACATTGGGTATATCCTATGGGGTACTGCACCATCGCATAGAAAGGCTAAGAAGCGGCCAAACCATGCACATTCTAAGTGTGGTGTAAGAAAATACCATCAAATCATTAGTTGTGTACGACCTAGGGCCTTGTAGGAAAGGGCTACTCATTTGTAAGGTTCACCCGTGTTTCACCCGTGTTTCACCCATGTTTCACCCATGTTTCACCCATGTTTCACCCGTAGTAAAGGGTAGGATACTCCCGGTATACTACTAGGGTACGTATAGGGTACTGTCACTCATAAATTAGGTGCTGCTAAATCAATAGGGAAGTGGGTAAAATACCGCTCGGTAGGGACGGTAAATTTTCGGCTTACAAAACGGCCTAAAACCACATATTTCGGGATATGGCAGATAATGTATTGAATATCAATGCGAAATAATCTTAGGAATATCAAAAAAAATTGCCTAATTTCCCTCTATCTTACTTAGGCAATAGAATATATACCCGAACAGGGTGCTTAAAATGTTCCTCCCAAATCGACATTTTAATAAATCTGGAATACTTTAATTCAACATACAATTAACTAACCTTAAAAATTTAAATTATGTGTAATGGAGGACCAACAAAGATCATTGTAACTGTTTCGGCAACCACGGCAAATCCGGCACCACCGGGTCTATCCGATGGCGTAACCTCACTTCCAATTGGCGGGGGAAATGATGCCGCATTCACCACCGTCGTAGTTGCAGGCCAGCAAATTCAGTTTGTACCGGCCGGTGATATTACCGAGATTACTGCAATTCAAGAAGGCTCGGGATCAGACATCTTTAAGACCGATCCTACCGCCGCCAATAATTGGACCGGCGTAATAGGTTCCTTGCCGGCAAGCGACACACGCGAGTATACCATTTTCTATAACGTAAAAGGAGCTCCCGGCAATCCGTATCGTCAGGATCCTAAGCTTCAGATGAAGGTGTAATTCGATATTTCTTGCTTACACCATCCCCTAAGTGTGCCTATGTGGATACTAGTTTCACCTCTATAGTTGAGACTAACGATACCGTATAGGCTATGCTTTTTTGGTGTAAAGAATCTAAGTGTTAAAAATGGGTATGGCAGCATTGCAAAACGAAATAAGTCCCGAAGACCTCTGGTATATTCTAAACAATCCCTGGAGTATCTCGGAAGTAGAATGGAGAATTCGTGATGAAAACAACCGTACCGCCATGTTTTCGTATATTAAGGAACTACTCCAAAAAACGAAGGACGGTGGCTATTCCAAAATTTGGAGAACCGAAAAGGACGAACCCATAGCGCTGCTGGGAGGCTATAAGGTGGCCGATAAGAAATTTACCACCTTCCTTATCTGTAGCCATCATTACGACGAGCATGTGATGAAGCTGAGCTTCGAAATGCGAAAGACCTTAAAGGAAAAAGCAGCACATTATCAGGGATATACCCTAGGCATCCACTCGGTATCACCGCATCCCGACCTGTTTACCTGGTTGCGATTCCTGGGTTTTACCTATATGCCGGAGGGAAACAAAGGAGATTGGCGCTATTTTGAGTTTGTAGCCCCACCACCTAAGACAGAGCAACTATAAAAACGGATACCGACCATGATTTTTAAGCGAAGATCATTCCTATTGGCGATTGGACTCTTTTGTCTGATGTGCTTCAGTATGGCTGCTCAGGATCAGAAATACACCGACAGCCTTATCAATTTGTACGAGTCGGAAGCCTATCAAGGCGACAAGCTCGCCCTGCTCAAGGCAATTGCCGAAGAAGAATCCAACCCCGATAGAAAACATGCCTATGCCGAACTACTCATACAAGAGGCGGCTTCCGATTCCCTCTTCGATTATTTGATCAGCGGACACCTGCAAAAGGGGAATGCCCTCCACCTCCAAGGCGATTATGACGAGGCAATCACCTCCTATTTTGTGAGCATAGGCCATGCCAAACGCATAGACGATACCCGGGCCGTGGGGGCCGTGACCATCGCCGTGGCAAATATCTATTCCGAAATAGGAAACGCCGTCAATGCCGAACTGTATTACAGTCAGGGCATAGAAATACTCCGAAAAACAGACGACAAGGCGTCTCTGGCAAGCGCCTTGCTAAACGCCGGAGACGAGGCCTTTAATGCCAAGGACTACGAAAAGGCCCTGCTGTATTTCGACGAGTCGGGACTTATCTTTAAGGAAATCGATTACCTCATTGGCACCGCCTATAATTTGGGAAATGTGGGGATGGTACATGCCGAACAAGGAAAGGACGAACTGGCCGAAAAAAATATCAACGACGCCATTATTTTACTGGAAGAGTTAGAAGACTACTACGGTATTTCGATCTACCTCACCTATATGTCCGATATCTATTTCAGACAAAACGATTTTCCCACCGCCTTGCACTATGCCAAGCGAAGTTTAGAATTGGCCACCCGCCACGGTTTGAACAATCAGATTAGCGATGCCAATCTAAAGCTTTCCGAATTGTACGAAGCACAGGGCGATCCGGCCAGCTCTCTGACCTATTTTAAAAACCATATCGTCTATAGGGACAGCGTCATGAACATCGAAACCGTTCAAAAAATGGCCGATCAGCGCACCAATTACGAGGTGTCACAGAAACAGATCGAAATAGACCTGTCCGAACAGAAAAGAAAGAGCCAGCGTATTCTGGTGATTGCTACCATAATCGCACTGTTCCTCATTGGACTGTTGGCCGTGGGGCAATTCAGGCGTATTATTTATATACGGAAAACAAAGCAGATTATTGAAGAAGAGCGGGACAAATCAGATCGCTTGCTGCTCAACATACTGCCGGAAGAAACCGCCGAAGAACTAAAACGCAACGGCAAGGTCACCGCCAAGAAATACGCTTCCACCACGGTGCTATTTACCGATTTTAAAGGCTTCACCAGTTATTCGGAAGGGCTGTCCCCGGAGGCCTTGGTAGAGACCGTTGGCTTTTACTTTTCCGAATTCGATGCGATCATCGAAAAACACGGCTTGGAAAAAATCAAGACCATAGGGGATGCCTATATGTGCGCCGGTGGCCTGCATCACGATACCCAGGATCACGCCACTCGAATGGTCAAGGCCGCTTTCGAGATTGTCACCTTTGTGGAAAAGACAAAGAAAGACATCACGGCCAACGAACTCAGCTTCGACATCCGTATTGGGATCAATTCGGGGCCTGTGGTAGCCGGGGTGGTAGGAACCAAGAAATTCGCCTACGACATCTGGGGAGATACGGTCAATGTGGCCTCGCGGATGGAATCCATGTCGGAACCGGGGAAGATCAATATTAGTGAGACCACCTACGAACTGGTCAAGGATAGCTGGGATTGTGTATACCGCGGTGAAATTGAGGTGAAGAATCGGGGCAGTTTGAAAATGTATTTTGTCAATGCCAATGGTAGGGACGCCTAATTCTAATTCCATGCTGCCATACCACGCACCTTAGGCTACGGCATCTAATGTGAGTAAATCGAGCGCATAAAATAAAATCTAATTTCAGCTGAAGCGATTAAGAGTGGATTATCGGTATGAAAAAGTATATTGGAGCGGTACTACTACTTTTAGCTTTCCAGAGCACTTTTGGACAGTCGAACCCCGATTTTTATAGTCTGAAAACACACTATGGTTTTATCATTTCTCATTCCGATGAAGTAAAGTCCATCTCCCAATCCAATCCCTATGGGATCCAATTAGAATACAGCCGACTCAAAACAAGCGATAAAGCCTGGAAGACCTGTTATTGCTACGGCCGTACGGGGCTGTCCTTTTCGTATTTTAATTATGCCAATCCTCAGGTTTTGGGAAGTGCCTATAACCTAATCTATTTTATGGAACCGTACTTCGCCTATAAAGGCCCTTTCAAATTCTCAATGAGAGGCTCCATTGGTGCCACCTATTTAACGACACCCTTCCGTGCAACTACCAATCCTCAAAACCTGCTGTTTAGTTCTCATTTCAGTTTTTATTTGGCCATGTCACTCAATCTTAACTATCATCTTAATGAAAACTACGCCATAAACCTATCGGCAAACTACAATCATATTTCCAACGCTAGTCAGAAACAGCCCAACAAAGGCATGAACTTTCCTACCGTATCGGTAGGTATCGATAGGATGATCAATTTTGACGGCTTGGTAACTAAGCCAAGAGAATTAAGGAAACAGGAAAGATCCACCGGCTATTATGTGGGCTCCTTTTTAAGTTTACGATCCACCGGTAAGGACGAAGCATCGACCAGCCATCTGCTTGTGGGAGGTATGGGTGGTGCCTTACAACCACTTACCGATATTAATGGGATTAATGGAGGCGTAGAACTTTGGTACGACTATGCCAATGCCAAGATCGCCGAGCGCGATGGACTGGCCGATTCGGCCTTTTCGTCTGCAGTGCTTGTGGGGCATCATTTTCGGGTAGGTAATTTTTATTTTCTCCAACAAGTGGGTGCCTATATCACCCGGCCTAAAACCATCGAACCCAGATGGATCTACCAGCGGTATTCCTTTTGGTATGGCATTGGAAGGTCGAAACGATGGACTATTGGGGCATCCTATATTGTGTATGGTACAGACGTAGATCATTTGGATGGACGGTTGTTGTATATGATAGATTAAAAGCACCGTATGCTAGCCTGTATCGGGCACAGTTGGGATGAACCGTGTCCGCCTAGGCTTTTTGATGAAGGAGCATAGGCGGGGAGCGAATCAACCACCATACCTCGATCGTACCTACAGTGTATTCCTTATGACACTACAGTGGCTATAAGATCAAGGGAAAATCCCCTCCAAACTCTAGTGGTTTACCTGAAATAATCTGAGTATCAATTGCTTAAATTTGTAATTAGTGCTAACGTATGGCATGGAAGTATAGACAAATAGCCCCCTATCTGTAATGACTACGAACCTTAAATGCTATTATTATGAAAAAACAATGGAACTACGTTGCGGGGCTTTTTATTCTAGCCCTGTTACTTTGCAATTGCGATCCTAAAGTCACACCACCGGACCCCACACCGGACGACCCCTGTGAGTATACCGAACCCCTAAAACTTGGAAAGGTAGAGCCCAAGGTGGTAGAAGGAGGTGACTATCCACCCTTCAAACCTACCTACGATACCCTAAACAAGGAAACCAAGCCGTACTATGTCCCTAACGGACCTATTCGTGGGAATCTGTCCCCCAACAATCCTGAGTATAAGGTAGAAAAGCAGGACGGAGGAGCAAGTCAGGCAATTTCCTTCGAAGAATACGATGAGATTGGTGATGCCATCAATGTAAGCTCCGTGCTTCCTGAACCTAGTGTTGCCGAAAATGGACAAACGGTAATGACCACCGGGAATACCTATATGTCCTTGTCACTGGATGGCGGACAAACCTTTACAAGTGTGAATCCTACCACCATCTTTCCAAATGATTACGGCGGACTCTGCTGCGATCAGGTGCTGCAGTACGTACCCGAATTCGATATGTTTGTCTGGTTGCTGCAATATTGGACTTCCGGCGGGCAAAATGCCATTAGAATCGCCGTTCAGAATACACAACAGGTGAGAAGTAGTAACGGTACTTCCTGGACCTACTGGGACTTTACCAACGATGCCTTGGCCTCTTCTGGAACCTTGGATTATAACGACATGAGCTTTGGACGTCAGTTCCTGTATTGGACCAGCAGCATAGGAGGGGGTGCCAATCGCTACGTGATACGTGTGCCATTGTCCGAGCTAAACGCCAAAGGCACCGTAAACTACCAATTTACGGGGAGTACCAATGCCTTCTGGTCGCACGTAACCCAAAACGGTACCAACGCCGTGTTCTGGGCGGGGCACCAAAACAATAGTACCATGTTGGTGTACTCCATGCGTGATGCCGACAATTTCTACAGTTGGCGGGAAGTGAATATAAATTCGTGGCCCAACAATACCATGTCGTCTACGGCCGCCGATGGCAACGACTGGCTCACTGATGCCTCCTGGAAGACCTATGTCCGTGCCGCCACCATGCGAGAGAACAATGCCATCTTTGCCTGGAATGCGTCTAACAATGCCAATTTCCCGCAAACCCATGTGCAAATTGCCGAAATCAATACCAATTCCTGGAATTTGGTGAACCAATACCAGATATGGAATCCCGACTTTGCCTTTGCCTACCCGTATTTTGAGACCAACCAAAAGGGGCAAATAGGAATCATCACCGCCTTTGGCGGTGGCCCATGGAATGCCAGCAGCGGAGTAGGAGTGTGGGGCGATTTTGTGATCTACTATCCGCGACTGAGTTCGCGTAGCTATACCAACTACGGGCATTACCATACCACACGGCGTTCGGGCACCAATGCCGATGAGTGGGTCTCGGCCGGTTTTACCTACGAAACCGACGGCTCGGTGACACCGTATTATGTACGGTTTAAACACTAAGCGGTCGTTACTTTAGATTGCGAAAACCCATCTGTAACAGGATGGGTTTTTATATAGGGAGTTCGGTCCAAACCACCACCACAGTCAACAGCGGCTAGGCATAGTGGCCGAGATTATTTTCTTGCACCTGTGTAACAGTTTATAAAAAGGGCCGTCTTTAGATAGAGAGCACACGCAAGTGTTGCCAAAATAGAGTATATTGTAACGAACATCCCCACTAAAACCATCAGGATGAAAAAAATTATATGCTGCCTGTTATGCTTATGCGCCGGTTTATTGTCAAGTTCGGCCCAGCAAGAATTATTGGATGGAACATGGGTGCTGGATTATGTGGTGGTCGACGGGACCACCTATGTGGCACCGCCCTTATACAGTACCACACCCCCTTGTCTGCCCTTTGATTATTTTCCGAGCATTAGTTTTGGTATCGATGGCACTGGGGAGTACGAGGCCTTTGCGGTGCTGACCTTTAACAACTGGTTTCACGATAGTGTCAATGCCACCATGACGATAGACGAAACTACATTTACCACCTGGGGCGCAGTCACCCTGGGAGAATGCGACTGTATTTGTGACTTGGAAAACTTATACCTGAGCACCATCCTGGCTGGCGATTTTACCCTGCGCACCTTTGACTATATTATTGAGAATATAAGCGGCACCGATGTACTGACCATCACCACCCCGGAGGGAGATCATGCTGTATTCTACAACTATGTGTTGGCGACAGACGATCCGGCAAAGAAACCACGGGTTAGCATCTATCCCAATCCGAGTAAAAAGCTATTGCATATTGATACCGAAAACACGACCATAGAAACCGTAAATATCTTCTCCATCACGGGCACCAAGGTGATCCGCTATACCAACTTCGGGCCCCAGTCCATCGATATCTCCCAGCTGGCCAATGGGCTGTATTTTGTGGAGATCATCTCCACAGACGGCTATACCAGCGTACAGCGGTTTTTAAAGCAGTAGGCTTTCCTATTTGTCAGTGATGCTTCGAAACTAGATTTTACAACAATGCTATGCATGGTTTTAAGCTATTCGTAATAGCTCTTGTTAGTCTATATAAGGGTTTTGTGGTTACATGCAGCAAGGTTAAGGGATTTGAAGTTAAGGTGATGTTTAATTCTTTAAAGTTGAGCTAAGCTTTGATGAAGATCACCCTGTGGCTTGTTGTTAGGTGCAACGTGGTAAAATTAATACTGTTTTATTCATATAGATAATAGGAAATCTTTCGTAGATTTGAATTCTCCCCATTTAGAAATTCTGTTTTTAAGGAATTAACAATGAATTTAAAACCTAGCGACGATCAATACGAAAATTGGTCATTACCATCTAAATTAATCTATAAACTCTACAAGGGATCTTTAAAAGATAGATTACTAAATATTGCACTTTTTGTTCTATCCTGTGCGCTTGCAATTTTTTTAGCCATGGATTGTTCAAATAACAATGATGATACGAATAAGTCCTCTGAACTTGAATCAACTGATTCAAGTTCGAAAGCGGAAAAATCAAATATTTCTATTTTCGAATTAGAAGGCACATCAAATGTCAACTTAAAGAATGAAATTCAAAAATTGGGAAATATTAAAATTATTACAAGTTCAAAGAATAAGATTAGATTAAAAATAAGCGGAAGTATTCAAGAGATTGATAAGGAACGACAGACTTATATTTTCACAGGAGGAAATTTGATAGCGTTGGTAAATGGGAATATATGTTATGAATTTAAATCATTGAAATTAAGCTCATTGCGACCTGCAAAACAACACCAACTGGAATCCGTGATTGATAAAGAACGTGAATCGCTAATTAATATTAATTTCATAGAAATCTCACAAAAAATTCTAGAATGCATAAAACACTAAGGACACTAATTTTGTTCTGTACAATCCATCTAAGTTTCTCGATCCTTGTTGCTCAAGAAGCAATTAAGCCTGAGTCTATTTTGATATACTCAGAGGGAGACGGCTATCTTCAGCCTTTTATAGAATCTGTAATAAAAGGACTCTCTTACAAAGATAAAAAAGGAGAAAGACAATATTTTAATAAGGTAAATTCACTTAATACATTTATAAGCGATAATCGTTATCAGTCAATCCTTAATGATATTATTAGTATTCGTAAGCCTGACAATGTGAGTTTAGATATTTCTTATACGGAAAATCAAAAAAAAGATAACAACAGGGTGTTCGATATTCTGGTTGATTATGATTATTTCCTCGCCATTAAGACGAATACTCTGGTTGAATTAATCGAATTTCAATTTCAATTGTTTGAAACTAGAAAATCAGAACTAAAAAAGGACTCAATTAACTCCCCCCTCAATATTGCGGACAACATTATTGGCGTTGAGAATTTCTTCGTTAATCCTAAGGAAAGTAACTATGGAAATCAGATTAAGCTTGCGATAGAGCGACTTTTTCATAATTCTAATAGTGTGCCGCAAGCCGAATTGTATATTTTTGATCAATTATATAAGTCTGAAGACACAATATCTCTTCCCACTAAGGCCTTTATTGTTCTGGATGGATCTTCATCTGGTGATACTGATTCTGAAATAGTAAAGTATTTATGGTATAACATACCTGGCGAGAATGAAAAGTATCAAACATTTAAAAAATTAGAATTATTGGATAATGTTGCTAAGCAAAACATAATTATTAATCAAGATGGATTTTATAAGATTGGATTTAAAGTAAATGATGGTGTTTCCGATTCCAATCAAATAATAATAAACATTAAAGCAGAAAACAGACCAGAAATACCTCTATTGTTGGATACTATATCTTATTCAATTCACCGACAAACATTATTAAAGAATTTTAAGCCTAAAATAAGACAAAAGGCGGAATTATATTTTGAAAATAACGGGCCGGTAAAATTAATAGCTGACGATTTCATTTTGGCAAATAAGAAATTAGATATTTTAGAAAAATTTAATCCTAAAGACTCTATCTTTTTAGTGGAAACAAAAATTGAAAATTACAATGATCAAGGCATTTATAAAATAGTTTTTGAATCTCAGTTTCTTGCTCCTGAGATTGATTCGGAAAATGACTACTTTCTTTATAGGAAAAATTTAGATGGAAGATTAAGTCAACCATCACACATCAAGCACAAACTATATACTAATGGGCTATTTATTATTCATATTGGTGTTTCACCGTACACGATTGGGAATAATAAAGGAGATAATTTTACCACAGAATCTGGGGAGGAAATAGTGTTAGGCCGAAATTCAGGTTTTGTTGGATTCGGTGGATATTTAAGTATTTCTGCTTTGTTAACTAATAACTGGGAACTGGGATTTAGTGGGATTTTTGGCAAAAAAGAAAGTGTCTTCTTTAATAATTACGAATTGTTTTATCCAGCGACCACATCATTTTGGTTGAATTATATATTTAGAACAAATGGAATGAACGGATCGATAGAGCCTTTCATAGGTCCGGAAACTAATTCAATATTGTATAAGGATAATACATTATTAGAGGATAATTTTAATACTGCATGGACAATTGGCGGGAATGTAGGTGTTATTTATAAGTTATTTCACAGCGGAAAAGTTGACTCAGATTTAAGGCTTAGTTTCATGTATGGAGTACTGTCATATAGGGAGTTATCGGATATCTACGTGACGACATTAAAAATTCAATATTCTTTAAGAATTTAAAAATGTTTTAATTAGAAGTGGTGAGTCAACAATTTGTTTGGTTCAACATATTCTGCTAAGGCAGGAATTATAACCGAATTATTTAAAACAGCGTACCTGCCTGCCACGGCAGGGTGGAGGTAGGGTGAGTAGAATAATTTTCATCCCTTTTAGTATACATCATAGAAGAATTATAATGTATTGTTAATTGTATTTAAGTATTTGCTTAAATAAGATAATAATTCCATATTTGATCTATGGAAGGAACCAGTTGTATAAGATTAGAAGCAGACGCTAAACAAATAATGAACTGCAGGGAAGTTGTGCAAGACTTAAATAGTTCGTTTGAAGCGCTTTCAAAAACACTGAGTTTAGCAGGAAACCCGGTTCGTTTAAAGATATTGTACTTGTTGCATCGAGAAGATTATCTGTGTGTATGCGATTTAAGTGATATTTTAGAAATGAATGTTTCCGCAATTTCCCAACATCTAAGAAAACTAAAAGATAAGGATATTATTTTCGCCCGTAAGGAGGCACAGACCATCTTTTACGCCCTCAGAAAAGATAAGATCTCCTTATTACTTCCTTTTTTCGACATTATCGATAGTACAAATTTAGTCGTAGAAAAGGTATGAGCTCAGAAAAGAAGTTAGCGGGAACCACCATGATTACGGCCATTGCAGCCTCCCTATGCTGCATCACTCCGGTATTGGCCTTGATTGCCGGCACCAGCGGTATGGCAGCCACATTTTCCTGGTTAGAACCCTTTAGGCCTTTTTTAATTGGCCTTACTATAATCGTTTTGGCTTTTGCATGGTATCAGCGATTAAAACCTAAGAAGCAAGACATAGACTGTGCTTGTGAGGATGAGAAGCCGAATTTTTTTAATTCAAAGAGATTTTTGGTATTTGTGACCCTGTTTGCGGCACTCATGCTGGCATTTCCCTATTACGCCCAGGTATTCTATCCTTCAAATTCAAAGGAAGTCGTGATGGTATTGGAATCAAATACGGAAACCATCTCCTACAAGATTAAAGGAATGACCTGTACGGGCTGCGAAGCACATATAGAAAGTGAAGTGAACAAGCTCAACGGCATCGTGGAAGCAACGGCAAATTATGAAACCGGAACGGCAACTGTTACCTTTGATAAAACAAAAGTAAGCCCTGCAGAAATTGAGGTTGCCATAAGAAAAACCGGATATAAAATTATAGACTGATGGAGGTACAATTAAAATCAACGATCACCTGTCCTCACTGTGGCCATAAAAAGGAAGAAGAAATGCCAACGGAAGCCTGTCAGTTCTTTTACGACTGCGAAAATTGCAAAGTGCTTTTACGGCCCAAAGAGGGAGATTGTTGCGTATATTGTTCCTATGGTACGGTGGCCTGTCCCTCCATTCAAGAAAACTCTAACTGTTGTTAAATGAGGTATAAAGCAAAAAGCATACGCGCTTTTATAGGCGCCAAGAACTACGATGAATCTAGGGCCTTCTATCGCGAACTCGGATTTGAAGAAGTCATCATTTCGGATGACATGTGTTTGTTTAAAGTTAATACCAATCTGGCCTTTTATTTGCAAAAGGCTTATGTTAGAAAATGGGTGGACAATTCGATGCTTTTCTTGGAGGTGGATGATGTAGAGGCCTGTGAGAAAGAACTACTCGCAAAAGGGCTACACCACAAATATAAATACGTTCGTTTTACCGAAATCAAAACCTTCGATTGGGGACGCGAATTATTTATGCACGACCCATCGGGAGTCTTATGGCATTTTGGTCAATTTAGTGTTTAAGGAAGTCGATACGAAACTTACCGCAGTAATTACAAATCCCTAATCGCTTAGAATCGCGTATTTGGTTTTTATATGGACTATGATCCAAATATTCAATTTTTAAATTGCCGGTAGCGGATTTCCTTTTTCATATTATTCTAAAAATTCATCCGGTGAATAAATTTTTGGAATACAATAGACGGGACAGAAGTTTCTAATATAAAAAATCGTACTTAAGTGTACGGATTTCCTTTTGCATAATTCGTTAGTTATAATCCGCCAAGGCAGAGGTTATAACCGAATTATGCAAAATAGCAAGCTATACGGAAATCGTTCTGGAACTATGTAAAATAGCGCATAAACGCGCTATTCGCATATATATCAAATGTACTATAATGTACTTGCGTTATGTAACTTGAGCTTTGGGTAAAAGCGAAATTTTTGGCTATAGTTTCTACAACAAATTTTATTCCCTAAGTTTCTTTACGATGTTAATACGAGTAGGAGAGTTGGGG
>NZ_JAIOHK010000012.1 GCF_019913785.1 Altibacter sp.
CCGGAAGAAGTCGTTGCATTTTTAGAAAAGCTGGATGTAAAAAAATTCTACGGCGTAGGAAAGGTGACAAAGGAAAAAATGTATTTGCTGGGGATTTATACCGGAAAGGACCTAAAAAGTAAGTCTCGAGAGTTCTTGGAAGAACATTTTGGCAAAAGTGGCAGCTATTATTACAAGGTTTCGAGAGGAATTCACAACAGCAGGGTAAGTCCGGACCACACGCGGAAATCCTTGGCCGCGGAGCGCACTTTTAATGAAAATATCGCATCAGAATTGTTTATGATGGAGCGTTTGGAGGAAATCGCAAAAGAGGTGGAAAAGCGATTGCTAAAAAGTAAAGTGGCCGGAAAAACGATTACGCTTAAAATTAAATACAGTGATTTTACGTTACAGACTAGGAGCAAGACCCTGCCTTTATATGTTTCGAGCAAGGCCTTAATTATGGAGACTGTTAAAGATTTGTTATTTCAGGAGAAAATGAAAGATTCGGTACGTTTGTTGGGAATCTCTATATCAAATCTCAACAACGAAGATAAGAAAGAGGTGAAACCACCTCCCGATAAAACCATAGACGTACAACTTAAATTAGACTTTTAAATGCTGTGAAAACTACTTGATTTTGATTATTAACTAAAACCTTTTATGTTATGAAAAAAGTAGTTTTTTTCCTCCTCGCAGTTGCCTTATTAACTGCCTTCGTTTCGTGCAAGAACGAAACCAAAGACCCTCAAGCCGATCCGGCCGCCAACGATTTGGCCATTGCCGATTCGGTTCCTGAAACTTCCACTCCAGAATTTCTGTATGTTACCGCAGCCAGCGGACTCAGCCTTCGGGAATTCAACAACTTAAACAGTGAAAAGTTGGCCGTGATGCCTTATGGTACCAAATTAAAAATAATTGCTGCCGAATCCAATGCAACGATGACCGTTGGTGGAATAAAAGGCGGCATGAACGAAGTGGAATTCAATCACAAAAAGGGATATGCCTTTAATGGGTATTTGTCGAAATTTTTCCCGCCTGAACCGGATATTTCGGCGAAAAGCTATGTAGAAGAATTGCAAAAATTATTTCCGAAGGTTTCATATACTGAAACAACAGGAGGTACCGCTAGCAAACCTTCCAATACAGAAACCGTCCTATTGCCAACAACTCACTGGCACGAAGCCTTCTTTGTAGCACAACAGCTCTTCGATTTTCCGAAGGAATTTGCCTTCCCCGAACCCAAAGGCAAGGACGAACAGGTCATCAAAGACAAAAAACATAAGAAAGATGTCTGGGTAAGTGAACTTCTGGTAAATAGAATAGATGACAATCTTGAAAAAATTGCCTATATCTATAAAACAAAGCAATTTGCCACCACCGTAACCATTACCAAGGTAAACGATATGATGCAGCTAGAAAAGACCGAAGTTGTTGAATAGCCTATTTCACCTGCGAAACCCGTAGTGTATTTACCATTCCCTTGTCTACAATGGGCATGGCCGCCAAGTTAATTAAGTAGTCGCCTTTGGACACAAAACCACGTTCGAAGGCGATTTTATTAATGTCCTCCACGGTTTCATCGGTGCTCACAAACTTGTCGTAATAAAAGGCTTTCACTCCCCATAATAGATTGAGTCGGGAAAGAATACGGTGGTTTGAGGTATATACTAAAATATGTGCGGCCGGGCGCCAAGCAGAGATTTGAAAGGCGGTATAACCACTATTGGTCAAGGTACAGATCGCCTTTGCTTCAATTTCGTTGGCCATATGGGCTGCATGATAGCAAATAGATTTTGTAATATATCTATTGGTCCGTATCGTGGGTGGTTCTTGTGGTACCGTAATTAAAGAAGAGTTTTCTACGCTTTTTAAGATCTTTGACATGGTTTTAATCACTTCTACAGGGTATTTTCCAATAGAGGTCTCTCCGCTCAACATTACCGCATCTGCGCCATCCATAACAGAGTTAGCAACATCATTCACCTCGGCTCTAGTTGGAGTCAATGACGTAATCATGGTTTCCATCATTTGGGTAGCGATAATTACGGGAATCCGCGCCCGTTTGGCTGTAAGTACCAGTTCTTTTTGAATTAACGGCACCTCTTCGGCAGGCACCTCAACCCCTAGATCGCCTCGTGCCACCATCAACCCATCACAGAAGGCAATAATCGTATCGATATTGGCCACCGCTTCGGGTTTTTCGATTTTCGCAATGATGGGAATCTTATATTCACTATGCGCTTCTATAATTGCCTGGAGTTCCTTCAAATCGTCTGCGTTCCGCACAAAAGAAAGCGCGATCCAATCCACCTCCTGAGAAATAGCGAAGATGGCGTCT
Organism: Altibacter sp.; assembly: GCF_019913785.1. GTDB lineage: Bacteria > Bacteroidota > Bacteroidia > Flavobacteriales > Flavobacteriaceae > Altibacter. The sequence goes on from NZ_JAIOHK010000012.1 coordinate 2,321, forward strand.
TTTTTGTCTTTGGCCGTCAGGGCCGGCAATGACACCTTAGTATTTGGAAGATTTACTCCTTTCTTCGACTGTAACGGACCACCTTGTACTACGATGGCCTTTACTTCATTTTTATTATTGGTTTCGAGGACTTTAAAAATGAGTTTTCCATCGTCAAGCAAGACACGTTCTCCGGGATTTACGTCTTTCGGAAACTTATTATAATTCATAAAGACCCTATCCCGTGTGCCTTCAAATTCTTCACCTGTACAAAACGTGATTTCATCACCTGGTTCCACGACCACTTCTTCTTTCATCACACCAACCCTCAATTTTGGGCCTTGAAGATCGGCCAAAATAGCGGTAGAAGTCCCCAGCTCCTCTCCAACTTTTCGGATCATGGCAATAGTATCTTTTACATTGTCATAATCGGCATGAGAAAAATTCACCCGAAACACATTGGCGCCTTCCAAGATCATCTCTCGAATGATCTCTTTGGAGGAACAGGCCGGACCTAGGGTGGCAACGATTTTGGTTTTTTTCTCTTTTGGCATCAGTCAAAAATTAGGTTACTTTTAGATTTTACGGACTCTGTATCGATTACATACGCCGAAATGACTTGTTTTATTTCGTTGATCCCTGCGACCAACTTCCGAATGGGTATCAGTTCAAAATCGGATGAAATCTTCAAAAAAAAATCTACTTTCTTATATTCGGGAAGCAGATAGGTTGTTACTGTTTCCGATGCAGTATCGCTAAACAGTCCGCTCGAGCTTTGCACATTTGCCACCAGCGACTTGCATTTATTCGCTACGAGATTATACGTAGTGTATTGCATTTCATTCTCATATTCATAGAGGGCAAAGGTAATTTCCAAACCGTTGTTGGAATACTCCAGATCCACTTCTCTGCGCTGCAGGTGTAATCCTATAAATTTGTTCAATAAATAAGCCATTTTATACGCCTCTTCACTACAATGCACCGCAATTAAGGAAAAAGGTTCCTTAAAATCATCATCTAATATAAGTTTGTGGTGTGCCATCGCCCAATTTAGCTATAAATGTAAGCGTTCCTAATCGGAATTTAAAAAAGATTATTCTCTTTCGGCATCTATTTTTGTTTGCAGCTTAAAGTAGGCTCGTTTGGCTGCCCGTTCTTCGGCCTTCTTTTTTGACGTCGCTCTCGCCTTGGCAACGGTAACACTTTCCAACTGTAACTTTACGGCAAAATGTTTAAGTGCATCGTTGCCGGTATCTTCATAGATGGCAAACTTAAAGTGTTTTTTATTTTTCTGACACCACTCGATGAATAAACTTTTGTAACTAATCACTTTCCCTTCCAGTTTTTCAATATCTACGTAGGGTCTAATCACGCGTTTGTGAATGAATTTTTCACAATAGGAAAACCCCCTATCTTGATAAATAGCGCCAATTAATGCTTCAAAAACATTCCCGTGAATATTTCCGCCAAATTGTTGGGTTGGAATCGTGGTTTTTACAAATTGAATAAGGTTGAGGTCCCTTCCCAATTCATTGAGATGTTCTCTACTCACCACCTTAGAGCGCATCTTGGTGAGGTAGCCTTCGTTTCCTCCCGGTACTTTTTTAAACAAGTGTGAAGCGATCACTGCGCCCAGCATGGCATCACCTAAAAATTCGAGGCGTTCGTAGTTTTGCGAATGACCCGCACTTGTTTTTTCGTTGGTTGATCGATGCGTAAAGGCTATTTCATAGATAGTGATATCTCTTGGTTTAAAGCCCAAAATTCGTTTTACAGCATAAAAAAAATCCCCGTCCTTTTCAGCACGGGAATTAAATATGTTTTTAATAGATGCCATTTATTTTTAGGCGTCCAACTTCTTAAAGAGGACACAGGCATTATGGCCTCCAAATCCGAATGTATTACTCATGGCTACTTTAATCTCCCTTTGCTGAGCTTTATTTAAGGTAAGATTTAAGGAGGGGTCAATTTCGGTATCGACTGTAGTATGATTAATAGTAGGGGGAACTAAGCTGTTTCTCATGGCCAGAATCGATGCGATCGCCTCAATGGCACCTGCAGCTCCTAATAAATGCCCGGTCATGGACTTGGTTGAATTAATATTAATGTCCTTGGCGTGTGCTCCAAATACCTTCCCAATAGCGATTAATTCGGCTACATCTCCAAGGGGTGTGGAGGTTCCATGCGTATTGATAGCATCTACATCTTCCGGTTTCATTCCGGCGTCATTCAGGCAGTTTATCATTACGCGTTCAACGCCAATTCCGTCAGGATGCGGAGCGGTCATATGGTAGGCATCGCTAGACATGCCACCGCCAACCACTTCGGCATAGATTTTTGCTCCACGCTTTTTTGCGTGTTCGTATTCTTCCAGAATAAGCGCTCCTGCTCCTTCTCCCAATACAAACCCATCACGGGTTGCATCGAAAGGTCTGGAAGCTGTTTCCGGGCTTTCATTTCGAGTGGATAGGGCATGCATGGCATTAAACCCGCCCATTCCGGCTTTGGTTACTGCGGCTTCACTTCCTCCGGTGACAATAATATCGCAATGACCTAAACGAATATAGTTTAAGGCATCGATCATGGCATTGGCAGAAGAGGCACAGGCCGAGACCGTCGTATAGTTTGGACCCATAAAACCATGTTTGATGGAAATATTTCCGGGGGCTATATCGGCGATCATTTTAGGAATAAAGAAGGGGTTGAAACGCGGTGTTCCATCCCCTTCTGCAAAATTTATTACTTCATCTTGAAAGGTTTCCAAGCCACCAATTCCAGCGCCCCAAATTACCCCAACTCTAAATTTATCTACCTCTTCAAGATTGATTCCGGCATCTATGATGGCTTCATCACTTGAAACTAAGGCGTATTGAGCAAATCGGTCCAGTTTTCTGGCTTCTTTCCTGTCAAAATGATTTAATGGATCGAAATTTTTAACTTCACAAGCGAATTTTGTTTTGAACTTTTCAGTATCAAAATACGTTATTGGCGCACAACCGCTCATCCCATTTTTTAATCCGTCCCAATATTCTGCAATATTGTTACCAATGGGGGTAAGGGCTCCAAGGCCTGTAACTACAACTCGCTTTAATTCCATAAAGAAGTTTTTTTATTTCGCTTCTTCGATATATGAAATTGCTTGACCTACTGTGGCAATGTTTTCAGCTTGATCGTCTGGAATTTGAATATCAAATTCTTTTTCAAATTCCATAATAAGCTCAACCGTATCTAGTGAGTCTGCTCCTAAGTCGTTCGTGAAGCTCGCTTCGTTTACAACTTCGTTTTCGTCAACACCTAATTTGTCTACGATTATCGCTTTTACTCTTGATGCAATGTCTGACATAATTCTTGATTTTTAAATTTAAGTATAAGTGGCAAAAATAAAATATTTTAATTTAAAACACCATTTTAAGTATAAAATGTGAAAGCAAATTAAACAATTTTGAGCGAAGTAAAACTCTATTGCCGTACTTTTGTTATTATTATTTTAAATACTTCTGTAAACACCCAAAGAAACTCTAAATGAAGAAGCGCATTGTTATTTTTGCTTCAGGTAGTGGTACCAATACTCAAAACATAATTCAACACTTTCAGCAAGGAGAAGTTGCCGAGGTTGTTCTCGTGCTCTCAAACAAGAAGGATGCCAAAGTCTTAAGCCGTTCTAAAAATCTGAATGTCAACACCTTCCATTTTACAAAGGAAGAATTAATTTCAGAAAAAGGGGTGCTGAAGCAATTAATAGATGTGCAGCCCGATCTAATTGTTCTTGCGGGCTTTCTATTAAAATTTCCCGATCTTATTCTGAAAGCCTTTCCAAATAAAGTTATAAATATTCATCCCGCCCTGCTTCCTAAATATGGGGGGAAAGGAATGTATGGACATCACGTACATGAAGCCGTTGTGGCAAATAGTGAAAAAGAAACAGGTATTACGATTCACTACGTGAATGAAAAATACGATGACGGGAAAATAATTTTTCAAAAAAGCGTGCCCGTTTCCATGATGGACACTCCCGAGAGTGTGGCTGAAAAAATTCACCAATTAGAATACGAATTCTTCCCAAAAGTAATTGAATCAATTTTACAAACTGACAAAGCAGCTTCGCGTAATGACTAAGAAAAAGGAGAAATTCTATGTAGTATGGTACGGAAATCCTGCCGGGATTTTTGGAAGCTGGGAAGAATGCAAAAGATCCATTAAGGGCGTTAAGGGCGCTCAATATATGTCGTTCGACTCTTTCGTCGAAGCAAAAAAAGCGTATAATAAAGAATATGCCGATTATAAGGGTAAAGGGGGTAAAAAGAAGAAGCTTCCTTCTGAAGAAGAACTGAAAAAGATAGGCGATCCCAACTTGTACTCCATAGCTGTTGATGCGGCATCGAGTGGAAATCCAGGAAAAATGGAATACCGCGGCGTAGATACACAAACTCACAAACAACTGTTTCATCAAGGACCTTTTCAACAAGGAACTAACAATGTGGGAGAATTTCTAGCGTTGGTACATGGTCTTGCCTTTCTAAAACAACAAAACAGCGATCGTATTCTCTATACCGATTCCCGAATTGCAATGGGGTGGGTCAAGAAAAAAAAATGCAATACCAAGCTCAAGGCTACTTCAAAAAATAAAAACCTCTTTGAGCTGATAGCCCGTGCTGAGCTCTGGTTGAAAAACACTGCATATACTACCAAAATTGTAAAATGGGAAACCAAAGCCTGGGGTGAAATTCCTGCAGATTTTGGACGAAAATAGCCCAATTATTATTTTGGTATATCAGGCAACAAAACTGTATCTTTGCAGCTTCTTAAAACGCTAGTATGAGTAAACTTGTAATCGTGGGAACCGTTGCGTTCGATGCTATTGAAACTCCCTTTGGAAAGACGGATAAAATCTTGGGTGGCGCTGCCACCTATATAGGATTGGCTGCCTCTCAATTTAATGTCGAAGGAGCCATTGTTTCGATAGTTGGGGGCGATTTTCCAAAAGAATACATCGACATGTTGGCGGCCAAAGGAATGGATGTTACCGGACTCGAAGTAGTAAAAGACGGCAAAACCTTCTTCTGGAGCGGAAAATATCACAACGATATGAATTCTCGCGATACGCTAGCCACCGAATTAAACGTACTGGCCGATTTTAATCCGAAAGTACCTAATGCCTATACCAGAGCTGAAGTGGTGATGTTGGGGAATTTACATCCGTTAGTTCAGCTAGGAGTTATCGACCAAATGGTAAATCCGAAGCTTGTTGTCTTAGATACCATGAACTTTTGGATGGATAATACATTAAAAGAATTGATGCAGGTAATTGCTAGAGTAGACGTAATTACTATCAACGATGAGGAAGCCAGACAGTTATCGGGAGAGTATTCTTTGGTAAACGCAGCTAAAAAGATCATGGAAATGGGGCCCAAATTTGTGGTAATCAAAAAAGGAGAACACGGCGCATTATTGTTTCACAAGGATGAGATGTTCTATGCACCTGCCCTGCCTTTAGCCGAGGTATTTGACCCAACCGGAGCCGGTGACACCTTCGCAGGAGGATTTTCAGGCTATTTGGCCAAAACGGAAGATTACAGTTATGAAAATATGAAGAACGCCATTATTTACGGAGCTGCATTAGCTTCGTTCTGTGTTGAAAAGTTTGGCACAGAGCGAATGCTTCAGCTAACAAATAAGCAAGTACACAAACGCTTGCAACAATTTAAGAGTTTAACACAATTTGATATCGAACTAACATAAAAAAACGCCCTGAACATTCGGGGCGTTTTTTGTAGCTTTAATAGATAAATCATTTCAGAAAAATGAGCGACGCTTTAAAACATGAATGTGGAATTGCCGTAGTGAGGTTGCTAAAACCATTGGAATACTACAAAGAAAAGTACGGGACCGCTTTCTACGGAATTAACAAAATGTACTTGATGATGGAAAAGCAGCACAACCGTGGACAAGACGGTGCAGGCTTTGCCAGTATTAAGTTGAACGTAAATCCCGGAGAACGCTATATAAGTAGAGTCCGTTCCAACGCAGCGCAACCCATTCAGGACATTTTCGCTCAAATTAATGATCGCATCAATCTCGAATTTGAAACAAACCCCGAATACAAAGAGGATGTCACTGCTCAAAAAAAGCATATCCCCTACATTGGTGAATTGTATTTAGGTCATGTGCGCTATGGTACTTTTGGCATTAACAGTGTTGAAAATGTACATCCATTTTTACGGCAGAATAACTGGATGCACCGAAATCTGATCATTGCGGGAAATTTTAATATGACCAATACGACCGAACTTTTTGATAGCCTTATAAAACTGGGAATGCACCCCAAGGAAAAGGCCGATACGGTTACGGTAATGGAAAAAATTGGTCATTTTTTAGACGATGCCGTCCGAAAATTATACAAAAAGGCAAAATCCAAGGGAATGACAAAAATAGAAGCCTCCCCTTATATAGCTGAAAATTTGAATTTGGCTAAAATCCTTCGGAAATCTGCAAAGAACTGGGACGGCGGTTATGCCATGGCCGGTTTATTAGGACACGGTGATTCTTTTGTACTACGAGATCCGGCCGGAATACGGCCCGCCTATTATTACCAAGACGACGAAGTAATTGTTGTGGCTTCAGAAAGGCCTGCGATCCAGACTGTTTTCAATGTCCCTTTTGAATCCATTCGCGAAATTGAACCTGGAAATGCCCTTATCATTAAAAAGGACGGAAGTTTCGAAACATCAGAGATCTTAGAGCCTTTAGAACGAAAATCATGTTCTTTCGAGCGTATTTATTTTTCAAGAGGTAGTGATGCCGAAATCTATCAAGAACGAAAAAAATTAGGTCGGTTGGTGATGCCAAAAGTGTTGAAGGCAATCGATTACGATACGGAGAATTCGGTCTTCTCGTTTATTCCTAATACAGCTGAAACTTCCTTTTATGGGATGTTGGATGCGGCGCAAAACGAACTCAACAAACAAAAGAATGAAGCTATCCTAAAAGAGAAAGATAGTTTGACCGAAGCGCGGCTTGAGCAAATACAGGCGCATAAGATTCGCACAGAGAAGATTGCAATCAAGGACGTCAAGCTTCGCACTTTTATTACCGATGACAGTAGTCGGGACGACTTGGTGGCACATGTATACGATGTCACCTATGGTGTGGTAAAGCCAACAGACAATTTGGTGATTATAGACGATAGCATTGTTCGTGGTACCACCTTAAAAAAGAGTATTTTAAAAATGTTGGATCGTCTAAATCCAAAACAGATTGTGGTGGTTTCTTCGGCACCTCAAATACGATATCCCGACTGTTATGGCATTGACATGGCGCGTTTGGAGCATTTGATCGCGTTTAATGCGGCCTTGGCATTACACAAGGATAGAGGAACCTATGATATCGTAGAAGAGATCTATCACAAATGTAAAAAGCAATTGGAATTGGTGGACAGTGAGGTGATCAATCATGTAAAAGAGCTATATGCCCCTTTTAGTGATGAAGAAATTTCAGACAAGATTGCCCATATTATTGGTGATAACAATATCAATGCAAAGGTTAAACTGATATTTCAATCGGTAAGTGACCTACACAAAGCCTGTCCAAATAATTTGGGTGATTGGTACTTTACCGGAGAATATCCAACGGCTGGTGGAAACAGGGTGGTGAATAAAGCCTTTATACATTTCTACGAAGGAAATCCTGAAAGAGCCTATTAAGACGTTAAATCTTCTTCAAAACAGGTCAAAAGCTGCTCTTTATCGAATATAGAAATCACTTTATCCAAAAGTAGGAAAAATCTGTAATTGAGATGCTTTTTTGACATATATTTGCTTCATACCATAGCATAAGTAGGTTAAGTTCATGGTAAGATTTGGGGCAAAAAGGTAAACATCTTGTTTACCTTTTTTTTTTGCCCCAAATCGTGGGGTGGCGACCGAAGGGAGCCGTTTTCTTTCTTCTACGCCTTGTTTACCTATTTGATTACTGTATGCCGCTGACGTGGGTATCTCTGTCAAAGGTCCACCCACCTTCGCGCTTTGTGTTATTTTGGGCAAGCCGGATCTTAGGTTTTGTCAAACAAAACTACACGCGGTTAGATGGCGACCGAAAGGAGCCGTTTTCTTTCTTCTACGCCTTGTTTACCTATTTGATTACTGCATGCCACTGACGTGGGTATCTCTGTCAAAGGTCCACCCACCTTCGCGCCTTGTGTTATTTTGGGCAAGCAGGGTCTTCGTTTTTGGAGATTAAGAGCTGAATCTGCCGAAAATTTTATAAATTTATGAAGTATTCTATCTTGCAAGTCATAAAGAATTTGGCAACGTTTTTTTATTATCCTACTGACTTAATAGATGATTCCTATACAATAACTGCTTTTCAACGAAAAAAACCGTTATTGGTCTAAAAGTTTATTTTATCAAAAAAATTATCGCATATATTTGATTATACCATAGCATAAGTAGGTTAAGTTCATGGTAGATTTGGGGCAAAAAAAGGTAAACGCTTGTTTACCTTTTTTTATGCGCCAAATCGTAGGGGTGGCGACCGAAGGGAGCCGTTTTCTTTTCCTCGACTGCATGTTTACCAATTTCATTACTGCTAGCCACTGACGCGGGTATCTTTATCAAATGTCCACCCAGCTTCAAGCTTTGCACTATTTTGGGTAAGCCGGATCTTAGGTTTTGTCAAACAAAAAAGTGGGCGACCGAAGGGAGCCGTTTTCTTTTCTTCGATTGCTTGTTTACTAATTTGATTACTGCTAGCAGCTGACGTGGGTTTCTTCATCAAATGTCCACTCACCTTCGCGCTTTGCGCTATTTTGGGCAAGCTGGATATTCGATTTTGCTGCGTAAAATTTCATTTCGATAAGGTGGCGACCGAAGGGAGCCGTTTCTCTTCTGTTACGACTTGTCTTCTAATTTAATTATTAAAAAACAAAAAGCCCACCAATGGTGGGCTTTTCAATAAATCTAAATCTAAGATTATTTACTTTTTTGATATCGCGCCGATACCTCTGTCCAATTGATTACATTGAAAAAAGCATTGACATAATCGGGTCTGCGATTTTGATAATTCAGATAGTACGCATGCTCCCAAACATCGAGTCCCAATATTGGCGTCCCGTTACATTTCACACCGGGCATTAAAGGGTTATCTTGATTTGGCGTAGAACACACAGTTACATCTCCTCCTTTATGAACACATAACCAAGCCCAACCCGATCCAAACTGAGTTTTCGCAGCATTTGAAAAGGCTTCTTTAAAGGCGTCAAAATTTCCGTACGCCTTTTTAATGGCGTCAGCCAATTCGCCGGTAGGCGCTCCGCCACCATTTGGTGACATCACCGCCCAAAACAAGCTGTGATTGTAATAACCACCGCCATTATTTCGAACAGCCATATTATTCATATCTAAATTCAATAGAATATTTTCGATGGTTTTACCTTCCAAATCGGTTCCGGCGATGGCCCCGTTTAAATTGTTGGTATATCCCTGGTGGTGTTTTCCGTGATGGATCTCCATCGTTCTGGCATCAATATGTGGTTCTAATGCATTATGAGCATAAGGTAAGTTTGGTAATTCAAATGACATGATTTTACTTTTTTTGGTGAGTACTTCATTTATAATTTCAAAAATACGTATTAATACCTTGAAAAACTGTTATAGCTTTTATAAGATTTCTATACATCTATAGATAATCTTGATAAAACAATGCTATACCTTCACTTTTTAATATCTTAGTAAAAAAGTCGTTTGCAAGAATCCGCCGCATTTACAATTTATAATGCCTCTGCCGGGAGCGGTAAAACCTTTACCCTGGTAAAGGAGTACCTCAAGCTCATATTACAGTCGCAAAAAGTAGGCTATTACAAGCATCTTTTGGCTATCACCTTTACGAATAAGGCCGTCGCCGAAATGAAACAGAGAATCATTAATAATCTCGTATTGTTTTCAGAACCTGAAGTGCTTTCAAATCCTCCCGAAATGTTACTCTTACTCAGTGAAGAAACAACCCTCTCTGTTGCTGAATTACACGAGCGATCTCAAAAAATACTGAAACACCTGCTCCACAACTATGCAGGGTTTACCATCGAAACCATTGATAGGTTTAATCATCAACTGTTGCGAACCTTTGCCAAAGACCTAAAACTGCCTCAAAACTTTGAAGTAAGTCTGGAAGCACCTCAATTACTTGCTGAAGCAGTGGACCAACTCATAGCCAGAGCGGGGATTAATGATGAAATCACCAGCGTCTTACTGGATTTTGCTATAGAAAAGACCGACGATGACAAATCCTGGGATATTGCCAAGGATATTGCCGAAGCTGCACAAATTATTCTGAATGAGAACGATGCACCCCATCTGGCGAAACTAAAGGACAAATCGTTAGCTGATTTTATAGCGTTTAAGAAGCAGCTTGTTGCCGGCAAATTGCAACTATCAGAAAAAATTAAAACAAAGGCTTCAGAAACATTGCAACTTATTGAAGAGGCAGGATTGCAATTTGATGATTTCAGCAGTGGCTATTTGCCAAAACATTTTCAGCATCTCGCTTCAGAGAACTTTGGGGTAAATTTTGGCGCCAAATGGCAAGAAACACTAAAGGACAAGCCACTGTATCCGGGGAGGGTGGCAAAAGAAACTCCGGAATTAGTTCCCGTTATAGATGAATTAGCCCCGGTATTTGCTGCAAATTTTGAATCTACCAAAGAATGGGTTTTTCAGGTATTCCTTTATGAAACTGTCTTAAAAAATATCACGCCGCTTTCGGTAGTGAATTTGGTGAATCAAGAATTGGAAACTATAAAAACAGAGAGAGGCTTGTTGCCGATTTCCGAATTTAACGCACTCATCAACAACGAAATAAAAAATCAGCCGGCTCCTTTTATCTATGAACGCCTGGGAGAGAAATACCGTCACTTTTTTATTGACGAATTTCAAGACACCTCCTTATTACAATGGCAGAATCTAATTCCGTTGATCGACAATGCACTCTCACAACAAACGGTAGATGAAGAACAAGGCAGTTTAATGCTTGTAGGAGATGCGAAACAGGCTATTTATCGCTGGAGAGGGGGGCTTCCCGAACAGTTTATTAATTTATATGGTACCGAAAACCCCTTTTCTATTTCCGAAAAAAAAGTGCTCAATTTGGAGACCAATTACCGCAGTTGTGATACCGTAATCGATTTCAACAATGCATTTTTCAGTTTTACGGCAGCCTATTTTGGGAATATAAACCACCAAGACCTTTATAAAATTGGGAACAACCAACATACTACTCAAAAAAAGGGCGGTTATGTAAAATTCGAATTTATTACGCCCGAAAACAAATCGGAAGCACACGAACAATACGCCGAAAAAGTTGTTGATACTATTAAAAATGTAACGGATAACGGTTTTAAATTTGGTGATATCTGTGTGTTGACCCGAACTAAAAAGGAGGGCATCTTGCTGGGAGCTTCGTTACTGGAACAGGAGATTCCCATTATTTCTTCGGAAACATTGCTGCTGCAACATTCTCCTTTGGCACAATGTGTTTTAGACGCTATTTCACTTCATGTATATCCCGAAAATGAAGAAGTGAAAATGAGCTTATTGACCTTTTTACATGAGCATTTTGAAATTTCTGAACCCAAACACACCTTTTTTAACAAACTACTTCCCAGATCACCCGAAGCATTCGAACAAGGCCTTAATGCCTACGGGATTACCTTTAGTTTTGAGGCATTGCGATCGATTTCCTTATACGAAAGTTGTGAATACTGTATCGAACGATTTCAATTGTATAAAAAAGCAGATGGTTACTTACTGGGCTTTATGGACCTAGTTCATGAATTTCAGCAGCAACCACAAGCCGGAAAATTGGCATTTATAAAATATTGGGAAACCAAAAAAGATACGGCCAGTGCCACTTCCGGTCTTGCCACCAATGCAGTCCAATTAATGACCATTCACAAGGCAAAAGGGTTGGAATTTCCGGTGGTTATATTTCCCTATGCCGATGTAGCCCTATATACCGAACGCAATGCAAAGACCTGGTACCCTTGGTTAGACGAAACCGATATCTTTGATGAAGTCTATATAAATTTCAATAAAAACATAGCCGAATTTGGAGATATTGGCGCTTCCATATACCAAGAACGGAGGGAAACCCTAGAATTAGACAATATTAATCTGCTGTATGTCACACTCACTCGAGCAATCGAGCAGCTGTATATCTTTTCAGAAATTCCAAAGCAAAGCAAAGCCGAAGCGCCAAAAACCTTCAATGACTTGTTTGGTGCCTTTTTAAAGGAACGTGGAATGTGGAACGAAAATATGTTGTTTGCCGAATTTGGCTCAGCCGAAAGATCTCTTCAGGCAGAAAAAGACGTACATATAGATCAGGTTTCTTTAGACTATCTGGTAAGCTCCCCCAATGCTCATGATTTGCGAATTGTATCTGCCGAGGCACGGTTATGGGACACAGATACCGAAACAGCCATTGCGATTGGAAATTTATTACATGAGACCATGGCACTCATTAAAACAACTGCCGATGTGCGTATTGTCCTCGACGCATTGAAGAAGAGGGCGATATATACGCCCGAAGAAATCGAAAGACTTCGAAAACTGGTCCTATCTATTGTAGAACAGCCCGAACTGATTCATTTATTTACAGCGTCTCAAGAGCAGGTAGAGAACGAGCGTGATATTATCACGGCCAAAGAAGAGGTTCTTCGTCCCGATCGTTTAATTTTTCATGATAATACTTCTGTAAGTATTGTAGACTACAAGACCGGACTTCCTAACGAATTGCACGAGTCGCAAATAAACAGATACGCTTCGGCATTAGAAGAAATGAATTTCAATATTTCAGAAAAAATATTGGTTTATGTTTCCGAAGAAAGCATTTTCATAAATAAAGTATAAATTTGAACTCTCAAAATTGAGCATAGTATGTACGGAAAAATAAAAGAACATCTTCAAAACGAATTACAGGATATAAAGGACAACGGCCTTTATAAAAAAGAACGGATTATCACATCTGCACAAGGCGCCGAAATTACCATTTCAACGGGGCAAAAAGTGATTAATTTTTGTGCTAACAATTATTTGGGGCTTTCCTCCGATAAAGAAGTAATTCAGGCTGCCAAAGACACCATGGATACACATGGTTTTGGGGTATCCTCGGTGCGTTTTATCTGTGGCACGCAAGACATTCACAAAGAATTAGAAAAAAAGATCGCCGATTTTTACAACACAGAAGACACAATTCTATATGCTGCCGCATTCGACGCTAATGGCGGTGCTTTCGAGCCACTTTTAGGCCCCGAAGATGCGATAATTTCAGATTCGCTTAACCACGCGTCTATTATCGATGGCGTACGTTTGTGTAAGGCAGCCCGTTATCGCTATGAAAATAATAATATGGCAGACCTCGAAAAGCAACTCATCGCCGCTAATGAAGCAGGTGCCCGATTTAAAATAATTGTTACCGATGGTGTTTTCTCCATGGATGGCTTGGTAGCTCCTCTCGACAAGATTTGTGATCTGGCTGATGCTTATGATGCCATGGTAATGATCGACGAATGTCACGCCACCGGATTTATTGGAGAAACTGGACGAGGAACCCTCGAAGAAAAGGGTGTTATGGGTAGAATTGATATCATCACAGGCACTCTAGGGAAGGCCTTAGGAGGTGCAATGGGGGGATATACTACCGGAAAAAAAGAGATTATTGAAATTTTACGGCAAAGATCGCGTCCATATTTATTCTCAAATTCGCTGGCACCGGCTATTGTTGGTGCATCTATTAAGGTATTTGATATGTTGTCGAAAGACACCCAACTTCGTGATAGGCTAGCACAAAATACTGCCTATTTTAAGAAGGGTATGAAAGACGCCGGATTTGATATAATAGATGGAGATTCGGCCATTGTTCCGGTGATGTTATACGACGCGCAACTATCTCAAAACATGGCAGATATGCTGTTGGAAGAAGGGATTTACGTGATCGGTTTCTTCTTTCCGGTAGTACCCAAAGGAAAAGCTAGAATTAGAGTGCAATTATCGGCTGCCCACACTAAGAATCACCTGGATAAAGCAATTGCTGCCTTTAAAAAAGTAGGGGTAAAACTTAATATAATTGAAGGATAAGTAGTTTTATTTATATATTATTGCATTTATATTTATAAAAATTTTAATAGATTTGCTTTTGTTTATAAGTTTTAACAACTTACTTTTGCTCTAATTAACACTTAAAAATTAAACAATCGAATATGAAACATCTTAACACTTTTTTAGTTGCTACACTTTTGCTTTTAGGAGTTGGAGTAGCTAACGCACAAGACGAAAACAATCCTTGGGCAATCGAGGTTGGTGCAAACGCTGTTGACACTTTCCCAGTAGGTCTAAGAGATGGTCAAACAGACTCTGATGCACTCAACGGAGACCTTTTTGAAGAATTTTATAATGTAAACGATCACTGGAATATTATTCCATCTGTTTCAAAAGTATCTATCGGTAGATACATTGGTAGTGGATTCACATTCGCTGCGGTTGGAACCGTGAATAAAATTGAAACAATGGGTGATGTACCTGTTGATGATTTATCATACATTGGTGTAGACGGTGAAATTAAGTACAGCTTCAGAGACTTGCTTGGTGGTAGCTGGTTAGATCCATCTATTGGTATAGGTGGTGGTTACACTTGGATTGATGATATCGGATTTGGTACTGCCAATGGTCTTGTATCTGTTCGTATTTGGTTAGCTGAAAACCTTGGCGTTAACTTACAATCTGCTTATAAGCACGCTTTCGAAGATGCATACGGTGTAAAACACTTCCAGCACTCTGCTGGTGTAGTGTTCAAATTCGGTGGAAAAGATACAGATGGTGACGGAATATTCGATAAGGACGATGAGTGTCCTGAAACTCCTGGTTTACCAGAATTCAACGGATGTCCTGATACTGACGGTGATGGAATCGAAGATAGAAATGACGCTTGTCCTAACACTCCTGGTTTAGCTGAGTTTAACGGATGTCCTGATACCGACGGTGACGGAATCCCAGATCCTCAAGATGCTTGTCCTACAGTTCCTGGTCTTGCCTCTTTGAATGGTTGTCCTGATGCGGACGGTGATGGTATTACCGATGCTGAAGATGCTTGTCCTAACGAAGCTGGTCCAAAATCTAACAACGGATGTCCTTACCAAGATAGAGATGGTGACGGTGTTCTTGACAAAGACGATCAGTGTCCAGATGTTCCTGGTACTGTTGCTAACAAAGGTTGTCCTGAAGTAACTGTTGAAATTATCCAACAATTGAATGACTACTCTAAAACAGTATTGTTCGATCTAGGTAAATCTACAATTCGTCAAGAATCGTACGCTGTTCTTCAAAACATCGCGAACATCATGAAGGAATATCCTAATGCTGATTTCGTAATTGAAGGTCACACAGATAGTCAAGGTAGTGATAAAACAAACCAAAAACTTTCTGATGATAGAGCTGCTTCTGTAAGAAACTATCTTACTACCATTGGTATGGATGCTAGCAGATTGTCTTCAATTGGTTATGGTGAGTCAAGACCTATCGCAACCAATGCTACTAAAGCAGGTAGACAACAAAACAGACGTGTTGAAATTTCTTTGAAGAAATAAGTAAACACCTTAATAAAATAGTAAGAAACGCCTCCATAAACGGAGGCGTTTTTTTATTTTAGTGGTATGCTAACATTTCTGGAAGAGACCCTGCAATCCATTAAAAGAAATCACTCCAATTTTTCTGAACTTACCCTTATTCTGCCCAGTAAACGCGCCTGTGGATTTTTACTGAATTACCTTCGCAAATCAAGTATTACAACCTCCTTCGCTCCCAAAATATATAGTGTTGAAGAGTTTATAGAGACACTCTCCGATTTAAAGATTATTTCAACTACCGAAATGCTTTTTAAAAGCTATGAGGCCTATCTAAACACCCATAGTATTTCAGAAAAGGAAGATTTTGAAACCTATACAACCTGGGCCACTACGCTCTTAAACGACTTTAACGAGATAGACCGGTATCTGGTAGAACCAACTGCCTTCTTCAGTTATTTAGGTAGCATTAAAGCACTTGAAAAGTGGAACGTCAAAGAACAGGATAAAACCGATCTAATCGAGCGATATTTACAATTCTGGGAACAACTTCCCGAGTTTTATGAAAACCTAAAAGAATTACTTATAACAGCCGGTGAGGGCTACCAAGGCCTTGTCTATAGGAAAGCTTCAGAAGATATCGAACACTACATCCAGCAGCACGGAAACAGCAAACACCTGTTTATTGGTTTTAATGCTTTAAACAATGCCGAACAACATATTTTTCAGGAATTATTAGAAACAGGAAATACCGAAATCTATTGGGATACCGATTCCTATTTCTACCTCGACAAAAAACACAGTGCCTCCCTTTTTTTTAGAAATTATACCAGCAATTGGCCCTACTATAGAAAAAATCCTCAATTAAGGCTTTCTTCTCATTTTGAGACCGAAAAATCATTTCAATTTGTTGAAGTCCAAAAGAATATCGGGCAGGCAAAGTATCTGGGATCTTTACTTTCTCAATATTCTCCTGAACAGCTGGACAAAACAGCCATCGTTTTGGCCGACGAAAAATTATTGCTGCCGGTGTTAACTTCGTTGCCTCAAAATATCCAACAAGTGAACATCACAATGGGTGTCTCTCTAAAAACCTTCCCGGCGGCCATTTTCTTTGAAACCCTACTTCACTTCCATCAAAAACCCTCGAATAGCCTTTACTATCAGGAGGTATTGGCTATTTTAAATCATCCACTGGCCAGTTTTATAATAGAAAGTCCGCAGGAAATCACTTCAAAAATAGTAGCGCGGAATAGCGCCTATCTATCTCTCGAGCAACTAGAAGAATTAGCCGGAGCGGCCAATATGGAATACATTCAATTACTATTTGGTAATTGGAAAAATAATAGTGTAATAGCCTTAACATCTTGCATCAAATTATTATTAAAGGCGAAAGAACAAGCTCCACAAAACGCTATAGACCGAATTGTTCTGTTCAAATTGTATTCGGTATTTATACAAATTCACGCCCTGAACGGTAAATACGCCCACTTAAAAACCATCAAAACCATCCATGGACTCTTTGTTGAACTTATTTCGACCACTTCACTCGATTTTGAAGGAGACGCTTATCATGGGCTTCAGATTATGGGAATTTTAGAAACAAGAGTGTTGGACTTTGAAAATATTATCATGCTGTCCGTAAATGAAGGCATTATCCCTGCCGGTAAATCAAATGCTTCCTTTATCACCTACGATTTGAAACAACAATTCAAGCTGCCCTCCTATTACGAAAAAGACGCCATTTACACCTATCATTTTTACCGCCTTTTACATCGTGCAAAAAATATAACGCTCGTTTACAACGCCCACGCCGAAGGGCTCAATACAGGAGAAAAAAGCCGATTTCTACTACAACTGGAAATAGAAAATCACCCCAAACATACTATAAAGCACCTGGTTGTAAGTCCGCCGGTTTCTTCCCTGTCTAAAACGCTTAAAACCGTCGAAAAAACCGAAGCGGTCATGGTGCGTCTTCGTGAGATTGCCGGAAAAGGCTTTTCGCCCTCCGCCTTGACCAATTATATTCGCAATCCGTTGGACTTCTATTATCAAAAAATTCTCAGAATAAATGAATTTCAAGAAGTGGAGGAAACAGTGGCTTATAACACATTGGGAACCATCGTTCACGACACCCTTCAGGAATTCTATGAGCCATGGGAGGGCACTTTTTTAACGGTGGAACTCCTTCAGAACAGAAAAGCTCAAATTGACACCGAAGTAAGGCGACAGTTTAAAAAAACTTTTAAAGAGGGTGATTTTACCAAAGGGAAAAACCTCATCGTATTTGAAGTGGCCAAGCGGTATATTTCAAATTTTATAGCCCGTGAAATTGCCGAAGTCAAAGCAGGTAACCAGATTAAAATCCTACAGGTTGAAAGTGAATTAAAAACCGAAATAGCCATACCAGAAATCAATTTTCCTGTACATATTGGCGGTAAGGTGGACCGGGTAGATGAATTTAATGGGATGCTACGGATTATTGACTATAAAACCGGCATGGTGAAGCAAGGCGAATTGGAAGTGGTAGATTGGGAACCCATCACCCAAGATTACAAGTACAGCAAAGCGTTTCAGGTACTTGCCTATGCACTTATGATAAACCATACCAATCCCATTGTAAAAGCCGAAGCTGGGATATTTTCCTTTAAAAACCTCAACAGTGGCTTTTTAAAATTCGGAACAAAGGAAAAGCCGGGAAGCCGCACAAAAGACCAATTGATAACACAGGAAACCCTCGCCTTGTTTATTTCTGAACTGAAAAAATTAATCGTCGAAATCTGTAACCCGGAACTACCATTTACCGAAAAAGAAATTGAATAAGATGCGCATTAAAAAGAATCGAATACTAAAAGCTGAAAGGAAAAAACCGATACTCTATGACCTGTATCAAAATGACGCCTTGGACGCAAAGCATGTGATCCTTTTTTGCCATGGTTATAAGGGCTTTAAAGATTGGGGCGCCTGGCATCTCGTTGCCGAAGCATTTGCTGAAGCGGGATACAGTTTTTTGAAATTTAATTTCTCCCATAATGGAGGAACGGTTGACCAACCCATCGACTTTCCCGATTTGGAAGCCTTCGCTCAAAATAATTTTTCCAAAGAACTAGATGATCTGGAGCGAGTTCTAGCTTTTGTTACGAACGAATTACACCCCGACTCCATAAGTGTAGTTGCCCATAGTCGTGGCAGTGGTATTGCACTAATTAAAACCGAAGAAGATTCCCGAATTAAAAACGTAATTACATGGGCCGGTGTATGCGACTATAAAATATTCTTTCATGAAGGGACTGAAACATTTCAGCAATGGAAGAAGACAGGACGCACCTTCGTTGAAAACACAAGAACCAAACAACGCATGCCTCACGATTGGCAATTTTATGAAGATTTTAAAGCGCATGAAGACCGTTTGACCATCCATCGTGCTGTAAAAAATCTAGACAAACCCCTACTTATTGTTCATGGAAGTGAAGATGCTACTATTCCGGTAAATGTGTCGCAACTACTCCATAGTTGGAATCCAACTAGTGAATTGGTTATTTTGGAGGGAGCCGACCATGTTTTTGGAGCATCTCACCCTTGGGAAAATGATGAGCTCCCCACCGATTTACGAAAGGCGGTAACGGCTTCCCTAAACTTCTTGAAATAAAAAATCCGTACTTCCGTACGGATTTCCTGCTTGATGAGGAGAATATCGGAGTCCCTGCGGCTTTCGCTCAGGATGAACTTCTCCTCCTGCTTTTTTGTAAACAAAAAAAGCAATGCGAAAGCATTGCTTCTTCTCCTGTGGAGAATATCGGAGTCCCTGCGGCTTTCGCTCAGGATAAACTTCTCCTCCTGTTTTTTTGTAAACAAAAAAAGCAATGCTTTCGCATTGCTTCTTCTCCTGTGGAGAATATCGGAGTCGAACCGATGACCTCTACGCTGCCAGCGTAGCGCTCTAGCCAGCTGAGCTAATCCCCCTGACAAATAATGCTGCGAATATATAAAAAATTATTCTTGTACAGGTAAAACCAACAAAGGTTTACTGGTGTGAAATTCACGCTTCATGATTTCATTTTTCTCCCATAACTTCTTAAAGAAACCTCTTCTTCTTCGAACCACACAAAGCATATCGGGGTGAAAGTGTTGAAAATGTTCTAAAACCGCTTGAAAGGTTGTCGCGTTTTCCGCAACAGTATACGATGTTTGCAATGCCTTTAGGTTTTCTGTCACCTGCATTAATTCTTCGGTGCTTTCGGGAGTTTCTACATGTAACATATGAACCTGTGTCTGAAAATAATTCACGAACTTATGTACAGGCTCTAACATATAATCCTTTTCAAAGTTCCCGTTCTTAAATGCCATAAGCATGGTCTTAGGTTCCGAAAAAACAGCCCCTTCAGGAACCACAAGTATTGGGATATTGGTGTGTTTGAGCAATTTGCCGGACGTTTTTCCTAAAAAAACTTCTTCTTTGATAGAATTACTGCGAGGTGCTAACACCATAAGGTCAATAGGTACTTGCTTATTCACCCGGTTAATGCCTTCCAAAACTTCTCCCTTGATAGGATGAGCGATCACCGAAACTCCCTTGTGATCGACCTTTGAAACTACTTCATCCAAATGCTGCTCCGTCTCCTCTTTTAAAATCGCATTTACTTTTGACAGGCCCGCCACCTTAGACAATTCTTGAAAGACCGAAACAACATATACATTTGCATCTATTGCCTTTGCAAGGTCGATGGCGTATTGTAAATTACTACCCGAATTTTCTGATGACCCAACAGGAACTAATATATTCTTCATCGCTATTAAAATTCTTTTATCTTTAATTCTGAGCTGCTACCGTAGGTAAACAGCTGCAAAATTAATTCATTCTATATGATTCGGCACGCGAAACCTTCAGAAATTGAGAAAATTATAACAATTACTCGTGCCTGTGCGGCTAAAATGATTGCTGCGTCCATTTTCCAATGGAATGAGCACTATCCCAATGCCGATGCCTTTCAGAAAGATCTCGCCAAAAATGAATTGTATGTTTTAGAAAAGGCCGAAACTATTTTGGGGTGTATTGTAATTTCTACCGAAAAGGACAAAGAGTACGATAAGGTTACTTGGCTGACAGAGGATACGAATCATTACTATATTCACAGGTTGGCCATTGACCCGATGTTTCAAGGGCAAGGCTGCGCAAGAAAGCTTATGGACTTTGCCGAAGCACTCGCTCTAAAAAACAAAATCACCTCTATTCGTTTAGACACCTTCAGTAAAAATATTCGCAATCAACGGTTTTATGAGGCGCGTGGTTATCAACGCCTTGGAAACATTTATTTCCCCAAACAGAGTGAGCATCCTTTTTACTGTTATGAGTTGCTGCTTCCCCCATCCTGATTGCAATAAATCCCCCTTACAATAAGATTGATTAAACCAATCTGTTTTAGTCGTTTTAAGAACCAAGAATCTCTATTTTTGTGCTATTCCAATGGAGAAAACAAACATTTCCTTTAAGCGCATTCAACAACTCGCCATTCCTGCTGTTCTCGCGGGTATTGCAGAGCCGGTACTTTCCAGTACCGATGCCGCAATCGTTGGAAACATTCCCGAGTTTGGCACCGAGGCATTGGCCGCTGTGGGTATTGTAGGCTCCTTCCTCTCCATGCTCATATGGATTCTAGCACAAAGTAAAAGCGCGATTTCGGCCATCGTATCCCAAAATCTGGGCGCGGGGAAATTGAGCGATCTACAAAACTTTCCTGCCCAAGCCATCTATTTCAATATCGCACTTAGTTTTATCGTATTATTTTCCACCTATTTTTTTGTGGAAGAGATTTTTGCCTTATTGAATGCCGACGGTTTAATATTACAGTACAGTATAGACTATTACAATATTCGCGTTTGGGGGTTTCCTTTAACACTCTTCACCTTTGCAGTTTTTGGACTTTTCAGAGGCTTACAAAATACCTTTTGGCCAATGATTATCGCAACTTCTGGAGCCGTATTAAACATAGGTTTGGATTTTGCCCTAGTGTACGGAGTTGACAACTATATTCCTGCGATGGGAATTGAAGGAGCAGCCTGGGCAAGTTTGATTTCCCAAATTATCATGGCGTTATTGGCGCTCCTTTTCCTTTTGAAAAAAACAGAAGTGAGTCTCCGTTTACGATTCCCGCTACACCCCGAAATAAAACGCCTGGTAACAATGTGTGTCAACCTATTTGTAAGATCACTTGCATTAAACATTGCTTTAATGCTTGCCGTTCGAGAAGCAACCGGGCTGGGAAAAGAATATATTGCGGCCCACGCCATCGCCATTAACGTCTGGCTGTTTACTGCCTTCTTTATAGATGGCTATGGTGCTGCCGGAAACATTCTGGGGGGAAAATTATTGGGAGCCAAAGATTATACAAACCTATGGAAGCTCACCAAAAAAGTAAATGTATACAATTTGGGAGTAGCTTTGTTTTTAATTGTTGTCGGTTTGATCTTTTATAAACCCCTCGGACTGTTATTCAACAAAGACCCTGAAGTGCTTACCATTTTCTACGGCATGTTCTTTATGGTGCTATTAAGTCAGCCATTCAACGCCATTGCCTTTACATTGGATGCGCTATTTAAGGGCTTGGGTGAAATGAGCTATCTGCGGAATGTCTTGCTGGGCGCCACCATATTAGGCTTTATTCCTATATTGTATCTCTCTAAATATATGGGTTGGGGGCTCATCGGTATTTGGGCGGCCATTCTAGTCTGGATAGGCTATCGCGCGGTGGCACTCGTAGTCAAATTCTGGAGAAAATACATCCCATTAGTAGAAAAATAAATACATTTACTCAAAAAATTAAACGATGGATTTTTTGCGTTTTTTAAGTGGAACCGGCCTCTTTCTTATCCTTGGAATTGTACTAATTATTGTGTTTATCTATAAAAAAATAAAGAAACGCTAGTGGTCTCCATTTAAAGCTTCACCCAGCACTTAATCGCTCTGAAGTTTTATCACTTTTACAAATACCGTATCTTTATACCCCAATAAAAATGTATGAGCAATATTCGCATTACCAAGCAATTTTCTTTTGAAACGGGACACGCCCTGTACGGTTATGACGGGAAGTGCCGAAATGTCCACGGACATAGCTACCGTCTGTCGGTAACGGTCTTTGGGGAACCAATAAGCGATACATCGCATGTAAAATATGGGATGGTTATTGATTTCAGCGACCTAAAAAAAATAGTAAAAGAAGAAATCGTGGATGTGTTTGATCATGCCACGGTCTTCAATAAAAACACCCCACACGTAGAATTGGCTAAGGAGCTCGCAGACCGTGGGCATAATGTATTATTGGTGAATTATCAACCTACCAGTGAAATGATGGTAATTGATTTTGCTGAAAAAATCAAGGCCCGACTTCCAAATAACATCTGGTTACATTCTTTAAGGTTACAAGAAACGGCTACCAGTTATGCCGAATGGTATGCTTCTGAAAATTAATCCTCTTCGTTGGAGTTGAAACTGATGTTTCCTTTTTAGTTATCTTTACGCAATGCAAATCCCGCAAGGAAAAAAGATTTATTTCTCCAGCGATAATCACCTCGGCGCCCCTTCGGCTGCCGAAAGTCTTCCGCGTGAAAAGAAATTTGTGAAATGGCTCGATACAGTGAAGGAAGACGCAGCAGCAATCTTTTTGTTGGGCGATCTTTTCGATTTTTGGTTCGAGTATAAAACAGTGGTGCCCAAAGGCTTTGTCCGAGTTCTGGGGAAACTCGCAGAACTAAGCGACAGTGGTATTCCAATCTATTTTTTTGTAGGGAATCACGATCTATGGATGCGTGACTATTTCGAAAAAGAACTACACATACCAACCTATCGAGATTCCAAAGAATTCACCTTTAACGGCAAGACATTTTTTATTGGCCATGGTGATGGAAAAGGCCCGGGAGATAAAGGCTACAAGCGCATGAAAAAGGTCTTTACCAATCCGTTTTTCAGGTGGTGTTTCCGATGGTTTCATCCCGAATTGGGTATGCGGTTGGCACAATACCTTTCCGTGAAGAATAAATTGATTTCGGGAGATGATGATAAAAAATTCCTAGGCGATGACAATGAGTGGCTCGCACAATACGCCAAGCGCAAACTAGAGACCAAGCACTATGACTATTTTATCTTTGGCCACCGGCATTTACCTATGGAAATTAAAGTGGGTGAAAATTCGACCTACTTCAATTTGGGGGATTGGATCTCGCATTACACCTATGGGGTCTTCGATGGAGAAAAATTTGAACTCAAGAGCTTCACACCCTAATATCTTTTAGCCGAAACTGAAGACTCACATTCCCCTGCCATTCGTTTTCGTCAATCACATAAGCCGCTTTAAACGGTTTCCCACTACAGGCGATTTCTTGTTTGTCGGCCATTCCGAAGCCGATACAGGTAAACGTGGGTGAATTCCCCTGTTGCACGACGAGTCGTAAATGCGTTTTATCTTCCCCTACCGCCTTTCCCCAGCCGGTATCCTTCAAGTGTTGCGTCATAAAGACCGGGGCCATATTTCCGGGACCAAAAGGAGCAAATTGCTTCAGTATCCGATAAAATTTCGGGCTTATATCCTTCAAATTAATTTCGGCGTCAATTTTTATTTCCGGGATCAAAAGCTTGGGATCTATGGTTTCAGAAACTACCTTTTCAAACTCCGCTTTAAATTTTTCAAAATCATCTTCCAACAAGGTAAGTCCAGCCGCGTATTTATGTCCGCCAAATTGCTCGATATATTCTGCGCAGGCTTCTAAAGCATTATACACATCGAAATCCCGCACAGAACGCGCCGAAGCGGCCAACTTCTCACCACTTTTCGTAAAGACCAGGGTAGGACGATAGTAAGTTTCTGTAAGTCGGGAAGCAACAATACCTATCACTCCCTTATGCCAATTTTCATCATAAACCACCGTGGTCATTCGGTTCTCTTCTTTATGCTCAATAATTTTTTGAAGTGCTTCCTCGGTGATTTGTTGATCCGCCTCCTTCCTATCCGTATTAAATTGTTCAATCTCTTCTGCCCAAAGCATTGCTTTATCCATATCGGTTTCTGTAAGTAAACGCACGGCATGATTCCCGTGTTTCATACGGCCCGCAGCATTGATACGCGGAGCGATGATAAAGACCACATCGGTAATGGTAAGGGTTTCCTTTTTTACCTGCTTCAGAATGGCTTTTATCCCTGTTCGCGGATTTGAATTAATAACTTTCAATCCATAATGTGCCAGAATTCTATTTTCGCCCGTAATGGGCACGATATCGGCCCCGATTGCTGTTGCGACTAGGTCGAGATAAAGCAATAGGTCGTCTATGGTCAATCCTCTTTTTACCGACAAGGCCTGAATGAGTTTAAAACCTACACCACAACCGCAGAGTTCTTTATAGGGATAGAGACAGTCATCCCGTTTGGGGTCCAATACGGCCACTGCCTTAGGCAACTCGGATCCTGGTCGATGGTGATCGCAAATGATAAAATCGATTCCTTTTTCGGAAGCATAGGCCACTTTTTCTATCGCTTTTATACCACAATCCAGTGCGATGATGAGTGAAAAATCATTGTCGGAGGCAAAGTCAATTCCTTTATAGGAAATTCCATAACCCTCGTCATATCGATCGGGTATGTACGTTGCCACATTTGGGTAATACGATGTTAAATAAGAAGAAAGCAAGGCCACGCTCGTTGTTCCATCGACATCGTAATCTCCATAAACTAAGATGTTCTCTTTAGCGGCTATGGCTTTTTCAATTCGCGCCACGGCTCTGTCCATGTCCTTCATTAAAAATGGATCGTGCAAATCATCAAGACTTGGACGAAAGAATTTCTTGGCCGCTTCAAAAGATCCGATACCTCGTTGTAATAATAAAATAGCAATTGTGTTTTCAACCCCTAATGCAGTCGCAAGGTCCTCAACTTTTTGAGAAGGGGGTTTTGGTTGTACTGTCCAGCGCATGTATTCTTGAAAGGATTAATTGGGGAGCGAAGGATAAAAATACAACTATTTTGGAATTAATACTGTTCCTTTTCATGTTCCGGAAAAGATTATTGCGTATTTTAGTTACTCCTAACCTGTAAAATTCCTAAAGGAAAGACCCTTAGATGGTTTCGATTGGTTTAAACAACAAGTTATGAATACTAAATATTCTTGGCCTATCATTGTTTTGATTCTCCTCCCTTCCTTGTTATTTTCTCAAGACGGGACTTTAGACACTTCATTTGGAGATAACGGTATAGTAGTCACTAATTTTAACGTAGAGTCCGATTTTGGATATACGGTGGCTGAGCAAGATAATGGCAGATTGGTAGTGGTGGGCGCTTCTACTCATTCGGTACAGGGAACAGAACCATTGGTTCTTCGATTCTTATCGAATGGTGATATCGACAATTCATTTGGGACAAATGGTATGGTTTTTACAGATTATGGCGACGGCTACAATCGTTATGAAGGAGTCGCTTTTCAGAGTGATGGAAAAATCATTGCGCATGGAATAATTGGCAATTCTCCCAATAGGAATTTTATCGCAGTTCGTTATTTGGCGTCAGGTGATCTTGATTCAGCATTTGCCACAAATGGTATTTTAACCATAAGTCAACAGGACTGGGTTGTGAGCGAGATGTTGGTACTAAATGACGATTCTTTATTATTGGCAGGTTTGACTAATAATGATACTTCTATAACATTTGCACACTACATGTCCGATGGGACTTTAGATTTAAATTATGGAGATAGTGGTTACGCAACTTCCGCTAATCCTGATGGATTTTTTTCCCTCAAACAACTTAAAAATCTTGATAACAATACCTTTATGGTACTTGGAACCAGAGATCTTGAAAATTTTACGCAAACTTTATTAATCAAATTCTTATCAACTGGGTATTTGGAAACAGGTTTCGGCGATAATGGTTTCGCCGTCCACAATTATGAAATGGTCTCCAGTGATGATTTTATGAGTGCAGGGTTTGATATAACATCAAATGGGAAAATTGTAATTGGCGGGAGTTTTGGCACCTGCGAAGGAAACTCAATCCCAATATTTCAACCTTTTTTATCACGTTATTCAGCAACCGGAATGTTGGATCCTTCTTTTGGAAATAACGGAATTGTTTTGCTCTCTGCCGGAAATTATATAATCAAGAAAATATTCAATCAGCAGAATGGGAGGTTGCTGGTTCAAGGAGTTTTACCCGATTGTTTTGAGGGATCGGTGTATAAATTACATCGTTATTTCTCAGATGGCTTTCCGGATTCTTCATTTGATGATAGCAATATTTTGGAATTTTACGACTTCGATACCATTATTCAAGAAGACGGTAAAATATTAGGGGTGGGTGCTACCTGGTGGTATAATGGCTCCGAAGACGTCTTCCTAGCGCGCTATAACAACGATGTTCTAGGTGTAGATGATTTTTCTTCTTATGGTTTCAAAGTGTTTCCAAACCCTTCCGAAGGCATTTTCAATCTATCCCATACTTTAACCGATTTTGAAACTATCCCTTATCAGGTGAGTGATATTTCAAGAAAAATTATTCAAAATGGAACTTTGGAGGGTGCGCATACTCAAATTAACCTTTCAATGGCACAAAGCGGTATGTATTTTCTGAAAGCTTTAAATCACACCATCCGGCTCATTAAAAATTAGCTGTTTTTAGTGATTGACTTTCGGAATTCGTATTTTCGAAACATCACAAAAACTAAATTCCATGCCGCTAGTCACTCCCTTATCCGCAGATCACGATCTTGAAACCAAAAAGCTCGCCGAATTTTTTAACGAAACACTTGGGTTCTGCCCCAACAGCGTATTAACCATGCAACGCCGCCCTGCCATCAGCAAGGCCTTTATCAATTTGAATAAGGCCGTCATGGCAAATGAAGGAAATGTGACTTCCGCCCTGAAGCGAATGATCGCCTGGGTGAGCAGCAATGCCACCGGCTGCCGTTATTGTCAGGCGCATGCCATACGCGCCGCAGAGCGATATGGTGCCGAACAGGAGCAACTAGACAATATCTGGGAGTACCGAACTCACCCGGCCTTTAACGAAGCCGAACGTGCCGCTTTGGATTTTTCGTTGGCGGCATCACAGGTGCCCAATGCTGTTACTGAAGACATTAAAACCCGCCTCTATCAACATTGGAACGAGGGTGACATTGTAGAAATGTTAGGTGTAATTTCCCTCTTTGGTTATTTAAACCGATGGAACGATTCCATGGGAACCTCCATCGAGGAAGGTGCTGTGGAAAGTGGCACGCAATATTTAGGGAAACATGGGTGGAATAAAGGGAAGCATGTATGATGGGAGACGAAAGTTATAAAATGAATTGAATACGTTTCTGTAATGCCGAAACTACTTCCTCTTCAAACCACGGATTCTTCGAAAGCCAAAACCGATTTCTAGGCGATGGATGTGGTAAGGGTAAATAATCTGGGAGGTAATCTTTATAGTGTTTTACGGTTTCAGTAAGTGTGTTTTTGGCATGCTGCTTTAAGTAATATTGCTGTGCATACATTCCTATTAAAAGCGTCAATTGTAGGTTGGGCATTTTTGAAAGCAGCGCATGATGCCACTGTGGCGCACATTCGGGACGGGGTGGTAGATCGCCGCTTTTCCCCTTCCCCGGATAACAAAACCCCATAGGGACTAGCGCGATCTTAGCAGGATTGTAAAAATCGTCGTTGGAAACGCCCAACCACTTTCGCAATTGATTGCCGCTTGGGTCGTCCCAAGGAATGCCCGTTTTATGAACTTTGATCCCCGGAGCCTGCCCAATGATAACAAGCTTAGCCTCGGGATGAGCTGCCACAATAGGACGTGGTCCTAGGGGTAAATACGCCTTGCAAATTTCACATGCTCGTATGTTCTTTAGTAAGGTTTTCATTGTTTTTTCCCGGCCAAGACCACGACAATTTCCCCTTTGGGCGGCTTCGTAGTAAAATGAGCCAGCACTTCGGAAATGGTTCCTCGGATAGTTTCTTCATGTAATTTGCTCAATTCCCGAGAAACGGAAATACTTCGGTCTTCACCAAAAAATTCCACAAACTGAGCCAGCGTCTTCAGCAATTTATGTGGTGATTCGTAAAAGATCATCGTTCTGGTTTCTTTAGCCAACAATTGTAGTCTGGTTTGTCGCCCCTTCTTTACAGGTAAAAATCCTTCAAATACAAATCTGTCGTTTGGAAGTCCGCTATTTACTAGTGCAGGGACAAAGGCAGTTGGTCCGGGAAGACAATCTACTTCAATCCCTGCTTCTACACAGGCTCGGGTCAATAAAAAGCCCGGGTCACTAATGGCGGGTGTTCCCGCATCACTGATTAGGGCAATAGTTTCACCGGCTTGAATACGTTTAACAATTCCCTCTGTTGTTTTATGTTCGTTGTGCATGTGGTGGGAATGCATCTGAGTAGTAATATCGAAATGCTTCAATAATTTTCCACTGGTGCGCGTATCTTCGGCTAGGATAAGATCTACCTGCTGCAATACCTCAACCGCCCGAAAGGTCATGTCCTTTAAGTTACCGATAGGTGTTGGGACAAGGTAAAGTTTCCCCATTTGTTAATTGAAGCTTTTCTCTACGATATTCATAAACCGATCGGCAAATTCTTCTTTTTCCAGCCAATTGTTGTAGTCGGGTTTTATCTTTCCCTTTATAAAGGTGGCTGCTTCTTCATACGATTTTAGGGTACTTAATTGAGAAAGCACCCGTGCATAGTCCTCAGTCTTTCCATCGAATAAATGTTTTATAAAGGCCAGACGGTCATTGAGTCCTATTTGCAATCCCTTCGTAACAGCATCGTTCAACGATTTTGGCTTTTGATCGGGAGTACCAATGTCCGGGATTAGTTGATGCGTTATTTTTGGAATCTCTCCTCCCTTTGACGGTTCTTTTCGCTCGAAAGTGGGGGTTGTTTGATACGTGGCCGCAAATTCCTCTAAATCGTTTTTTACGTATTTGGGCTGGGGAATCACTTCCTCCAACAAGGCGTCTAGCTGTTCTGATTCCTCCGGCATCTGAGCTACGATATCTTTGATCTTTTCCATTAATGGCTCAATGAGTTCTTCTTTGTTTTCAGGCTGTGGCACAGGCTCAGGTTCTTTAAACCAGTTTTCTTCACGAAAACTCTTCGAGTCTAAGGCCTGCGATATGGAAGCCTCCTTTTCATCTTCGATTTGAGATTCGAAATAATCTAACAGGGTGAGTTGCTCGTACAGGATTCGAGCTTTTTCTTTTAATGCACTTGTCGTTAGCACCTGCTCTTCGGAAATGAGTTGTGCTGCCAAGTACTTTATGTTGGCGCGAAGTTTCTTTTTCATCGTTTTATAATTTTTCTTTGAGGGACAATGTATCTTCAGAAACAAAAGTCCTTACTATGGTCAAGCAATTCGCAATTCATTTTATAACTTTTGAAATTATAATCTGAATTCTGAATTTTGTTTTTATAAATTTACGCATCCTTTATGTAAACGTCAACTATTTCTGTTTTCTTGTGTTTATAACAAAAAGTAGTGTTGAAAGATAAGGAGGTTTCGTTTAAAATCTATATATGTTTCTCGAGAATACGGTAAATCAAAAAGAGCAGTTTGGATGGATCGAGGTGATCTGTGGCTCCATGTTTTCGGGTAAGACAGAAGAACTTATTCGGCGACTGAAACGCGCAAAATTTGCACGGCAACGCGTAGAAATATTCAAACCCAATATCGATAATCGCTATCATGAAGACAAGGTGGTTTCTCACGACAGTAACGAGATTCGCTCTACACCTGTCCCCGCTGCTGCCAATATTCCTATTTTGGCCGATAATTGCGATGTGGTTGGGATTGACGAAGCACAATTCTTTGATGATGAGATTGTAAAAGTCTGTAATGATTTGGCCAATCGCGGTGTTCGTGTAATTGTTGCGGGTCTTGACATGGATTTTAAAGGAAATCCTTTTGGTCCCATGCCTGCGCTTATGGCTACTGCTGAGTATGTCACGAAAGTACATGCCATTTGCACCCGTACCGGAAACCTAGCCCATTACAGCTTTCGAAAAGCAAAAAGCGACGATCTCGTTCTGCTAGGGGAAACCGACGAATATGAACCGCTGAGCAGAGCAGCCTATTTTAAGGCAATGCTTAGAGAAAAAGTTAATAAGTTAGAGGTAAAGGACGCCGAAGAAATTTCCTCTAAAAAGCAATCATAAGCATGCCGAAAGCGAATGAAACCCTTCTGGAAATAGACCTTAATGCCTTAGGGGATAATTACAAATATCTCACTTCAAAAATTAAAAAGAACACCAAGGTGATGGCTGTTGTAAAAGCGTTTGGCTATGGTAGTGATGCGGTGGCCGTGGCCAAAGAATTGGTTCATTGTGGAGTCACCTATTTCGCCGTGGCCTATGCGGGCGAAGGTGCGACCCTCCGCAACGCCGGAATCCAAATTCCTATCCTTGTGCTGCACCCACTCCCGACGAATTTCGATTTAATTGTAAATAGCTGTCTAGAACCTAGTATCTACTCTCGCAAAATGTTACACGACTTTATAGCATACGCCGAAGCCAAAAGCCAAAAGGAGTATCCAATTCATTTAAAGATCAACACCGGACTAAACCGTCTTGGGTTTAAATCTGAAGATATTTCTTTTATTGCTGAAATGCTTGCAGAAACCAAAAGTGTAAAAGTGCGCTCCGTGTTTTCGCATTTGGCAGCCAGTGAAGATGCGGCACAACGTGAGTTTACGCTGCGACAAATTGAGGCCTTCCGAAGTATTTCAACTACATTGACGAACGCCCTGGGTTATCAAACCTTGTTACATACTGTCAACACTTCGGGCATCATTAACTTTCCTGAAGCACAGTTCGATATGGTGCGTACGGGGATAGGCCTCTATGGTTTTGGAAATGATCCTAGGGAGAATCAATTTCTAAAGCCCGTCGCGACGCTTAAAACGGTAATTTCTCAAATTCATACCATCGAAGCGGGTGAAAATGTAGGATACAATATGGGCTTTAATGCTAAATCTAGGACCAGGACTGCAACCCTCCCTATTGGACATGCCGATGGAATAAGTCGTGCCTTTGGGAAAGGAGTAGGTTGGGTGACCATTCATGGCAAAAAAGCACCCATTGTTGGAAATGTTTGTATGGATATGATCATGGTGGATGTTACAAACATAGACTGTGAAGAAGGGGATGAGGTCGAAGTATTTGGTGAAAATCCAACCGCAGAAGAATTAGCCCTTGCCATTCAATCGATACCATACGAATTACTCACGGCGGTCTCTCAACGAATAAAACGAGTAATTTGTCGAAAATAATAGTATGCTTGCATACTAGTTCTGCACTTCTGTTCTTTTTAATTAACTTCGTAGCTATTAACTCTTAAAACCCATCAAAAAAATGTTAAAAGAATTCAAGAATTTCATTATGACCGGCAATGTTATTGATTTAGCAGTTGCGGTACTATTGGCCGGCGCTGTTGGTCTGGCCGTAAACGGATTTGTAACCGATATCATGATGCCCATAGTGGGTCATTTTACTGGAGGTGTTGATTTTTCAGAACTAAAAATAGTGCTTGCAGAGGCTGTTGTCGCCGCTGATGGCACCGTTGCTACTCCCGAAAATGCCATTATGTGGGGGAAATGGGTAAATGCCCTAATTAATTTGATTATTGTTGGTTTTGTATTGTTTATGATTGTTAAAGCATATAACAAGACGAAAAAGCCGAAAGAAGAGGCTCCTGCAGCTCCTGCTGGTCCAACTGCGGAAGATCTACTTGCCGAAATTCGTGACGAACTAAGAAAGAAGTAACCGAAACGTAGCGATACCGCTGCACTATATATTCTTAACCAAACCCTTCTAAGTAGTCTGCTTAGAAGGGTATTTTTTTGTTTTTATTTGGAAAAATTTACATTCGAACACTTACTTTTGAGGTCTAAATAAAACTTGTATGAGAGTAGCGGTGGTTGGTGCTACCGGAATGGTTGGCACTGTCATGATTAAATTACTGGAAGAGCGAAACTTCCCTATTACTGAATTGATAGCGGTAGCTTCGGAAAAATCGGTTGGAAGCGAAGTTTCCTTTAAGGGTAAGGCCTATAAAATAATAAGCATGTCGGATGCTGTTGCTGCAAAACCGGATATTGCTATCTTTTCGGCAGGAGGTGATATTTCACTGGAGTGGGCGCCTAAGTTTGCAGAGGTGGGCACAACGGTTATCGATAATTCTTCCGCCTGGCGTATGGATCCCACTAAAAAACTGGTGGTCCCGGAAATAAATGCCAGCGCGCTTTCCAAAACCGACAAGATTATTGCCAATCCCAATTGTTCTACCATTCAAATGGTTATGGCACTGGCACCCCTTCATAAAAAATACAAAATGAAACGAGTGGTTGTTTCCACCTATCAATCGGTTTCAGGAACCGGAAGCAAGGCCGTCCAACAACTGGAAAATGAAATAAAGGGAATTTCTG
Organism: Altibacter sp.; assembly: GCF_019913785.1. Classification (GTDB taxonomy): domain Bacteria; phylum Bacteroidota; class Bacteroidia; order Flavobacteriales; family Flavobacteriaceae; genus Altibacter. The sequence continues at coordinate 35,355 of NZ_JAIOHK010000012.1, forward strand.
GAGAAATGGCCTACCCCTATCCTATTCATAAAAACGCACTCCCCCATTGCGATGTTTTTGAAGCAAATGGCTACACCAAGGAAGAAATGAAATTGGCAAGAGAGCCGCAAAAGATATTGGATGACCGTACTTTTTCGGTAACGGCAACTGCAGTCCGAATTCCCACAGCAGGAGGTCATAGTGAGGCGGTTAATGTTGAGTTTCATACTGATTTCGAACTGAATGAGGTGCGAAGAATACTGCATGAAGTCCCGGGAATAACTGTTCAGGACAATCCCGAAACAAATACCTACCCAATGCCAATGTACGCCCACGACAAGGACGACGTATTTGTAGGGCGTATTAGACGTGATGAAACCCAGCCCAATACGCTAAATATGTGGATTGTGAGTGACAATTTGCGAAAAGGAGCTGCAACCAACGCCATCCAGATTGCAGAATATCTTGTAGAGAACAATATGGTATAGGCGTTTGCCTTACTTTGATAACTTTTAAAAACACCTAATCTTTAACAGGAATACGTGTTTTTATTTTGCTTATATTTAATTGTTTAACGCTAAATACCATCCGTATGAATTCAAATTTTACTAAAATCCTTCGTATGCTTCTCGGACTAGCCCTTATCATCTTTGGGTTAAACAAGTTTTTCGATTTTATGAATTTATTTGAAATGCCCACAGCTGCGGCTAATTTTATCGAATCCCTAAAAACCTCCGGTTACGTCTTCTATTTGATTGCTGTTTTAGAGATCGGTGTAGGCTTGCTTTTATTACTAAATAAGTGGGTGCCGTTTGCCCTTTTGGTATTGGTGCCAATTTCATTGAACATATTGTTATTTCATTTATTTTTAAATGTTTCAGATGCGTATATCGCTATAATAATTGCGGTGCTAAATACAATCCTCATTTTTAAATATTGGAAAGCGTATCGGCCCCTGTTTCAGTATTGAAAAATAGCTGCGATCTTTTCTGAAGTCCTTCGCGGGATAGACCACTTTGAAAGGCTAGTTTTTATTACTTTTACCGCTATAAATATTTCCGAACTATGAAAAAGTTACTCATACCTGTTTTTTTTGCACTTGCCCTTTCTGCAACGGCACAAAAAACAAAAACCGAAACGATTGCCGTGACCTATCCTCCAACCGACAAAGATGAAACTGTAGATAATTATTTTGGAACAGCTGTAGAAGACCCGTATCGGTGGTTGGAAGACGATAGAAGTGCCAAAACCGAAGCATGGGTTAAAGCCCAAAATAAAGTGAGTTTTGGGTACTTGGAAAAGATTCCATTTCGAGAAGCATTAAAGAAGCGTCTCTCCAATTTATGGAATTATGAAAAAGTGGGGGCGCCATTTAAGGAAGGAGATTATACCTATTTTTATAAGAATAACGGGCTTCAGAATCAATATGTGATTTACCGGTATAAAACTTCGGAAGACCCTGCTACCGCTCAGGTGTTTCTAGATCCGAACACCTTTAAGGAAGACGGAACGGTTTCTCTAGGAGGATTGAGCTTTTCAGATGATGGCAAAACTGCCGCTTATAGTATTTCGGAAGGTGGCAGCGACTGGCGAAAAGTATTGGTCATGGACGTTGAAACCAAAAAAGTTACGGAAGACACCATTGTCGATGTGAAATTTAGTGGTATCTCTTGGAAGGGCAATGAAGGCTTTTACTATTCAAGTTACGACAAACCTGAAGGCAGTGAATTATCGGCCAAGACAGACCAGCATAAGTTGTTCTATCATAAGCTGGGAACTACACAAAAGGACGATCAGTTGGTTTTTGGAGGGACAGAAGAAGAAAAGCACCGTTATGTAAATGGATATGTAACCGAAGATAATAGGTATTTGGTTATTTCTGCCAAAATATCAACTTCCGGAAACAAGTTGTACATAAAAGATTTGACAAACCCCAATAGCCAGTTCATAACAGTATTAGATCATACAGACAGCGACACCTTTGTGATTGAAAATGTAGGTTCAAAACTTTATTTAAGCACCAATTTAAATGCTCCAAATAAAAAGGTAGTGACGGCAGATGCCGCCAATCCTACGCCGGAAAATTGGGTGGATTTTATTCCTGAAACAAAACACGTATTAAGCCCCTCCACCGGTGGTGGTTATTTCTTTGCCGAATATATGGTCGATGCGGTTTCAACCGTACTCCAATACGATTATACTGGAAAGATGATCCGTGAGGTGCAACTTCCGGGAGTTGGGAGCGCCGGAGGTTTTGGTGCAAAAAAAGAAGAAAAAGAATTGTATTACTCGTTTACCAACTATGTGACTCCGGGAAGTATCTATAAATATAATATTGCTGAAGGTACTTCCGAATTATATAAAAAACCGAAGATCGATTTCAATCCGGATGATTATGTAAGTGTGCAGGTTTTTTATACCTCAAAAGATGGAACTAAGGTCCCCATGATCATTACCCATAAAAAAGGCATCAAACTCAACGGTAAAAACCCAACTATTTTATACGGTTATGGAGGCTTCAACATTAGCTTAACACCTAGTTTTAGTATTACCAATGCTGTTTGGATGGAACAAGGAGGGATCTATGCGGTCCCCAACTTACGAGGTGGTGGTGAGTATGGCAAAGAATGGCATAAGGCGGGTACCCAAATGCAGAAACAAAATGTATTTGACGATTTTATTGCTGCAGCCGAATACCTTATCGATAATAAGTATACCTCTAGTGATTATTTGGCCATTCGTGGAGGATCCAACGGAGGTTTGTTGGTGGGGGCGACTATGACACAGCGTCCCAATCTTATGAAAGTGGCACTTCCAGCCGTAGGCGTTATGGATATGTTGCGCTACCACACTTTTACCGCCGGAGCCGGTTGGGCCTATGACTATGGCACTGCTGAGGACTCCAAAGAAATGTTCGATTATTTAAAAGGTTATTCTCCGGTTCACAATGTAAAGCAAGGGGTGGCCTATCCGGCAACCTTAGTGACTACGGGAGATCATGATGACCGTGTTGTTCCTGCACATAGTTTTAAATATGCCGCCGAACTGCAGGCAAAACAGGCTGGTGACAATCCGGTGTTGATCCGAATTGAGACCGATGCCGGTCATGGCGCTGGTACTCCGGTTAGTAAGACTATCGAACAGTACGCCGATATTTTCGGGTTTACCTTGTACAATATGGGCTATCGGGAACTTCCGGAAAGTATCGAATCTGTGACAAAGGAATAGCACATTTTGTATGCTAAACATATCAATCGAATCCTTTGCCTATTCCGAGAGAGAAATTCTACAAAATATCTCATTCACACTGCAACAAGGAGATCATTTGGTGCTTTTAGGGGAGAGCGGTTGTGGTAAGTCTACACTACTGCATCTTATCTATGGGCTGCTTCACTTAGAACACGGGACAATCCACTGGAATAAAAAGCAACTCATGGGACCAACACATACGCTTATTCCGGGTGAGCCTTTTATAAAATTGGTCGCCCAGGAATTCAATGTGATGCCTTTTATAAGTGTTTCGGAAAACATTGCAACCTATCTTTCGCGTCAAGACAGTAAGGCCGATGCGGTTCGCGTGGCCGAACTGTTAAAGGTAGTTGATTTGGAGGATGCTTCAGAAACCATGGTAAAACACCTCAGTGGTGGTCAAAAGCAGCGAGTGGCTCTGGCGAAAGCCTTGGCAAACGAACCCGAATTGCTGTTGCTTGATGAACCGTTTAGCCATATAGATAGTTTCAGAAAAAATAAATTAAAGCGGAATTTGTATGAATATCTGAAAGAGAACAACATCACCTGTATTACGGCTACACACGACAGTGATGAAGCGTTGTCCTATGCCGATGAAATTATTATGCTGAAAAATGGAACGATAGAAACATCGGGAAAACCTGAAGATGTCTATAAAAATGTTTCCACCGAATATCAGGCCAGTTTTTTTGGAGAAATGAACCTGCTTCCTCTAAGCCTTTTCAGCACAACGAATACTTCTGAAGAATGCATTCTTTTTCCGCACCAATTGGAAGTCACAAAAAAGAAGACAAATCTTCAGGTTTCGGTCAAAAAATCGTACTTTAAAGGTGGTTTTTACCTGATTTTAGGTCATTGGAAGGGCAAAAACGTGTTTTTTACTCATTCAGAAGTCATAAAGCGAGGAACGGTAATTCAACTACAGCGAAAATGAAAAAAATCATTTTACTCATCATATTAACAGGCGGAATTACAGCTACTGCTCAAGATGCTTCAGCAACATATCTCGACAAGGTGAAAACACTTGATGGTACCATCGAAACATTGTATGGGGTCATTTCGGGAGAAAAAGGCGAAGCCCGAAACTGGGAGCTCTTCCGCTATTTGTTTACCGCTGAGGCCAAGTTGATCCCCACAGTAAAGAACAAAGAAGGTGCTTTTGTTGCGCGATATATGTCGCCCGATGAATATATTAAGACTGCCGATAGTTGGTTGATCGAAAACGGCTTTTTTGAAACCGAAATTCACCGTGTAACACAGACATTTGGTAATATAACACACGTATTCAGCACCTACCAATCTTTTCATTCTCAAACAGAAACGGTACCTTTTATGAGAGGTATTAACAGCATACAACTGCTCAACGATGGGGAGCGATGGTGGATTGTTAACATTTACTGGATGCAAGAGGCCCCTGACAGGCCCATACCAAATGATTATTTGCCAAAAATCTGACCTTTATGCCTTTCTTAACTGCCGAATGGAAAAACCTTATCCTCGTAAATTACGAAATGCCGCCTTCTGTATTGGAGAAATACCTCCCTTTTGGAACCGAATTGGATCTATGGAATGGCAAGTGCTATGTTAGTGTGGTAGGTTTTCTATTCGTGAATACGCGACTCTTAGGCATTAGAATTCCATACCATACCACCTTTGAAGAAGTAAATCTTCGATTCTATGTACGTCGGAAAATCGATGGCCAATGGAGACGCGGTGTTGTTTTTATAAAGGAAATAGTACCGAAGCCGGCCATTACATTTGTAGCAAACACTGTTTATAAAGAAAACTACCAAACCCTTCCTATGAAACACCTTTGGAGTGGGGATTCGTCATTCATTTCGGTGGAATACCAATGGCGGCTATCGGGAGGGTGGCAATTCATAAAGGTAATCGCCAATAAACAACCTTCTGTTATTGAAGAAGGAAGTGAGGCCGAATTCATTACCGAACATTACTGGGGCTACGCAAAAGTTTCAGAAAAGAAAACGAACGAGTATGAGGTAACGCACCCAAGGTGGTTACAGCACGAAGTAATAGAGTACTCTTCACATATAGATTTTCAGGCGAATTACGGTTTGGATTTTGAGTTCTTGAATCGTGAAAAACCGATTTCGATTTTACTCGCAGAAGGTTCCGCCATAACAGTGAAGGACAAAAACACATTTTCCTCTTGATTTTTCCAAACTTCGTCCAATAAATGAACGAACCGCATTATATAAGACATCCTTGGCATAGGTCTAAATATATTTGAGAAACTCAAAAATTATAATCCTATGTATTTAAAAAAGATTCTTTCGTTTCTCGTCCTAGCTCTAGTTGTGCTTGCATGTAGTAAAAGTAATGACGGTGGCGATGATGAGCCCGCCGAAGATTTAGGAGATCTTGTATTCTATATTGAAGAGGTTTTTCCTTGTAGTGTTATCTATATCAATATTTTTGATTCAAGTGGTGGCGTAGTTGCCAATGCGCAATTGTCTGGAAGCGCTGTAAATACAGGGGAAGTTGGATGTGATCAAGCCAATTCGGTGACTATTCATGACCTTCCATATGGGGTTTATAACTTTGAATATTCATGCAATAGTACTACGCTAGGTGGTCAAATAGGAGTGAGTAGAGATTGCTACGCCATATTGATGATCCATTAAGCTACTTGCGTAATTACGTATTCAATATTGTTGAAAGAAAAGGAGTCCCCCTTTTTCTTTCCGGATAATTGACTGCCAATGGGCGACTGCAAAGCAACACAGATATAGTTTGTTTTTCCGATGGTAACTTGTCCAACAGAAATTCCAATAAAGTAAGCGCCTCTATTGGTATAGACCAAGCTTCCTAAACGGGCGTAATCCGATGAGGTACTAACATCTATTCTCTTTAAAATAGATTGAATATTTTCTACCTCTTGCAATTGTTTTCCTGCGTTTTCGCGATCAATTTGCAACATGGCTCGTCCCGTTTCGTGTTTATCTCCGGCACTACTACTCGTTTCTTCGAGTAAGGATTCTTCGATATCGGAAATAGTTTGCTTTATTTTCTGAAATCGCTTTGTCACAACCAGGGAGCATTGCTCCAATAAGGCTGCTTTTAGTTCTTTAACGATCATTCTTTCTTCTTTTCTAATGTAAAAGGTCCATAATTCGACATTTGTCTCGAAATCCAATTCTTTCGCCCCTCAATATAATTTGACCGTGGCTGTGCTTTATATTTTCGCGGATTGGGCAATATCGCGGCAATCGCGGCTGCCTGCTCTCGGCTTAGGTTTTTGGCGGACTTGTGGAACCAATAATTTGACGCAGCTTCAGCGCCATATACCCCGTTCCCCATTTCGATGCTGTTGAGATATACTTCTAAAATACGTTCTTTGCTCCACAAGGTTTCTATCAGAAATGTAAACCAAACTTCCATCCCTTTCCGAAACCAACTTCGTTCAGGCCATAAAAATACATTCTTTGCTGTTTGTTGAGAAATAGTACTCGCTCCCTTTATTCTTTTGCCTTTTTTATTATTTTCATAGGCCTTTTCGATGGCTTTTCTATCAAAACCACTATGATTTAAGAAATTTTGGTCTTCCGCGCAGATAACGGCAAGTTGTAAGTTGGCTGAAATATTTTCAATAGGAGTCCAATCGTGTTGCTCTTCATATTTGTCATCTGCATTAAAATAACGAATCGCCATCAATGGTGTATATGCGACCGGGACAAACTTATAAAGAAGCACCCAAAGCACACTCAGCCCTATAAACCACAGGATAAATTTAAACAAAAAGCGAAATACCCGTTTCATCCTACTGCTAATTTAGCTAATTCTTGTTCAACGGCACTACCCTTAATCGGCCGTATACCTCCCAAACGCAACCCACAGTGTGTATTTGGCTTCACTTGTTTGACAATAGGCTTCTTTTGAAAGCCTACACCCATGTCACCTTCCATCGCATGTCTAATTCTAACTGTCAGCTTGGTTACAAGATTTTGTATTCGTGTTGGCATAAAATCTTCAATTTTAAAATTGTTTTACAAAGCAGTTTGTACGATATGGTCCTTTTTACTGAAAATTGCACAAAATTGTTCATTTTTGGCGAAATTTGCTCATTTTCTGATGGAATCGACCCAATTTCTGCATTATTTAGTGTAAAATCCCCTCTTTTGAAGCTTTTTGTGCCAGCGCATTCCACCTGCTGTCTCTATCTAAATACCTTTCAAAATGACTAAAACTGAAATGATTTTGGTCGTTTTTAAAGCAAGATTTGTAGATTTTGGCTGAAATACGTTGTTTTTTGGCAAATTTCACAATTTTCCCTCATAGATATTTTTTCCGAAGTGATATCACACAATTCAACCCTACAATACTACTTCCCAAGAACGGTAGAATCAGTATGCTGTACCCAAGTGTCGTCTTCCCAATGGGAGAAATTCATTGTCAGGTGTTTGGTAAAAGTCACAAAAAAGCACCGAACTTCTAAGCGATTTGCTTTTAGAAATTAGGTGCTCTAAGTCTGTTTCCGAACGACTATTCGTCTTCGGGTTCTTGCATTTTAAATGTATTCATAAATGCGGTGGTGTAATTACCGGCTACATAGTCCGGATGATCCATCAATTGGCGATGGAAAGGAATGGTGGTCTTCACTCCTTCAATAACAAATTCGTCCAAGGCTCGCTTCATCTTGTTAATGGCTTCGTCCCGTGTTTGAGCCGTAGTAATGAGCTTTGCGATCATGGAATCGTAGTATGGCGGAATGACATAACCTGCATACACATGCGTATCTAGTCGAACTCCGTGTCCTCCCGGCGCATGTAAAACGGTGATTTTTCCCGGACAGGGTCTAAAGTCGTTGTAGGGATCTTCGGCATTGATACGACATTCTATTGAATGCAAGTTGGGTGTATAGTGTTTTCCTGAAATGGGAACGCCGGCCGCTACCAAGATTTGTTCGCGAATTAGGTCAAAATCGATAACCTGTTCGGTAATAGGGTGTTCCACCTGAATACGGGTATTCATTTCCATAAAGAAAAAGTTTCGGTGTTTATCCACCAGGAACTCTACCGTACCGGCCCCTTCGTATTTAATATATTCTGCAGCCTTAACTGCCGCCATCCCCATGTCGTTTCGAAGCTTTTTGGTCATAAACGGACTCGGAGTTTCTTCGGTCAATTTTTGATGACGACGTTGGATAGAACAATCTCGCTCACTTAAATGACATGCCTTACCGGTACTGTCTCCAACTATTTGGATTTCGATATGCCTCGGCTCTTCAATGAGTTTTTCCATATACATATCATCATTCCCAAAGGCAGCTTTACTTTCTTGTCGCGCCGATTCCCATGCAGCCTGAAGGTTTTCTTCTTTCCAAACCGCTCTCATCCCTTTTCCACCACCTCCGGCACTTGCTTTCAGCATAACCGGATATCCGGTTTCTTTTGCTACTTTTTTACAGGTTTCGAAATCGGGTATAACCCCTTCACTTCCGGGAACACAAGGAACACCTGCCTCGATCATAGTCGATTTGGCAGTGGCCTTGTCGCCCATTTTTTCAATCATTTCGGGGGAGGCGCCAATAAACTTAATATTATGTTCTTCACAGATCTTTGAAAATTTGGCATTTTCAGCTAAAAATCCATATCCGGGATGAATGGCATCTGCGTTGGTAATTTCGGCAGCTGCAATTATATTCGAAATCTTGAGGTAACTCTCACTACTTGGTGGAGGCCCAATACAAACGGCTTCATCGGCAAAACGAACGTGCAAACTCTCTGCATCGGCCGTTGAATATACCGCAACGGTTTTTATCCCCATTTCCTTACACGTACGAATAATACGAAGTGCAATCTCTCCCCTATTGGCTATTAATATTTTTTTAAACATAGCTTCTTTTTAAAAATTCAATTCCCAAGCGCCAAATTCCAATAATTGAGTTTTGGAATTCGTGGATTGGAATTTTAAATTGTTATGATGGATCTACCAAAAACAAAGGTTGATCAAATTCTACAGGAGAAGCATCGTCGACAAGTATCTTTACTATTTTACCGGAAACTTCACTTTCTATCTCATTAAACAATTTCATCGCTTCAATCACGCAAAGCACGTCTCCCGTATTGATTTGGCTTCCAACCTCTACAAACATGGGTTTGTCGGGTGCCGGTTTTCTATAAAACGTGCCTATGATTGGAGATTTAATAGTGATATATTTTGCATCTGCGGCAGCTGCTACTGGCGCAGCTTCCTGCGAAGCTGGAGCAGTGGCTGATGCCTGTGCAACTGGCTGCGCCTGCTGCGTTGGCATAGACGGAATTTGCTGAATATAGGTAGTTTCACCTTTACTGTCTCCGCCGGTTCTTATTGTAATCTTTACATCCTCGGTTTCCAATTTAACTTCGCTGGCGCCCGATTTCGCTACAAATTTTATTAGGTTCTGAATATCTTTTAAATCCATAATATCAGTGTTTTGATTTGATTTTGTTCGTTATTTAAGAATTATAGGCCCATTTAACATATACCGCTCCCCATGTAAATCCGCCTCCAAAGGAGGCAAAGACAAGGTTGTCGCCTTTTTTTAATTGTTTTTCATAATCTCGAAGGCAAAGCGGTAGCGTTGCAGAGGTGGTGTTTCCATATTTATGAATGTTTATCATCACTTTCTCTTCTGGAAGCTTCATTCGGTTTGCGGTTGCATCAATAATTCGTTTGTTGGCTTGATGTGGCACTAACCATTGCACATCTTCTCCCGAAAGGCCATTGCGAACCATAATCTTTTCGCTTACGTCGGCCATATTGGAGACAGCAAATTTAAAAACGGTTTTTCCATCCTGAAATACATAGTGCTGCTTGTTAGCCACAGTTTCGGCGGAAGCAGGTAGTATAGAGCCTCCCGCGTCTATCTTAAGGTGCGGTCTACCCGCACCATCCGTTCGTAGAATTTCGTCCTTTACACCAAGGCCTTCCGTGTTTGGCTCAAAAAGCACTGCCCCGCCACCATCTCCAAAGATAATGCAGGTTGCTCTATCTTCATAGTCAATAATCGACGACATTTTATCGGCACCTATAAGAAGTACTTTCTTATATCTTCCCGATTCTATATATTTTGCGGCCGTTGACATTCCGAAAAGAAAACTGGAACAGGCGGCAACTAGATCATATGAAAAAGCGTTTACGGCACCTATCTGGGTGGCTACGTAAACGCCAGTTACCGCAACAGGCATATCGGGCGTGGCGGTTGCCATAATTACCATATCGATATCCTTTGGGTCTGTATTACTTTTTTTAAGAAGGTCTTTCGCTGCTTGAATCGCCAGATATGACGTGCCCTTGTCTTTGTCTTTTAAAATTCGCCGTTCCTTTATTCCAGTACGCGTAGTTATCCACTCGTCATTCGTGTCCACCATAGTCTCCAAAATCTTATTGGTGAGAACGTAGTCCGGTACATAGCCCCCTACAGCTGTAATTGCTGCTGTGATTGTACTCATATAGTTGAATTAGATTCGCTAAATGCTCAAAATCCTTTGAAAAAGAGTGAAAATTACTAAAATTTAATCAAAAGTAGACCAAAATTAGCTTGTTTTTGGGATTTTGGCTCTAATTAACAAAAAAACTCTCACAACAATGTGAGAGTCTTATAGTATTTAAAAAATAGATAATTATGCTTCTACCTCTTCAGTAGCATCAATAACTACTTGGCCACGATAGTACAATTTACCTTCATGCCAATGTGCTCTGTGGTACAAATGCGCTTCTCCAGTTGTTGGATCTGTTGCTATTTGTGGCGCCGTGGCTTTGTAATGTGTTCTTCTTTTATCTCTTCTGGTTTTCGAGATTTTTCTCTTAGGATGTGCCATTACTCTGTATTATTTATCCGTTAATAGTTTTTTTAATGAGTCCCATCTTGGGTCTGTTTCATCACCGTCTTCTGGTGTATTCTCAATTTCAATAGCCTTGGGGCTCAATTCTTCAAGTTTTGCAAGTATGTCGCTTTGTAATGTTCCGTCTGTCACCCCGGGATGAATTCTTCTGGATGGCATTGCCAGCACAATCGATTCATATACATATTGCTCAATATTCACTTCGTAACTTCCGTGAGGAAGTATTAACAAGTCCTCATTCTCATCGTTAAATTCGTTGCCAAACTTCACCACAAAGTGATAGTCTCCGGAGAGACTTTGATCGTAGGGTTCGTTGGTTATATCGCATTGGACATTTACAATTCCGTTAAATGACAATGTAATCTCCAGCAGTGTTGTTTTTTTATTCAGCAATACGCCGAGTTTAATGTCAACATCATTAAATTCGTCATACTCAAAATGCTCAAAGAACGATTTTCCGATTTTAAAATCAAACTGATGCTCTCCTAATTTCAATCCCACAAATGGGATAGTAAATTCTTTCAGTTCCTTCATTATCACACCAATTTTACGCATTCACCTTCGGAATAAGGCGGGTGCAAAGATAAAAAATTATTTTAATAGCAAATCATATTATTCTTTCTTTTTTGAATAGCTTTTTCTTCTGTTCGTTTGAAGTGGATTTTTTGAATATTCCTCAAATTCATTTCGCGTTTTATATATCTGAATCGCACTAAACACGGCCTCTTTAAATGAATCCGGTTTGGCCAAATTCTTTCCTGCTACGTCATAGGCTGTGCCGTGGTCTGGTGAGGTTCTAATCTTGTCAAGACCCGCTGTATAGTTGACGCCTGAGCCAAACGCCAACGTCTTAAACGGAATGAGTCCCTGGTCGTGGTATGAGGCAATCACCGCGTCAAAATTTTTGTAATTCCCCGAACCAAAAAAACTATCTGCAGCGTAGGGCCCGTAAACAACCTTACCGTTATTTCGTAAATTTTCCAAGGTAGGGATTAAAACAGTGTCGTCTTCATCTCCTATAACCCCATTGTCGCCAAGATGCGGATTTATTCCCAACACAGCGATCTTTGGACGTTCTATCCCAAAGTCTTGCACTAAGGTGCGATGAATCGTATTGATCTTTTTTTCTATGAGCTCTCTCGTTATTGTTTTGGCAACGTCTTTGACGGCAACATGATCGGTAAGTAGGCCCACCCGAAGATTTTCGGAGATCATTAGCATTAGGCTCTCGCCTTCTAGTTCACTGGCTAAAAAATCCGTATGTCCGGGGAAATTAAAAGTATCCGATTGAACATTGGCTTTATTGATTGGCGCCGTTACCAACACGTCAATCATATTCTCCTTTAACGCAGTAACCGCTGCTTTTAAAGATTTGATAGCATAGGCCCCTATTGTTTTATCTTCCGTTCCAAAGTGAATATCTACCGGCTCCTTCCAGACATTTAGGACATTTATTTTCTTCGGAAGAACATCCTGCAGTTGGTCAATCCCGTGAAAACTGATATCAAGTTCATAGGCCTTTTTTAAAAACGACATGGTCTTTACCGAAGCAAATAATACCGGAGTGCAAAATTCCAGCATTCGTACATCTTCAAAGGTTTTCAAAACCACTTCACTTCCTATCCCATTCAAATCTCCAATAGAAATTCCAACGACTATCTTATCTTGCTTGTTCATTCTTGCGATACCCCTCTATTTTATTGTTACTTTTGTGCTACAAATGTAACTAAATGAACTAATGTTTACAGGAATTATTGAAGCAATTGGCGAAATTAGCTCCCTTGTTCGAGAGGGTGAAAATCTTCATATTGATGTTTTAAGCCCCTTTACTTCAGAATTAAAAATTGATCAGAGTGTTGCTCATGACGGCGTATGTCTTACGGTCGTGGATATCAAAAAAGACGTATATACGGTCACCGCCATTAAAGAAACACTTGAGAAAACAAATCTCAGTGCGCTTCAAATTGGCAGTATTGTCAATTTGGAACGCGCGATGAAGTTAGGAGATCGACTAGATGGGCACTTGGTGCAAGGGCATGTGGACCAAACTGCCGTTTGTAAAAACATAGAAAAGGTTGATGGTAGCTGGTATATTACTTTTGAATACGATGCTTCTCAAGGAAATATTACTATTGAAAAGGGCTCTATTACTATAAATGGTGTGAGCCTAACGGTGGTTAATTCGGGTGAGACCAGTTTTTCTGTGGCCATAATTCCCTTTACGTACGAACACACTAATTTTAATTCCTTAGATGTGGGAAGTGTTGTTAACTTAGAATTTGATGTGATAGGAAAATACTTGAAAAAGCTTATGCGTTCTTACGATTAGCTTGAAATTTCTTGTTTGCCATATAACAACCATACACCAAACCGACTGCCAATAAAAGCAAAATGCCATTATCGAGTGGCAATTCAGGTGGGGGGTCTGTAGGGGG